>CACYOC010000020.1 GCA_902775975.1 uncultured Bacteroidales bacterium | reverse complement strand
CGTGGGTGCCAGCTACCAATTGGGTGCTGTGTTCACACCTGCCTATATCACCGAGACCGACGTGACCTGGAGTGTGGACGACACCACACTGGCCACCATCGATGCCAACGGTGTGCTCACCCCGATTAAGAACGGCACCGTGACCATCACCTGCACCTCGAAGGACAACCCCGCAGTGAGTGCCACTGTCACCATCGAGATTACTGGCGGCAACATCCCCTTGAACGAGG
This sequence comes from uncultured Bacteroidales bacterium, assembly GCA_902775975.1. Lineage (GTDB taxonomy): Bacteria > Bacteroidota > Bacteroidia > Bacteroidales > Bacteroidaceae > Prevotella. Next base: position 43,869 of record CACYOC010000020.1, on the reverse strand, counting down.
GCGGTGTCAGCCAGGGCGGTGCTGAGTAAGCATAAACAATAGGTATTAAGTAAAGGATAACAACACAGCCTCTCCGTCAACAATGTGGCGGAGAGGTTTTCTTACTCCTCTACAGCAGCCTGTGCGCCTGTTGGGATGACCATTGGTTCACAATCAAGACAACGAAATGACGAGATGTCACGAAAGAAAAAGGTGAAAAAGTTTGGAGGATTCGAAAAACTTGCGTAACTTCGCAGCCGAAATATTGCATAAAGCATAATTCTATCACAAAACACAATCAATTATTTGTAGCAAAAAAGAATGAACGTAATGACAATGAACACGGTCAGATGCCGAGCGGTTCTAAGGCGTAGTTGACAACGAGTCTGTGAATCGTCGGGCGGATTGTATCTTGTCGTTCCGAGCGTTCTTTGAGATTTCGTCTCGAACAACGGCTTCGCCTCGGCAAAGCTTAAGCAAGCTTGGCTCTGCTCTCGGCTCGCTCGTTCTTTGAGACTTCGTCTCGAAGACCTTGGCGCTCGAAAGAGCATGAAAGCATGCTTTCACTCTTTCCTCGCTGTTGTGGTCTTTGACTTATTGCTACAAATGAGTCGGGTGATGTGATAGGGTAGTCTTACTCACAAGATGAACTCTATGGATACCACGGGCTGGTGCCTCGGCACTGTGCCTGTTACTCTTGTGTCCCTCAGACGGTGGGGGACGTGATACCTTTTTATATTATATTACGTGTGTATTGATTATGAAGAATTATGCGAAATTCGAACAGACTTATTAAGGACTTTAAGAAACAAGATAGGTTTTCCATCTGGAAACACATGGAGGCCATGGCGGTGAACTATGCCGTCTATTCGGAATCGAAAATCGGCGTAGAGCCTTACCTCCCGGGAAAGGACGTCTATGTATATGTCAGCGAGGAGAATATGGTGGTGGTGTGCGTCGATTGCTACAAGGGAAAGGACAAGCCGACGTATGAGGAGAGTGAAAGCATCGAACCGGTCATCCTGAACCCCCGACAGGAGCCTCGCGACAGTATGGTGTGGAAGCTGAGGGAGACGATGATGTTGATGCAACGGCGACTGGAACTGTGTCATTTCGACCTCAGCATCTATGGCGTGTTGCTGACGGAGGCCCGGATTACCAATGCCGATGACTTGGAGGATGTCTGGGAGGCGAATAACATCAGGGTCTTCGAGGGCTTTAGAGACTTGCGACACCGCCGTGCACGGGTGAATGTGGACTACGGTCTGCGTGGACGTATCTTTTTTTCTGCCTCTCTCGACAGCGAGCTGGATGCCGAATTGGAGGAAAGCGAGATGCCGACAGCACCGAAACCCATACCGGAAGACAAGGAAGATAGGTTCGACCGGCTGTTGGACGACTTCATCAATGGAACTCTGGAGCCCCCATCGAGGGAGGATAGTATTCTGGCAGAACTCGAGGATACCCTGGAGGATGATGAGGATAGTGCTGACGATGAGGACGACGATTTGTCGGAAAACTCAGAAGATGAAGACTCCAGCGTCGATGACGTCTCGATACCCGACGGAGAGATAGAGCAGAACACCGCCGTCAGCGTGAAGGTGGAGGTGTTGCGTCCTATCGCCAATCCGCGTGAAGAACTGGACAAGCTGGTGGGATGTGACGACATCAAGCGACGTATGGATGAGTTGGTGGCGCTGACCAACTACAACAAACTGCTTGCGCAGCAGTTTCCTGACAGCAAGCAGCATGAGATCTCGCTGCATAGCGTCTTCTTCGGACGTCCCGGAACGGGAAAGACCACGGTCTGCAAGATTTTCGGTTCGCTCTTACGTCAGGTTGGAGCGCTGTCGAAAGGACATGTGGTGGTGTGCGACCGTGGAACGTTCATCGGAACACTGTGGGGTGACGAGGAACGCTCCGTGCGCCAGGTGGTGGAAATGGCAAAAGGCGGTGTGCTGATGATAGACGAGGCGTACCTGCTGAACGGGAAGAACGAGAACGACCCGGGGAAGTTGGTCTTACAGTTGCTGATGAGCATCTTGTCCGACGAGGCGCAGCGCGACATGGCGGTGGTGCTGTGCGGCTATAAGGAACCCATGCAGCGACTGCTGGAGCTCAATCCGGGACTGGAGTCGCGCTTCCCCAATAAGTTTGAGTTTCAGGACTTTTCTGTTGACGAGCTGATGGAGATTACCCGTTGCCGCGTGCAGGACTATGAGTATCAGTTCACCACTGATGCCTGGGAGAAATACTGCCGCACGCTGTCGCAGGCTTATCAGGTGCGCAACCCGCAGACATGGGGCAATGCACGCTTCGTTGCCAACCTGCTGGAGCGCATCTACATCCAGCATGCTGCCCGTTGTGTCAGGCAACAGCCCACGGATAAGTCGGGACTGCGGCTGCTTACCTCAGAGGACATCGTACCCATCGAGGTTCCCCGCCAGCGTCCCAGAATAGGCTTCTGAGAAAATAAATGTCGTTTTCCTTTGGTTATTCCGTCAGTTATCAGTACCTTTGCAGCCCATGACGAAGAGTGACACACGACAGCTGAAGGGACTGGCGATACTGATGATGCTGTGGCTGCACCTGTTCTCCAATGAAGAGACGGTGCAGCAGCTGGACTATTGGCTGACGTATGTGAACGGACAGCCGCTGGTGTATTCGCTGACGAGGATTGCGTCCGCCTGCGTACCTATCTATATCTTCTTGGGAGGCTACGGACTGGCAGCCACGTGGAAGGCCGACAGCCGCCTGCAGGGCGGTCGGCGGGCACTGGCACTGATGGCCAACTTCTGGCTGGTGTTCCTGGTATTCGTCCCATTAGGCTGCTGGGTGAATCCCGAGCGATATCCGGGCGACGGACTGACGCTGCTGTTGAACGCAACGGCGGTCAGCTACAGCTACAACGGAGCGTGGTGGTTTCTGTTGCCCTACGTGCTGACGACACTGTCGGCAGAATACCTCATCCGTCACAGCATGGCGGGCAGCAAGCGACAAAACGCTGCATGGGCGTGTGGACTGGGACTGCTATACGTCGCAGTGTATCTGCTGACGACCTTTGTCCCCATTACCGACGTGTGGCCTTTCCCCGGCGTGCTGACGCTGCTGAACTTCCTGTCCATCCTGTTCCTCTTTGGCATGGGAGTGCTGGCGGTGAAGTATGGATGGATCAGACGGCTGACGAGTCGGCTGGCATGCCGTCCGCAATGGGAGATAGCCTGTTGGCTGCTGTTGCTATGCTTGCTGAAGATGCTGGCGGGAGCCAGTAGTCTGCTGGGCGTGCCCTTTATCCTGCTGTTCATTCCCCTGCTGTTAGTGTTGCGGTGGCCCCAGTGGCTGCACGGCACACTGGCATTCTTAGGCAGACACTCCACGAACATCTGGCTCATCCACTATTTCTACTATTACATCTGGGGCAACCAGATCTATGCGTTGCGCTATCCGATTGTGATATTCCTCTGTCTGGTGGTGGCTTCGCTGGTGTGCAGCATGGTGCTGCGGCCTGTGTTCAAGCCGCTGAGAAAACGAATCAGAGGACTATAAGAGCTATAGTCTCTATAGTTTCTAAAAAACTATCGTTTCAGTTCCTCCTTCAGGAACTTCGGCGTAAAGCCCTTCTTGCTCTTGGCAACCTGTTCGGGAGTGCCCGTGGCGAGTATCGTACCACCGCCGCGTCCACCCTCAGGCCCCATGTCGATGATGTGGTCTGCCAGTTTGATGACGTCGAGATTATGCTCGATGACCACCACCGTATTGCCGCGATCCACCAGTCGCTGCAGCACGTCCATCAGAATGCGGATGTCCTCGAAGTGCAGACCCGTAGTCGGCTCGTCGAGGATGTAGAGCGTCTTGCCCGTGTCGCGCTTCGACAGTTCGGTGGCCAGTTTCACACGCTGACTCTCACCACCGCTGAGCGTAGTGCTGGGCTGTCCTAACTTAATGTATCCCAAGCCTACGTCCTGAATGGTCTTGATTTTGCGCAGGATGTCGGGAACGTTCTCAAAGAACTCCACCGCCTGGTTGATGGTCATGTCCAGCACGTCGGCAATGGACTTGCCCTTGAAGCGCACCTCTAAGGTCTCACGGTTATAGCGCTTGCCGCCACAAGTCTCGCAAGGTACCTGGATGTTGGGCAGGAAGTTCATCTCGATGGTCTTGTAGCCATTGCCACCGCACGTCTCGCAGCGGCCGCCCTTGACGTTGAACGAGAAGCGTCCGGGCTTATAGCCGCGAATCTGTGCTTCGGGCAGATGGACGAACAGCGAGCGGATGTCGCTGAACACACCGGTATAGGTGGCAGGATTGCTGCGCGGTGTGCGTCCGATGGGCGTCTGATCGACGTTCACCACCTTGTCGATATACTCCAGCCCTTCTATCGAGTCGTAAGGCATCGGTGCCTGCAGCGAGCGATAGAAATGCTTGGAGAGGATGGGGTAGAGCGTCTCGTTGATGAGTGTTGACTTCCCCGAGCCCGATACGCCGGTGACGAGGATGAGTTTTCCCAAAGGGAACTCCACAGTGACATTCTTGAGGTTGTTGCCACGGCAGCCCTTCAGCACGAGGCTGTGGCCGTTGCCTTTCCGTCTGGTGGCAGGTATCTCGATGCGCTGCTGTCCGTTCAGGTACTGTGCCGTGATGGTATTGGCCTGCATCATCTCTTCGACGGTGCCCTGGAACACCACCTCGCCACCTTTACGGCCAGCCTTCGGACCGATATCGACCACGTAGTCGGCATGAAGCATCATGTCACGGTCGTGCTCTACGACGATGACGGTGTTGCCCAAGTCGCGCAACTCCTTCAACGAGGCTATCAGCCGGTCGTTGTCGCGCTGGTGCAGACCAATGCTGGGCTCGTCGAGGATGTACAGCACGTTGACCAGCTGCGAGCCTATCTGTGTGGCCAGACGGATGCGCTGACTCTCACCGCCCGACAGACTGGCGGACTGACGGTTCAGGGCGAGATAGTCGAGACCGACTTCCAAGAGGAAGTCCAGACGGGTGCGTATCTCCTTTAGTATTTCAGCGGCTATCTGTTGCTGCTGGTGGTCGAGGCGGAGGGGGGTGTCAGCGGGTGAACCGCTGACCACAGGGGAAGAACCGCTGGCTGCAGGGGCTCCGCCTTCTATGTCGTCGAGCCACTGGCGCAGTTCGGCGAGGTCCATGTTGGCGAGTTCGGAGATGTTCTTGTCGGCAATCTTGTAGGACAACGCCTCCTTGTTGAGACGCTGACCGTGACACTCAGGACACTGGCACTCCGCCAGGAACTGGTCTGCCCACTTGTCGGACTTGAAACTCATGGTGCCGCGTGCCGCCGGCTCGTCATCATCGCTCTCCATAGCAGAGCGCAGATACTTCACCACACCGTCGAAATCGACAAAGTAGTCGCTGGACGTATGCACTACCTCTTTGTCGATGCGCACAGTCTCCAACGAGCCATAGAGTATCTCGTTGAGGGCTTCCTCGGGAATGTCCGTCATCTTGGTCTTCAGGTCGCAGTCGTACTTGTGCAGGATGGCGTCAATCTGCCAGAAGATCATCTGGTTCTTGTATTTTCCCAGAGGAACGATGGCACCTTCGTGAATGCTCAGCTTGCGGTTGGGAATGACCTTGTCGAGGTCTATCTCGTTGATGTATCCCAGTCCCTTGCAGCGCGGACAGGCACCCTGCGGCGAGTTGAACGAGAACGTGTTGGGGGCAGGGTCGCTATAGGAAATGCCCGTCGTAGGACACATGAGGCGCTTGGAGAAGAACTTGACGGCTCCCGTGTCGTAGTCCATCACCATGATAAGGCCCTCGCCCTGCTTCATGGCCATCTGTACCGACTTCTTCAGTCGCTCGCTGCTTGCCTCAGGCTTCTCACCTCTCACCTCTAATCTGTCGATGACCACTTCAATGTCGTGCGTCTTATAGCGATCCACCTTCATGCCGCGAGTCATCTCCTGCACATCACCGTCGATGCGGACATGCAGATAACCCTTGCGGCGCAGACTCTCGAAGAGCTCACGATAATGTCCCTTACGGCCACGCACCACCGGTGCCAGAATGAGAATCTTCCGTCCGGCATAGTTGTGCATGATCATGTCGATGACCTTCTCCTCGGTATATTTCACCATCGGCTCGCCCGTCATGTAGCTGTATGCCTTGCCGGCACGGGCAAAGAGCAGTCGCAGGTAGTCGTAAATCTCGGTCGTAGTACCCACGGTGGAACGCGGATTCTTGTTGGTGGTCTTCTGTTCGATGCTGATGACGGGCGACAGTCCGGTAATCTTATCCACGTCGGGACGCTCCATGCCTCCCAAGAAGTTGCGGGCGTAGGCAGAGAACGTCTCAATATAGCGGCGCTGTCCCTCGGCAAAGATGGTGTCGAAGGCCAGGCTGGACTTGCCGCTGCCGCTCAGTCCGGTGATGACCGTCAGCGAGTCTCGGGGAATGGTGACGTCGATGTTCTTCAGATTGTGGACACGCGCTCCCCAGACGTTGATCATCTTCTCATTTTCCATTGCCATTCTCTAACTCGTTGAAGTTGCGCAACAGGTTGACGTCTCTGCGGATGTTATACTCCACGTTGTCGGCACCACGGGCCTTCACATAGACGAAATAGACACCGTCCTTCACGGGACTGCCATGCGACGTGCCGTCCCAGCCACCGTTGATGTCGGTCCAGTCGTAGAGCTTCTGACCGTACCTATTAAAGATGTACGCGTGAAACTCCACAATACTTTTATGGTTCGACTTGGCTTTATAGAGGTCGTTGATGCCGTCGCCATTGGGCGAGAAGGCATTGGGCATCTCCAGATGGCTCTCGCTGATAGTGACTATGATGACGTCCTCATCGACTATCATGTCGTCCTGGCGTACCTGCAGCTTGATGGTGTGCTCGCCAGCCTCCGTGAAGTCTAACTCGATGTTCTCGTCGTAACGCGTGATGTTGGAACCCGTCGCCTTGTTGGTGATGTGCCACTCAAGCTGAGCCTCGGGGTCCAGACTGGAGGCGTTGGACAGAAAACGGACATGCAGAGGGGCCTCTGCCGTGAAGTTCTCAGACGTGGTAGTCTCTACGTTGTCTTTCATATAGACAGCCTGCAGATTGATGTCGGCAAAAGCACTTGTTGTCATCAGACAGGTCACTAAAAGGACCCATATTTTTCGATTTTTTATTTTCATATGCGCTTAATTTGTGCAAAATTACAAATTATTATGCATTTATTCGTTATGAATTATGAATTATTTCGTAATTTTGTAGCGCAAAACAGAAAAATTGACGATTATGACACGAATATTAAGATATTTTTTCTTACTGGCAACATGCTTTCTGCTGACTGACAGTGTGCTGGCACAGGCGCAGTCATTCAAGGAACTGTATCAGGTGAAACGCAAGGAGACCATCTTCGGTATTGCCCGTGCAAACGGTCTTACCATCCAGGAACTCATTGCTGCCAATCCGGAGATGAATACTCCGGGTTACGAGCTGAAGAAGGGCGACTACATCAAGATTCCCTATCCTTCAGCAACAACGACCGCTAAACAGCCTGCCCCCTCGGCAACTCCTCAGCCGCAGATGCCTACCCGTCCCGTCGTTACGGGAACAGACATACGCTATCGTGAGATTCGCGTGGGTGTCATGCTGCCCCTGCACACGCAGAACGGCGACGGCAAGCGCATGTTAGAATACTACCGTGGCGTGCTGATGGCGTGCGACAGTCTGAAGGTCAACGGCATCTCTACTGACGTACGGGCATGGAACGTCCCGGAGGATGGCGACCTGCAGCAAGTGCTGCGCGACCCCTATGCTGCCAAGTGCGACCTGATAATCGGTCCGCTGTACAGCAAGCAGGTGAAGGAACTGTCGGCTTTTGTGCAGAAGAACAACATCCGTCTGCTGATACCCTTTAGCATCAGTGCGGGTGACGCGATGGAGAACCCCAACGTCTTCCAGGTGTTCCAGAACGGATACACCCTGAACCATGCCTATACGCAGCGTTTCGTACAGCGTTTCAAGGATGCTCACCTCATCATCATCGACTGCAATGACTCGACGAGTACCAAGGGAGGCTTTGTCACGACCCTGCGCCGCAAGATGGATCAGGACGGTGTGAGTTATTCGCTGACCAACCTGCGAACCAGCGAGAAGGACTTCAGGGAGTGCTTCTCCATCAGTAGCCGTAACGTCGTGGTGCTCAACACCAGCAGACAGACGGAGATGAACGTGGCATTTGCCAAGTTGAGCGGTCTGAAGGTCGCCATGCCCGGACTGCAGATATCGGTCTTCGGCTACCCCGAATGGCTGCAATATACCCGTCAGCAGCTGGACAACATGTATAAGTTCGACACCTACATTCCCTCGACGTACTATATGAGTCCGCTGTCGTCACGCGTTGAAAGTTTCAAGAAGAAGTACCGCTGGAATTTCCATCAGGACATGCAGAGCTATCCGCAGCGCTTTGCTGCCACAGGTTTCGACCATGCATTCTTTATGATTAAGGGACTGCACCTGTACGGCAATCACTTTACGGGTACGGCAGGAACGGTGGGCTATGCACCCCTGCAGACACCGCTGCACTTTGAACGTGTAGGCAACGGAGGACTGCAGAACAAGGCCATCTATCTGGTCCACTATAGCCCCGACAACCGTATAGAAACCATTAATTTTTAAAGGTAAAAAGGTAAAAAAGTAAAAAATGAATAAGTATATATGCATATACAATAAAGTATTATGGCTGGTAAAAGTTTTTTTACCTTTTTACCTTTTTACCTTTTTACCTTTATCAACACGTGCACAGGTCGGCGAATACCGTACCGACTTGGCAATAGGCTTCAGTGGCGGCTATGTGTCGAGCAATGTGGGTTTTGTTCCTGAAGTACCGCAAAGCCGGTTGGGAGGAATGACGGCAGGAGTGACGGTGCGCTACACCTGTGAGAAGTATTTCAAGAGCATCTGTTCCCTACAGGCTGAGGTGAATATCACACAGACAGGATGGAAAGAGGACATCCGCGACCTCGACGGCAACAAGGTGTTCTATAAGAGTGACCCGACGAAGAGCGATGCCCTGCGCTATGAACGGCGCATGACCTACCTGCAGATACCCCTCCTGGCACGCATGGGATGGGGACGTGAGCGCAAAGGCTTGCAGGGATACATCGTACTGGGTCCGCAGATAGGAACGTATCTTGGCGAATCGGTGAAGAGCAATCTGGTGAAAGATGCCGAAACCCAGACGCAACGCTCGTCGAAGGTGGTAGCACAGGACTCGCTGCCTGTACAGCGAAAGTTCGACTATGGCATCGTGGCCGGTGCAGGCGTGGAGGTATCGATGCCAAAACTTGGTCACTTCATGGTTGAGGGACGTTACTATTACGGACTGGGCGACTTCTTTAACAACACCAAGAGCGACTTCTTCGGACGAAGCAACTTCGGACAGATTGTCGTCAAGGCAACGTGGCTCTTCGATATCATCAGAACTAAAAACGATAAAATCAAATAATTAAAAACTATGTTCAAAAATCATCCTAAAGGGCTGCTGCAAGCCGCCCTCAGCAACATGGGCGAGCGCTTTGGCTACTACATTATGAATGCCGTGCTCGTGCTGTTCCTCTGTTCTAAGTTCGGTCTCTCTGACGAGACCAGTGGAGTCATCTATTCCTGTTTCTATGCCGGCATCTACGTGCTGAGTCTCGTGGGAGGTATTATTGCCGACCGCACGCAGAACTACAAGGGTACCATCATGACGGGCTTGATCGTCATGGCATCGGGATACGTCATTCTCTCGGTGCCCATCCTGGCTACGTCGGGAAACATCTCGTGGCTGCTGCCACTGACATGTGTGGCACTATTCTTCATTGCCTTCGGTAACGGTTTGTTCAAGGGCAACCTGCAGGCCATCGTAGGACAGATGTACGACAACTTCGAGGCGGAGGCTGCCAAGAAGGGCGAAGAGGCACTGCGCATTGCCAAGGGTCAGCGCGACTCTGGTTTCCAGATTTTCTATGTCTTCATCAATATTGGTGGTCTTATCGCTCCTTTCGTTGCTCCTCTGCTGCGCTCTTGGTGGCTTCAGGTCAACGGACTGACCTATGATGCTGCTCTGCCGGCACTCTGTCATAAGTACCTTAACGAGGGCGCTTCTATGTCGGGCGAGGCCTTGGAGAACCTGACCGAACTGGTGAATAAGGTGGGAGGCTCTACTGCCGACCTCGCTGCTTTCAGTTCGCAGTATCTCGACATCTTCAATACCGGCATCCACTATTCGTTCATCGCCTCAGTGGTGGCCATGCTGATTTCACTCCTGATCTTCATCTTCTCGCGCGGCATGTTCCCCACACCGGGTAAGAAGGAGGCTGCACAGGTGGTGGAATATACCGAAGAAGAGAAACAGTCGATGGCTACGGAAATCAAGCAGCGCATGTTTGCCCTCTTTGCTGTGCTGGGCATCGCCGTCTTCTTCTGGTTCTCGTTCCATCAGAACGGTATGTCGCTGTCGTATTTTGCACGCGACTTCGTGGTGACGGACACCATTGCTCCTGAAATCTGGCAGGCTGTCAACCCCTTCTTCGTCATTGTGCTGACACCGATTATCATGTGGATATTCTCGTCACTGACACGTGCAGGACGTGCCATTTCCACACCGCGAAAGATTGCCTATGGTATGGGTATTGCCGGTATGGCTTACCTCTTCCTGGCGATATACTCCATGATGCAGGGCTATCCCTCTGCCGAGGAGTTCAAAGCGCTGGGTGATGCCGCCAAGGCAGGACTCAAGGCTGGTCCCTGGGTGCTCATCGTGGTCTATTTCTTCCTGACCGTTGCCGAGCTGTTTATCTCGCCGCTGGGCTTGTCGTTCGTGTCGAAGGTGGCTCCCAAGCACCTGCAGGGTCTCTGTCAGGGCTTGTGGTTAGGTGCAACAGCTGTCGGAAACCTGCTCTTGTGGATTGGTCCACTCATGTATAACAAGTGGCCTATCTGGGAATGCTGGACGGTATTCCTCATCGTTTGTCTCATCTCCATGGGCGTCATGTTCGGCATGGTGAAGTGGTTGGAACGAGTCACTAAGTAACGTGAAGGCTGTCGTCATCCTTGTCCTGACTCTCCTGCTCGGCGGTAAGTCGGTCGCACAGACCTTTACCGTGGTGGAGCTGAACTGCGAGAATCTGTTTGACTGCAAGCACGATTCCCTGAAACAGGATGAGGAGTGGCTGCCTGACGGTAAACGTCATTGGACTCCTGCCCGCTATTGGCGCAAGCTGCGTCATGTGGGGCAGGAAATCCTTTCTTGTCAGCAGGAAGGTTTCCCGGACTTGGTAGCACTTGTCGAGGTAGAGAACGACAGTTGCCTTTTTGACCTGACGCGGCGCTCGCTGTTGAGGAATGCAGGCTATGCGTACCTGATGACGCAGTCGCCTGATGTCCGTGGCATCGATGTCGCCTTGTTGTATCAGCCTTCGACGTTCCGCCCCCTCTGTTACGACTATCTCGGCGTCACCCCGTTGGAAGGCATGCGTCCCACGAGGGATGTCCTGTATGTTCAGGGAGAGACCGTCCAGCACGACACGCTGCATGTCTTTGTGGTCCATGCTCCCAGTCGTTTTGGGGGAGAACGGAAGTCGCGCCCTAACCGACAGCTGATAGCTGACCGTATTGCAGCAAGTATGCAGCAGCTGAAGGACAATGCCAAGGTGATAGTCTGTGGCGACTTCAACGATACGGCGAAAGATCCTGCCATGTGCTATCTGGAACAATGCGGACTGTACAATGTCACCGCCTCTGCTACGGGCTGTCACGGCAAGGCGAAAGGTACCTACCGCTATCAGGGACGCTGGCAGAGCATTGACCACGTGCTGGTGAGCAAGGAACTGAAGGATGCTGTCGAGGAGACGTGTATCAACGATGCACCGTTCCTGCTGGAAGAGGATAAGAAATATGGAGGCGAGAAACCTCTACGCACCTTTAACGGCTACCGTTATCAGCGGGGCTTCAGCGACCACTTGCCGCTGGTGGTTCGTTTTCGCTATCCAGCTTCTCTATAAATATAATAAGGAGTAAATACACAAAAATATCAAACGTATGAACAAGAAATCATGGTGGATGCTGACCGTCATCCTGTGCTACGGTCTCACATTACATGCCCAGCCTAAGGGCGAAGCGTATTTTACCAAGGAAGAGATGCCCGACATGGTGAAGTTCCTGCCGGCACCGCCCGATAGTACGTCTGTCGATTTTGCCCGCGACCTGCATCGCTACTTCTGGGGTAAGGAGATGCGCAACCATCCTGAGCGTGCAGCAATGGCCAAGCGCGATGCCGTATTCTCTTTGGAGACCATCCTCACGGAATATGAAGAGGCTTTCGGTATGAAGATTACTCAGGAGGGTACTCCGGAAATCTATAAGGTGCTGCTGGACGGTACGGAGACAGCGCAGAAAATAGGCAGCAACCCCAAGCGTTATTATATGCGCCGTCGTCCCTTTATGCGCTTCAATGAGCCAACGCTCTATCCGCAGGATGACGATGAACTGCGTCACAACGGCTCCTATCCCTCAGGACATACCATTCTTGGTTGGAGTGCTGCTCTGCTGATGATGGAAATCAATCCCGCCCGTGCCAACGAGATTATGGCTCGTGGCTATCAGTATGGTGAAAGTCGCGTCATTGTCGGTGCTCACTGGCAGAGTGACGTCGATGCCGGCAGACTGGTTGCCAGCGTAGCCTATGCGAAGATGCACACCAGCGACGCTTTCCTGAAGCAGATGGCGAAGGCCCGCAAGGAGTTCCAGCGTCTGTCGGAGAAGGCAAAGAAATAAGCGATAGCGCATAACAGCATGAAAGAGCCCCGACACTCGACCAGAGTATCGGGGCTCTTTGTATGGGGTCATCAATGGTGTCTTACTCCTTGATGTTGGGGAGTTCCAGTCCGATGCCCTTCTTCTTATCGACGGCTTTCAGGATGAAGCCAAGGATGAGGGCTGCAACACCGAGGCAGGCGAGCATGACCAGTGGAGCGGTATAGTCCAGTTCCGTAGCACTGGTGCCTTCGGGATTGGTGGCGTCAAGCACCTTGCCGATGAGCATGGGGAAGAGCCACAAGCCGATGTTCTGAATCCAGAAGATGAGCGCATAGGCAGAACCGATAACCTTGGCATCGACCAGCTTGGGAACGCTGGGCCACAGCGAGGCGGGAACCAGTGAGAACGATGCTCCCAGCACCAGGATGGTGACGTAGGCGATGATGATGCCTCCCACAGCACTGCCCTTGAAGAGAGGCAGGATGAAGGCGAATGTCAGGTGGCAGAAGATGAGCAGCAGCGAACCTAACACCAGCATGGAGACTGCCTTGCCGTGATGGTCGAGATAACTGCCCAGGATAGGAGTGATGAGCACTGCCAACAAGGGGAATACGGCGAAGATGCTCTCAGCCGTCTGACGCATATAGCCCATGTAGCAATAGCAGATGAGGGCGGCAATACTGACGGCTAACAGGCAGAACCTGTTGGCACTCTTCTTCTGGAAGTTAGAGGCGAAGCCTGCGGCAGCCACGACGAGCATGATGACATACTGCACGATGGTGACAGAAGGACTTGCCCAGAAAGAGTCAGCGTCAGGCGCTACCAGTGTCAGGTTGCACTGCAGCATGTTGACGGCATACTTCTGGAAGGGGAAGATAGCCGAATAATACAATACGCACAGCAGGGCAACAAGCCAGAAACCGCTGTCGCTAAGAATCTTTCCGATATCCGATACCTTGAAGGGATCGTCCTTCTCCTCTGCCTCACCAGTCTGAGCGTCCAGCTTCTGGTCCATGAAGAAATAGACGATGGTCATGATGAGAGCGATGCACATCAGTACCACACCGAAGGCTACGCTACGGCTGACGCTGACCACGCCACCCAGACGGGCGAAGAACGGCGAGAAAATCATGCAGGTGGCAACACCGAGACGTGCCAAAGCCATCTCTGAACCCATGGCCAGTGCCATCTCACGGCCCTTGAACCACTTCACGATACCACGGCTGACGGTGATGCCTGCCATCTCGCAGCCACAACCGAAAATCATAAAGCCGCAAGCAGCAAACTTTGCCGAGGCGGGCATGCCCTGATAGAAGGGTGAGACACCTAACTCGTCGAATACGGGGATGTAATTGAGGTTGTTGGTAAACCATGTCTCCAGTCCGCTACCTGCAAAGCTCTCGCTGACGGCGTACCACTTGGTGCAGGCACCGATAAACATAACGGCAGCGGAGAGCACCATGGTGAAGCGTACGCCCATCTTGTCGAGGATGATACCGGCAAAGATGAGGAAGAAGACAAAGACATTGAGGAATACCTCTGAGCCCTGCATGGTGCCGAAAGCTGTAGAGTCCCAACCACGGGTCTCCTGCATGAGGTCTTTGATGGGGGAGAGGATGTCCATGAAGATGTAGCTGCAGAACATGGCCAGTGCCAGCAGCAGCAAGGCGGTCCAGCGCATGCCCGCTGAATCGCGCAGTGTTTTCTGAATTGCTTGTGTCATAATTACTTTGAATCGCTTTAACACTCCACGAAGAGTGCTAAAGCGAATACTGTTTAAATGTTTTGATGATTATTTGATAATTACTTTTTTTCCATTGACAATGTACAGCCCCTTAGTGGGGTTTGCTACGCGCTGTCCCTTTATATTATAATAGGTGTTGTCCATCGGCATGCTCATAACAACTGGCGTAGAGATGCCAGTGGCACTGTCGGTGACAGTTCCCTTGATGAGAATTTGAGCCAGACCTAAGTCTTTCTTCTGTAATGCACCGTCTTTTAATGCACCGACATTATAGATGTTGACAATCAACGAGCAAGTGCCTTCTGTGGCAGTGGATGATGCGCTAATCTCTTTGGTATAGTAGGAGAAATACCCGTGTTCATTATCGTTGCGGTTAGGCGATACAGCCTGCAAAAGAGAGGTCGTGCCGCCGGCATCTTTCCATGCTACATCCATGATACCGTTATTCGTACCCACCTTGCAGGCATAGAGTTCAACGCTTGATGCCTTGAACTTATAGCCACTCTTAGTGGTCATCGAAAAGATAACGGCATTGTCATCAGCAGCTTCCGTCTGGATGCTTTGTGCCTGGTAGAGCGTGAAGCGAATGTTGTTGTAGGTACCATTGCCATTCAATACGAGATTGCTTCCGTTGGTTACGCTGGTTGATTCGATAAATTCGGCAATACCTTCTGAAACCTCGGCATTCGTATTGCTTGACATCGGCCAGAAGATGCTACCCTTGGTGCCGGTCTCCTCGCCACCACCAGTACCCCAAGGCAGTGTGGCACCCGCATAGTTCTGAACAGCGTCAGGAACGGCATTTGCTGCTGTTACGCTGTAGGTGTAAGGCACTACGACCGTTGTGCCGAAAGAAGTAGGCTTGGTGACGGAAGTGTTTGCAATGACGTTGTTGTCTGCCCATGTCACAGCCGTAGCATTGTCAGACTTGTAGCAGTTCCTCACGTTAGAGGCGAAGTAGTTGCCTTCAACGAGGAACTCCGAGTTCTTGCGGGGGTTCATGCAGAGGCTTGCGCTTCCGCAGCTATAGTAGTTGTTCAGCATGTGTATCTTGCCGACGCGTCCCATTGGCATACGCTGATTACAGCCGGGAGCCCACCAGTTGAACGCAAAGGTCGTGTTCAGATAACCTGCTGACTCGCTGTCGCTGCTGCCGATGAGGTTGGTGTTCTGGTGCATGAATGAGCGTTCTGTGTATTTGAAGACACACCAGCTCACCGTGTGGAAGTCTGCTTTCTGGGTGATGTCGAAGTTGCCATCCATGCCATCCATGAAGGCGCAGTGGTCTATCCAGCAGTGTTTGGCTCCCGTAGCAGAGATAAGGTCGTTGCCACCGACGTCGATAGAGCCGGGACCTTGGAAGACGATATTGCGGACGATGACGTTTGAACATCCTGACAACGACATGACGCCCGACTTACGGTAGTTCTCGTTGTTGTCACCCGTCATCTCTATGATGATTTTTCGCGTGTTGTATTCAGCTTCCTCACTGACCTTCTGTCCGTTGGGCAGTGTACCGCCGCCTCCACTGGTGCTCATGCTTGGCACACCGGCATCGATGAGTTTCTGTTTCAGTTCGCTTGTCACCTGCCACTTGGTGCAGATGCGGGCACCGTTGATACCCAGTACGGTTCTGTTGGAGTTGGTTATTCCGATGTTCTCCGATACGATGAAGTCGCCGTCCGAACCATCCAGTACGACAACGCTATTCTGCTTGATGGCGTTCTGAATAGTGGCTTTCATGTCCTGCCCAGTTGACTTCAGAGTGATTTTAGACCCACTAAAGCTTTCATACTGACTGTAGTCAGTGATTCCGCCACCCGCACAATCGAAGGTGCTGGTGGCATCGGTGCGCGACGAGCGGGTGCAGAAACCGAATGGCGCATTCAGGTCGTAAGTGCTCTGTGCTACGGCTGTCATGGACAGCAGCGCAGTGGCTATGGATAAAAATGTTTTCTTCATAATTCTCATTATCTCAATTTCTCATTATCTCAATTTCTCATTACTCATTTCTCATTACTCATTTTCCGTAGTATATCCTAATGCCTCCATTTCTAATGAAGCCCAGATGAAGGGACCTACGCCCTTGGCATCGTTATCGCGGATGGGTTCGGAGAGGTAGTAGGCATAGCTGCCGTCGCGGCGACGGTTTTCCTTCACCTTCGGAGCGGCTTTCCGCACCTTGTCGCTGAGTCCCGGACCCAGACCGGCAACCTCACAGCAGCGGGTCAGTGAGATGGTCTTGTCGGGATTGACCCTGATGAAGTTCTTGATGATACCCTTGTAGGCTTTGATGCCTGCATCGCGATATTTCTCGCCGAGATAGCCCATGCGGTAAGCCTTCAGCAGCACGTAGGCAAACATCGAGGAGCAGGTAGATTCCAGATAGTTTCCTTCACGCTCTGGTGAGTCCATCACCTGATACCATAGTCCGGTCTGCTTGTCCTGCCACTTGATGATGGCGTCCAGGTCTTTTTCTAACAAGGCAATCAGTTCACTGCGGCGTTTATAGTTCTCAGGCAGGGCGTCCAACAGTTCGATGAGTGCCATGGAGTACCAGCCTTGGGCACGTCCCCAGCAGTGTTGTGACAGACCTGTCTGCTTATCTGCCCAGAACATCTCACGCGTCTCGTCGTATGCATGACGGTTCAGACCCGTCACGGGGTCGAAGGTGCGCTGATAGGTGATGCTGATTTGGTTGACGGCATCGTCGTATATCTTCTGTGCCTCCTTCTTGGTCAGCAGGTCGCGGGCTGTGAGTGTATAGAACGGCAGTCCCATGAAGATGCCGTCGAGCCACACCTGATAGGAGTAGATGGCCTTATGCCAATACACCTTGTCAACATCGGTACGGGGCTGGTTCTTCAGCTGACGCATCATGAGTTGCATGGCTTTCAGGTTCTTGGCTTCGGGCCACTGCTGATACATGCGGGCAACGAAGTGTCCGGTGCGGATGTTGTCCAGGTTGTAGTCCTCCAATTTATAGCCTTGGATGCTGCCGTCGTTCAGAATCATCGTGTCGGTATATTCCTGACAGTAGCGGCGAATGTCCTCACCGCCATACTTCAGATAGGTGTCGAGCATGGCTTCCAGTTCGATGCCCATGACGTAGCTCCACTTGGGTTTCTTGGCAAAGTCGAGCATGAACGACTTCGGCGTGCGTTTCATCTCAGAATAGGTGAGCCACTCGGAATAGTGTTTGTAGGGTTTTTGTAGCAGTACTACGGAGCCGTTCACCTGCAGGTTGTCAAAGCGTACGTCACGGTACTGACCGGTCATGGAGTTGCCTGCTGCCACACCGTTGAACTGACAGTTCTTGACATCGATGTCATACACCTGACAGTCGTTGGGCATGCCGACAATCATCACGCCGTACTTCGACTTCTGACACGTCACGTTCTCCATCCATACGTTGCGGACGGTGGGGTTGAAACCACGGCAGCACACCTCGCGCGGCTCGTAGTCGGTATTGATTTTCAGCACCGCCTCCTTGCACTGTCCGACGGTAACGTTACGCATGTTGATGTTCTCAATCACACCGCCGCGACACGAATTGGTCTTGATGCGCAGCACACGGTCCAGGTTGGGAGAGTCCATCTTGCAGTCATGGGCAAAGACATTCTGGCAACCGCCGGAAATCTCTGAGCCTATGACCACGCCGCCGTGACCGTTCTGCATTTCACAGTTGCGGATGATGATGTTCTTCGAAGGACGACCGGCAAAGCGACCCTGACCGCCCTCGCGACCGTCGTTGTTACGTCCCGACTTGATGGCAATACAGTCGTCGCCGGTGTTGAAGAAACAGTTCTCTATCATGACACGGTCGCAACTCTCGGGGTCGCAGCCGTCGCCGTTAGGACCGTCGTTGTTGACATGTACGCCACGAACGGTGACATCGTTACACAATAGCGGATGAATCACCCAGAAGGGAGAGCGCAGTAGGGTGACATTCTCAATGAGAACGCCGTCGCACTGGTTGGGACTGATGAGCTGCGGACGCAGACCATCCTGCGTACCGAAGCGTCGCTGGTCCATGTCGATGCCGTCTTCAGCAGCCTTCAGCAGGCGCTGACGGGCACCGTTCCACTGATGCACCTTCATGCCCTCCTTGAAACCGAATCGGGCATTGCTGACCCACGGCCACCAAGTTTCTTTGGAACCGCCGCCATCGATGGTTCCCTTACCCGTGATGGCGATGTCCGTCTGCTGATAGGCATAGATGCAGGGTGACAGGTTCCAGCAATCGACGCCTTCCCAACGGGTGGGAACGATGGGGTAGAGCTCTGGTTCGAAGGCAAACTCCAGTACAGCGCCCTCTTCGATAACCAGGTTGACGTGGCTCTTCAACTCGATAGCTGCCGTCAGGAAGTGCTGTCCGGCAGGCACGATGACACGTCCGCCGCCCTTCTTCGAACACTTCTCAATGGCCTTGTTAATGGCTTTCTGGTTCTTGGCGGCAATGTCTTTCGTTGACATTCCTTTCTTGGCAATCGTGGCGGTAGCTTTGGCTCCAAACTTCGTAATAGGGAAGTCACGGTCGGTAAACTGTGGCACACGGATGCTCCGTTCAATCTGCTGGTACTGCTGGTCGTTCCATCCTTGAGCCTGCAGACCCAAGGTGACGAGGCATAATGTCAGCAATAGAAATAGCTTCTTCATCTTGAAAATCAATTAGTAATAGTTTGCATTTTGGCGACAAAGGTACAAAAAAAGGACGAAACATCGCCCTCTTTCACATTATTTATTATTATTGTCGCTGACAAACCATAACTTTACCGCTGACAAAACGTAACTTTACCGCTGACAAAACGTAACTTTGCCGCCGACAAAACGTAACTTTACCGCTGACAAAACGTAACTTTGTCAGTGATAAATAGGTGACTTTTATTCCGAAAGGCTATGGTATAGGCGGTTCAGCGCTTCTTCGGCATTGCCGTGCGCCTCGTCCAACAGTGTGACGAACTTAGAACCGATGATGGCTCCTGCGGCATTTTGCTGGGCCGACTCTAACGTCTGACGGTTCGAGATGCCGAAGCCTATCATGCGAGGATTGCGCAGCTGCATCTGGTTGATGCGTCGGAAATAGGCCTGCTTCTGTTCGTCAAACGACTGCTGAGTACCCGTGACGGCTGCCGACGAAACCATGTAGATGAAGCCGTCGGTATGTTCGTCGATGAAACGGATGCGCTCCTCCGAAGTCTCGGGAGTGATGAGCATGACGACGCGCAGGTCGTAGCGGTCGGCAACGGGCTTGACCAGTTGTAGGTAGTCGTCGAAGGGCAGGTCGGGAATGATGACTCCGCTGACGCCACTGTCGGCACACGACTGACAGAAGGCCTCGATGCCGTACTGCATGATGGGGTTCAGATAGCCCATGAGCACCAACGGGATGTTGACTTGCTCCTTGACAGCTGCCAGTTGTGTGAAGAGCGTGCGCAGGGTCATGCCGTTTCTCAGTGCCTTGGTGGCAGCGTCCTGAATGACGGGACCGTCGGCCATGGGGTCGCTGAAGGGAATGCCTACCTCTATCATGTCGATGCCTCCTCGCTGTAGCGTCAGGATGACGTCGGCAGTGCCGTCCAGCGTAGGTGCTCCGGCACAGAAATACAATGACAGTAGCTTGTGGTTTTTGTTCTCGGAGAACAGTTGATTGATCTTATTCATAGTGCTTTGATGAATGTTTTGAGTTGTTGTATATCCTTGAGCCCTGGTGCGAGCTCGAAACGAGAGTTGAGGTCCATGCCGATGCACCATGGATGGTGGAATGCCCGTACTTGTTCTGCATCTTCAGGACCGATGCCGCCGCTAAGCAGGAAGGGCGTCTCACCAGCGTAACTGTCGAGCACCGTCCAGTCGAACTTCGTGCCGTTGCCTCCCACCTGCTGTGCCTTCGTGTCGAAGAGGAAGTAGTCGGCCTGTCCCTCGTAGCACGCGGTCTGTTGCAAGTCCTCTGCTGTGGCAATGTTGAACGCTTTGATGATGGTGATGGAATCGCCATACAATGAACGTAATGCCTGTATGTAGGCGGGTGTCTCCTTGCCGTGCAGCTGGATGACGTCAAGGGCATAGTCCTCCACGTGTTGGCAGATGTCGTCAACAGCCGCATCGACGAACACTCCCACGCGCCGGCATTGCGTCGGCAGATAGGCAGGCTTCTCGCTGACATAGCGACTGGATTTCGGCCAGAAAATGAACCCCATGAGGTCGATGCCGAGGGCTTCTGCGGCACGAATGTTGTCGGCATCGCGCATGCCACAAACCTTGATCATCATAGGGCTTATGGGACTTATGGGACTCATGGGGCTAATGGGTTAGCTGGTTGATGAAATCGTGAAGGGCGGTGCCGGGGTTGGCGGTTTTCATGAACGTCTCGCCGATGAGGAACCCTCGGAAACCTGCTTGACGCAGTGCGCGGACAGTGTCCGGATGCGAGATGCCGCTCTCGCTGACCAGCACGGTCTGGTTTGTGGCGATGCTATCGCCACATACGGAACGAAGGCTTTCCGCGAGTCGGAACGAGGTCTCGACGTCCGTCACAAAGGAACCCAGGTGGCGGTTGTTGATGCCGCAAAGGTCGGGTCCCAGTTTGGCGTACGACAGTTCTTCCTCGCTGTGCATCTCGAGCAGCACTTCCAGTCCTAATGCGTGTGCCTTGTCCAACAGTGTCTTACACTCCTGTTTTGTCAGACAGGCGGCAATGAGCAGTACGGCAGACGCTCCGCAACGGACGGCAGCATACAGCTGTGCCTCGTCGATGACGAAGTTCTTGTAGAGGATGGGCAGTGTGACACCGCTTTGCCTCGCTGTTCGGATGAAGTCGTCCGAGCCTCCGAAGTAGTGCTCGTCGGTAAGGATGCTCACGGCGGCAGCCCCGTTTTCCTGATAACTCATCGGAATGATGTCGGCACGCCCTTCTTCCTTGATCCAACCCTTCGACGGCGAGCGACGCTTGAACTCTGCAATGATGCCCGTCGGCGAGTCGAGGAGCGCCTGCCGCAGCGAGGGCTTTGGGGAGGAAGCTGTGGGGGCGGCGGCAGAACCACCGCCAACAGTTAATGCGGCACGGATGGCGGGTAGCTCCTGGCACTTGTGTGCGATTATTTCCTGTAGGATGTCCATATTCGATTAACTGTTCAGTTCCACGAACTTCTTGAATGTTTGCAGGGCAGCACCGCTGTCGATACTCTCGCGGGCAATGGCGATACACTCTTCGATGCTCTTCTTGCCACGCTCCAGCACCTGAATACCGAAGGCTGCGTTTGCCATCACAATGTTCTTCTGTGCCGGCAGTGCCTTGTTCTCCAAGACGGCATCGAAGATAGCCTTTGCCTCTTCCTCCGTGGCTCCTGCCACCAACTCTTCGGGTAGAGCGCGCTCAAAGCCAAGGTCGGCGGGAGAGAACAAACGCTCGTAGTTGTTGGTAGTGACTTTGAAGTCGCCGGTGAGCGATATCTCGTCGTAGCCGTCAATGCTGTTGACGATGCCATAGTCGATGCCGATGCGCTGATATACCTGGTGGTACAGGCGCATCTGGTCGAGATTGGCAACACCCAGCAGCTGACATTGCGGTTGACTAGGGTTGACGATGGGCCCCAACAGGTTGAAG
The DNA here is from genome assembly GCA_902775975.1 of uncultured Bacteroidales bacterium. Taxonomy (GTDB): domain Bacteria; phylum Bacteroidota; class Bacteroidia; order Bacteroidales; family Bacteroidaceae; genus Prevotella. The sequence continues at coordinate 21,762 of CACYOC010000020.1, read as the reverse complement.
ATGGTGGGAAACTGCAGGGCCTTGCGGATGGGACCTACAAACTTCATCGCCTTGGCAAACAGCTGTGCATGCAGATAGACGATGCCTGCTTCGTCGAGACAGCGGTTGAGCTGGTCGATGTTGTCGGTGAACTTCACACCATGCTGTGCGATGACGTTTGATGCACCGCTGGTCGAGGTGGCGGCATAGTTGCCGTGTTTGGCCACCTTATACCCTGCGCCGGCAATGACGAAACATGAGGTGGTGGAGATGTTAAACGTGTTCTTGCGGTCGCCGCCCGTTCCCACGACGTCGATATAGCGGTCGCAGTTCAGGGGAACGGGAACGCCAGTCTCTAAGATACCATCGCGGAATCCTAACAGTTCATCGACGGTGACGCCGCGCATCTGCAGGGCGGTCAGCAGGGCGGTAATCTGCTCGGTGGGATATTCACTATGAGTGATGCCGATGAGTACGGCCTTCATTTCTTCACGAGACAGCATCTCGTGGTTGAGCAGTTTTGCTAAAATCTCTTTCATAAGTATATAAAGTTTTTAATGATTATGCTACCTTCAGGGGTCAATACACTCTCGGGATGGAACTGTATGCCGTGGATGTCGTATTCCTTGTGGCGTAGAGCCATGATTTGTCCCTCGTCACTCACTGCTGTTACGGTTAGGCAATCGGGGAACTGGTCGGTGGCTACCACCCATGAGTGATAACGGCCAACAGTAAAAGTCTTGGGAAGTCCGCAGAAGATGGGGTCGTCGGCCACGATATGGGCTGGAGTGGCAACACCGTGGAACACCTCGCTGAGGTTTTCCAACCGTGCGCCAAAGGCCTCACCGATGGCCTGATGACCCAGACAGACGCCCAGCATCGGTTTTCTGCCGGCATAGGTCTTGATGACATCCAGCAGCAGACCCGCCTCGCTGGGAATGCCGGGACCGGGTGAGAGGATGATTTTGTCGTATGCCTCAAGGGCTTCAATGCTGAACTGGTCGTTGCGCAGTACCGTTACCTCTGCTCCTAATGCCTTCACCAGATGGGCAAGGTTGTAGGTGAACGAGTCGTAGTTGTCGATGATGACTGTTTTCATGATGGGTTGAATGGGTTTAATGGGTCTTATGGGTCTTATGGGTCTTATGGGTCTTATAGGTCTAATGGGTCTTATAGGGTTTCTGCTTGGAGAATGGCGCGGCGGAGCGCTCCTAACTTGTTGTTGACTTCCTGCAGTTCGTAGTCTTCGTTGCTCTTGGCAACGATGCCGCCACCGGCCTGAAACCATAGCTCACCATTGCGGGCTACAAAGGTGCGGATGGTGATGGCCTGGTTCAGACTGCCGTCCAGTCCGATGATGCCGATGCATCCGCCGTATGCGCCACGGTTGTGTGGCTCGTATTCGCTGATGAGTTGCAGGGCGCGCACCTTGGGTGCTCCGCTTAGTGTGCCGGCAGGGAACGTGTCGATGAATGCCTGGATAGGGTCTTTGTCGGCATCCAGTTCTCCGCTGACCCTGCTCACCAGATGGATGACGTGCGAGTAGTACTGTATATCCTTGTAGTAATCGACGTTGACATCGTGACAGTTACGGCTCAGGTCGTTGCGAGCCAAATCCACCAGCATGACGTGCTCGGCATTCTCCTTGGGGTCGTTGCGCAGGAACTCTGCTCCCTGACGGTCTTTCTCCTTATCGCCTGTACGCTTGGTCGTGCCGGCAATGGGGTCTATGAATGCCTTCCTACCTTCGATACGGCAGTGGGTCTCGGGACTGCTGCCGAAGATGCGGAAACCGCCGAAGTCGAAATAGAACAGGTAGGGTGAGGGATTGATGCTGCGAAGGGTACGGTAGAGTTTGAAGTCGTCGCCTTCGTAGCGCTGTACGAAACGGCGTGACAGTACAATCTGGAACACGTCGCCGCGCAGACAGTGCTGGATGCCCCGGCGGATGTTCGCCTTGTGTTCTTCGTCGGTCAGCGTGGATATGACATCGCCTATGGGGTGGAAGTCGTAGGTCTTCACGTTGGCCTTGTTCATGGCTTTCAGCACCTCTGTTATCTCGTTGTCGCCGGCAAGTGACACCACCTTCAGTTGGTTGTTGTGATGGTCGAAGACGATGACGACCTTATATAATATATAAAGAATGTCGGGAGCGTCGTTCTTCTCCTGTGTCTCGTCTTTTACGGGAATGCTCTCGAAATAGCGCACCGCATTGAATGAGGTGTAGCCGAAGAGTCCGAAGACTGAGGCGTCAGCCCCCTCCACTTGGATGTTGTCGGTGAGTGCATGGATGGCTTGCGCCGTGCTGAAACGCTCTGACAGCGGCTCTTGATGCGTCGTTCCGTCCGGATAGTGAATCGTCGCCGTGCCGTGGTTGATGGCAACGCTGGCAATGGGGTGGATGCCGATAAAGGAGCGGGCGCTGTCCTTGTCGTGATAGTCGCAGCATTCCATCAGCACACTCTGTGGATAAAGGTCGCGCAGCCGCAGATAGACACCTACCGGCGTATGGAGGTCAGCCAGAAGGGTCTGACTCGTGGTGGTATATTGAAATGTCTTCATTGTTATTGTTCTTTTTGTTGGTCTTGATAGTTCAGGTAAGTCTCTATGTCCTTGTCGCCTCGACCGCTGACGGTCAGCACCACCACATTGTCCTTCTTGAATGTCATCTTCGATAGGGCGGCAACAGCGTGCGCACTCTCCAAAGCAGGGATGATGCCCTCCAGACGTGTCATTTCAAAAGCGGCCTTGACGGCTTCATCATCGTTGATGCTATAGACCGTGGCGCGATGCTGCACGGCAAGGTTGGCATGCATGGGACCGATGCCCGGATAGTCGAGACCTGCCGAGATACTTTCCGCCTCGATAATCTGTCCGTCGGGGGTCTGCATGACCAGCGTCTTTGCCCCATGCAAGATACCCAGTCGTCCGGCGTGAATGGTTGCTGCCGTATGCCCTGTGTCTGCTCCCTGTCCACCGGCCTCTGCCAGAACAATTTTCACGCGCTCATCGTCGATATAGTGGTAGATGGTTCCAGCAGCATTGCTGCCACCGCCGACGCATGCCATGAGGTAGTCAGGATAGTCGCGACCTACTTTTTCCTGCAGTTGTTGTTTGATTTCCTCGGAAATGATACTTTGCAGTCGTGCCACCATGTCGGGGTAGGGGTGTGGACCTACCGTGCTTCCAATAATATAAAAGGTGTCGGCAGGATGACAGCACCAGTCGCGGATAGCCTCGTTCGTGGCGTCTTTCAGTGTCCAGTTACCAGTCTTAACGGGACGAACCTCGGCTCCTAACATCTTCATACGCTCCACGTTGACGTGCTGTCGCTCCACGTCAAGAGCTCCCTGATAGACGACGCAGGGCATGTTCATCAGCGCACAGACCGTTGCTGTCGCTACACCGTGCTGTCCGGCACCCGTCTCGGCGATGATGCGTTTCTTACCCATCTTCTTTGCCAGGAGTATCTGACCGATGGTGTTGTTAATTTTGTGAGCACCGGTGTGGTTCAGATCTTCGCGCTTCAGATACAGCTGGCAACCGTATTTCTCACTCATGCGCTGTGCCAGATAGAGGGGCGATGGTCTGCCGACGTAGTCGCGCAACAGGGCGCGGTACTCGTCCTGAAACTCCTTGGACTCGATGATGGGCAAATACTCTTCTTGCAATTTCTTTACCGTAGCATAGAGAATCTCGGGTACGTAAGCACCGCCGAATTCTCCGTAAAAGCCTTTGTTATCTACTAAATATCCCATGATGTTTAAGTTTTGTTTATTTCTTTCGTTGGTCATTAACAGAAGAAGAGGCCGTCGCGTTAACGACGAGCCTCTTCTTTTGTCTGTTTAGAAAACAATATATAATGGCTACGTACCCCGCGACTATTTGAATCTCGAGTTACGCCACCACCAATTATTATTCATTGTTTTCATGTTGTGCCTAATTTTGTTTTTGATTTACGGCGACAAAGGTACGTATAATTCTTTGAATCTGCAAATTTTTTCGCCATTATTTTTGTATTTTGATAGAAAAAGTGCAATTTTACTATTATATTACAAATATTGAATGCAATAATCAAGCGTTAAGGAGTGATGAATTTGTAACTATTGACTTCGTTTATTGCAGCAATATTTTTATTTATGTAAAATCCCTTGTTGCCTTTTATTTGAATAAGTTTGTTATGGTAATCGTTATGATCAACAAGATTAAGCTTGTCCTTTATTGTGCCCAGTTTTACGAACATAACATTAATGGAATCCTCAAGATTAAACTGACTTTCAAAGGAACGTTCGGGATCATATTTATTGTCTGCCAATATAAGAGCAGTTTTATAACCTTTAAACGATTCTCCATTATTTGATAGTTCTGACTTGTTAAAACAATAATAAACACTACCATTATAATCGCCCATAGCTGCTCCAACGATGTAGCCTTTCACAGTTAATTTAGTATTTTCAGGTGCATCAATGGCTCCAGCCACCGTCATAACAGTATCATCATTTCCAGTACCCTCGTCAGTGCCTTCTCCTTCTTCTTCGTCGTCCTCATCTCCGTAAGTAACGTCATCCTCGTCAGTACCTTCCTCTTCCGAATTGTCAATGCTCTCTCCTTCTTTGACGGCATCAGGCTGCTCGTCTTGGGTGACGACGTGGTGAGGATCCACCTCGATGGCTTTTACCTTTTTAAGCCCGGACAATGACAGGTAAGTATCTCGCGTACCACTTATAAATACATACTGGTTGTAGTATTGCGGATTGCTTTCCAGATTGTAAGCTTCTTTGATACCCTTGCTGGCATCGGTCAGACAGATGGGGAAGAGTTCTTCTTTGTCAAATTGGGTGTTGGTGCCGTTCGACTGTCTGCTGGCTAAGACAAGGGCTGTACTTCCTGCGAAGGGAGACGAGTAGGTTGCATTGCTCATACTCTTGGTGGTGGAAGCGACGATGAAACCTTTTACACATATCGGGGTTCCTGTTGGCTGTTGCTGTGCTTCGGCGATGGTCAGGGCATTCTGCTTCGCATTGTCAGAAATACCGACAAGCGATATTCCACTGCTGTTATTGCTTTCAGGAACAATGCTTTTCTCGCATCCAAAGAACAGAATGCAGACGATGAGAAAACAAAGGTTGTAAAGGCGTTTCATAGTATGAAGACAGACGAAAAAGCAGGAAAATATGAAAAAAGTAGGCAAAAAATTTGCATTTTATATATTTATTACCTAAATTTGCCCCCGATAAGCCATGCGTTGGCCATTGCCACGATAACTTATCGTTATTCATAAGATGGAGGTTGGTAGCGTCCTGCACCAACCTCTTTTCTTATGAATCCGTTGTTTTTTAAATCTCCCAAGCAATAGCGGAAGCTCCCAATACGGCGGCTGACGCTCCGTCAAGACCGCTGATGAGGAACTGCGCTTTGCCCTTATAGACGTTCATCACATGCTCGTCGTAAGACTTCTTGATGGGCTCCATCAGCAAGTCGCCTGCCTTGGTCATACCTCCGAAGAAGATAAAGGCTTCGGGCGAGCAGAAGGTGGCAAAGTCGGCACAGGCCTCACCCAGCATCTTGCCTGTGAACTCATAAATCTCACGTGCCAGTTGGTCGCCCTGTCCTGCAGCGATGCTGACGTCCAGCGAGGTGATGTCGGCAGGATTCATCTTGCGCAACAGCGACGGACGGTCGGTCTCTTCCAACAGTTGACGGGCAGTGCGCGCTACACCTGTGGCAGAGCAATAAGCCTCTAAGCAGCCGGTACGTCCACAACCACAGAGACGTCCTTCCTTGCCGCGCACCATCGTGACGTGTCCCAGTTCGCCAGCCATACCGTCACTACCATAGACCAGTTGACCATTGGCTACAACACCGGAACCTACACCCGTTCCGAGGGTGATGACGATGAAGTTCTTCATACCTCGGGCCACGCCATATACCATTTCTCCGATGGCTGCGGCGTTGGCATCGTTGGTGATAGATACCGGCAAGTTACCCAGACGCTCACTGAACATCTTAGCCAAGGGAACGGCAGTCTCGTGCGCCCACTTGATATTAGGAGCATACTCGATGGCACCCGTATAGTAGTTGCCGTTAGGGGCTCCAATGCCCATCGCCTTGATTTTCTCAAGGCCCCCCGTCTGTTCAATGATAGCTTGCAGGGCATTGATGGAGGCGTTGACAAACGCCTCTGCCGAGTCGTAATTCTGTGTTTTGATAGCGGTGGTGGCCTTGATGTCGCCACGCTGATCGACAATGCCGAAGACGGCGTTGGTGCCTCCTAAGTCTAAACCGATGACATGAGGCTTGATTCCTTGTTGCTCGTTCATAGTGGATATGAATATTTGTGACTGTTTGTAATGAAAATGTTGATTTTTGACGGCAAAGATAATGAATAAATGGCAAAACTCTCCTTCTTTAACTCCCTTTAACGTCCAGCAGGCTACAAACTCCCTATTTTTTTGTAATTTTGCACCCGATATGGTATTTCCTATACATATAAACATAGTAGATTTAGTGCTGAAGGGGGTGCTCATTGGCATGGTTGCCTCGGCACCCATGGGACCGGTCGGCGTGCTTTGCGTGCAGCGAACCCTGAACAAGGGGCGCTGGTTCGGACTGGTGACGGGCATCGGTGCTGCCATCAGCGACATTTTCTATGCAGGAATTACGGGCTTTGGCATGGCCTTCGTCATGGATTTCATCAACAACGACCGCAATAAGTTCTATCTGCAGATTATAGGTAGTGTCATGCTGTTGGCTTTTGGTATCTACACCTGGCGCAGCGACCCGACGAAGAACATCCATAAGCCAGGCAAGAAGCGCGGCTCCTATTGGTATAACATGTGGACCGCCTTTTTAGTGACGTTCTCCAACCCGCTCATCGTCTTCCTCTTCATGGGTCTCTTTGCCCAGTTTGCCTTTGTCATTCCCGACCGTCCGATAGAAATGCTCGTGGGCTTTGCCAGTATTGTTGGCGGAGCCCTGCTGTGGTGGTACGGACTGACATGGCTGGTTGATAAGGCTCGCACCATCTTTGACGAGGGCGGCATCCGCATCATCAACCAGATTATCGGCGTGGTGGTTATCGTCGTGTCCATTATCTTCCTCTTCGGCACCATGACCAATCTCTACACGTTCTTTTAGCAGGTAGAGCGTCCCAATTGTAAATAAATTGTAAATTGTCAAATAGTAAATTGTAAATTGTCAAATAGTAAATAACATAGATGTTTATCGCCAACGAATTAAGAAAGACGAATATTGCAGAGTATCTGCTCTACATGTGGCAGATTGAAGATACCATCCGTGCCTTCGACTGCTCCATCAGTCGCATCCGTCGCGAGTATATTGACCGCTTCGACTACAACGACGAGCAGAAAGAAGAGGAGGCTGACTGGTTTGGCAATCTCATCCGCATGATGAATTCAGAGGGTTGTCGCGAGCAGGGTCATCTGCAAATCAACAAGGTCACGATGCAACAGCTGACCGAGCTACACGCACAGTTGCTGTCATCGTCGAAGTATCCTTTCTACAATGCCGAATACTACAAGGTGCTCCCCTATATTGTGGAACTGCGCAACCATGGTGCCGACAAGGAAGAGAACGAGATAGAGACCTGTTTCAATTCACTTTACGGCGTCATGCTGCTGCGACTGCAGCAGAAGGAGATTTCCGCTAATACGCAGCAAGCCTTCAAGGAGATAACAACCCTGATAGGAATGCTGAACGACTATTATCTGAAAGACAAGCAGGAACCCCTGGAGTTCTAAGTCATCAATAGAACATTAAAAATCATAAGCTATGAATATACTGATTACAGGCTGTAATGGCCAACTGGGCAACGAGATTCGGTTGCTGGAGAAGAACTATCCTCAGCATGAGTTTTTCAATACCGATGTCAAGGAACTCGATATTACCAATCTGTTGGCTGTAGAGCAGTTCGTTGCCGAGAACAAGATTGACGGCATCGTCAACTGTGCCGCCTTTACGGCGGTCGATAAGGCAGAGGATAACAAGGAACGGTGTACTACCCTGAATACGGTAGCTCCGTCCTATCTGGCATCGGCTGTCGAGAAGCGTGGCGGGTGGATGATTCAGATTTCCACCGACTACGTATTTGACGGTACCAAGCATACACCGTACGTCGAGACCGACACACCGTGTCCCAACAGCGTCTATGGCTCCACTAAACTGGCAGGCGAGTTAGGCGTAACGAAGTTCTGCAAGCGCAGCATGATTATCCGTACGGCATGGCTGTATTCTACTTATGGCAACAACTTCGTAAAGACGATGATTCGCTTGGGAAAGGAGAAATCGGAGTTAGGCGTCATCTTCGATCAGGTGGGAACGCCGACCTATGCCCACGACTTGGCACAGGTCATCATGACCGCCATTGAGAAAGGCATCCAGCCGGGGGTCTATCACTTCTCCAACGAGGGTGTCATATCGTGGTACGACTTCACCAAGGCCATTCACCGCTTGGCAGGCATCACCACTTGCCATGTCCGTCCGCTGCATACGGCAGAGTATCCTACTCCTGCCCATCGTCCTCACTATTCAGTACTGGACAAGACGAAAATCAAGCAGACCTATCATATCGAAATTCCTTACTGGGAGGAGAGCCTTGCCGAATGCATTGCCAAGCTTTGATTTTAAGGGCACGGATTAACACAGTTTGTTGATTATGATGTTGTACGAAGATATAACAGAAAAGATAATAGGTGCAGCACAGGAGGTTCATAAGGAACTGGGATTTGGCTTTCTGGAGTCTGTCTATGGTAATGCTTTGTACAAAGAGCTACAAGGACGTGGTTTGAAATGTGAGTGTCAGAAACCGATAGATGTTTATTATAAAGGGATGGTTGTAGGACATTACGTGCCTGACATGATAGTTGAAGATAAGATAATAGTTGAACTTAAAGCTGTTGCAGATTTACGCCCCGAGCATGAATGGCAGTTGATTAATTACTTGACTGCATGTATGAAAGAGCTGGGGTTGCTTATAAATTTCGGGCACTCGTTGAAAGTTAAAAGAAAGATATTCACAGAAAACAAGCGTTATGCTGGTAATACATGAATTCCGTGTTATTCCGTGTAATCCGTGCCTAAAGAGAAAGAAGAAATATGAATCAAGAAATAGAACGTAGAAGAACATTTGCGATTATCTCGCACCCCGATGCCGGTAAGACCACACTGACGGAAAAGTTCCTGCTCTTTGGCGGACAGATACAGGTGGCTGGCGCTGTCAAGAACAACAAGATAAAGAAGACGGCTACTTCCGACTGGATGGACATCGAGAAGCAGCGTGGTATCTCTGTTTCGACCTCTGTCATGGAGTTCGACTATACACCTGATGGTTCCGATGTAGAATATAAGGTGAACATCCTTGATACGCCGGGTCACCAGGACTTTGCTGAGGATACCTATCGCACGCTGACGGCAGTCGATTCTGCCATCATCGTCGTCGATGGTGCCAAGGGCGTAGAGACCCAGACCCGTAAACTGATGTCGGTCTGTCGCATGCGCAACACCCCCGTTATCATCTTTATCAATAAGATGGATCGCGAGGGCCGCGACCCCTTCGACTTGCTCGACGAGTTGGAGAAGGAACTGGAAATCAAGGTACGTCCCCTGTCATGGCCTATCAACCAAGGTGCCAAGTTCAAGGGCGTGTATAACATCTATGAGAACAAGCTCGACCTCTTCACCCCTGACAAGCAGCGCGTTACCGAGAAGGTGAGCGTGGATGTCAGTTCTGCTGAGCTCGACGAGCGCATCGGCGAGCAGGATGCACAGAAGTTGCGTGACGACCTGGAGCTGGTCGATGGCGTCTATCCTGAGTTCGACGTTGAGACCTATCGCTCTGCCGAGGTGGCTCCCGTCTTCTTTGGTTCAGCCCTCAACAACTTCGGCGTCCAGGAACTGCTGAACTGCTTCGTTGAGATAGCCCCCTCTCCCAAACCCACCAAGGCCGAGGAGCGCGACGTGCAACCCGACGAGCCGAAGTTTACGGGATTCATCTTCAAGATTACCGCCAACATCGATCCTAACCACCGCTCCTGCATCGCCTTCTGCAAGGTTTGCTCGGGTAAGTTCCAGCGCAACCAGCCCTATCTGCATGTCCGTCAGGGTAAGACGCTGCGCTTCTCCAGTCCTACGCAGTTCATGGCACAGCGCAAGAGTACCATCGACGAGGCATGGCCAGGCGACATCGTGGGACTGCCCGACAACGGCATCTTCAAGATTGGCGATACCCTGACCGAGGGCGAGCAGCTGCATTTCCGTGGTCTGCCGTCGTTCTCGCCCGAACTCTTCAAGTACATCGAGAACGATGACCCCATGAAGTCGAAGCAGTTGCAGAAAGGCATCGACCAGCTCATGGACGAGGGTGTTGCTCAGCTGTTCGTCAACCAGTTCAACGGTCGCAAGATTATCGGTACCGTCGGACAACTGCAGTTCGAAGTCATCCAGTATCGTCTGGAGAACGAGTACAATGCCAAGTGCCGCTGGGAGCCTGTCCACCTGTATAAGGCCTGCTGGATAGAGAGCGACGATGACGCTGAGTTGGAGAACTTCAAGAAGCGCAAATACCAGTATATGGCGAAGGATAAAGAGGGACGTGACGTGTTCCTTGCCGACAGCGGCTACGTGCTGTCCATGGCACAGGAAGACTTTAAGCATATCCGCTTCCACTTTACGTCGGAGTTTTGATGATAAGGCACGGATTGCACGGATTAACACAGAGAATAACGTATGACACGAGAACTGGATATAAAGAACGCAGTGGAAGTGCTGCGCAAGGGTGGGGTGATACTCTATCCTACTGATACCGTGTGGGGCATTGGTTGCGACGCTACCAATGCCGAGGCAGTGAAGCGAGTTTATGACATCAAGCAGCGCGACGACTCCAAGGCACTCATCTGTCTGGTCGATAGCGATGCCCGTCTGCAACGCTACGTCCGTCAGGTGCCTGATGTGGCGTGGCAACTCATCGACAGTCTGCAGGACAGCGATGCCAAACCCACGACCCTCATCCTCGACGGTGCCGTCAACCTGGCACCCAACCTCATTGCCGAAGATGGCTCGATAGCCCTGCGCATCACCAACGAGCCCTTCTCGAAAGAACTCTGCTATCGTTTCCAGAAGGCGCTGGTCTCCACCTCTGCGAATATCAGTGGTGAGCCTGCTGCCCAGAACTACTGCGACATCGACCCTCGCATCGTCGAGGCCGTCGATTACGTTTGCTGGACACGCCGTCAGGAGCACAAGCCCCATCAGCCCAGCAGCATCATCCGCCTGCGTCCCGACGGTGAAGTGACGATTATCAGGAAGTGATGGCTGATGTATGATGTAAGATGTAAGAGGTTAGTGATAGCGCTTACGATGATGAAGGATTAGCACTCGCGGTAAAAGTCGAGTGCTTCTTTTATTTCCTCCTCGGTAGCCGTCTGGTTGATGCGGATGTCGCCGATGCCTCCCAACAGGGTGAAGTTGATGGCTTCGCCCTGATTCTTTTTGTCGTGGTGCATCAGCTCCAGCAGACGGGGATAGTCGTTGCAGGTAATGGTCATGCGACCGTAATGATCCTTGATAAAGCTGACGGTCTGTTGCAGGCGCTCGGAGGGGAAGCCGCACTTGACGGCACTCAGGTAGAGTTCAACGATGAGGCCGTAGGCTACGGCATAGCCATGAAGGATAGGAAAGCCCACCCCCTGCTTCTCCCCAAGGGAGGAGGGTTGAGCACACCGTTCGAAGGATAATGACTCGAAGGCGTGTCCGGCAGTATGTCCTAAGTTCAGGGCCTTGCGCAGTCCCTTCTCTGTCGGGTCTTCGGTGACGATGTGTTGCTTGAAGGCTACGCTGTCTTCTATCGCGGCAGCAAATTGGCTTTCCCCTTCGGGCCGCCGAGCTGAACCTTGTTCACTTCTCACTTCTACATCTTCCCTTATCAGTTCTGCCCACATCTTTTCATCGGACAGCAGGCCGTGCTTCAGCATCTCGGCAAAGCCGGAGAGGAAATTCTCACGGTCTAAGGTCTGCAGGAACGTGGTGTCAAGGATGACACTGCTGGCATTGTTGAAAACACCAATCTCGTTCTTCAGTCCCCCGAAGTTGATGCCCGTCTTGCCACCCACCGAGGCATCGACCATGGCGAGCAGCGTCGTGGGGATGTTGATAAACTGAATGCCCCGCTTGAAGGTGGAAGCAGCAAAACCGCCCAGGTCTGTCACCATACCGCCGCCCAGATTGATCATCAGCGAGTGGCGGGTGGCTCCTCCGCGTTGCAGTTCGCTCCACACATGGCTCAGCGACGCCAAGTCCTTGTGCTGGTCGGTGGCTTCAATCGTGATGACTATAGCCCCCTCCATGCAGGAAAAATGCTCGACAACCGGCAGACAGCAACGGCGCGTAGTCTCGTCAGTCAGCACGAACAAACGGTCGTGCGGACAGTCGGCAATGGCGGTGGTGAGTGACTGGTTGAGATCTTTCGATAGGATGACGCGTTGCTTTTCCATATAGTTTGTGTTGCTTATTGGGGTGCAAAAATAATATAAATATATGAAAAACGTATATAAAATGCGCGTTATTTTTAAACTTTATTCTATTTTTGCAGTCTCTAAACTAAATAGATGCAGTAATTTTGTCATCGCATGAAGAGATTTTTATTTTCCATACTATCGTTACTGATAGCTCTTGTCGCCATGGCCCAGCACAGTGTGAAAGGTATCATTGTTGAGGCTGGCACCGAGGAACCCATGGTGCAAACCACCGTTCGTCTGTTGAAGAAAGACAGCACTGTAGTATCTGGTGGCGTGACAGATGTCATGGGACGTTTCCAGGTGAAGATTCCCAAGTCGGGGCGTTACACCATTCAGATTACCTGTGTGGGTTATAAGCCGCTGTCGCTGATGCTGAAGTTAGGCGGCGACAAGGACTTCGACATGGGCACCGTGGTCATGGAGCCCGATGCCGTGATGCTGAACGATGCCGTAGTGACCGGTCAGGCGTCGAAAGTCATTGTGAAGGCCGACACCTTTGTCTATAATGCTTCTGCCTACCGAACGCCGGAGGGTGCTGTGCTGGAGGAGTTGGTGAAACGACTGCCGGGTGCCCAGATTGACGATGACGGCAAGATTACCATCAATGGCAAGGAGGTGAAGAAGATTATGGTCGATGGCAAGGAATTCATGACAGGCGATACCAAGACAGCGTTGAAGAACCTGCCCACCGATATTGTAGAGCGTGTGAAGGCCTACGACATGAAGAGCGACCAGGCACGTGTCAGCGGTGTCGATGATGGTGAGGAAGAGACGGTGCTCGACTTCGGCATTAAGAAAGGTATGAACAAGGGTTTTATGCTCAATGCCGATGTAGGTATAGGCACCCACCACCGTTATAGCGGACGCCTGTTTAGCGGATGGATGAAGGACGACTTGAAGGTGATGTTCATGGGCAACGGCAACAACGTCGGCGACATGGCCTATTCCAACCGTGGAGGGCGCTGGGGCGCCGGACGTCAGGGTTTGTCGGCTCCCAAGATGACGGGCTTGAACCTCAACTACGAGCAGAAAGACCGCCTGAAGCTGGACGGAAGCATCCGCTGGAACCATCGGGACGAAGACAATCTGATACACAAATCGACGGAGAACTTCATGAGTTCTACGGCATCAACCTTCGGCAACGACATCAGCCAGGGCTATAACCGTACGAACAGCTGGGACGGCCGACTGCGACTGGAGTGGCAGCCCGATACCCTTTGGAACGTGATGTTCCGTCCGCAATGGAGATACAACAGCGACGACGGCTTGTCGATGGGACGCAGTGCGACGTTCGGTGCTGACCCCTACGCCCAGCAGGGCATTACCGACCCGTTGGAGGCCAGTCAGATGAATGAACTGGTGACCGCCGGACTGGTGAAAAACAGCAACCTCAGCAACGGCATCAGCTACAGCGACTCCAAGACCGTTGCCGGCAATCTGCAAATCAACAGGAAACTGAACAGTCGGGGGCGCAACATCATGGTGAACTTCTATGCCAACTACAGCGAAGGCATGAGTCGCTCGTTTACCAACGACTCGGTGAACTATTACCAGGTGACGACGGGCGATACCTATCAGGCCAACCGCTATGCCGTGACGCCTACCAAAAACTGGAACTACAATGTGAAAGCCACCTACAGCGAGCCCATCCTGCCGAAGACCTACTTGCAGTTTGCCTATCAGTTCGAGTACAAATACTCCAAGAGCGACCGCAGCACTTTCGACCTGAGCCGCCAGGGGTGGGAGTTCTTCAATGTCGTGCCTCGCTATCGCGGATGGGACGATGAGCTGGCACTGATGGGCGATGCACCGTTGGACAACTATCGCAACAGCAATCTGAGCCGCTACTCGGCATACCGCAACTACATCCATACCGGCGAGGTCATGCTGCGCATCGTGCAGAAAGCCTATCAGCTGAATGTCGGTGTGAAACTCATCCCGCAGCGTTCGCGCTTCACCCAGAACTATCAGGGCGTGTTCAAGGATACCACACGCACCGTTACTAATATCTCGCCAACTGCCGATTTCCGCTATAAGTTCAGCGACGTCAGCCAGTTGCGCTTTACCTACCGTGCCAATACCTCACAGCCGTCGATGACCGACCTGATAGATATCGAGGACAATAGCAACCCGCTGAACATCCGCAGGGGTAATCCGGGACTGAAGCCTTCGTTCACACAGTCGTTGCGCCTGTTCTATAATAACTATATACAGAGCCATCAGCGCAGCCTTATGGGACACCTCTTCTTCAACACCACGAAGAACAGCGTGAGCAACATGGTGACGTACGACCCCGTGACGGGCGGTAGGACGACACGGCCCGAGAATATCAATGGCAACTGGGATGCCTTCGGCATGTTTATGTTCAATACCGCCATCGACTCGGCAGCGTTCTTCTATGTCAACACCTTCACCACCCTGCGCTACGTTAACAGCGTGGGCTATGTCAGCGTGAACAAGCAGAACTCCGAGAAATCGACGACCCACTCCACAACGCTGGGTGAGCGCCTCGCTGCCAGCTACCGTAACGGTTGGTTAGAGGTGGAGCTGAACGGACAGGTGGATTATCTGAGGGCTCGCAGCGTGTTGCAGTCGAACAACAACCTCGACACATGGACGTTTTCCTACGGTGGCAGCGTCATGGTAACGGCTCCTTGGGGCACGCAGATAGCCACGAGCATGAATATGAACAGCCGCCGAGGCTATAACGATGCTGCCATGAACACCAACGAACTGATATGGAATGCCCAGCTGTCGCAGTCGTTCCTCAAGGGCAATGCCCTGACCTTGCAGCTGCAGTTCTACGACCTGCTGCACAAGCAATCGACCTTCAGCCGCAGCGTTACCGCCATGCAGCGCAGCGACACACAGTATAATGCCATCACGCAGTATGCCATGCTGCACGTCATCTATAAGCTGAATATCTTTGGCGGCAACACTTCCGTGAAGTCGTTCGAACGTAGAGGAAGAGGCTGGGGTGGCGGTCGCGGTGGTGACCGTCCTGGCGGCGGTCGTCCTGGTGGCGGCGGATGGGGTGGCAACCGTCCCCGCTTCTAACACCCATCACCCACCACCCATCACCTAACACCCATCACCCACCACCCAAAAAAATGTGCTAACCATTTGGTCAGCTCATTTTTTTGATGTACCTTTGTCGGCGTAATGAAAAGCGAAGCGCAAGAAATAGAACGCGCCCAGTGGCTGCAAAGGTTGCACGAATGGCGTGTGGCAAACATCAGCGACAAGATGTTCTTGCTCATCTTGGCGTTTATGGTAGGACTGCTATCGGCAGTCGCTGCCTTTGTGTTGCATGGACTCATCAACCAGATTGTGGCATTGCTCACCGGACGTTTTGCCGCCGACTCCTACAACTGGCTCTATCTGGTCTATCCCGTGGTAGGTATCTACCTGACGTCGCTCTTCGTCCGCTATGTGGTTCGCGACAACATCTCGCACGGCATCACACGCATCCTTTACGCTATCTCCAGCAACCGCTCGCGACTGAAGGCACACAACACGTGGTCATCGGTCATCGCCTCTGCCATCACCATCGGCTTTGGCGGTTCGGTGGGTGCCGAGGCTCCTATCGTACTGACGGGTTCTGCCATCGGTTCCAATCTGGGGCAATTGTTTAAACTCGATAGCAAGACGCTGATGACCCTCGTGGGTTGCGGTGCTGCCGGTGCTATTGCAGGTATCTTCAAGGCCCCCATTGCCGGACTGGTGTTCACGCTCGAGGTGCTGATGATAGACCTGACCATGGCATCGCTGCTGCCCATTCTGGTCAGTTGTGTGACGGCCACCTGTTTCACCTATATCTTCAGCGGCAATGCCGTGCTCTTCTCGTTCCACCTCGACAGCGACTGGGTGGTTCAGCGCGTGCCGGCCACCATCCTCTTGGGTATTAGCTGCGGACTGGTAAGCCTTTACTTCATCCGTGCCATGAATGCCTGTGAGGACATGTTCGCACGCTTCAAGGACAAGCCCTACGTCAAACTCGTCATCGGCGGTGCTATTCTGAGCACGCTCATCTTCGTATTCCCCTCGCTCTATGGTGAGGGCTATCACAGCATCAACCTCTTGCTCAACGGCAAGACCGAGGCAGACTGGAACCAGCTGCTCGACGGCTCGTTGTTCTATGGACATGCCGAATACCTTATATTATATATAGCACTGGTGTTGCTCACCAAGGTCTTTGCCACCTCGGCAACCAACGGTGGCGGCGGCTGTGGCGGTACGTTCGCCCCCTCGCTGTTCATCGGCTGCTTCACGGGATTCCTCTTTGCCCGTCTGTGGAACATCCACGAGATAGGCATCTATGTGCCCGAGAAGAACTTTGCCCTGCTGGGCATGGCAGGCGTCATGTCGGGCGTCATGCATGCTCCCCTGACGGGCATCTTCCTCATTGCCGAGATTACCAGCGGTTACAACCTCTTCATGCCGCTCATGATAGTCTCTGTGTCCGCCTATCTCACCATTAACATCTTCGAACCTCACAGCATCTATGGCATGCGACTGGCACGACAGGGCAAACTCGTCACTCACCATACCGATCATGCCGTGTTGACACTGATGAACCTCGACTCCGTCATCGACCGCGACTTCCAGGCGGTGGCTCCCGATATGGAGCTGGGCCGCATGGTGCATCAGATCAGCCGTTCGCGTTCCAGCGTGCTGCCCGTTACCGATGCCGCAGGCGTTTTGTTGGGCGAGATAGACATCCTGAAGATACGCCACGTCGTCTTCCGTACCGAGCTCTACCACCATTTCAAGGCGCATCAGCTCATGTCGCAGCCGGCGGCAACGCTCAACGACAAGACGCCCATGACAGAAGTGATGAAGACCTTCGAGCGCACCCAGGCCGACTGGCTGCCCGTGCTTGACAGCGAGCGCCACCTGAAAGGCTACATCTCGCGACGCCGCATGTACGATATGTATCGCAAGATGGTTCACGACATGAGCCAGGAGTAATATCATCGCAGACAATTTTTACTTACAACAGATACCAGTTATGAAGAGACATTTTACTATTCTTACGCTTTTAACGCTAACCGTGGGGCTGATGGCAAACCCCGTCAGCAAGAAGAAGGCTGCGAACATTGCCAAGGACTTCTTTGCCCAGAAAGCAACCAACAGGGCCAGCTCTGCCAACAGTTCCGTAGAGATGGCCTACGAGAGTGACGAACTCTATGTTTTCAATGGCAACGGCGGCTTCGTGGTGGTTAGTGCTGACGACCAGGCAGCGCCTGTGCTCGGCTGGTCGGACGGCAACGCATTCGACGAGCAGCAGGTGAATCCCGCTGCACAAGCGTGGATTGAGAGTTACAAGCAGCAGATACAAGCGCTGAAGAACCATGGCAGTCTTAAGACGGTAGCCCTCACCAACTACGAAGAGGTGAAGCCTCTCGTTCCTTTCAAGTGGGATCAGCCGGCACCTTACAACAAGCTTCTGCCTATGGACCAGAAGACTGGCGAGCGGTCTATCTCCGGCTGCCCAGCAATTGCGCTGGCACAGGTGCTGGCAACGGTGAAGTATCCGGAAGGAGCGATGCCGCGTGGCATTCCTGAACAGGATATGTATAATGAAAGTGGTGGTGCCAGAGAGTATAGACAGCATCTGCAGGCGCTGCCTGCCACGTCCTTCAACTGGAGCATCATGGGCGAGAAATACAGCAAGGACGATCAGTCTGAGGGCCTTACCGAAGTTGCAAAGCTGGTGAAATATGCTGGCTATGCACAGGGAACGGTTTATTCCTCTGAGTCTTCAGAAGCCTGGATTAACGCTACCAGCGAGGCAGCACGACTCTATTTCGGCTACAGTGAGATAGGTCATCTCTATCGTAACACTTGTACCTATCAATATTACGAGGACTTCTTGTACACCGAACTGAAGGCAGGACGCCCCGTCATTTACTCTGCATCAGCCATGGACTCCAAGACTTTTAAGACGAGTGGTCACACCTTTGTCATTGACGGATATAAGAACGGTTATTACCACGTCAACTGGGGATGGGGCGGACAGTGTGACGGCTATTTCTTGCTCACTGTCCTCAACAGCGACAATCCAGAGGAGAAAGGCGAGAAGGTGAGCTTCGGATACAATCTCGACACCTCCTTCCTATATGGATTTAAGAAGCCTGCTAACCCTGATCCTGCCGATGGCGTAAACAAGGTGGGCATTTACGGAATAGACCTGATGGACAAGCAATACACCAAACTGGACCAGTTAGTCCTCAAGCGTACTAATGCGACGGAAGACTTTCCTGCCTTCATCCAGGGCGTGCTCTTTGACAGGGAATTACCCCCCTATATGGACAAACAGTACGATATCGCGTGGAACCTCTACGACCGCGAGAAGAAATCGTACGTCTTTGCACAACCCAAGATAAGGATGATTGAGGCCACGATACTCTCTGGCGAGAGAAAGCGCATGCAGTTTAGCATCACCATTCCCAAAGACGTTCCCGACGGCACCTACGAGGTACATTGGCTGTTCCGCGACTGCCATGGCGAGAAGAATACCGACAAGTGGTACGTCTGTTACATGGGCGAGACCTATAACATACTGTTATATCTCGATGGTAATACGCTGACGGCATGGCCCAGCTTCGACGATCATAATAGGGTAGGCGACACTAAAGTCAACTCCATGACTGTTGACGGCGAAGCAAAGGTCTATAAGACGGTCACCCTGAAGTTTAACGCCACCAACAATTCTAACTCACAAAACAGGGCTGCGGTACTATGGACAAGCACTGACGGTGAGGCATACACCGCATGCAACGCCACAGGCATGGGCATTGATAGGGGTATGTCGGGCGACTTCTATCTCACCTTCGTTCCCGAAGCAATAGGAACCCACTACATCGGTCTCCTTACCAACGATGTTGAGCAATACAACAGCGAGTACAATCTTCTCAGCGAGGGTGAGGACGAAGTGCTCGTTACGGGAACGTCACTCAGCTACAGCGTAACGAACATCGACACTGAGAAACAAAAGGAAAAAGAAGACGATCCCGAGCCGCTGACCGACAACACACTGCAAGGTCAGTATGTGATGGCGACTACCGACGAGGCTCCCTGCACCAAGACTCTCTACATCATGCTTGAACAATACGACAATGAACTTGAAAAGTACGATTATAGCGTTGACCCTAAAGACCCCTTCAACATGAAAGTGGAGTGTCAGTTTAAAGACGAGAAGCCTGTCTTTGGCACTTTCACCTTCCCAAACTTGGTGAAGGGACAGAGCTACAGACTGGCAGTAGGTGAACTGGTTAAAGGGGAAGTAGAGTGTCTCTTCGAATATCCGATGGCCTATGAATGCATTTCCGATATTCCCACTGCCATCCATACCGTCCAGCCTGCCGCCCGGACTGCTACTGGCGACATCTACGACCTCATGGGTCGTAAGGTCAGCACCATGAGACAGCATGGCATCTACCTCGTTCATGGAAAGAAAGTCGTGAAGTAATGCCATGACCATTCCCTAGGTAATATGCAGAAGGTCTATCGCATCAGAAAAGGACTGCTGGGCAAGAACTATTTTGCCATCTGCCTGTTCGGACTCATCTGTGCCGTCAGACCGCTGTCGCCTGTCGAGCTGAACCACGAAAAGATACATGCCGCACAACAGCGGGAATTGCTCTACCTGCCTTTCTTCCTCTGGTATGGCGTGGAGTGGTTCCTGCTGTTCTGTAAATACCGGAACTGGGAGAAGGCATACTTCATGATTCGCTTCGAGCAAGAGGCATACAGGCATCAGGCAGACCTGGACTATCTACAACAACGCAAACACTACAGATACAATGGCTAACACAAAAAGAATGATTTTCGTCGCCGTGGCTATTCTCGCGGTGGTTGTTTTGGCAATAGTCGGTGGCAGCTTCTATATGCTCGACTTTGCACTCGCTCCCGAGGAAAACCGGAGCGATACGGCAGTATGTTATCAGAGACTGTTTGAAACTTACCCTGAAATGCGACCGTGGGTGGATAGCCTGAGGAGCAAGGAGGCGCTGCGCGATACCTTCGTGACGATGCCTACCGGTGAGCGCCATCATGCACTTTACGTGAACAAGGGCAGCAACAAGACCGCTGTGATAGTTCATGGATGGCGCGACTGCTGCATAGACTTCCTGTATCTGGCGCGGCTCTATGAAAAGCTGATGGGATATAACGTTGTGATGCCCGACCTGCATGCAAGCGGACTGAGCGAAGGCGAAAACATTCAGATGGGGTGGCTCGACAGGCTGGACGTGTTGCACTGGCTCACGATATTCCAGACCGACACGATGGTGGTTCACGGCGTCTCCATGGGAGCAGCCACCACCATGATGCTGTCTGCAGAACCGTTGCCAAAGGCCGTCAAGGACATCCATTTCGTGGCCGATTGTGGCTATACCAGTGCGTGGGACGAGTTCCAAGGCGAGCTGAAGAATCAGTTCGGTCTGCCGCCATTCCCGTTGCTGTATGCGAGCAACCTGTTGTGTAAGATAAAAAACGGATGGAGTTTCAACGACGCCTCCGCCATAGAGCGGGTGCAGCACTGCCAGCACCCGATGCTGTTCATTCATGGCAGTAGCGACACCTTCGTTCCCACCTCAATGGTCTATCGTCTTTACGAGGCCAAGCCTTCAAGAAAGAAGCTGTGGATTGCCGAAGGCGCAGAGCATGCAAAGTCCTACCTGACCCATAAGGACGAATACTTCCATGAAGTCCAGTCCTTCCTTCACGAAGCAGGACAGTAATATCGTCAATAGCTGACTTCATATTGCCTGCTAAAAAAAGGAAGGAAAGCTGTTTCGGACTTTCCCTCTTTCTTTTTCATTTTTCACTTTTCACTTTTCATTTTTCACTTTTCTCTTTAGAACGGCCCGTGGCCCATGCAGCTCGTAGTGGTGATAGCGGTCAGTGCTGCCGAGAGTGCTGCAATGGCGATGCGCACAACGACCTCCCACAAACTCTTCTTCATATTAAATTAGGAATTAGGAATTAGAAATTAGGAATTATGATTACTCTATCTATTATTGAACACAGAGGCACAGAGATACAGAGTTTTTAATTTCTCATTTTTCATTTAAATATCTCATTTTCTCATTCTCTCATTTTCTCATTTAAAAAGCAAAGCCCCCAAAGGGGCTATGCTTAAGGCTTCGGCTTGTAAGCCGCCAGGGGGTACTTGGGCGCCTTGCTGCCCTTCTCGAGGACGTAGGAGCCGTTGCCGAGCGACACGTGCTTGCCGAACGTCTTGGAG
>CACYOC010000019.1 GCA_902775975.1 uncultured Bacteroidales bacterium | reverse complement strand
AAACCGCCCTAAATAGGCGGTTTTAAGTAGTCGATAGGGGAATCGAACCCCTATGCCAAGATTGAGAATCTTGTATCCTAACCATTAGATGAATCGACCATCGTGTTAGTATGCTCTCGCAGAGAAATCCCACCGGCTGCGGAAGGAGGGGGATTCGAACCCCCGGTACGGGAACCCGTACGGCAGTTTAGCAAACTGCTGGTTTCAGCCACTCACCCATCCTTCCAAAAGGAGGTTTTAAGCTTCAACCGTGGGGTTATCTCCTTGATTGCGGGTGCAAAGGTACAATATTTATTTGAACCTTGCAAATTTTTCGAGGACTTTTTTCACTATACATCCTTTTTTCTCTATTTCGAGCGGAATACGGGACTCGAACCCGCGACCCTCGGCTTGGGAAGCCAATGCTCTACCAACTGAGCTAATTCCGCCTGTGAAGCATCGTTGTTGTACGACAGCTCGTGAGAGAGTGAGCCGATAGCCGGACTCGAACCGGCGACCCACGCATTACGAATGCGTTGCTCTACCAACTGAGCCATATCGGCAGTCTTTCAAAGAACTCTTTTGAGGTGCATCTTTCAAATGCGGGTGCAAAGATACGAAAAAAAGAGAAAAGTGAAAAGTGAAAAGTGAAAAATTTGCTTCTGCTTTTACATTTTTTTTGTTTTAAGCCCCGAAAAGGCGTATTTACAGTTTGTCTTTTAGGAATTTTCCTGTCAGGCTGCGCTCGTTGGCTGCAATCTGCTCGGGGGTTCCGGTAGCTACAATCTCACCACCGCGGTCTCCACCTTCGGGACCGATATCGATGACGTGGTCGGCGCACTTGATGATTTCCATGTTATGCTCAATGATGAGGATGGTATGGCCGCGCTCTATCAAGGCATTGAAGGCGCTGAGCAGGCGCTGGATATCGTGGAAGTGCAGACCCGTCGTGGGCTCGTCGAAGATGAAGAGGGTGGGCTCTTGTCGCTCCTGACCAATGAAATAGGCTAACTTGACGCGTTGGTTCTCACCGCCGGAAAGGGTGCTGGAGCTTTGTCCGAGCTTGATATAGCCCAGTCCGACGCTCTCAAGGGGCTTGAGTCTGTTGACGATGGTCTTGCAGAGTGACAATTGCGCCTTGTCGAGCGCTTGCTGGTTGGCTGCTGCATCGCCGAAGAACTGGATGGCTTCAGAGATGGTCATGTTCAAGACATCATCGATGTTGCGTCCCTGGAAGCGCACGTCCAGAATGTCGTGCTTGAAACGATGACCATGACACACCTCGCATTCCAGCACCAGGTCGGCCATGAACTGCATCTCTACGGTGATGACGCCCGCTCCTTTACACTCGTCGCAGCGTCCTCCGTCGGTGTTGAACGAGAAGTACTGGCTGCTGAATCCCATCTGCTGTGCCAGGGGCTGCTCGGAGAAGAGGTCGCGAATGGCATCGTAGGCCTTGACGTAGGTGGCTGGATTTGAGCGGGTGGATTTGCCGATGGGATTCTGGTCGATGAATTCGACGTGCTTGACGGCAGAGTAGTCGCCTTCAAGTCCCATATATTCTCCAGGGGCATCGAAGACTTCACCCAAATGTCGCTTGAGGGCAGGGTAGAGGATGCCCTTGACCAGCGACGACTTTCCCGAGCCTGAGACGCCAGTGACTACGGTCATGATGTTGAGGGGGAAATCGACGTCGATGCCTTTGAGGTTGTTCATGCGTGCTCCCTTGACAGTAATCTTCTGATTCCATGGGCGATGGCTGGCAGGAAGAGGTATCTGCTCTGTGTGAGTGAGATAGCGAACGGTGTAGCTGTGCGGATACTTCTGCAGCGAGTCTTTGTTGACGTCTGCCGCATTGCCCTCAAAGACGATCTCACCGCCCAGTCGTCCAGCGTCAGGTCCTACGTCGATGAGGTAGTCGGCAGCCCTCATGATTTCCTCGTCGTGTTCGACAATGACAACCGTGTTGCCTATATCCCGAAGTTCTTTGAGCACTTTGATGAGACGGTCGGTGTCACGGGCATGAAGACCGATGCTGGGTTCGTCGAGAATATATAGCGACCCTACCAGCGAACTTCCCAACGATGTCGTCAGATTGATGCGCTGGCTCTCTCCTCCCGACAGGGTGTTCGACATGCGGTTCAGGGTGAGATAGCCCAGTCCGACCTCTAACAAGAACTGGAGACGGGCGTTGATTTCCTTCAGCAGCCGTTTGCCTATCAGCTGTTCTTGCTCTGTCAGTTCCACCGTGTCGAACCAGTGCTTCAGCCTGACGATAGGCATCTGCACCAGGTCAGAAATGCTGCGTCCGCCAATCTTGACATAGTCGGCCTCGGGCTTCAAGCGAGTGCCGTGACATTTGGGACAGGTGGTCTTTCCTCTATAGCGCGACAGCATGACACGATACTGTATCTTATACTGGTTCTCTGTCACCATCTGGAAGAAAGCATCAATGCTCACCTGGTCGTGAATGTCCTTGTGACGTTCCGATGGCAGACCGTGCCAGAGCTGGTCTTTCTGTTGTTGCGTCAGCTGATAGTAAGGCTCGAAGATGGGGAAGTCGTCTTTGGCAGCCCTTCGGCAGAACTCCTCTTTCCACATGCCCATCTTCTCTCCATGCCAGCAGACTACGCAGCCGTCATAGACGGACAGCGAGGTATTGGGAATGACAAGATGTTCGTCAATGCCGATGATTTTGCCAAACCCCTGACATTCAGGACAGGCACCCACTGGCGAATTGAATGAGAACATCTGGTCGGAAGGCTCTTCGAAGGTTATGCCATCAGCTTCGAAGCGCGTGGAGAAGTCATAAGTGATGCCTGCCGGATCGACCATGAGGCGCATCTCGCCCTGTCCTTCGTAAAACGCCGTCTCGGAAGAGTCGATGATGCGTGACACCACATCCTTGGCATCATCAACTGACAGTCGGTCAATGACAAGATAGAGCGACGATGCCGTCTCCTGACCGGCCAGATAGTCGTCTATCCTGACAATCGTTCCGTTGGCAGCAATGCGGGCATAGCCATTCTGAACGTACATCTGCAGCTGTCTTTCCATGGTTCGTCCTTCGACAGGATGGATAGGAGCCATGATGACAAACTTGGTGCCTTTCTGGTATTGGCGCAGACATTCGAGCACGTCGTCTGTTGAGTGCTTCTTGACTTCCTGACCGGAAATGGGAGAGTAGGTGCGTCCGATACGGGCAAAAAGCAGACGAAGGTATTCGTAGATTTCCGTCGTGGTGCCAACGGTGCTTCGGGGATTGCGCGAGATGACTTTCTGCTCAATGGCGATAGCGGGAGGAATGCCTTTGATGAAGTCGCACTCAGGTTTGTTCATGCGTCCTAAAAACTGGCGTGCATAGCTCGACAAACTCTCTACATAGCGACGTTGCCCCTCGGCATAGAGCGTGTCGAACGCCAATGACGACTTGCCGCTACCCGATACTCCGGCTACCACGACCAGCTTGTTGCGTGGTATCTTGACATTGACGTTCTTGAGATTGTTGACTCGGGCACCTTTTATCTCGATATAGTCCTTCATGCGTACGCGAACCTTATTATATATTTATATAAAAGCGACTATTTCTCGTTGACCGTCACCGTGACGGGATTCTCTACCTCACGCTTCCAGACTTTCAGATAATTAAACCAGTCCTTCGCCGAGTGATAGCCGAAAGTCTCCTTGTCGGAACAATAGTTGACCTTGTAAGACAGTGAACGTCCATCGGCCTTCAGGACGTAGGTGTAGTTGTCTTTATTGGCCGGTTCTTCGCTGACAATGTTCTTGCTGGGCACATAGATGGCCAGTCCTACCGTCTCGCGGCTCCATTTCAGCGTGTCCGTCGAAGGATAGTCGGTACCCCAGCAAGCACGCAGTCCGCACTTGTCGCTGAACTCCTGCGAACCCTTTACGTTAATGATACCGCTGGAGAAGCGATAGTCGCTAACGTCTTTGTTGAAGAACACATCGATATCCGTATCGTGGTGATCGGCGTACTGTGTATAGCGCAGCGTCATATTGATAGTCTTATCAGAGGATGCATCGGTGACTAATGGCGCTTTCCATCCACGGTCAACTACCTCGACGATGGTGCGCAACGGGCCATAGCTGATGATGCGCTGTGTACGAGTACGGACGGGCTCCACCAGTGTGGGGTGGCTGCCATCCCATCCGCGGAAAGCTCCTAATCCAAAGGTCTGGCCCACCCACAGCACGTCGTCACCATAGCCCTTCGCTTTTTGTTCGTCGTCAGTATAAAACTGCGTCTCCTTCAGCTCCAGCTGCTTGTGGTATTTGCCGTAGAGGTCTAAAGTCTGACGAGCATCGAAATAGATGCGAATGCCGTTCAGCTCGCTCTCGAAATCAACTCCGTGGTGGTGCTGGACATTATAGGTGTAGGCCGCATCGCCACGAGCTGTCAGCGATTCTATATAGTTGTTCTGCTGATTCTTCTTTAACTTCTTGTTCTTGGTATTGGGCAACACCATCTCAGCATATACCCGTGCCGGATAGGAGCGGGGAGTACCCTCGCTGAAGAGCGTGACGGTGTAGGTTTGTGTCTGTTTCTTGTCAACGTCGGCCAGGAAGCATAACTCATCAAAGACCTCGTCCTGGTTCAGATCGTCTAACTGGCAGGGCACTTCCACGCCCTCCAAGGTCACTAAAGCAGACTTGACGTCCGGTGAATATGATTTGAGCGGCAATACAACGGGCTGTGCCGTACGTGCCGTCTTGGTCGTGTTCGATACGCTTACTTCCAGGACTTTCTGTCCTTGAGCCAACTGGCCAACGAGTGCCAGCAATGCGAATGATAGAAATCTTTTCATTGTCTCGATAGATTTGTTTACGTACAAAAATACATAAAATTATACTGATTTTTATCTTTTTTAGGTTAAAATTTGGTTTTTACAATGTTTTTTAGTAATTTTGCGCCAGATTTTAAAACAAATTAAACATTTGTTACATATAAGAGCATGCGTAAGATATACGGCATATTATTAGTTGTAATGCTCGTCTGCGTAGGATGTCAATGGAAATTGAGGACATCAGATGCAGATGCTGAAGTCAGTCGTTCTGGCATTCAGCGCTTTGACCGTATAGAGAGCCTCTACCTGACGACAGGTGATGTCGCTGCCATGCAACAGTTGAATACCAACTACCCCATGCAGACCCGTATGCTGATGGAAGACGTGCTGCATCTGGGACGTGTGAACGATACGGACATCAACACCAAGTTCCTGTATTTCTTCCAAGACTCTACGCTGCAGCGTATGTTGGCAGATGTCCAGCAGCAGTATGCTGACATGGACGACGTCAACGATGAACTGATGGCTGCTTTCGAGCGGCTGCACGAAGAGTTCCCTGCTTTGGAGTTGCCCGAGGTATATACCCAGATAGGTTCTTTTGACCAAAGCATCATTGTCGGGGCGGGAACGTTGGGCATCAGTCTTGACAAGTATCTTGGTGCAGACTATCCTTTCTATCAGCAGCACTACACGCAGGAGCAACGTAAACTGATGACCAGGCAGATGATCGTCCCTGACTGTCTGGCGTTCTTTATCCTCAGCCAGTATCCCCTTCGCGGAGTGAATGCCGTTTTACAGCAGTCGCGTGACTACCACATGGGAAAGATACAATGGATTGTCAATCAGTTGACGAAACGTCATGTGTTCGACAACGAACAAGTTGCGGCAGTGAAACAATACATGCATGCTCATCCGCAAGTCACCTTCCTCCAATTGTTAGAAGAATAAAAAAACTGTGTTAGCAATAGCTACTGACACAGTTTTTTCTTTTATTGATTCGATGATGCCTTATCCTTTCAGGGCGGCTATCGATTCTTTCAAAGCTGCAATCTTCTCCTCAGAGTCACTTTGCTTCTTGCGCTCCATAGCCACGACAGCTTCTGGGGCGTTAGCGACAAACTTCTCGTTAGAGAGCTTTTTCTGGACACCTGCCAAGAAACCTTCTAAGTGTTTCAGCTGAGCTTCCATCTTCTCGATTTCTGCTGCAACGTCAATCATGTTTCCTAAGGGAACGGCAAATTCGTCGGTACCTACCATGAAGGCAGAAGCGGTGGCGTCTTTCTCGTTGACCACGTCGATGGCGCTGAGGTTGGCCATCTTGGTAACGACGGCATTGTAGGCGGCGTAAGCGTTCTGGCCTACAACCTGCAACTGCAGCTGCTCCTTGGGGGCAATGTTCTTCTGACTGCGTACCATGCGTACTCCACTGACAATCTGCTTCACCTGTTCCATGTCGTTCAGCAACTGCTGCTCTTCGGCGGTAGGCGCTGCCAGTTTCAGACTCTCACGCATGATGCTCTCACCCTCCTTACGCTCATAGAGAGCCTGCCACAGTTCTTCGGTGATGAAAGGCATGAAGGGATGCAGCATCTTAAGCAGGATGTCGAAGAAACGCAGTGTCTCTTCGTAAGTCTTTCGGGCAATAGGCTGAGGCTGTCCGTTGACGTAAGCGGGCTTTACCATTTCCAGATACCAGCTGGAGAACTCGTCCCAGAAGAGTTTATAAACTACCATCAGCGCCTCGCTGATGCGGTACTTCGAGAACAAGTCTTGCAGTTCCTCGTTGGCAGCCTTCAACTTGGCGTCGAACCATTGTGTGGCAGTCTTTCCTGCCTCGGTCTGTTCCACGTCGGCCACCTGCCAACCCTTCACCAGACGGAAGGCGTTCCATATCTTGTTGTTGAAGTTACGGCCTTGTTCACAGAGCGACTCGTCGAACAGAATGTCGTTGCCTGCAGGGGCAGAAAGCATCATACCCATGCGAACGCCGTCGGCACCGAACTTCTCGATGAGTTCAATGGGGTCGGGGCTGTTGCCCAGCGACTTCGACATCTTACGTCCCAGCTTATCGCGAACGATACCAGTGAAATAGACGTGCTTGAAAGGCATCTTGCCTACATACTCGTAACCTGCCATAATCATGCGGGCAACCCAGAAGAAGATGATGTCGGGACCTGTCACCAAGTCTGAGGTGGGGTAGTAGTAGTTCAACTCCTCATTCCCGGGATTGTTGATGCCGTCGAACAGCGAGATAGGCCATAGCCACGATGAGAACCAAGTGTCCAAAGCGTCCTCGTCCTGACGGAGGTCAGCATCAGTCACCTTCGGGTCTTTCTGCTGTGCCAGCTTTAATGCCTCTTCACGATTGACAGCCACCACATAGTCGTCCTGGTCGTTGTAGTAGTAAGCAGGAATGCGATGACCCCACCACAGCTGACGTGAGATACACCAGTCTTGGATGTTCTCCAACCAGTTCTTATAAGTATTCTTGTACTTCTCAGGATAGAACTTCAGCTCGTTGTTCATGACGGGCGGCAGTGCGATGTCGGCAAAGTGTTTCATCTTGAGGAACCACTGCAGTGAGAGACGTGGCTCGATGGCAGTGTCAGGATTACGCTCAGAATAGCCTACCTTATTGGTATAGTCCTCTACACGCTCCATCAGTCCGGCAGCCTCCAAGTCCTTGGCAATCTGCTTGCGGCAGGCAAAGCGATCCATACCGACATACAGGGGAGACTGCTCCGAGATGGTACCGTCAGCATTGAAGATGTCGATGGTCTCCAGGTTGTGTGTCTTGCCCAGCATGTAGTCGTTGGTGTCGTGAGCAGGAGTAACCTTCAGACAGCCCGTACCGAACTCGATATCCACATAGCGGTCTTCGATGACGGGTATCACGCGACCTACCAGCGGAACGATGACCTTGTGACCTTTCAGCCACTGGTTCTTCGGGTCCTTAGGATTGATACACATGGCGGTATCGCCCATGATGGTCTCAGGACGCGTGGTGGCAACAACGGCATAGTAGCCTTTTTCGTCTTGATGAACGACATTGCCTTCTCCCTTGACGGAATCAGCATCCACAGGACCATCCACATAATATTTCAGGTGGTACAGCTTGGAGTGCTCCTCCTTATAGATGACCTCTTCGGTAGAGAGCGCTGTCAGGGCCTTGGGGTCCCAGTTCACCATGCGCAGTCCACGATAGATAAGTCCCTTGTTATACAAATCGACGAACACCTTGATGACGCTCTTGGAGCGTTTCTCGTCCATGGTGAAAGCCGTACGGTCCCAGTCACAGCTGGCACCCAGTCGGCGGAGCTGCTTGAGGATGATGCCTCCGTGCTCGTCCGTCCATTCCCAGGCGTGTTTCAGGAACTCGTCGCGGGTCAGGTCGTGCTTCTTGATACCCTGCTCAGCCAACTTCTTCACCACCTTTGCTTCAGTGGCAATCGAGGCATGGTCAGTGCCGGGAACCCAGCAGGCGTTCTTTCCCTCCATTCGGGCACGGCGTACCAGAATGTCCTGAATGGTGTTGTTCAACATGTGACCCATGTGCAGCACACCAGTAACATTGGGGGGTGGGATGACGATAGTATAAGGTTCACGCGCATCAGGCTTTGAGGCGAACAACTTGTTGTCCAGCCAATACTGATACCATTTTGATTCGACCTCTTTAGGATCGTATTTACTTGCTAATTCCATATACCTTATTAATATATATTATATATAAAGGAAACCCCGTAAGGTTTCCTTTTGAATTGGAGGAGAACGAGACTCCTTTTGGCGGAAGGTGAGGGATTCAAACCCCCGATACCCGAAAGGGGTATACCGGATTTCGAGTCCAGCGCGATCGATCACTCTGCCAACCTTCCCGAAAATCGGATGCAAAGGTACGACTAATTTCTGAAACTGCCAAATATTATACGAATTATTTGTGACTGCTAATTTGAAAAAATGCAAAATAATTTGGCTGTTCGTGTTATTTGTCGTATCTTTGCATAGTATTCGAAATAAACATATTTATGAAAAAAATCATGATGATAGCAATGACGTTGCTTACGACATTGACAACAAGTGCTAAAGATTTGGAACTGAAGGACATTGCCACCAATGCCTTCTATGGCGAGACCATGAGTGGCGTGCATGCATTGCCCGACGGCGAGAGCTATGCCCGCTTGTCGGACGACCGGAAACGCATCGTTCAGTATGCCTTCAAGACGGGCAAGGAGATAGGTACGCTACTGGACCTTGCAACAGTGAAGGGAGCTAAAGTGGAACGATTGGATGGTTTCCAGATGAGTCCTGACGGTCAGCGCATGTTGCTGCGCACGAACAGCAAAGCCGTCTATCGTCACTCGCTGACCGCCACCTATTATATATATACCATCCGTAACAACCGCATCGTGCCATTGTCGGATGGTGGCCCTCAGCAGACACCGCTGTTCTCGCCTGACGGTCAACAGATTGCTTTTGTGCGTGACAACAACATCTTCCTGGTGAAGCTGCTCTATGACAATGCCGAGGTGCAGGTGACGAAAGACGGCAGGCGCAACGAGATTATCAACGGCATTCCCGATTGGGTGAATGAAGAAGAGTTCGGCAACAGCCGTGCAATGGTCTTCACCGCTAATAGCGAACAGTTGGTTTGGGTGCGCTACGACGAGCGTCCTGTCAAGGAATACTCCATGCCGCTGTTCAAGGGCCTGAATCCTTCCCGTGAGGAATATGCCGACTATCCGGGCTACTATACCTATAAATATCCCATAGCCGGTGAGGAGAATGCCCGTTGTACGGTATGGAGCTTCGACATTCTGAGTCGTCAGACACGGCAGTTGCAGGTGCCGATGGAGCAGGATGACTATATTCCTCTGCTGAAGAAAACCAGCGACGCCTCGCAGGTGATGGTCTATACGCTGAACCGTCATCAGGACTGCTTGCGCCTCTATCTGGCTCATCCGCTCTCTACCATCAGCAAACTCATCATAGAGGAAAAAGTCAGCAAGTACGTCCGTGAGGAAGTGATACACGGCATCCACCTAACCGACAAGCACATCCTGCTGCCCAGCGACCGCGACGGCTATATGCACCTCTATCTTTACAACATGAACGGACAACTGCTCCGACAAGTGGATAGTGGTAATTATGAGGTGAGTGCCGTCTATGGCTATGATGAGAAGACGGGCAACACCTATTTCGCCTCACACGAAAAGGGTGCTACCGAGCAGCAGATTTGGGTAGCTCATGAAAACGGCAAGCGTGACTGTCTGACACCGAAAGCCGGTTGGCATACGGCAACGTTCAACAAGCATTTCCAATACTTTATCCATTCGTGGAGCGACCTGCAGACACCTGCCGTTTATGACCTCTGCTCAGCCAGTGGGAAGTCGTTGGCAACG
Organism: uncultured Bacteroidales bacterium; assembly: GCA_902775975.1. Taxonomy (GTDB): domain Bacteria; phylum Bacteroidota; class Bacteroidia; order Bacteroidales; family Bacteroidaceae; genus Prevotella. Next base: position 35,463 of record CACYOC010000019.1, on the reverse strand, counting down.
CTCATTGACAATAAGGCGCTGCAAGAAAAGCTGAAGGACTACCGTTTGGGCAGTCGCGAGTTGTTTACGCTGACTACTTCAGAAGGTGTAACCCTGAACGGTTGGATGGTGAAGCCTGCCGGTTTCGATGCTACGAAGAAATATCCCGTCGTCATGTATCAATATGGCGGCCCGGGCAATCAGCAGGTTCGCAACGCCTGGTCGGTCGGCATGTGCGGTCAGGGTGCCATGATGGAGCAATATCTCTGTCAGCAAGGCTTTGTCTGTGTCTGTGTAGATAATCGCGGAACGGGTGGCCGTGGTGCCGACTTCGAGAAATGTACCTATCTGAGGTTAGGACAGCTGGAAGCCCGCGATCAAGTGGAGGCTGCTCTTTGGTTGGGACAGCAGTCGTTCGTGGACAAAGACCGTATCGCCATCTGGGGCTGGAGCTTTGGCGGTTTCAATACCCTGATGTCCATGTCGGAGGGTAGGGAAGTGTTCCGTGCCGGCATTGCCATTGCACCTCCTACTTCCTGGCGCTATTACGACACCATTTATACGGAGCGCTATATGCGAACACCGAAGGAGAACCCTCAGGGGTACGACGACAGTCCTTTGACACGTGCCGACAAGTTGCACGGAGCGTTGCTGCTGTGTCACGGAATGGCTGACGATAATGTTCACTATCGCAATACGGCAGAGTATGCTGAGACATTGGTACAGTGCGACAAGGACTTCCAGCAGTTGGTATATACCAATCGTCGTCACGGCATCTCCGGCGGCAACACCCGCAACCATTTGTTCCGTCAGTGTGTGAACTTCCTGAAGAGAGAAATGAAATAAAGAAAAGCTCCCAATCGGGAGCTTTTCTTTTGCTTGTCTTGAGGGTCTGACAACCAGTCCCTTTTAGTAGTTCTCAGCCTTTACCTGGAAGTAGGCTTGCGGATGGTTGCAGACGGGGCACTCCTCGGGAGCCTTCTTGCCGACAACGATGTGGCCGCAGTTAGAACACTGCCAGATGACGTCGCCGTCCTTAGAGAATACACGCTCCTTGCGGACATTGTCCAACAGCTTGCGATAGCGCTCCTCGTGTTCTTTCTCAATCTTGGCAACACCCTCGAACTTCTCGGCAATCTCGTCGAAGCCTTCTTCACGGGCTTCACGGGCCATGCGGGCATACATGTCTGTCCACTCGAAGTTCTCGCCGCTGGCAGCAGCCTCCAGATTGGCAGCAGTGTCCTTGATGGCACCGCCTTCCAAGAGCTTGAACCACATCTTGGCGTGTTCCTTCTCGTTGGCAGCCGTCTCCTCAAAGATAGCGGCAATCTGTACGAAACCGTCCTTCTTGGCTTTTGATGCCCAATACGAATACTTGTTGCGAGCCATGCTCTCACCTGCGAATGCTTCCTGCAGGTTCTTTTCTGTCTTTGTTCCTTTTAATTCTTTCATAATTGTATGTTGTTTAGTTGAAAAAATGGGGCTAATGGGTCTGATGGGTCTGATGGGGCTAATGGGCCTGATGGGTCTGATGGGGCTGATGGGTCTAATGGGTTTAATGGGGGGTTAGGGGAGGGAGATTTCACCTCGGATGCTCTGGTTCATGTAGTGGCGCACCATGTCCGGGTCGTCGTAGTGCGACTGTAGGAACATGAGTTTGGTGACGGCGCTTTCGACTGTTGAGTCGTAGCCGCTGACGACACCCGCCTCCTGTAGGTGATAGCCTGTGTCGTAGCGTCCCATTTCCACCTTGCCTTGCATGCATTGGCTGATGTTGACGATGACTTTACCGTTGCGTGTTCCTTCCTTCAGCGCATTCAGCAGCCAGGGGTTCTGCGGGGCATTACCGGAGCCGAAGGTTCGCATGACGATGGCTCGCAGGTTAGGCGTGTGGATGATGTGGCGTATCAAGTCTTCGCGAACTCCAGGGAAGAGGGAGAAGATGATGACGTTGTTGTCCAGTCGGAAGTGGGGCGTCATGGGCTTATCCCATTGGGGTTGCAGCATCAGGTCGCGGTGATAGAGAATGTTGACGCCGGCCTCTACCAGGTGTGGGTAGTTGAAAGACTCGAAGGCGTTGAACTCTTCAGCGCTCTGCTTGGTGGTACGGTTGCCGCGCAACAGATGACCGCCGAAGTAGATACCTACCTCAGGTACCATGGCGTGACCGTTGTCGTCTTTTGCCGCAGCTATCTCTATGCTGGTGATGAGGTTCTCCTTACCGTCGGTTCTCAGCTGTCCGATGGGCAGTTGCGACCCCGTGAAGATAACGGGCTTGGTGAGGTTCTCCAACATGTAGGAGAGGGCAGAGGCGGTATAGGCCATCGTGTCCGTACCATGCAATACCACAAAGCCATCGTAGTCGTCGTAGTGGTCGCTGATGACGTGGCTCAGGTCTGTCCACAGTTTAGGCGACATATCGCTGGAGTCGATGGGCGGCGTAAACTGGTAGTTGGCAATCTGCGTGTCGAACTGGTTCAGTTCGGGAACGTTCTGCAGCAGGTGCTCAAAGTCGAAAGGCTCCAGAGCTCCTGTCTGCGGATTGCGGTTCATGCCGATGGTTCCGCCAGTGTATATAAGCAGTACTTTACTTTGCATGTTGCAAAAATACAAATAAAAAATGAGAGATAGCGAAAACGATACGTTAATTTTTCTTCAAAAAGTTTATTTTGTTGCACGTATATGGATTTTAATTGCTATATTTGCACTCTCAAAGCGCGACTATTTTATACTAAAACAATAAACTGAAGAATTATGAAGCAATTCAATGACAAGAATTTTGTGCTCGACAACGAGGTAGCACAAGACCTTTTCCACAACCATGCGGCTAAGATGCCCATCATCGACTACCACTGTCACCTGATTCCCGAAATGGTGGCCAACGACCATCGCTTTAAGAGTATCACCGAGCTGTGGCTGGGTGGCGACCACTACAAGTGGCGTGCCATGCGTACCAACGGTGTTGATGAGAAGTACTGCACGGGTAAGGACACTACCGACTGGGAGAAGTTCGAGAAGTGGGCAGAGACGGTTCCCTATACGCTGCGTAACCCGCTGTACCACTGGACCCACCTGGAGCTGAAGACTGCCTTCGGTATTGACAAGCTGTTGAGTCCCAAGACCGCCCGCGAGATTTTCGACGAGTGTAACGAGAAGCTGAAGAGTCCCGAGTTCTCTGCCCGTGGTCTGATGAAGCACTACCATGTGGAGTGCGTCTGCACGACCGACGATCCCGTTGACGACCTGCACAACCACATCGAGTATGCCAAGCACAAGGCTGCCGATGACCCCATGATGATTCCTGCATGGCGTCCTGACAAGGCCATGAACATCGAGGCTCCCGAGTTTGCTGCCTACGTGAACCAGCTGGAGCAGGTGAGCGGTGTTACCATCACCAAGTTTGCCGATATGGTCGATGCACTGAAGAAGCGTCACGACTTCTTTGCTGCCAACGGCTGTAAGCTCTCTGACCACGGCATCGAGGAGTTCTACGATGAGGAATACACCGACTCGCAGATAGAGACCATCTTCGAGAAGGCTATGCGCGGCCAGCAGCTTTCAAACTTGGAGATTCGCCAGTACAAGCACTGCTTCCTGACCGTGATGGCCGAGATGGATGCCGACGCCGACTGGACACAGCAGTTCCACTACGGTGCTATCCGTAACAACAACACGAAGATGTACAACCAGCTGGGTCCTGACACGGGCTTCGACTCTATCGGTGAGTTCAATACCGCCAAGGCTATGTCGAAGTTCCTCAATAAGCTGAATATGGAGGACAAGCTCACGCGTACCATATTATATACATTGAATCCTTGCGCCAACGAGGTGATTGCTACCATGCTGGGTAACTTCCAGGGTGGCGAACCCGGCAAGATTCAGTTCGGTTCCGGCTGGTGGTTCAACGACCAGAAGGACGGTATGGAGCGCCAGATGAACGCCCTCAGCGTGCTGGGTCTGCTGAGCCGCTTCGTGGGTATGCTGACCGATAGTCGCTCGTTCCTGAGCTATCCGCGTCACGAGTACTTCCGTCGTATTCTCTGCAACATGCTGGGCAACGACGTGGAGAAGGGCCTGCTGCCTGACGATCGCGAGTTGCTGGGCAAGATGGTCGAGGACATCAGCTATAACAACGCTCGCCGCTATTTCAAGTTCTATTAAGCGAGTGAAATCAAACTTGTTTGAATTTCCGAGCGTGTTAGAACTCGACGTAGTCAAGTTCTATTAAGCGAGTGCATGTTATAAAAAAGGTACGTAGCGGCCGCCAAAAATATTTTCGGCGGGCGCTACGTTTATTTTTGGCGGGAGGCAAAAATATTTTTAGCGGGCGCTAAAAATAAGCGAGAACGGATTTCTCACCCTGCAAATACGGCTCTCACCCCTGGCGAGAACGGCTCTCGCACCCGATGAGAACGGCTTTCGCGTCCTTCAAGTATAGGGTTTGCAACGTGCAAGAACGATTCTGACAGGGTGTAAACACCGTCTCTCACGAAGAACGGGAATATGCTCATCAACTGCTTTGATGTAGGAAAAACGAAAGAAAATTGCTTTTTCTTTTGGTTTTTCGCTCGGTTTGCACTACCTTTGCAGGGATTTTCGAAAAAACATCAAACATTGCAATGAACATTTCGTATAAATGGTTAAAGGAGTATGTCGATTTCGACCTCACGCCGCAACAGGTGTGCGACGCACTGACGTCAACAGGTCTTGAGGTCGATGCACTCGAGGAAGTACAAAGTATCAAGGGCGGTCTGAAGGGCTTGTACGTAGGCAAGGTGTTGACCTGCGAGATGCACCCCGACAGCGACCACCTGCACGTGACAACCGTCGATTTAGGTAAAGGCGAACCGCAGCAGATTGTCTGTGGCGCTCCCAACGTTGCTGCCGGTCAGAAAGTAATCGTGGCCGACCTGGGATGCGTGCTCTATGACGGTGACAAGGAGTTTCAGATTAAGAAGTCAAAACTGCGCGGAGTGGAGTCGTTCGGCATGATATGTGCCGAAGACGAGATTGGTGTGGGCACTTCGCACGACGGAATCATCGTGCTGCCTGACGACGCCAAGGTGGGAACCCCTGCCGCAGAGTACTACCATCTGGAGAGCGACTGGCTCATCGAGGTGGATATCACGGCCAACCGTGCCGACGGTCTGTCGCACTGGGGTGTGGCCCGCGACCTCTATGCCTGGCTGAAGCAGAACGGCTACCAGACTGCCATGCACCGTCCTACGGTCAATGGATTGTCTGTTGATGAGGCCTTCAAGGTGGACAATCACGACCTGCCCGTCGATGTGGTCATTGAGAATCAGGAGGCGTGCAAGCGCTATGCCTGTGTCAGCGTGACCGACTGCGAGGTGAAGGAGTCGCCCGAATGGTTGAAGGAGCGTCTGACGGTGATCGGACTGCGCCCCATCAACAACATCGTTGACATTACGAACTATGTGATGATGGCCTTGGGACAACCCCTGCACTGCTTCGATGCCGACATGGTGAAGGGTCATAAGATAGTAGTAAAGACCATGCCCGAGGGTACGCCTTTCCAGACGTTGGACGGTGTGGAACACAAACTCAGCGACCACGACCTCGCCATCTGCAATGCCGAGGAACCCATGTGTATCGCCGGTGTCTTTGGCGGAAAGGGTAGTGGAACCTACGAGACGACGAAGAATGTCGTACTGGAGTCAGCCTACTTCCATCCCACATGGATTCGTAAGTCTGCCCGTCGCCACGGCCTCTCTACCGATGCCTCGTTCCGCTTCGAGCGTGGCGTTGACCCTAACGGCACGATTGACGCACTGAAGTACGCTGCCCTGCTGTGTCAGCAGTTGGCAGGCGGCAAGGTGTCGATGGACATCAAGGACGTCTATCCCGAAAAGATGGAGAATGCCGTTGTTGACCTGACGTACAGCTACGTACACTCGCTGGTGGGTAAGGACATCCCCGTGGAGACCATCAAGAGCATTTGCGACAGCCTGGAGATGAAAGTGCTCAGCGAGAGTGCCGAGGGCTTGAAACTCGAAATTCCCGCCTACCGCGTCGATGTGCAGCGTCCTTGCGACGTCGTAGAGGATATTCTGCGTATCTATGGATATAATAATGTGGAGATTCCCACCCAGTTGAAATCGTCGCTGGTCATCAAGGGCGACGAGGACCAGAAGCATAAGCTGGCAAATCTGGTGAGCGAGCAGCTGGTGGGTGCAGGATTCAATGAGATACTGAACAACTCGCTGACGAAATCGGCATACTACGACGAGACTCAGAACCAGACGCTGGTTCACATCATGAACCCGCTGTCGAGCGACCTGAATGTGATGCGTGGCACGCTGCTCTACGGCGGCTTGGAAAGTGTGGAGCACAACGTCAAGCGCAAGAACGGCAACTGCCACTTCTTCGAGTTCGGCAACGTCTATCACTTCTCGCCCGAGAAACAGAACGACGACGACCCCATACAGGCCTATAAGGAGCAATACCACATGGGCTTGTGGATTACCGGCAAGCGCGTCGAAGGCTCCTGGGCTCATGCCAACGAGAATACGTCGTATGCAGAACTGGACGCTTGTGTGCAGAACATCCTGGCACGCATCGGCGTACAACCCGGAATGGTGGTTCGCAAGAAGTCTGAGAACCCCGTCTTCGCTGCCGGTATCACCTACGAGAACCGTGGCGGAAAACAACTGGTGGAAATGGGCATCATCAGCAAAAAGCTGCAGAAACAGTTCGACATCGACACACCCGTCTATTATGCTGAACTGAACTGGACGGCATTGATGAAGGTGGTACGCAAGCAGAAGGTGGAATTTACCGATATTCCCAAGTATCCTGCCGTCAGCCGTGACCTCGCCCTGCTCATCGACCAAAACGTCGAATTTGCACAGATTGAGGAAGTGGCACGCCAGACAGAGCGCAAGCTGCTGAAGAAGGTCGAACTCTTCGACGTCTATGAAGGCGACAAGTTGCCTGCCGGCAAGAAGTCGTACGCCGTCAACTTCATCCTGCAGGATGCCGAGAAGACCATGGGCGACAAGCAGATTGACGCTATCATGCAGAAACTCATTGCCAACCTGAAGAAGCAACTGGGTGCTGAACTGAGATAAAAGTAAAAAGGTAAAAAAGTAAAAAAAGTAAAAAGGTAAAAAAGTAAAATATTAAAAAGTAATCCAATGGGAAGAGCATTTGAATATCGTAAAGCAACAAAGCTGAAGAGATGGGGCCACATGGCCAAGACATTCACCAAAATCGGCAAGCAGATAGCTATTGCCGTCAAGGCTGGCGGTCCTGATCCGGACATGAACCCCGCCCTGCGTGCATGCATAGCCAATGCCAAGCGCGAGAATATGCCGAAGGACAACATCGAGCGTGCCATCAAGAATGCCATGGGCAAGGACCACGCAGACTATAAGGAGGTGACCTACGAGGGATATGGCCCTCATGGCATTGCTGTCTTTGTAGAGACGCTGACCGACAACACCACCCGTACGGTAGGCGATGTGCGCTCAGTCTTCAACAAGTTCAACGGCAATCTGGGTACTCAGGGTTCACTGTCGTTCCTCTTCGACCATAAAGCCGTCTTCACCTTCAAGAAGAAGGACGGCCTGGATATGGACGAGATGATTCTGGACCTGATTGACTTCGGTGTTGAGGACGAGTACGACGAAGACGAGGAGGAGAACAGCATCACCATCTATGGAGACCCCTCGTCGTTCGCTGCCATCCAGAAACATCTGGAGGAGAACGGCTTCGAGGTGACGGGTGCAGAGTTTACACGCATCCCCAACGACCTGAAGGACGTGACCCCCGAGGAGCGCGAGACCATCGACAAGATGATTGAGAAGCTGGAAGACTTCGACGACGTGCAGACCGTCTATACGAACATGAAACCTGAGCCCGTCGAAGAATAATCAGTTGATTGCGATAACTCGGAATCGTGCTGGTGACACCTTGTCATTTAGCCGGCTCCGAATAATCCGACTTACGGAACGTAGCCTCAAAAAGCTGCGTTCCTTTCTTTTTAGTAGAATAATAGACGTATCGGAAGTTGTAGCCCGCTTCCTTGTATAACTTCAAGTGCGGGGAGTTCTTGACTTCTTTCAGCAATAAGTCACGCGGCATGTTGCGGTTGATGAGCTCGGCGTCGTCGAGCAGCCCTTTCACGGAATAGTGGTAGCCGATGGTGTGCGACGCCTTGTCGAACGACATACTGTCCAGGATAATGTCTTTCGTCACCAGCATGGGGCAGTGCTTTTTAGTGTAACTCCGAGCTTCTCTTGCACAGCGTTCCTCCATGGACTCCTGACAAGAAACCATCGCTATGATGGCGAAAAGAAAGAAATAATACTTCATCATTTGTGTCCTTTATTACCTATTTGTTGTCTCAGAATGCAAAATTAGTAAAAAAAATCGGCAAATAATTCTTTTTCTAGAAAATTATTTGTAATTTTGCAGAGACTAATATCGAACAAACAATAACTTTAAATAAAAACTTGCTTATGTCACAAATTGTTGGACGCGTTTCCCAGATTATCGGACCGGTCATCGACGTTTTTTTTGATACCAAGGGTCAGGATGCGGAAAAAGTGCTCCCTAAAATTCATGAGGCGTTAAAAGTTGAGCGTCCCAATGGCAGTGTGCTCATTGCTGAAGTTCAGCAGCACATCGGTGAAGACACGGTTCGCTGCGTAGCAATGGACAATACCGACGGTCTGCAGCGCGGTTTGGAAGTCGTGCCGATGGGAACTCCTATCTTGATGCCCTCTGGCGAACAGATTAAAGGTCGTATGCTGAACGTTATCGGTCAGCCTATCGATGGTATGCAACAGCTTGACATGAAGGGCGCTTACCCCATTCACCGTGAAGCACCGAAGTTTGAAGAACTGTCAACTACTAAGGAAGTCCTGGCGACCGGTATCAAGGTCATCGACCTGCTGGAACCCTACTTGAAAGGTGGTAAGATTGGACTCTTCGGCGGTGCCGGTGTCGGTAAGACCGTGCTCATCATGGAGCTTATCAACAACATTGCTAAGGGACACAATGGATTCTCCGTATTCGCTGGAGTGGGAGAACGTACCCGTGAAGGTAACGACCTCATTCGCGAGATGATTGAGTCAGGCGTTATCCGCTATGGAGACAAGTTCAAAGAGGCCATGGAACAAGGAAAATGGGACCTCTCGCTGGTCGATCCCGAAGAACTGAAAAAGTCACAGGCCACACTGGTCTATGGTCAGATGAACGAACCCCCCGGAGCACGTGCCTCTGTAGCCCTGTCAGGACTGACGGTGGCAGAAGGCTTCCGTGACGGTGGCGGAAAGGACGGCGGTGCTGCCGATATCTTGTTCTTCATCGACAATATCTTCCGTTTCACACAGGCAGGCTCTGAGGTGTCCGCACTGCTGGGACGTATGCCGTCAGCCGTAGGCTATCAGCCGACACTGGCGTCAGAGATGGGTTCCATGCAGGAGCGTATCACTTCTACCAAGAAAGGCTCTATCACCTCCGTGCAGGCTGTTTATGTACCTGCTGACGACTTGACCGACCCTGCACCTGCAACGACATTTACCCACCTGGACGCTACCACGGTGCTCGACCGTAAGATTGCTGAGCTGGGTATCTATCCTGCCGTTGATCCGTTGGGCTCTACTTCACGAATCCTCGACCCGTTGGTGGTTGGCAAGGCTCACTACGACTGTGCTCAGCGTGTGAAGGAAATTCTGCAGCGCTACAAGGAGTTGCAGGACATCATCGCCATTCTGGGTATGGACGAGCTGTCTGACGAGGACAAGCTGACCGTGAACCGTGCACGTCGTGTGCAGCGTTTCCTCAGTCAACCGTTCTCGGTGGCTTCTCAGTTCACCGGACTGCCCGGCGTGATGGTGCCCATCGAAGAAACCATCAAGGGCTTCAACGCCATCCTCGATGGTGAGGTTGATGACCTGCCTGAGCAGGCATTCCTCAACGTGGGTACGATAGAAGACGCTAAGGAGAAGGCTAAGAAACTGCTCGAAGCAGCAAAAGGCTAATTGATAACTGATAATTGACAATGATGTTAAAACTGAAGATAGTTTCTCCCGAAAAGATTGAGTTCGAAGGCGAGGTGAATAGTGTGCTCGTACCGGGTACGATGGGCCAGTTTGAGATTCTGGTCAATCACGCTCCCATCATCTCTTCACTCGATAAGGGTAAGGTGGTCTATGCGCTACCTGATGGCGAGAAGAAAAGTCTCAGTATTACTGGAGGCTTCGTGGAAGTGCAGAAGAATGTTGTCAGTCTCTGTGTAGAAATCAGTGAAGGGTAACCTTGCGAAAGAAAGAAACGACAAATGGAAGTTAACAAACAGTGCAGGAACTACATCACGCAGACCATCTTTCTTGTGGTATTCCTCAATATCCTGGGGAACATTGCAATGCGACAGTGGGGATTGGAACTGGCTGGTGCCATGGCTGTCAGCATGATTTTCGTGCTGGTGGTTGACATCGCCGCTATCCTTGTCTGGCGCTGGGTGGTCAAGAAGCACAAGGAGATGCTGCCCTCGTTCTTCACTGGTGTGTCAGGCTTCCGCTTCTTTGGAGCGCTGCTGATGATGACGGTGTGGTATCTGGCAATAGAACGCGAAAGCATCATGACATTCATCGCCGTTTTCTTTGTCTATTACATCGCTTCCGTTATTCATCATTCTATCTTCTTTTCGAAAGTGTCTAATCGAGTATAATGAGTTAAAAACCAACTGATTATAATGAAACAATTAAAGTCTATATGTATCCTGCTGATGATGGCACTGATGCCGTTGCCACTGATGGCCAATGAGCAGAAAGAGGGCGAGGCGTTGGACATCCCCGAGATAGTGCTACATCACTTGGCAGATACCTATGAATGGCATATCGTCAGCGACATCAGCATCCCGCTACCTATTATTATACGTAGCGGCGAGACTGGTGAGTGGCATTGCTGTACGGCACAGTCGCTGCCCGGCAACTTCTTCTTCAACGAGGAAGCTCACGGCAAGATTTATGAGCGTATGGCAGACGGTACCACCGAGCGTCCATTGGACTTGAGCATTACCCGCAACGTCCTGCAGATATGGATTGTGGTGGCTTTGTTGCTGATAGTTTTCCTCAGCTGTGCTCGCTGGTACAAGAAACGTGACAAGACCAGTGAGGCTCCCAAAGGCTTCGTGGGTGCTGTGGAGATGCTGGTGATGATGATCAACGATGACGTCATCAAGTCGTCAATAGGTGAGAAGCACTATAAGAAGTACGCTCCGTACTTGCTGACAGTGTTCTTCTTCATCTTCTTCACCAACATGTTGGGACTGATTCCTATCTTCCCAGGTGGATCGAACGTGACCGGTAACATCAACATCACGTTCTTCCTGGCAGTATGTACATTCCTGGCGGTAAACCTCTTTGGTAACAGAGAGTATTGGAAGGAAATCTTCTGGCCCGATGTACCTATTTTCCTGAAAGCGATTCCTATCATGCCAGCCATAGAACTCTTTGGCGTGTTTACAAAGCCTTTTGCACTCATGATCCGTCTCTTTGCCAATATGATGGCGGGACACGCTATGATACTGGCTTTCACCTGCGTCATCTTCTTAGGATGGACACTGGGACCTGCCATGGGTACAGGACTGAACATCTTCAGTGCCATCATGCTGCTGTTCATGAACGCACTGGAACTGCTGGTAGCTTTTGTGCAGGCATACGTATTTACCATGCTGAGTGCCGTATTTATCGGTTTGGCACACAAGGAACACGAATAAACAATAAATTTCAGAAATTAATTAAATATTAACAACTTAAAAACATTAAAAGTTATGATTACATCTTTGTTATTAGCCGCTGAAGGCCTGGCTCAGCTGGGTTGCGGTATTGGAGCTGGTGTCGCTGTTATTGGCGCAGGTTTAGGTATTGGTAAGATTGGTGGCAGCGCCGTTGATGCTATCGCACGTCAGCCGGAGGCTTCCGGTCAGATCTTCACTCAGATGATTCTGACATCTGCCTTCGTAGAGGGTTGTGCCCTGTTCGCTATTGCTGCCTGCGCATTCTTGATCAAATAAAACCGTTTAGCAAATGGATTTCACTCAATTACCAGCAATCCTGACGCCTGACATAGGACTCTTGTTCTGGATGCTTCTGGCGTTCTTGGTAATCTTCTTCTGTCTTGCAAAGTGGGGGTTCCCAGCCATCGTAGGTATGGTGGAGGAGCGCAACCGCTATATCAACGAAAGTCTGGGCAAGGCAAAGGAGGCTGAGGAGCGTCTGGCCAATATCCAACAGGAAGGTGAGTCCATCTTGCAGGAGGCACGCGAGAAACAGGCTCAGATACTGAAGGAGGCCGCTGAGACGCGCGACGCTATCGTGGAGCAGGCTCAGCAGAAGGCTCGCACAGAAGGCGCTCGACTGTTAGAGGAAGCCAAGGCAACCATCGAACAGGAGAAGAAAGCTGCCATTGCTGACATTCGTAAGCAGGTGGCAATCCTGAGTGTTGACATTGCCGAGAAGGTGCTCCGTCAGAACCTCCGTGACGACAAGTCGCAGATGGACTTGATAGACCGCATGCTGGATGGTGTTTCTGCTAATTAATAATAAGGTGCGCGTATGGATATCGGAGTAATATCGACGAGATATGCGAGAGCACTGCTCCGCACGGCTACCGATGCTAAGCTCGAAGATCAGGTCTATCATGACATGATGACCGTGGCACAGAGCTACATCGAAGTGCCGCAGTTGCGTCATACCATCGCAGGGCCCATGCTTCCCAAAGAAAAAAAGCAGGCTCTGCTGGAGGCTGCCGCCGGCGAGAAGGCTGCTGAGCTTACGCGTTCGTTCATCAGCCTCGTGCTGAAGGAAGACCGCGAGACGGTAATGCAGTTTATTGCTAATTCGTATGTCACGCTCTACCGCAAGCAGAAGAATCTCATCCGAGGAAAACTCACCACTGCTGCACGTGTCTCGGCTCAGACTGAGCAGAAGATGCGTCACTTGGTCGAGAAGAATACTCAAGGTACTGTAGAGTTTGAAACAGAGATTGATCCCGACATCATTGGCGGATTCATATTGGAATATGATACGTATCGTATGGATGCCAGTGTCAAGACAAAACTCAATTCTATACTCATACAGTTAAGTAAATAGGCGTCATAACGTCAAACGTTACAACGCAATAACGAATAAAAAGAAAACAAATGTCAGATAAAATTAAACCAAGCGAAGTCAGTCAGGTACTTATCGACCAGCTGAAGGGCATTCAGAATGCTGAGCAGTTTGATGAAGTAGGTACTGTACTTACCGTCAGCGATGGCGTGGCACGTATCTATGGTCTTCGTAATGCCGAGGCTAGCGAGTTGCTGGAGTTCGAAAACGGTACGATGGCTATCGTGATGAACCTCGAGGAAGACAATGTAGGCTGCGTGCTGCTGGGTAATACCTCGGGCATCAAGGAAGGTATGGTGGTGAAGCGCACCAAGCGTATTGCCTCCATCCGTGTCAACGACAACATGCTTGGCCGCGTGATCAATCCACTCGGACAGGCTGTTGACGGACGTGGCGACATCGACCTGAAAGATGCTTTTGAGATGCCACTGGACCGAAAGGCTCCCGGTGTGATTTATCGTCAGCCCGTGAAAGAGCCGCTGCAGACTGGCTTGAAAGCTATCGACTCGATGATTCCTATCGGTCGTGGTCAGCGTGAGCTTATTATCGGTGACCGTCAGACAGGTAAGACGGCTATTGCTGTTGATACCATCATCAACCAGAAAAGTTTCTATGAGGCAGGAAAGCCTGTCTATTGTATCTATGTAGCCATCGGTCAGAAAGCAAGTACTGTGGCAACGCTCGTTCAGACTTTGAAAGAACACGGTGCAATGCCTTACACCATCGTTGTGGCTGCTACTGCTGCAGATCCTGCTGCCATGCAGTACTATGCTCCCTTCGCTGGAGCCGCTATCGGTGAGTACTTCCGTGACAGAGGTCTGCCTGCATTGGTTGTCTATGATGACCTGTCAAAACAGGCCGTAGCATACCGTGAGGTGTCACTGATTCTGCGTCGTCCGTCTGGACGTGAGGCTTATCCTGGTGACGTATTCTACCTGCATTCTCGTCTCTTGGAGCGTGCTGCCAAGATGAATGAACAGCAGGAGGTTGCCGAGCAGATGAACGACCTGCCAGAATGCATGAAAGGTCATGTGAAAGGTGGTGGATCTCTCACTGCTCTGCCTATCATCGAGACTCAGGCTGGTGACGTGTCTGCATACATCCCGACAAACGTGATTTCTATTACTGACGGTCAGATATTCTTGGAGAGCGACCTCTTCAACCAGGGCTTCCGTCCTGCCATCAACGTAGGTATTTCGGTGTCTCGTGTAGGTGGTTCGGCACAGATTAAGTCAATGAAGAAAGTGGCTGGTACACTGAAGATTGACCAGGCACAGTATCGTGAGCTTGAGGCTTTCTCTAAGTTCTCCAGCGATATGGATGCCGTGACAGCCATGACCCTTGACCGTGGTCGAAAGAATAACCAGCTGCTCATTCAGCCCCAATATTCACCCATGCCTGTTGGCGAGCAGATTGCCATCCTGTATTGCGGTGTACATGGTCTGATGCGCGAGGTTCCCATTGATCAGGTTCGTAACTGTCAGAATCAGTTCCTGGACAAGTTGCGCTCCTCGGCTCCCGAAGTCATTGAGACACTGGCTGCCGGAAAGATTGATGACGACACAACCGCAAAGATCGAGGCTGTAATGGCCGATATCGCCGGAACGTTCAAGAAGTAAACGCCTATGCCATCATTAAAAGAAATCAAAGGTCGCATTGCCTCCGTCAACTCGACGCGCAAGATAACCTCTGCCATGAAAATGGTGGCCAGCAGCAAGTTGCATCATGCTCAGGTGGCTATCCAAAACATGCTGCCCTACGAGACTATGTTGGAACACATTCTCAAGTCGTTCCTCGCTTCCGAGGCAGAGGCACAGACGGTGTTCGACCAAGAACGTCCCGTACGGCGCGTGGCATTGGTGGTATTCTCTAGCAACTCGTCGCTTTGCGGCGGTTTCAATGCCAACGTCATCAAACTCATGCAACGCACCGTCGAAGCATATACTGCTGAGTTGGGCGAGGGTAGTGTAGAGGTGTATCCAATCGGTCGTAAGGTGACAGAGAAAGCCCGTAAGTTGGGTTACGATGTTAAGTGTGACTGTGCGGAACTTATCGACCATCCTAATGTGCAGAAATGTATTGACTTGGCTATGGAGTTAGGCACGAAATTTGCCAATGGTGAGGTGGACCGTGTGGAGATAATCTACCACCATTTCAAGTCTGCCGGCTCGCAGATACTTACCAATAAGCAGTTCCTGCCTATTGATTTAGAGAGTGAGTTAGAGCGTGACCATGAGCGTGACCTGACGACTAATGTTGTCACCAAGAAGGCACAGGACTATCTGAAGAAGAAACGTCGTGGTCAGCAGGCCAAGAAGGAAGGCGAAGCAGCACCATTGAACGATAACTTTATCGTAGAGCCTGACATGAACACGGTGCTCTCTCTGTTGTTGCCTAAGTTGGCTCATCTCATGCTCTATACAGCCCTGCTCGACAGCGTAGCATCGGAACATGCAGCACGCATGGTCGCTATGCAGACTGCTACAGACAATGCTGATGAGTTGCTGCGCCAGTTGAACCTTCAATATAACAAGAGTCGCCAGCAGGCAATTACCAGTGAACTGCTCGACATTGTGGGTGGCAGCATCAACAACTAATGGAAATTCTCAATTTATAATTCGCCTCCGTTTATCCAAGAATGGAGGCGATTTTTATGTTGTATGCCCCTGCGAGAAAGAAAGAGTGCGATGTTCCTTGGAAGAACATCGCACTCGAACGATTTATAAATATGTTTTCGTGTTGGGACTAAATTAGACGATGCCCTGAGACATCATAGCACTTGCAACCTTCATGAAACCTGCAACGTTAGCACCCTTAACATAGTTAATATAGCCATCAGCTTGCGTTCCATACTTCACACAGTTCTCGTGAATGTCATTCATGATGCGCTTCAGGTAGTTGTCAACCTCTTCGGCTGTCCAGCTCAGACGCTCTGAGTTCTGAGACATCTCCAAACCACTGACTGATACACCACCGGCGTTAGAAGCCTTACCAGGAGCATACAGAATCTTGGCATCCTGGAAAATCTTAATAGCTTCAGGCAGAGAAGGCATGTTAGCACCCTCAGCAACAGCGATGACACCATTGTTAATCAGGGCCTGAGCCTGCTCGCCGTTGATCTCGTTCTGAGTAGCGCAAGGCAGGGCAATATCTGCCTTCTCATGCCAAGGACGCTCGCCAGCGTGATAAACAGCATTGGGATATTCTTCGGCGTATTCCTTGATACGACCACGCTCAATGTTCTTCAGCTCTTTTACAAATGCCAACTTGTCAGCATCAATACCATCGGGATCGTAGATGTAACCGTCAGAATCAGACAGCGTCAAGGGAATAGCACCCAGCTGAATGCACTTCTCGGTAGCATACTGAGCAACATTACCAGAACCGGAAATCAGGACTTTCTTACCCTTGATGTCAATGTTGCGGGTCTGCAGCATGGAATTCAGGAAATATACACAACCGTAACCGGTAGCCTCAGGACGGATGAGTGAACCACCGAAGGGAATACCCTTACCGGTCAAAACACCCTGGAATTGGTGAGTCAACTTCTTATACTGTCCGAAGAGGTAACCTACCTCACGACCACCAACACCTATATCACCAGCGGGAACGTCCTCGTCAGGACCGATTACACGATACAACTCGTTCATGAATGCCTGACAGAAACGCATCACCTCTGCGTCACTCTTGCCACGAGGAGAGAAGTCAGAACCTCCTTTAGCACCACCCATGGGAAGTGTAGTCAGTGAGTTCTTGAAGGTCTGTTCGAAAGCGAGGAACTTCAGAATACCCAGATTTACGCTCTTGTGATAACGCAGACCGCCTTTGTACGGACCAATGGCGTTATTGTGCTGAATACGATAACCCATGTTGGTCTGGACTTTTCCCTGGTCGTCAACCCATGTGATACGGAACTCATAGACACGATCGGGAATGCAAAGGCGCTCAATCAGATTGGCCTTCTCAAACTCGGGGTGCTTGTTGTACTCTTCCTCAATAGTGGGAAGTACCTGACTTACGGCCTGGATGTACTCAGGCTCATTGGGAAATCTCTGCTTCAGATCTTCTACAACTTTTGCTGCATTCATAATCTTTTTCCTTTAATTGTTAGACTAATGTTTGTATTGTTTTCTTTTTCTGCATGCAAAATTAAAGTAAAAACTCATAAAAACCAAACATTTTATTATAAAAATATCGGAAACGCTTACGTTTTGTCACTTTATTGATATAAATCAAGCAAAAGTGACATAAAGTGTCAGGTTATATGTGTACGAGAACAAAAAGGAAGCAAAATATAAGTGTTCTACAAAAAGAAGAATTGCCGCTCACACTGTGAACGACAATTCTTCTTTACCTTCCTCTTTACGGATATGTATGGTAGCATCGGTAGGCAAATCGCCATTGACGATTAGTTCCGAAATACCATCTTCGATATACGACTGGATGGCGCGTTTTAGTGGACGGGCACCATATTGTACGTCATAACCTTTTTCAGCGACAAATTGCTTTGCTTCGTCAGAAAGGTCAATGGTGTAACCTAAGTCCTCAATGCGCTTGTAGAGTCCTTTTAGTTCTACATCTATTATTTTCTTAATGGCATCAATATCCAATTGGTCAAAGGTGATAATCTCGTCAAGACGATTCAGGAACTCTGGAGAGAACTGCTTGGATAGTGCTTTCTGTACTATTTGACGTGCATGCTCCTTATCCTTCTCGTCGAGAGCCAGTGCGGTAGATGAAGAAGTGGTGAAACCTACGCCACGTCCGAAATCCTTTAACTGTCGTGTACCGGCATTAGATGTCATGATGATGACGGTATTGCGGAAATCCACGAAACGTCCGTTTCCATCAGTCAGCCGTCCTTCGTCCAATACTTGCAGTAGCAGATTAAACACATTGCCATGTGCTTTCTCGATTTCGTCAAGAAGGACAATGGAGTAGGGATGGCGGCGTACTCGTTCAGTCAGTTGGCCTCCTTCCTCATACCCTACATAGCCCGGAGGAGCACCAATCAGTCGTGATACGTTAAATGACTCAGTGTATTCTGACATGTCAACACGAATCAAGGCATCTGGCGAGCCAAACATAAACTCGGCAAGTTTTTTTGCCAGATAGGTTTTTCCGACACCAGTAGGTCCGAGGAACATGAAAGCACCGATGGGATGATTGGGGTCTTTCAGTCCTACACGGTTGCGCTGGATGGCTCGAACCATCTTGTCAATAGCTTTGTCCTGACCAATGACAAGCCTCTTGAGCTCCTGTGACATTCCTTTGAGTCGAATGCCTTCTTCTTGTGCCATCCGTTGAACAGGAACACCAGTCATCATGGATACGACTTCTGCCACCTGCTCAGCACTGACAGTCTGTCTTACATCAACATCTCCGTCCTGCCACTTGCGATTCAGTTCTTGCAGTTCTCTGTTTAACTGAGTCTCACGGTCACGATAACTTGCTGCCAGTTCAAAGTTTTGGTTACCTACGGCCTGTTGTTTCTTCTCTTTAACTTGCTTGATTTCCTTTTCTTTTTCTGCTATCTCAGGTGGAACACTGGCAGTCTGCAAATGGAGATGGGATCCAACTTCGTCCATGGCATCAATGGCTTTGTCAGGCATAAACCGATCTGTAACGTATCGGTCTGTCAGTTTGACACATGCTTCAAGAGCTTCGTCACTATAGATGACATGATGGTGATATTCATATCTGCCGCGAACATTCTTTAAGATTTCCAGTGTTTCTTCGTTGGTGGTTGGTTCCACTTGAACTTTCTGGAATCGGCGCTCCAAGGCACCATCTTTCTCAATGCTATTGCGATACTCGTCAAGGGTTGTGGCACCAATGCACTGAATTGTGCCACGTGCCAATGCCGGTTTCAGAATATTAGCAGCATCCATAGAGCCAGGAGTCGAGCCTGCTCCTATGAGTGTATGTATCTCGTCGATGAAGATGATGGTGTCTGGATTTTGCTCAAGTTCTTTGACGAGCATTTTCATGCGCTCTTCAAATTGGCCTCGATATTTTGTACCAGCTACAACACCTGTCATATCAAGTGTCATAATGCGCTTGTTAAACAGAGTAGGCGAGCAGCGGTGCATGACAATCATTTCTGCCAGTCCCTCAACGATGGCACTTTTACCGACTCCCGGTTCACCAATAAGGATGGGATTGTTCTTCTTGCGCCGGCCTAAAATCTCAACCACGCGCAGTATTTCTCGCTCGCGTCCTACACAAGGGTCTAACTTGCCCAACGCTGCTTGTTCTGTCAAATCGGTTCCAAAACTGTCCAGTACAGGAGTCTTGGATTTGACTTTCTGTTGCTGAGTAGTGGTCGTAGTTGCAGATGGCCCGCTCTTGTTGTTAGAAGAGTTGGTGCCAGTGTCAGCCTCCTCTTCCTCGAAATCCTCGTCGGGTAGTCCTATTCCGTTACTGACGCTATCTTTAACACTCAGTAAGGTTAAAGCGTCTTCATAATTCATGTTATTCATTTCTAATACTTGTTTTGCTCCATTTTCCACTTGGTCATGTAAGATAGCCAGCAACAAGTGTTGCTCGTCAACTCGTTGTGTGTGTTGCAGGCGTGCCTCCAATACAGCCAATTTAAGAATGTTACTGGCCTTTTCGTTGAGCACCAGTTCCATAGTGGTAATGGGTGTTCCTATCTCGTTCTCTCGGACTCGTTGCTCTAATTCAGTCTTCACCGACTGTATGTTGATGTCCAGCCGGTTGAAGACGTTTGTCACAGTGCTATCTTTGATGCGCAACATTCCCAACAACAGGTGCTCTGGCCCTACGCTACGGCTGGCCAGACGATTAGCTTCCTCTCGTGAGAACGCCAAGATTTCTGATACCTTTTGTGAAAATTGACTGGACACTATAATATACAATTTGGTTATTTACAATTTACATTCATTCATATTATTGCAAATATCGTGCCAATTGCCTGTGTCATAGTGACGTTTACTGAATATTATACAGGTGTGCAATGGCAGTTGCTGCCTTACGCCAGTCAGTGTCTAACGAGAAACGTGTCAGACACTCTGGACGGTTGTAATAGGCCAGTGTCAGTTCCTTGTCTTTGTCGTTGAATAAGGGGTTGGAGTAGCTGACATCCATGAACATCTTAATCATTTTAACCTGAACAGCGTTGGGCTGTTGCATGGACTCGATAAGTTTCTCGATGTAGAAGTTGACGAAGTTGTCCATTGCCATGGCTTGCTTGTCAAGGAAGTAAACTGTAGAGTCGGGCATTTCCTCGCGCATTTTTATAGCCATGTAGTTGAGGGCATCTAACTTAAACTGACTGATTTGTTTCACCAATGGTTGTGCATTGGCATCGTTGACTGTGTTCTGAGCTTTTTGGCGCAGTTCACTATAGGCTTGCTGGGCTTGGGCACTGATGCT
The DNA here is from genome assembly GCA_902775975.1 of uncultured Bacteroidales bacterium. Classification (GTDB taxonomy): domain Bacteria; phylum Bacteroidota; class Bacteroidia; order Bacteroidales; family Bacteroidaceae; genus Prevotella. The sequence goes on along the minus strand of CACYOC010000019.1, from coordinate 14,944 downwards.
GACTGCCAGCATGAGGAGCATGATAACTTTCTTCATTTTCATTTTTTTCGTTTCTTATATACCTTATTATATATATAGGGCACTTGCACCCATTATTATTGTTGTTTCTGTAGATAGAGTTGATGGGTAATAACATTAGGCAACTCCTCCTGATAATGTGTCACCATGATAAGTGTTTTTCCTTGGCGCTGACAAAATGTCTCTATGACATCTTTTGCCAATCGACGATTCCACAAGTCTAATCCATGCAGGGGCTCATCCAAGATTAGCAGTTGAGGGTCTTTCACAAAAGCCCTTGCCAGTAATACAAGCCGTTGCTCACCACTGCTGAGCTGTAAGAACGGACGATCGGCCAAATGGGCGATGCCAAAGATGTCAAGCCACCAACGGCATTTGTCATAGTCCTTCTTATCTGGTACGGCGTATAGTCCTATCGAGTCCATCAGTCCGCTGGCAACAATGCGGATGGCAGGGAGGTTACGTTTGTACGAACGATGCATCTCAGGAGAAACGTAGCCAATGTGACGTTTAATGTCCCATATCGTCTCTCCAGAACCACGAGGGCGGTCGAATAAGGTGATATCACAGGCATAGCTCTGCGGATTATCAGCACAAACGAGTGATAGCAATGTCGATTTGCCACTGCCATTTTGTCCTGATAGTGCCCATCGTTCTCCATTGAGGATCGTCCAGTCCAGATCGCGCAAAATGGTACGTTCACCATAGCGTATGCTGACGTGGTGCATCTCGACGACCCGATGGCAGTTGTAATTGTTGTCTGTATAGGGAAGCGAAAGAATTGCTTCTTGTTTTTCTCGTGGCAACACATGAGGAGAAATTGATGGTTGCACAGCCTTATAGCTTTCATAAGTCACATAGCTCCTATGCTTACCATTATGATCTATCTCAAGAATGTCTGTTACGTATTCTGGAATATCGTCAGTCTTGGCAAGAACGAGTATGATTTCCATATCACGTTTAGTTCCAAGTAAATATAGTAGCTCTTTTAACTGCTCACGTGTTTCGGCATCCAGTCCAATGAATGGATTCTCCATGATAAGCCATTTCGGATTGGCAAACAACGTTTTAGTCAACTGGAACTTACGCAATTCACCGCTGGATAACGTGATGATGTACTTGTCCAAGAAATCATCCATGTGGAACAAATGGTATAATTGCTCCTTCATTAGTCGGCGCTCCTCAGTATCCTCACCAGCCAGTAAGTAGGCACTATGAAGCAAATCACCAACGGTTGGCGTTTCATGGTCAATGTCATGCTGGTTCCATCGTAGTTGCAGATAGTACTGGTTATCGACATTCGGTCCATACGAGTCGCTAAAAGCGATGTATCGTACTCTGTCTGATGCCAGTTTCTTTCTCAACTGCTCAACATATTGTGTTTTTCCACTGCCGTTACGGCCAACGATGGCTGTTATCTTCATAATCTTTCTTTTGTTGGTGATAATGATTTGCGAGCCCTTTCAGCCTCTTACTTTATCCTTGTTTTTGGTGACAAAATCCTTCCATCCTTTATAACTGACCTGCGACTCAGGACGGTTCATCTGCATATAGTGACAGTAAGCAGCGCCAAGTGCATCGGTGGCATCCATGAATTTTCCAAGAGCCTCTTTGTCAAACTTCAATAAACGTTGTAACATGCCTGCCACCTGCTCCTTTGATGCTGCACCGTTACCTGTAATGGCCATCTTTATTTTCATCGGTGCATATTCATGGACAGGTACCCCATGCTGGATGGCGGCGGCGATGGCTGTTCCCTGCGCTCGCCCCAGCTTCAGAGTGGTCTGTACGTTTTTGTTCAGGAATGGAGCTTCAATGGCCATCTCGTCAGGAAGATAGCCGTCAATGATGCCTGTCACCCGTTCGAAGATATGCCCTAACTTCAGATAGCCGTCGCCAAACTTACGCAAGTCGATAACTCCCATCGTTACCATCTCCACCTTGTTGCCCATGACTTTGATGATGCCATAGCCCATGATGTTTGTTCCAGGGTCGATACCCAGTATGACTTTTTCCATATCAAGACGTAAGTTTATTCGTGACGGATGGCTTCGATGGGATCCATGTTAGCTGCTTTTTGTGCAGGAATGTAACCGAAGAGCATACCGATGAAAACACATACCATGAACGAAACATATATTGACCATGCTGGCACACTGCTGGGCATACCCATCATAGGAATAAGGATTTCTCCTACGGTACAACCTAAAAGGATGCCTAATAGTCCACCGGTGACACTGATGAGTACAGCCTCTATCAGGAATTGCAGTGAAATGACGGGGCCCGTTGCTCCTACGGCCATGCGCAGACCAATTTCTTTGGTGCGTTCGGTGACCGATACAAGCATGATGTTCATAATGCCGATGCCGGCTACAAGCAGTGAGAAGGCTGCAGCAACAACAAGTATCAGAGTCACTGTATCCATCGTGCTCGACATGGTCTCCATCCATTCTGCCTGTGAATGAATGGTGAAGTCATCAACGGCATCGCCCTTTAACTTATGGTTGTCACGTAGCATCTGTGTCAATTCCTCGATGGCTGCATCGCTTAATTCTTCAGTGATGGCAGAGCACACAATGCTCGAGAAATAGGTTTGAGCATTGATGCGTTTCATGACAGTAGTGTAGGGGGCAATGATAACGTTGTCTTGGTCCATACCCCAAGAATTGTACCCTTTTGATTTTAGGACTCCTATGACACGCATGGGAATCGACTTGAAACGAATGGTCTTGCCAATAGGGTGTTGGTTGCCAAACAACTCCTTGACAATCGTAGCACCTACCACACAGACTTTGGCAGCTTTCTTGATGTCTTCCTCAGTAAAACAATCGCCTTCCTCTATAGTCCAAAGTTTAATATCAAGGTATTCCGTTGATTCTCCGTACATGGAGGTCGTAGTATTGTTGTTGCCATAAATAGCCTGACCACTGGCAGTGACTTCAGGTGATACTTTGGTGACGAATTTCTTTTCACGGACAATTCGCTCATAGTCTGCCATCTTTAGTGTTTGCATGGCAGACGGATCTTGGCGGACTCCTCCTCTCATATCGGCACCAGGTCTGATAGTGAGCAAATTGGTACCCATGGTGGCTAAGTCTTTACGAATACTTTCCTTCGAGCCTTGTCCGATAGACATCATGATGATCACTGCTGCAACGCCAATGATAATGCCCAGCATAGAGAGGAACGACCGCATCTTGTTATTAGCTACGGCCCTGATACTTACTTTGAAAAGATTCAGGATATTCATTGTCTTGTTTTGAAATATCGTTGTTTCGTTACTGCAAATTGATTAGTCGTCTTGCGGCTTTGGAAGCGCAGCTAAGGCTTCTGCAGCCGATTTGATGTTGGGGTTGAGAGTATCTTCACGAATATTGCCATCGCGTAAGTTGATGTTACGGCTTGAATATTCGGCTATTTCAGGGTTGTGAGTGACAAAGATGATGGTATGTCCCTGACGATAAAGTTCCTGAAAGAGCACTAACATCTCAAACGAGGTCCGAGTGTCGAGGTTACCTGTAGCTTCATCGGCAAGTAGCACGGCGGGATTGTTTACCAAAGCACGGGCAATGGCTACACGCTGCATCTGACCTCCTGACATCTGATTGGATTTGTGGTACAGGCGGTCTCCTAATCCAACAGCTTCCAATGCCTTGATAGCTGCTTTGCGACGTTGTTGGGCATTATATTTTGAATTGTACATCAGTGGTAGCTCCACATTCTCTACAGCAGTAGTCTTGGCAAGCAGATTGTAGTTTTGGAAGACGAAACCTATCTTCTGGTTACGTAGATGAGCGCGCTGGGTCTTTGACATAGAGCGAACAGGTGTACCATCGAGAAAATATTCGCCACTGGTCGGTGTGTCCAGACAACCCAATTGGTTCAGCAGTGTCGATTTTCCTGAGCCTGATGTCCCCTGAATAGTGACAAATTCGCCTTCGTAGATCTTGAACGATACGCCACGAAGGGCTTTTACCGTTTCAGAACCTACCTGGAAGTAGCGCTTAACATCCTTCAGTTCGATGACAACTTTCTTGTTTTCGTCCATTATCTTATTTATTCTTGCCTTTATTTCTTTTGTTGGTTATTCTTGTTTCGCGGACGCGGCATAAATGGATTGGTTGTCTTCTGTTCCTCCGCTGTTTCCCCGTTATTAAGTGTGAAGTCAACTAAGACTTCTGCTCCTTCATTAATGCCGCTGGTGATTTCGGTCATCATGCCATTGGTTGTACCTGTCTCAACAGCATGTGCTTTGAAAGTGTTGTTATCCAATGTCCAGACTTTTGCCGGTGCCTCAATATCTTCTATCTGCTGCCCTTCTTGTAAAAGCGCTTCGTTAGGTGTAAAACGCAGGGCTTTGGAGGGAACAGCAATAACGTTATCTTTTTCCATCGTGAAGATAGTGACGTTAGCCGTTAGTCCGGGTTTCAACTTCAACTCCTTGTTAGGAGCACTGATAACGACCTCGTAAGTAACAACATTACTTTGTGTTGTTGCTTGTTGGCGTACCTGAGTCACTTGCCCTTCAAAATGATCGTCGGGGAAGGCATCAACAGTAAAGCTCACACGTTGTCCTTCTTTTACACCACCGATGTCTGCTTCGTCAATATCGGCAATGACGCGCATGTCTGTCAGATCCTGCGCGATGATGAAAAGCTCAGGGGTGTTGAACGAGGCGGCTACCGTCTGGCCTTCCTCCACAGCCTTTGACAGTACAACGCCGTCGATAGGGCTGGTGATAGTGGCATAACCCAGATTGGTCTGTGCCTTGTTGACACTCTGCTGCGACGACTTGACTGACTCCAGGGCCTTCTCGTAGTTCAACTTGGCATTCTCGTAGTCGTTGGCAGATACCAGCCCTTTGTCAAACAGCGTCTGGTAACGCTGGAAGTTGCTTTTCTGGTAGTTCAGTGTGCTCTGGGCAGAAGCCAGGTTGGCCTTGGCGGTATTCAGCTCGCTGGTCAGGTTGGTCTTGTCCAGCTCGGCAATCACTTGACCCTTTTTGACGACCGAGTTGTAATCGACATACAGATGGGCTACAATGCCGCTGACCTGAGTACCGACGGTCACGCTGGTGACGGGCTCAATGGTTCCTGTAGCAGTGATGCTGGTATGGATATTTTGACGTTCCACCTTGGCGGTCTCGAACGTTACTTTCTCTTCTTTTTTATCGCCCGACAGCAGCCAGACGAGCAAAACTACTACTGCAATGGCGCAGACGGTAATCCAAATCTTTTTGTTCTTCATATCTGTTTCTGTTTCCTTATTTCTAATTGCTGATTCTTACATCATAATCTCGCTGCCTTGGTAGAACTGTAGCATCTGTTGTGCCAGGATGGTGACGTACTTCGACTGCAGCATGTTCTGCTGGGCTTTCAGCAGGTTGGTCTTGCCGTTCATCAGTTCCACGATGTTCTTCAGACCCAGTTGGAACTGCTCCGACAGTAGGTCGTATGACTGTTGGGCGCTCTCCACGCTAACTTGAGCAGAGCGGAACTTCTGCTGGTTTGTCAGGGCATCCAACCAAAAGGTCTCAATCTTCTGATAGAGGGTCTTGCGCTGTTGTTCGATGGCCAGCATGGCTTTCTCACGCTCGATTATTGACTTATTTAGAGCGGTACGCGTCTTGCGCTGGTCGAAGATGGGGACGCTGACCCCCACGCCGGCAGAGGCGTCGAAGTTGGTCTTGATCTGCCGACCCCACTCATTCGAGTTGTTGGTCGTCGTGCTGGTTCCCACGCCGCCCGTCATGCTGATGGTTGGCATGTGGCCGGAACGTGCAATCTTGATTTCCAGGTCGCTGGCCTGCAAGTCTATCTGTGCATTCTTGATTTCAGGACGGGTCAGCAATGCCTGTTCATAGACGCTGCTGAGTGCAGGGATGTCCTGCAGTGCCTGCTCGTCGCTGGCGGTCGGTGTGGCTACGTCGAAGGGCTGGTCGCCGGTAATCTCTAATAGTTGCTTCAGCTGCAGCTTATAGTCTGCCAGTTTGGTTTCAGCATCCACCAGGTTGTATTCATCGGTGGCTCGCTGGGCAGTCAGCTGAGCCAGCTCGGCTTTCGACATGCTGCCCACCTCGACCATCTGTTCGCCGCGCTCCTCGTTCTTCTTGCTGGCGGCCAGGCTCTGGCGGGTGACGGCAATGGCGTCGTTGGTGTAGAGCACTTGCACGTACAGTTGGGCTATCTTCTCCTGAATGGTGTTGGCACTCTGAAGCGTGTTCAGATGGGCCTGCTGTTCGTACAGCTTGTTCAGCTTCACCTGATTATGGTTCTTATTGCCGTTCCATACGGTCCATGAGGTGTTGATGCCATAGGTGCCGTTGTAGTAAGTCTTGCGAACCTTGGTGCTGACTGTTCCATTGCTGACGGTAGCGATTCCTGCGTCCTGCCAAGGACGGTAGCCGACGGTATGGTTGGTCGATGCCGACAACGAGGGCAGCAGGGCAGCTTGTGACTGCTTGCGATCCTCGGTAGCCGACAGCTCCTGTAGCTTATCCTGACGGAGCGTGATGTTGTTTTGCATGGCGTACTCCAAGCATTGGCGCAGGGTCCATTTTTCCTGAGCCTGTGTCGTGATGCTCATCAGCATGACCATGGCTAATACGATATTCTTCATGAGCGATTCTCTCGTTTAGTTTCTAATACGTTTAACCTTGCAAAAGTACAAAGAATTCTCAAATTACGCGCGCGTTCCTTTATATTATTAACTATCTTTCACCTCTTATCTCATTCCTTAAAGGAATAGCGCGAAAAAAGAGTCCGAACTATTCGGACTCTCGTTCCGGACTATGCGCACTCTTTGTCCGGACTATGCGCAACGTCGATGCGGACTATACTCAAAACTGCTGCAAGCGGGCAATGTACTTGCCGATGATGTCGAACTCGAGGTTGACGACCGTTCCGACGCGGATGTCCTGGAAGTTGGTATGCTCCATGGTGTAGGGGATGATGGCTACCTGAAACGTATTTTGCGTGGGGTTGCAGACAGTCAGCGATACGCCGTTAACAGTCACGCTGCCCTTATCGACCGTGAAGTAGCCGTTGCGAGCCATCTCTCGGTCCAGCTTGTACTCGAAGGTGAAGTAGGTACTGCCGTTGGCATCCTCCATGGCGATACAGCGGGCGGTCTCGTCAACGTGGCCCTGCACGATGTGGCCGTCTAGACGGCCGTTCATCAGCATGGAGCGCTCGACATTCACTTTGTCGCCAACCTTCAGCAGTCCCAGATTTGAACGGTCAAGGGTTTCCTTCATGGCGGTAACGACATAGTTGTCACCGTCGATGCTTACAACCGTCAGACAGACACCGTTGTGGGCAACGCTTTGGTCGATACTTAACTCGCCGGTAAACGAACAGGTCAGTGTGAAGTCAATATTGTCTCGGTCTTTTTTGATGGCTACAACGGTAGCAAACTCTTCAATAATGCCTGAAAACATTGTTCTTTGAAATTTAATTCTTAATTCATATGATAAAAAGGGACCGCCCGATGATGTGATGAAAACTCCTTTGTTGGAAGATTTGGGTGCTCTCTGCTTTTGTAATCCACCGGCCTTGCGGCTTCCTGCCTAAACAGGGTTGTGGCCCGCCATTGGCAAGAGTAGTTGACCCGGTTTTCAATTTTAATTTGATGAGTATCCCGATCGAACCGGAACGGCCCCTATACTATTCTGTAGTTTCTGACTGCAAAGATAAAGAAAAACGGGCAAAAAAACAAATTTTTCTTTCTTTTTTTCGCTCGTTGTGCTTTATAATTGATAAAATTGTATTGCAGGTCAGTCCGTTGTCAACTGAATAGTGGGATAGAGTAACCTGCAAGTACTGGCTTCTCAGACTCGTTGGAGTCGTGAGAGCCAGTACGGCAAGCAGTGTTGATAGTATTGACTTAAAGTTAGTTAGAGGTATTTAGTGGGAATGTAATTGCTTAGTAAGCAAAAAGCGGATATTGTTTCATTCGCTCGTTGACACGTTGGCGAACGCTGCTGATTACCTGTTCGTTTTCAGGGTCATTCAGCACTTCCTCGATAAGGGCAGCAATCTCAACCATCAGGTCTTCCTTGGCACCACGTGTGGTGATGGCAGGAGTTCCCAATCGGATGCCGCTGGTCTGGAAGGCAGAGCGAGTGTCGAAAGGTACCATATTTTTGTTCACTGTAATATCAGCGGCAACGAGTGCATTCTCAGCAACTTTTCCGGTCAGTTCAGGATACTTCGGACGCAAGTCAACCAGCATGGAGTGGTTGTCCGTACCACCACTGACAATCTTGAAACCACGTTTCATTAGTTCATCTGCCAGAATTTTGGCATTCTTCTGAACCTGCTTAGCCCATTCCTTAAACTCAGGCTTCAGTGCTTCGCCAAAGGCCACAGCCTTAGCAGCAATGACGTGCTCGAGCGGACCTCCCTGCTGACCGGGGAAAACGGCGCTGTTCAAGAGTTGCGACATCATCTTGACCTGTCCTTTTGGCGTCTTCAGACCCCAAGGATTCTCGAAATCCTTACCCATGAGGATAATACCGCCTCGAGGACCACGGAGCGTCTTGTGAGTGGTAGAAGTGACAATATGGGCATACTTAACAGGATTATCCAGCAGTCCTGCAGCAATCAGTCCGGCAGGGTGAGCCATGTCAATCATCAGCAGTGCTCCTACTTTGTCAGCTATTTCACGCATTCGTTTGTAGTCCCACTCACGGCTATAGGCAGAGCCACCGCCAATAATCAGCTTTGGCTTGTGTTCCAATGCCAGTTGTTCCATCTCGTCATAATCAACACGACCGGTCTCTTCTTTCAGATTGTAACCTACGGGCTTGTACAGAATACCAGATGTGTTGACCAGTGAACCGTGTGACAAGTGACCACCATGAGCTAGATTCAGTCCCATAAATGTGTCTCCAGGTTGTAGCACGGCCAAAAGAACGGCAGCGTTTGCCTGAGCGCCAGAGTGGGGCTGTACGTTGGCATATTCTGCACCAAACAGCTTGCATACGCGGTCAATGGCCAGTTGCTCTACTTTATCAACGACCTGACAACCGCCATAGTAACGGTGGCCAGGATAGCCCTCGGCGTATTTGTTTGTCAGATACGAGCCCATGGCTTCCATAACTTGGTCACTGACGAAGTTCTCACTGGCAATGAGCTCAATGCCTTTCAATTGGCGCTGGTGCTCTTGCTCAATCAACTCAAAAATTGCGTTGTCTCTTTCCATTTCTTTTTATGTCTATTGGGTTTTTATGTTTGAGATACCTGATTCTTTCGTTATATAGGGCGCAAAGGTACATATTTTCTTGCTAATGACCAAATAAATGGTGGAAACATTGCCATCTACGCTAAACAAAAGTCTAATAAACGGGTAATTTGCTCCTTGTCCAAATGTTGACCGATGAAGACCAGCTTTTGCATGCGGTCGCCGTATTGTTCGTCCCAGTCGCGTTGCAATCCAGGATTGTTGCGCATGGTTTGTTCCAGTTCGTCTTGTGGCATGGTGGCATACCATTGTCCGGCATTGCGCAGACTGACTTGTTTGCCGGCCTGTTCAAAGACGTAGCAGATGTCGGCTTCGTCCTTGAACCAGCAGATGCCTTTGGCACGAATAATACCTTCGGGCCATTTGCGTGCCACAAATTCATCGAAAAGGCCAATGTTAAACGGTCTGCGGGCATAATAGACAAAGGTACCGATGCCGTATTCTTCTGCTTCTCCTTCGTCATCGTGGTGGTGATGATGATGGTGGTGATGTTCATGTTCATGTTCGTGTTCATGTTCATGATGATCATCTTCGTCGTCATCTTCGTCGTCATCTTCGTCGTCATCGTGACGTTCCACTTCCTGAATCCATGTGGCTGACGTGGCTACTTCGTCAAAGTCAAAGAGCCCAGTGTTAATAATCTTGTCCAGTTCCACATCGCCATAGTTGGTGTCGATAATTGCTGCTTTCGGTTGGAGGGTACGTACTATTTGGCGGATGCGACCTAATTCATCGGTGCTAACCTCTGAAGCCTTGTTCAGTAATACGATGTTGCAGAATTCGATTTGTTGGATAACGAGGTTTTCAATATCTTCCTCGTCAATATTGGGGCGTGTCAGGTCCAGTCCGCTGCCGAATTCATCCTTCATGCGCAGGGCATCTACCATGGTGACTATGCAGTCCAGTCGTGGCTGGCACTCCATTTCAGGAGCCATCGTAGGAATACTGCAGATTGTCTGGGCAATAGGACCTGGTTCGCAAATGCCACTTGCCTCGATAACGATGTAGTCGAAGCGGTTCATCTGAATAATGTCCTGTAACTGTTTCACTAAGTCCATCTTCAGCGTACAGCAAATACAGCCGTTCTGTAGGGCTACGAGACTGTCATCCTGTTGGTTGACGACACCTCCTGCCTGTATCAGGTCGGCATCAATGTTCACTTCACCAATGTCATTGACAATGACTGCAAACTTAATACCGCGTTTATTGCTCAGTATTCTATTTAACAAGGTTGTTTTACCGCTGCCAAGATATCCGGTGAGCAGCAGTACGGGGATTTCTCTATTCATATCAATTCTCAATTGTCAATTATCAATAATTCAACAAAGTTCCACCTTGTTGATATCTTGTTCTTTCTCACAATAGTGACAGGTCAGCGTGTTGCCCATGACGTGGAAATGGGTTGCCATGGGTTCGTTATTAGTGATACATTTGGGGTTATTACATTTCACGATGCCGATAATCTCGTTGGGAGTTTCTACGGTCTTTTTCTCTACAACCTCATAGTCACGTATAATGCTGAGGATTACGTTTGGCGCAACGACGGATAGTCGTGAAATTTCGTCGTCAGTAAAAAACTTGTCGGACACTTTAATAATACCTTTGTTGCCTACCTTTTGTGACGGATAGTTAATACCGATGGTAACGGGGTTGTCTATTTCAAAGAGTCCCAAAAGACTTGCTACCTGATAGGTCTTTTCGGCGGGTATGTGATCTATGACGGTACCGTGCTCAATGGCAGCCACCAGACGTTCTTTTTTGTTCATAATATATTGAAAACCAATTTTAAATAATTGTTTTATCGTTCTTTACTTCATCAAGGCTAATGCCCAGTACATCACAAAAGATAGCCTCTCGTGCAAAGAGTCCGTTACCGGCCTGTTGGATATAGTAGGCATGTGGATTTTCATCTACATCGTAAGCTATTTCGTTGACGCGTGGCAGGGGGTGCAGAATTTTCATGTTGGGCTTTGCCAAGCGCAGCATTTCGTTGTTGAGTACGTAAATGTTTTTTACGCGTTCGTACTCCATTAAATCACTGAAGCGTTCTTTCTGAACACGTGTCATGTAGAGAATGTCGGCATCAGCAATAATCTTATCGTTGAAGGCGGTGTGTTCCTGATACTGGATGCCGTGCTCCTTGCAGTAGAGCTTGTATTCGTTGGGCATGGCCAGTTCTTTTGGGGCTACGAAGTGGAATGTGGGGTTGAAGTGGCGCATGGCCATCAGCAACGAGTGGACGGTGCGGCCGTACTTCAAGTCACCGACAAGGTAGATGTTTAGATTCTCCAGTGTTCCCTGAGTCTTATAGATAGAGTAGAGGTCAAGCATGCACTGTGAAGGGTGCTGGTGCGCTCCGTCGCCGGCATTAACAATAGGAACGTCTGTTACCTCGGAAGCGTATTGTGCTGCTCCCTCGATATAGTGACGCATCACGATGACGTCCGCATAATTGGACACCATTAGTACGGTATCTTTCAGCGTTTCACCTTTTGTCCCACTAGTAACCTTCGGGTCTGCAAAACCGATAACCCTTGCACCCAGGCGATTGGCGGCAGTCTCAAAACTGAGACGTGTGCGTGTCGAAGGCTCGAAAAATAGGGTGGCAATTACTTTTCCTTTGAGAATTTCACGATTAGGATGGCGCTCAAACTCTTTCGCCATCTCAATCATGTACATAATCTTATCGCGTGTAAGGTCCGCGATGGTCACAAAATCATGCTTTTCCATCTATAAATTTTTATTTCAACGGCAAAATTACACATAATTTCTGATTTAAGTGCGATTATTCCAAAGAAATTTGTAATTTTGCACAAACTTTGAAAGAATATTTGCTCATGAAGAAGATTATAGTACGCATATTATGGGGGATGTTGGCCTTGGCTATCCTTGTTGGAACTCTCGGGTTTACAGCCATTAGCGAAGGCTGGATTGGATATATGCCGCCGATTGAGGATTTACAGAATCCTATCAACCGATTTGCCACTCAGGTTTATTCAGCTGATGGCAAAATTATGGGAACATGGAACTACAACCGTGAGAATCGTGTTATGGTAGATTACACGCAACTGCCTCCGTCTCTCATTCAGGCGCTTGTAGCTACTGAAGATGTTCGTTTTTACGACCATTCGGGAATAGATTTCATTGCTTTGGGACGTGCCATTGTCAAGCGCGGAATATTTGGACAGAAAAGTGCCGGAGGTGGTTCGACCATTACGCAACAGTTGGCAAAGCAGCTCTATTCCGATGCTGCTCACAGCGTCATGGAGCGTTTGCTGCAGAAACCGATAGAGTGGGTGATAGCTGTCAAGTTGGAACGTACCTATACGAAGGATGAAATCATTGCCATGTATCTTAACTACTTTGACTTCCTCCATAATGCCGTGGGCATTAAGACAGCTGCCAACACTTATTTCAGTAAAGATCCGAAAGACTTGACACCTACTGAGTCGGCATTGCTCGTCGGACTCTGTAAGAATCCGTCTTACTTTAATCCTATACGCTATCCTGAGCGAAGCATGGAACGTCGCAATGTGGTGCTTCACCAAATGTTGAAAGCAGATTATATTTCGCAGGAAGAGTATGACAAGTATGTCGCTGAACCTCTGAACCTGAAGTTCCATGTAGCAGATCATAAGGATGGTATTGCCACTTATTTCCGCGACTTCTTGCGCCGTTATATGATGGCAAAGCGTCCGGAGCGAAAGGACTATCCGTCATGGAACATGGTAAAGTTCCATATCGACTCGCTCAACTGGGAGAATGACCCTCTCTACGGATGGTGTAATAAGAATCGCAAGAAAGATGGTGACTACTACAACGTTTATACCGATGGATTGAAGGTTTATACGACAATAGACTCTCGTATGCAAACTTATGCAGAAAAGGCTGTTTATGAACATGTTGCCAAGTTTCTTCAGCCTGCTTTTACCAGAGAGAAACGAGGTCGTCAGACTGCTCCGTTCTCAGGAAGTCTGTCCGTCGATCAGGTGAACAATATCCTGATGCGCTCCGTACGTCAGTGTGAACGTTATCGGGTAATGAAGGCGGCAGGTGCTTCAGAAGAGGAAATTATGCGGGCTTTCAGGACCAAGACGGAAATGTCAGTGTTCTCTTATCATGGTGACATCGATACTGTGATGACGCCCCTCGACTCCATACGTTACTATAAGTCGTTCCTGCGTACCGGCTTTATGAGCATGAATCCTCAGAACGGACATGTTAAGGCGTATGTCGGTGGTATGGACTTTACGCATTTCGCATACGACATGGCTATGGAGGGGCGTCGCCAGGTGGGTTCTACTATCAAACCTTTCCTCTATTCGCTGGCTATGGAAAATGGGTTCTCACCTTGTGACCTGGCACCTAATGTCCAGCAAACCTACATCGTTGCCGGGCAGCCGTGGACGCCTCGTAACAGTGGTAAGGCAAGATATGGCGAGATGGTTACTTTGAAATGGGGATTGCAGCAGTCGAACAACTGGATATCAGCATACCTCATGAGCAAGCTCAATCCGCAGGCCTTTGTTACACTGTTACATGAGTACGGCATCCGTAATCCGGAAATCCATCCGTCTATGGCACTCTGTCTCGGACCTTGCGAAATTACTGTAGGAGAGATGGTTAGCGCATATACTGCATTTGTCAATAGGGGAATACGTGCAGCCCACATGTTCGTTACTAGAATCGAGGATAATGAAGGAAATATCATCGCTCAGTTCCAGCCTCGCATGAACGAAGTCATTGGTGAGGAAAGTGCCTATAAGATGCTTTATATGCTGAAAGCTGTCGTTGACGGAGGTACTGCAGGCCGCCTGCGTTTCCGCTATGGATTGAATAACGAACTGGCAGGTAAGACAGGTACAACCAACAACAATAGCGACGCTTGGTTTATGGGACTTACTCCGAAGTTGGTGAGTGGCGTATGGGTTGGCGGCGATGACCGTGATATCCATTTCGACTCTATGGCTATGGGTCAGGGTGCTACGATGGCTTTGCCTATATTTGCACTCTATATGCAACAGATCTATAAGGATAGCTCACTTGGGTATAGTGTCACAGACACCTTCAATCTTCCCCAGGGGTATAACCCATGCTATTCAGAGAGTACAGAAATGGGTGATGGTGAAGGTGGAGAGGCTATGGAGGAAGTAGTCGAGGAATAATAATCGGCGCTCCCTTCTATAGAAATGAGTTATTTCTCCCTCTATATATTAATAAAGGATTGTGCGCGCGAGGAGGAAGTCACAGAAGTTTTCGCATTGTCAATTAATGCGAAAACTTTTTTATTTTCATTCAAAAAAAGCCGGAAAAGTTTTGGTAGTTCGGAAATTTGTCGTACCTTTGCATCCGCTTTCGCGCTAACAATAGCGCTTGAGCATTGAAGAAAGAGTTCTTTGAAAGACTTACATAGACAGAGAAAGAAGTAGTACAAGAAGCGAGAGACTTTGAGTCTCTTGGGTAATTGAACGAACCGTCATTCTTATATTAAATAAGGTATGAAGCTTTTAAACTACCGGATAGAGCGTTCTGGGACAGAGTAAATGGTGCCGCGCGGTTCTGCCGCGTGGTCCGAAGATAAAAGATTTTACAATGTAGAGTTTGATCCTGGCTCAGGATGAACGCTAGCTACAGGCTTAACACATGCAAGTCGAGGGGCAGCATGAAGTTTGCTTGCAAACTT
>CACYOC010000018.1 GCA_902775975.1 uncultured Bacteroidales bacterium | reverse complement strand
AGAATGACGGTTCGTTCAATTACCCAAGAGACCGAAGTCTCTCGCTTCTTGTACTACTTCTTTCTCTGTCTATGTAAGTCTTTCAAAGAACTCTTTCTTCAATGCTCAAGCACTACTTTTAGCGCGAAAGCGGATGCAAAGGTACGACAAATTTCCGAACTACCAAAACTTTTCCAGCTTTTTTTTCGCTTTTCACAAAAAAAAGTTTCCAACATTGACGTACATCAACGCTGGAAACCTTTACTCCTTATATTATATATAGAAGGGGATTACTTGCTCTCTTCCGGTGCCTGACCAATCAGTTCCATGAACTCGTCGAGCTTCGGAGTGATGATAATCTGTGTGCGGCGGTTGCGCTGCTTGCCCAGCTCGCTGGTGTTGGGCTGGAGGGGATTGTACTCGCCACGGCCACCGGCAGTGAGGCGCTTAGGATCGACACCATAGGTATTCTGCAGTGCCTGAACGACACTGGAAGCACGCAAGCAGGAGAGGTCCCAGTTGTTACGGATATTCTCACGCTTGATGGGCACATCATCGGTATTACCTTCGATGAGCACGTCGTAATCCTTGTAGTCCTTGATGATCTTGGCAATCTTCGAGAGTGTCTCGGCAGCACGGTCGTTGATTTCGTAAGAGCCGCTCTTATAAAGCATGTTGTCAGCCAAAGAGATATAGACGACGCCCTTGAGCACCTGCACATCAACCTCTTTCAGTTCCTCCTTAGACAGCGAGCGTGTCAGGTTGTTGGTGAGCACCATATTCAGAGAGTCGCTCTTCGACTTCACCTCGACGAGATGGCGGATGTACTTGTTAGACTCGTTGATCTGATCGACCAGTTTCTCAATGCTGACATTGTTCTGACTGGAATTCGTCAGACTCTTGTCCAGCGAGGCCTGCAGATTGCTGTTAGCAGCCGTGAGGCTCTTTACCTGCTGTTCCAAACTCTCGGCACGGGCAGTGGCGGCAGCCAGCTGCTCTTTGGTATTCTGGAAATTAGTAGAAAGCGCCTTGTTTTCATCCTTACAAGCCTGCAAATCTTTTTTTGAGGCACAGCCAGAGAGCAACACAGCTCCCACGAGTGCCATCATGAATACACTTTTTCTCATACTTTTTACTGTTTATGTTACAAAATCGGGTGCAAAGTTAATGATTAGACGCATATAATCGTCGAAAGTTGAATGGATTTAGAAAATTTTAAGTATCTTTGGCTAACGCCAATAGTACTCTCGTTCGACAAAACTCAAATTTAATTTGGTTTTGTGCTCACTTATTCGTACCTCTGGCTGACGCCGAAAGTAGGCTGCACCTCGGAAATGAAAAGAAAAACAAGTTTTTTCTTTGCATTTCGCTCGATTTGCACTACCTTTGCACCCGAATTAAATAAATAATAAGGTATAAAGGTTATGATTCTCTTTTTCAAGACCCCACAGGACAGCGTGATAGCAACGCAAACAGACCATCGACTTAACGAAGAAGAAGTAAAGGAACTCTGCTGGCTTTATGGCGAGGCAACACTGCTTGACAGCGAGACGCTCAGCGGCTACTACATCGGCCCGCGTCGCGAAATGGTGACGCCATGGTCAACGAATGCCGTTGAGATCACACAGAACATGGGACTCAGCGGCATTTCACGTATAGAGGAGTACTTCCCTTCCCCATCGGAAGATGCCGACTACGACCAGATGCTCCAGCGCATGTATCATGGCCTGGACCAGGACATTTTCACCATCAACATCCAGCCGGAGCCTATTAAATATGTGGACAACCTGGAAGCATACAACGAACAGGAAGGTCTGGCGCTGTCGCCGGAAGAGATAGAGTATCTGCACAAGATAGAAAAAGAGAACGGCCGTCCGCTGACAGACTCAGAAATCTTCGGCTTTGCCCAGATTAACTCCGAGCACTGCCGCCACAAGATATTCGGTGGTACGTTCATCATTGACGGTAAAGAGATGGAGTCGAGTCTCTTTGCCATGATCAAGAAAACCACCCAAGAGAATCCGAACAAAATCTTGTCAGCCTATAAAGACAATGTAGCCTTTGCGCAAGGTCCTGTAGTAGAGCAGTTTGCTCCGGCAGACCAGAGCACCAGCGACTGGTTCCGCGTCAAGGACATCGAGAGCGTCATTTCGCTGAAAGCCGAAACCCATAACTTCCCCACAACGGTAGAGCCCTTCAACGGTGCAGCTACAGGAACGGGCGGTGAGATTCGCGACCGCATGGGCGGTGGTGTCGGCTCATGGCCTATTGCCGGTACAGCGGTATATATGACAGCATATCCTCGTCTGGACGACTCGGAGATTAAAGATGAAAAATTAAATATTAAAAGAGACTGGGAGGACATCCTGCCCGTCCGTAAGTGGCTGTACCAGACGCCCCAGCAGATATTGACAAAGGCTTCGAATGGTGCCAGCGACTTCGGCAACAAGTTCGGACAGCCGCTGATTTGCGGTTCGGTGCTGACGTTTGAGCACCAGGAAAAGGGTTGCGACTCAGTCGCAACAAACACTAAATATGCCTACGACAAGGTGATTATGCTGGCTGGTGGTGTTGGCTACGGCACGAAGCGTGACTGTCTGAAGAAAGAACCACAGAAAGGCAATAAAGTCGTGGTGGTCGGTGGTGACAACTACCGCATCGGACTGGGTGGCGGCAGCGTATCGTCTGTTGATACAGGACGTTACAGTAACGGTATTGAGTTGAATGCCATCCAGCGTGCCAACCCTGAGATGCAGAAGCGTGCCTATAACTTGGTGCGTGCGCTCTGCGAAGAAGACAACAATCCCGTAGTCAGCATTCACGACCACGGCAGTGCTGGTCACCTGAACTGCCTGTCAGAACTCGTCGAGGAGTGCGGTGGAGAGATAGACATGACCAAGTTGCCCATCGGCGACAAGACGCTGTCGGCAAAAGAAATCATTGCCAACGAGAGTCAGGAGCGCATGGGACTGCTGATTGACGAGAAACACATAGAACACGTCCAGAAGATTGCCGAGCGTGAACGTGCCCCGATGTATGTGGTAGGTGAGACGACGGGCGATGCCCACTTCTCGTTCAAGCAGGGCGACGGCGTCAAGCCTTTCGACCTGGACGTAGCACAGATGTTCGGTCACTCACCGAAGACCATCATGAAAGATAATACTGTGGAGCACCACTATGAGGACGTAGAGTATTATAAGCCCAATGGGGCTAATGGGGCTAATGAGACCCAGCAGAAGCTTAACGAATACCTGGAGCGCGTGCTCCAGTTAGAGGCTGTAGCTTGTAAGGACTGGCTGACCAACAAGGTCGATCGCTCCGTCACGGGTAAGATAGCCCGTCAGCAGTGCCAGGGTGAGATACAGCTGCCGCTGTCAGACTGTGGTGTGGTAGCCCTTGACTATCGTGGAAAGAAAGGTATCGCCACCGCCTTAGGTCATGCGCCGCAAGCCGGTCTTGCCGACCCAGCCGCAGGCAGTGTACTGTCGGTTGCCGAGGCACTGACGAACATCGTCTGGGCACCTCTGGCAGAGGGTATGGACTCGCTGTCACTATCCGCCAACTGGATGTGGCCCTGTCGCAGTCAGGAGGGTGAAGACGCCCGTCTGTATGCTGCCGTCAAGGCACTGTCAGACTTCTGCTGTGACCTGCATATCAATGTGCCGACTGGTAAGGATTCACTGTCATTGACACAGCAATATCCCAACGGTGAGAAGATTATCTCGCCGGGAACCGTTATTGTCAGTGCTGGCGGTGAGGTCAGCGATATCCGTAAGGTGGTGAGTCCTGTTGTCAAAAACGACAAGCACTGTTCGCTGTACCATATCGACTTCTCGTTCGACGAGCTGCACCTGGGCGGCAGTGCCTTTGCACAGAGCTTGGGAAAGATAGGCAGTGACGTACCGACAGTGAAAAATGCCGAATACTTTGCCGATGCCTTCATGGCTGTTCAGGAGATGATAGAGAAGGGATGGATTGTGGCAGGTCACGACATCTCTGCCGGTGGTCTGATCACCTGTCTGTTAGAGATGTGCTTCGCCAACCAGAAAGGCGGCCTGCACATCAACCTGCACGACCTTTGCAAGGACGGTGATGTGGTGAAGACGCTCTTTGCCGAGAATCCCGGCGTAGTCGTCGAGGTGAGTGACGAGCACAAGCAGGAGTTCAAGGACTTCATGGAAGAGCAGGGCGTAGGCTTTGCCAAGATAGGCTATCCCGTAGAGGACAGCCGTTGCATTGAAGTGGTTGTGGATAATGGAAACGGGGGAACCGTTTCCCACACGTTTGATATCGATGCATTGCGTGACATCTGGTACAAGACCAGCTATCTGCTGGACACCAAGCAGAGCTTCAACGGCAAAGCCAAGGAGCGCTACGAGAACTACAAGCAACAGCCCTTGGAGATGAAGTTCAACAAGGACTTCACGGGTAAGCTTGCCCAGTATGGACTCTCTGCAGACCGCTGGAAGGAGAAAGGTTGCTGTGACACAGCAACAAGCACGACACCCAAGGCTGCCATCATCCGTGAGAAGGGAACGAACGGCGAGCGTGAGATGGCCTACTGTCTGTATTTAGCAGGCTTCGACGTGAAGGATGTGATGATGACCGACCTCATCAGCGGTCGCGAGACGCTGGAAGACATCAATATGATTGTGTTCTGCGGCGGTTTCTCGAACAGCGATGTGCTCGGTTCTGCCAAGGGTTGGGCAGGCGCCTTTCTCTTCAACCCCAAGGCCAAGGAAGCGCTCGATAAGTTCTATGCCCGCAAGGACACCCTGTCGTTAGGCATCTGTAACGGTTGTCAGCTGATGGTAGAGCTCGGACTCACAGGAGCCAAGGGCGCCAAAATGCTGCACAACGACAGTCATAAGTTTGAGAGTGAGTTCATCAGCCTGACCGTTCCGCAAAACAACAGCGTGATGTTTGGTAGTCTGAGCGGCAACAAGTTAGGTATCTGGGTGGCTCACGGAGAGGGAAAGTTCTCTCTACCGGAAGCAGAGAGCACGTATCACGTGATTGCCAAATACAACTATGCCGGCTATCCTGCTAATCCTAACGGCAGCGACTACAACGTGGCAGGAATCTGCTCTGAAGACGGTCGTCATCTTTGCATGATGCCTCACTTGGAGCGTGCCGTCTTCCCCTGGCAGAACGCGTGGTACCCCGCCAACCGTCGCAACGACGAGGTAACGCCTTGGATTGAGGCTTTTGTGAATGCAAGACGGTGGGTAGAAGCCCATCTGGTCCATTAGTCCCAATCACTATTAGCCCCATGAGCCCTATAAGCCCCATAAGCAATCTCTATTGGGAATTATTCAAGACGTTTTTTAAGATTGGCCTGTTCACCCTCGGGGGTGGATATGCCATGATACCACTGATAGAGGAAGAGGTGGTGAACCGTCATCGCTGGGTCAGCAAGGAAGAGATGCTGGACCTCATTGCCATTGCGCAAAGTTGTCCGGGGGTCTTTGCCATCAACATCGCCATCTTCATCGGATATAAGCTAAAGAACACCCGCGGCGCCATCGCAACAGCGCTGGGCACTGCCCTACCCTCGTTTGTCATCATCCTGCTGATAGCCATGTTCTTCCAGCAGTTCAAGGAGAACAAGGTGGTGGCAGCCATCTTCCGAGGCATCCGTCCTGCCGTAGTGGCTCTGATTGCCGTGCCAACGTTCAATCTTGCCCGACGTGCGCAACTGAATAAGTTTACGCTATGGATACCCATTGCCTCAGCGCTGCTCATCTGGCTAATGGGGGTATCGCCCATCTGGATTATCATCGTTGCAGCGATTGGAGGACTTCTATACGGACTTGTCAAACCCAGAGAAACAGAGACACAGAGATGATCTTTCTTCGATTATTTATCACATTTTTCCAAATAGGATTGTTTGGCTTCGGTGGCGGCTATGGTATGTTGTCGCTCATTCAGCACGAGACGGTGGAACACTGGCACTGGCTGTCGAGCAGTGACTTTACGGATATTGTCGCTATATCGCAGATGACGCCAGGCCCTATCGGCATCAATTCTGCCACCTATTGCGGCTATACCGCCATTATCAATGCGGGCTACTCCATGCCTATGGCCATTCTGGGCTCAGTGACAGCCACCTTTGCACTGGTGCTACCGTCGCTGATACTGATGATACTCATCAGCAAGCTGTTTATGCGGTATATGCACCACCCCCTGATAGAAAGCATGTTCAAAGGACTGCGCCCTGCCGTCATAGGACTGTTGGGAGCAGCGACCTTGTTGCTGATGACCCCCGAGAACTTCTCCACTCCCCAGGAGGACGCATGGCAGTTCGGCATCAGCTGTTTTCTCTTTGCTTCAGCATTCTACGGGGTGATGATGATGAAAATCAATCCTATCCGCATGATATGCTACTGCGGCATAGCAGGTCTGCTGCTATTATACTAAAAAAGTGCTTCCGCAATGGAAGCACTTTTCGTTTCAGGAATATCTCAATACCTTTATTTATTCTGCTTGTAATACGCCACGCCGCGTTTCACGTTCTCCTTGATAGCATCGGACGTAAACGTTGCTCCTGTTACGGCATCCACCTCGGCAACAGTACCTTTCTTGACGTTCATACCCTCGTACTTGGGCAACATATTCTTCTTCACCTTGGCAACATACTTGGCTCCCTCCTGACTTTTAAGGGGAACGACCTTCACTATCTTGTTCTTCTTGATATGGATCTCCACGGGTGTGGTGCCGTTATAGCCCTCGACATCCGTTGCCAGCGTCGTGGTATTGACAATGTAAGTACCGTCTTTCTCTTTCTTCATCACCTGAGCCTCAGCAGTGTTGAACACTGTCATCAGCAAAAATGCTAATACTATCTTCTTCATTTTTTCTAATGTTTTAATCGATTGAGACTGCAAAAGTACGAATAATATTTGAATTAGTGACAAAAAAAGTCCAATTTCGTCTATATAATAAATATTATTAGGTATGATAAAGAAACGTTTCCTCCTCCTTTTCATGGTTTTTGCTGATGTTCTCTGCATGTCAGCACAGCGCGAAGTGTATGTATCCACCTCTTTCCATGAACCTGCCACTGACGGTCTGCGGTTTATCTACAGCTACGACGGTTGGCAATGGGACAGCATTCCCGGCACGTGGCTAAAACCTGAGGTAGGACAACAAAAAGTCATGCGAGACCCTTCCATCATCCGCACGCCCGACGGTACGTTCCATCTGGTATGGACCTCCTCCTGGCGAGGCGACCGGGGCTTCGGCTATGCCTGTTCTAAGGATTTGAAGCACTGGAGCGAGCAACGCTTCATCGAGGTGATGAAAGATCCTACGACTGTCAACGTCTGGGCTCCCGAACTGTTCTGGGACGACGTGAAGCAGCAAGCTATCATCATCTGGGCGTCGTGCATCCCCGGGAAATTCCCCGACGGACAGGAGGAGCACAAGAACAACCACCGTCTTTATTATACCACTACCAAGGACTTCAAGACCTTTGCACCTGCCAAACTAATGATTGACCCAGGGTTTAGCTGTATCGACGCCACGCTGGTCAAAAGAGGCAAGAATGACTATGTCATGGTGTTAAAGGACAACACCCGTCCCGAGCGTGACATCAAGGTAGCCTATAGCAAGTCGCCCTATGGTCCGTGGTCGAAGGCTTCCGAGCCCTTTACCGGCAAGATGATGGAAGGTCCCACGGTGTTGAAACTTGGCCCTGAAACAGTAACTGGTAAATCGCCAAGCTATAAATCCGGTTGGCTTATCTATTACGACCGCTATCAGCTGAAAGACTTCGGTGCTCACTATACCAAAGACTTTGTGACTTTTGAAGACGTATCGAAACAAGTGAAAGTGCCCGTATTCCACAAGCACGGCACTATCTTCAAAGCTGATGAGCGCACGGTCTATAACTTGCTACATGACAAAGACCGCATTCACTATACCGGCAAGACGCTGAGCAATCCTGAACGCCACGACGGAGGATTATCGCCCGTCGTGGGTGTTCATAACATCCAGACCATGCATGCCAACCGTGAGCATCCCGCCACAGCGAATAACGACGGTTGGACATACAACCATCAGCCGATGATGGCCTATTGGAACAACCAGTTCTATCTGCACTTCCTCTGTGACCCCAGCGACGAGCATATACCGCCATCGCGCACCATGCTGCAGACCTCCAAGGATGGTTATCACTGGACAGAGCCACAGATACTGTTTCCCGAGCTGCAGGTTCCAGAGGGTTTCCAGAAACCGAACCGTCCTGAGAAAGCCCATAACCTCATTGCCATCATGCACCAGCGTGTCGGCTGGTATGTCTCCAAGAGCGGACAGCTCTTTGCCATCGGCAACTACGGCGTAGCTTTCGACCGTAAGGACGACCCCAACGACGGCAATGGCATTGGACGTGTCATCCGTGAGGTGAAGAAAGACGGGACTTTCGGACCGATATACTTTATTTATTTGAATGGGGCTTATAAGACTTATATGGCCAATAAGGCTCATAAGACCTATTGGCCCTTCTACACCAAAGCCGATAAGGCCACCCGGAAGGCTTGTGAGGAAATCCTCGCCAATCCGCGCTATCGCATGCAGTGGGTCGAGGAAGCCGACCGTGACGAACCGCTGATACCGCTGAATAAACCATACAAGGCCTATTGTGACTATACCCTTCCTGACGGACGTATTGCTGCCCTGTGGAAACACGCGCTGACCAGCATCAGCGATGACGGCGGACAGACATGGGCACAACCAGTAGAGCGTGCCAAGGGTTTTGTCAATAGCAATGCCAAGATATGGGGACAGCGACTCTCCGACGGCACCTATGCCACCATCTATAATCCTTCGGAATACCGCTGGCCACTGGCTATCTCGCTGTCGAGCGACGGTTTGGAATACACCACGCTGAACCTCGTTCAGGGTGAAGTACCACCAATGCGCTATGGCGGCAACTACAAGAGCTACGGTCCGCAGTATGTCCGCGGCATCCAGGAGGGCAACGGCATCCCACAAGACTCCGACCTCTGGGTTGCCTACTCCATGAACAAGGAGGACATGTGGGTGGCACACATCCCTGTTCCTGTGCAGACCGAAGCCAGCAGTCATGCCGACGGCACGGAGTTCAACGCGCTCAGCGGTTCAGCCGCTGAGAATCCTCTCTCCCAACTGACCACCTGGAACATCTATTCTCCGCTTACGGCACCTGTCAGTCTGAACGACGGCTGGCTGACGCTCAGCGACCAAGACCCGTTCGACTATGCCCGTGTGGAGCGCAAGATTCCTTCCACGAAGGAGTTAACAGTGTCGTTCGACATTCGTGCACAGCAAAACAATAACGGACTGCTACAAATAGAGTTTCTTGACAAGAACGGAACAGCCTGCTCACGCATAGAGTTGACCGACAAGGGTGAGATGCGCTGCAAGGGCGGTGCACGCTATGGCGGATTGGGCAAGTACGAAGCAGGACACACCTACCACTTCGAATGTCATCTGTCTGTCAGCCGCCGCCTCATTGAAGTATTTATCGACGGCAAGAAAGCCGGACAGCGCATGTTCTTCGCGCCGGTAGAGAGCATCGAGCGCATCATGTTCCGGACAGGCGGTCGCCGTACCTTCCCCGATATTGACACAGAGGCAGACTGGTACGGAACACTGGACAACGCCGGTGAGTTGTGCGAACTTGCCAGCTACAGTATCCGTCAGGTGAAGACCGCTCCCTCGACGATGAACGGTTCTACCACTGAGACCGCTGCCCTGTTGCACTACGACGACTACAAACACTATGTCGATTACTTTAACACCATGGAACCCGAAGGTATTCAGCAAGCCATTCCCAATAAGGATGCATGGAAGTGGATGCAGGAGAACGTTCCTCTGTTCGAATGCTCCCAGCAGGATTTCGAGGAACTGTGGTATTTCCGTTGGTGGACGCTCCGCAAACATCTCCGCCAGACACCTGTCGGCTATGCTATGACAGAGTTCCTGGTACCACGCTCCTACGCAGACCAATACAACCTCATTTCCTCCGGTGTCGGTCACCACATTCTGGAAAGCCGATGGCTGCGCAATCCGATGTACTTGGATCAGGTGATGAACACGTGGTATAAAGGCAACAACGGTCAGCCGATGAAAAAGATTGCCAACTACTCCTCGTGGATGCCCTATTCGCTGTGGGGGCGCTATCTGGTGGATGGTCGCAAAGACTGGATTGTCAGCATGTTGCCTTCCTTGGAATGGGAGTACAACCATTGGGAGAAAACCCATACGAGAAGTGTTCAGGGCCACCAGCTCTACTGGCAGGCAGACGTACAGGACGCCATGGAAGAAACCATCAGCGGAGGCAGGAAAAAGAAATATCTGCGTCCCAGCATCAACAGCTATATGTACGGCAACGCCATGGCCATCGGCAACATCTGCGTGCTTGCCGATTCCATTGCCAAGTCGCGTCAGTATTTCGACAAGGCTGCCCAGCTGAAAGAGGCTGCTCATCAGGTATTATGGAACGAGCAGCATCAGTTCTTCGAGACACACCGTGTCGATTCCTCTGCCAATGTTCGTGAGGCCATCGGCTTTATGCCTTGGTACACGAAGATGGCAAAAGACGAAGCGAAATACAGCGTTGCCTGGCTGCAAGCTGCCGACCCGGAAGGTTTCTCGGCGCCCTACGGTCAGACTACTGCCGAGCGTCGTCATCCGCAATTCCGCACTCATGGCGTCGGCAAGTGCGAGTGGGACGGTGCCGTTTGGCCTTTTGCCACCTCGCAGACACTGACCGCCCTTGCTAACTTTGCCAATGAATATCATTGGGAGTACGAGGGTACGGGGGTACGAGCATTCGTAGATTCTCTCTTCTTTGCGGAGATGGAGAAATACATGCAGAGCCAGCACATGAGAGGCAAACCCTATATCGGTGAGTATCTTGACGAGACGACTGGTTACTGGCTGAAGGGTGACCAGGAGCGTTCGCGCTACTATAACCACTCGACCTTCAACGACCTTGTCATTACAGGTCTCTGCGGACTGCGTCCCCGTGCTGATCAGACGCTGGAGGTCAATCCCCTGTTGCCCGAAGGGAAATGGGCGTACTTCTGTCTTGACAACGTGCTGTATCACGGACACATCATTACCATTCTCTACGACCGTGACGGCACGCGTTACCACCAAGGACAAGGACTGCGCATCTTTGTCGATGGACAATTGAAAGGACAGCGGAAAGATATAGGAAAACTGGTGATAGAGAAAGCACTGTAGAAGTTTTTTACTGTCATACATAGAAAAATATGACGATTTATTTGGAGATATAGAAAACTTTCTGTATCTTTGCGGCGACATTGTGTGTGTTTGTGTGCATGTAAGCACTATTCATTTACCAAAAACAATACTAACATGAAACAAAAAACTTATTGGATGCGCTTGCTGACCATCTCTGCAGTGTCAGCATTCGGATGCGTATTGTCGGGCTGTTCTGGCGACAGCGATATCGACCTGGGCGATATCGACACGACAATTGGAGTAGGAACCAATGGGTTGACAATCCCTGCCAGTTCTACCCAAGACATCAAACTGAAAGACGTACTTAACCTGAAGGAAGACGGCGTTATCAAGATTCTGGAGAACAAGGACTACCAGTTCCAGAAGAGCGATGTCATCAACCCGTCAAATCCCAGAGTCAAGGAAGTCACTGTCAAGAAGCAATCACCTATCACGACACCTATTCCCGTTACGGTTCCGGTAGGTACTTCTGGAGACTTCAATCTTCCTCCCAGCGGCAATCCTGAAGAAATTGCACAGTTCAACTTCAATGGTACAGCTGACAAGGATATTGTCAGTCTCTCGAAAGTGTCCATTGACGGAAATATCAAGCTGACGATTACCTTACCTCCTTCTCAGAACGACAATGTTACGGCAGACTTGGAAATACACCTGCCTTCATACATTGTCTTCAACAACAGTGAAGTCACGAACCACGTTATCAAGAAGACGGGGGTTGCGCTGAGCAAGAACAGCAACACAAATATCAACATAGACCTGAGTCTGAAGGAGCTTACAAACATCCAGACAACCATTCCCTCGGGTGCTGAAGACTACGTCGTCCTGAAGGCCTTCGATGCCTCGAATCCCTCTGCTGACCGCATGCAGTTGCAGGGTAAGGTGAAGATGAAGATGACGTTCCACTTCCCGACAGCCACCACGACTGCCATCTCAGGAAACATCAATACTGCCGTCACACTGAACGACATGACCGTCACCAGTGCAACAGGTAAGTTCGACCCCATCATCGACCCGCAGTCAAGCACAATTGATATCAGCAACGATATCCCCGACTTCTTAGACGATCCTGAAGTGGATATCAGACTGACGAATCCCCAGATATCCCTGATGATTGACAACAACATCAATGTGGAAGGTATCATCAGTGGTAAGTTGACCGCCCACTACAAGGACGGTTCCACCAAAGTGCTGAACCTGACCAAGGCAAAGGGTGCCAGCGATATCAAGATGTTGGCTCACTCAGGTCCGGCAAGTACCTCGACTAAGACTAAGATCGTTGTCTGTCGTAAAGACGGAACGGAATCAGGTACGCAGTACGTCATCAAGGATGGTACCGACGGTGATCCTGACATCCAGACTATTCTGCAAACCATTCCTGAAAAGATTGACTTTGCATTTAACGCCAAGGCCAATACTGACAAGGAAGGCTCTATCGACCTTTATAAAGAAGGTACAGAAGGCGACAAGAGTGCCCGTGGCTGCGGTTACGAAATCAAGCCCAGCTATGATTTCGTTGCCAATTTGATGATGGATGCAGGAAGTACCATCGTCTATAACGACACGATTGACGGCATGAATAAAGACATCAGGAAGAACGAGATTTCGATGACCCAAGGCGGCAGCATCATTGCCACTGCCAAAGTTCGCAACGGCACGCCCATGAAACTCTACCTGAAGCCTGTTGCCGTAGGACTGCCTGATGGCCAAGGCAACCTGCCCGAACTAAAAGACATTACCGTTACCGTAAAGACTCCTCACCAGGATGCCAAAGGCTATTATGTTCCCTCACATCTCGGCACTACCGATACGAGTGACCTGACTGTTGAGCTGAAGAGCAGCAATCCTGAAAGATACCAAGACCTGGAAGGTCTGAAGGTCAAGGTGACAGCAGTTACCGAGAAGGGAGGCATCACTCTGAACAGCGAGAACCAGACCATCAAGGTTTCTGAGATTAGAGCGACCCTGAACGGTAAGGTGATCATCAACTTAGACTCGAAATAACAGCCATGACTTAATGTTTCATCAAACAGACAGACACTATGAAAGCAACATATAAAATATATCTTTTGTCAGCAGTCATGGCAACCATGGCAGGACAGCTGACGGCGCAGGATATGAATTCGTCGTACTTCCTCGACGGCTATTCCTATCGTCACGACATGAACCCAGCCTACGGCAATGAATATAACTATTCTGCTATTCCCATCATTGGTAATCTGAACGTACATGCCAGAGGTTCGATGGGCGTAGGCGACATCTTCTTCAAGAATCCTGACTACGGCATTAAGCCCGGTGCCAAGAGAACCACTACCTTCATGCATCCAGGCATATCGGCAGACGAGGCGCTCAGCGGACTGGACGAAGACCGCAACACGCTGATTCTCAATGTTGATATTCCTATCGCATCGGTAGGTTTCGGTGCTTGGGACGGATATAACACCATTGAACTGCGCGAGCGTACTCATGTTGGAGTTTCCGTTCCCTACGAGTTCTTTGAATTTGCCAAGAACATTGCCAATAAGAACTATTCCTTTGAAGGACTCAACGCCAAGGGATGGAGCTATCTGGAGTTAGGATTCGGTCATTCTCGCCAGTTGTTCGACAACCTCCGCGTCGGTGCTAAGGTGAAGTTCCTTATAGGTGTGGCCTATGCCGACATTTCCATGAACGACGTTCGTGCCAACCTGCAGGGCGACCACTGGGTCGTTGAGGGTAAAGCTCGTGCCGAGGTGAACCTCAAGGGCGCCTATTTCCAGGAGAAGACTGAAGAGTACAAGAGTCGTCCCGGAACTAATTACAACAAGGTAGATAAGGTAAAGGTGGACGGCGGCGGTCTGAACGGCTTCGGACTGGGCTTCGACATAGGCGGTATCTACGAGTTCAAGGACTGTTCCGTTGACTGGCTCGACGGTTTGAAAGCCAGCCTCTCGTTGACGGATATCGGTTTTGTGACCTATACCAACAAGATTGTTGCCGAGTCGTCAGGAAAGCCTTTCACCTTCGACGGTTTCACGAACATTGCTGTCAAGGATGCTTCCGCCACTGCTGCTGACAAGACTTTCAACACGCAGAAGGACGAGTTGAGCGACAAGCTGAAGGACTTCGCCAATCTGGAGAAGACTAACGAGACCGGTAACAATACCAACGGACTGGGCGCCACCCTGCGCTTCGGTTTGGAATATCCACTACCCGTCTATGACAAGCTGAAGTTCGGTTTCCTGTACAGCCATCGCTACGGCGGTGAATACTTCCACTGGAATGAAGGTCGCCTGAGTGCGAACTATGCTCCTTGGAAATGGGTAGATGGAGGTATCAACCTCGCCTTCTCTTCTTTCTCTACCGAAATGGGATGGGCCCTGAATTTCCATCCTCGTGGCTGTAACGTATTCATCGGCATGGACTACATGTTAGGCAAGACCGCCAAGTCGATGATTCCTAAGGATTCCAACGTTTGTTTCAACTTCGGTGTGAACATCACGTGGAACGGCAAGAAAGACAAACGCCAGCTGAAAACGCTGAACTTCTGATAAGACACGTCCTTTAAGAGGATTAGTTTTCAAGAAAAACCAAAGAAAAACATCTGATTCTTTGGTTTTTCTTTTTATTTGAATTATCTTTGTCCATCGAAACGACAAACTACAGTAATATGCAAAGATTCTTGACAACAGCCCTCTGCGTGTTTTTGGCAATGACCACGTCAGCACAGAACAACAACGGTACATCAAACCGTCATGGTGACTTCGGTCATGCGCAGTGGATAGGACACATGACCCGCCAGCAGGCCAACATCCCTGAAGGTCGGAACTTCACGGGTGCCAAACTGAAGGAGCCTGCCTTTAAGGCTGCATGGACTGCGGTGGATAGTCTTTCCAGCAAAAGTATCTATCTGCAGAAGGACGTCAAGATAAAAAGAGGTCTTAAAGCAGCCACCATCCATATTGCCGGTTTAGGATTCTACGAGCTGACCATCAACAACAAGAAAGTGGGCGACAGCGAATTTGCACCGTTGTGGAGCGACTACGATAAGACGGTATTCTACAACACTTACGATGTCACAAGCCTGCTCACCGACCGTCAGCACAGAAACACCATCAGGGTACTGCTTGGCAACGGTTTCTATAACGAACAAGGACAGCGCTATGCGAAGATGAAGATCTCGTTTGGTCCGCCGACGCTTTTGTTCCGTCTTCACCTGGTCTATCAGAACGGACAGACGGACAATGTTGTCAGCGACGCCTCGTGGCAATGGTCTTTTTCACCTATCACGTTCAACAGCATCTATGGTGGCGAGGACTACGATGCGCGATTGGAGCCCACCCCCGACCCCTCCCGAAGGGATGGGAGGTGGAAACCTGTCGTTATTCAGGAAGCACCGCGTGGTGTATTACGCAAGCAGATTGCCGAGCCCGTCAAAATCATGGAGCGCAATGGCATCAAAGACACGATTCGCAAGGATTCAGTTCTTGTGCTCGACATGGGACAGAACCTCAGCGGTTTCCCTGAAATCACCGTTCGTGGCAAGCGCGGCCAAAGGCTAAAACTGACGCCTGGCGAGACGCTGACGAAGGAGGGACTGGTGAATCAGAAACAGACTGGACGTCCGCATTACTATACCTATGTTTTAAGGGGGTACGGAGGTACGGAGGTATGGCATCCACGGTTTTCGTATTACGGCTATCGCTACCTGCAAGTGGAGGGCGACATCGAGGTGCTGCAAGACGTGCAGTCGTGCTTTGTCTATAACAGCGCGAAGAAGACGGGCAGTTTTGAGTGTAGCAACCAGCTCTTCAACGATGCCTATCGCCTCATCGACCGTGCCATCCGCAGCAACTGGCAAGCAGTATGGACGGACTGTCCGCACCGCGAGAAACTCGGTTGGCTGGAACAAGACTGGCTGAACGGCGAGGGACTTGTCAGCAACTACGACTGCCGCAGCATGATAGAGCAGACCATGCAGAACATCAGCGATGCTCAGTTTCCCAACGGTGCCCTGCCTGAGATAGCTCCCAACCTCTGTGTCTTCGAAGGTTCCTGGGCTCCTCCTTTCTTGGAGTCTCCCGAATGGGGCGGCGCCTTTATTGCCTTACCATTCCTGTATAAGGACTATTATGGTGACGACAGCCTCATCGCCCGCTATCAGACGCAGATGAAGCGTTACGTCGATTACCTGGCAACGCAGGATTCTGCCTATATCCTCAAGCAAGGTCTTGGCGACTGGTATGACTTCGGTCCCGGTCGAGCCGGTTTTGCACAGAACACGCCCATGCCGCTGGTTTCTACTGCCCATTACTATTGGTGGAATCATCTGATGGAAGAGCCGCGTGCCGATAGCATCAAGGCGGCCTTCATTAAAGAGTTCTATCATCCCGAGACGCATCAGTTCGGCACGGGCAGCCAGTGCGCCAATGCCATTGCCTTGGAAATGGACCTCGTGCCGGAAGGCGACCGTGAGGCGGTATTGCAGAACCTCGTCAACGACATTCATCAACACGGCAACCGCCTGACGACAGGTGACATAGGAAACCGCTACCTGTTCAATGCCCTTATCCATAACGGGCAGCAGGAACTCCTCTATCAGATGCTCAACCACGACGATGTTCCTGGCTATGGCTATCAGATCAAACTGGGACATACCACGCTGACAGAGCAGTGGAATCCTGAGCATGGGGCATCGATGAATCACTTTATGATGGGACACCTGAACAACCTCCTCGTGCCCTACATCTTAGGCATTCAGCGCCATGGCAACCAGACGACCATCGCCCCTCACCCGATGGGTGATTTGACTTGGTGTCACGGTACGCTGGAGAGTGCTTTTGGCGAGGTGGCTGTCGAGTGGCATATCGACTATACAAAAGGAAACAACGCCAAGAGCTTTACCCTTGACGTTGCTATTCCTGATGGCGGTTCGGCAGTAGTGGTGCTACCCTATTCAGGACGTAAGCACACCTTGGCTGCCGGCCGGTATACGCTTACTGACGATTCTCCGCGTCAATAGCCTTAATCTTTTCACGCACCAGCTGCACCTCATCCTTCAACTTCTGCACCTTGCGGTTCATCTCGTCGATGAGGGAGTTGCCCTTCTTGCTGGAAGCATTGAGGAAGCCCAGATTATTCTCGTAGGTCTGCACCTCTTGCTTCAACTGCTCATACTGACGCATCAGACGGGCGCGCTCGTTGTCGAGTGCATTCTCGCCACGCTCGGCGACCTGCTTCAGGTTGTCCTTGAACTTTGACAGGCGGCGCTTGGCAACGCTGATGTTCAATTCCTTATAGAGTTTGTCGAGCACGGCATGATAGTCTTCATAGAGCTTATCCTTCTCCTTGAAGGGCACATGTCCCACCTGCTGATACTCCTCCACCAGCTGCTGTACGCGCTGCTGCAGGTTTTCGCCCGTCTCCTCGGCCAGAGCTTTCAGTTGTTCGATGATGGAACGCTTCTTCTCCAGGTTCTCACGCTCGTCGCTACGGGTGCTGGCACCTGCTGCATTACGGGCTTCAAAGAACTTGTTGCAGGCACCGAGGAACTCTTCCCACAACTGGTCGCCCAACTTCTTGGGCACCATGCCGATGGTCTTCCACTCCTTCTGCAGGTTGATGAGCTTGTCGGAGGTCGATTTCCAGTCGGTAGAGTCTTGCAGCTCCTTGGCTTTCTCCACCAAGGCGCGTTTCTTGTCGGCATTCTCCTTAAAGGTGTCTTTCAGCGAGCGGAAGTACTGAGCCTTGCGACCGAAGAAGTCGTCACAGGCAGCACGGAAGCGCTCGAAGATCTTGACGTTCATCTTCTGCGGAGCGAAACCGATGGTCTTCCATTCCGTCTGCAACTCTATCATCTGCTTGGTATGGCGCTCCCAGTCGCCAGAGCCTTTGTTCTCTTCGCCACAGATGGCCTCTGCCTTTTCGCAGAGGGCAGTCTTGCGCACCAGGTTCTCCTCCTCTTTTGCGCGGAGGTCTTCGAAGTGCTGCTGGTGACGCTTGTTGACAACCGTTGACGCAGCCTTGAAGCGCTGCCAGATTTCCTCGCGGAGCTCACGAGCTACGGGACCCGTCTCACGGAACTCCTGGTGCAACTTCTGCAGCTGGTGGAAGGCGCTGATGACATCAGCCTCGTCGGCAAGTTTCTCAGCAGCCTCGCAAAGGCGCGTCTTGGCTTCCAGATTTTTCTTGAAGTCGTATTCACGAGCCTCGCTGTTCAACTTCAGCAAGTCGTAGAACTGCTCGACATAGAGCTGATAGTTGCGCCACAGCTCGTTGGCACGCTCAGCGGGGACATTCTTGATTTCGCGCCACTCGTCCTGCAGGGCCTTGAAATCCTTATATGACTTGTTGGCCTCCTCGGGCGAGGTAACCATGGTCTTCAGCTTCTCGATAATGGCCAACTTGCGCTCCAGGTTCTGTTGTTTCTCCTGCTCCATCTCACGCAACTGTTGCTGGCGCTTCTCTCTGATAACGCTCATCTCTGCCTTGAAGGCCTCTTCCTCGGTATCGGGAGTTATCTGATACTGCTCGGGATCGCCACCGCCGTCAATAAACTCCTTCAGGCGCGCTTCACGCTCGGCAATATGCAACTTGTAGAAGACGGTTTTCAGATAGTCCACTTCTTCCTTTTGCGGTGCCTCGTCGCCATGGGCTATTTCGCGCACACGCTCTAGTACTTCTTTCTTACTCTGATACTGCTTGCGCTCTACGTTCTCGGTGTCCTGAGAAACCTCTGTCACTTCCGGCGCTTCTGTCACTTCCGGCGCTTCTGTCGCTTCCGTCACATCATTCACTTCTGTAACTTCAGTGTTTTCTACGGCGTTTTCCTTCACATTCTGCTCTTCCTGAAGAGCTTTTTCTTGAGAGTCCATCATCTAAGATTTGTATTAAGTTCGTGTTCAGGGATAGTTCCCTTTTCAGTTATATGGGCTTCAAAGTTAGTAAATAATTCCGAAACCACCTAATTTTTTGGCAAAAAAGTGTACTAAATGAGTCGTTTGTGGCGGAAAAAGACCCACGAGAGCACGGAAATGAAGATACTAATCACTATTGCGACAACAAATCCGAGTGGGCTTGTCTCCATGCCGTTGACAAGATTCATGCCAAAGAACGAGGCTACCAGCGTAGGCAACATGAGGATGATGGTCACTGAGGTGAGTGTACGCATAATGGTGTTCATGTTGTTGTTGATAATACTCTGGTAGGTATCCATCGTCGATTCCAGAATGTTCGAGTAGATGCTGGTGGTCTCACGAGCCTGCGTCATCTCAATAGTGACGTCTTCGATGAGGTCGGCATCCAGCTCGTCAATCTGCAGCTTGAACTTCAACTTCGACAGCAGCGTCTCGTTGCCACGGATAGAGGTGTTGAAATACGTCAGCGAGTCCTGCAGACGGGAGAGTCCTATCAGGCTCTCGTTGTTCACCTCGCGGTCCAGGTTGCGCTTGGCCTTGTCGATGAGCATGGAGATTTGCTTCAGTCGCTTCAGGTACCACACGGCACTGGAGAGGAACAGGCGGAACGTCATATCGACATAGTCGGTGAACCCTACGCCGCGACGCTGGTGGAAGGAGACGAAGTCAATCATCATGTTCGTCTCGTAGTAGCAGACGGTAATCGTGACATCGCGCTTATGAATAATACCAAGGGGTACGGTGGTATAAGGCGTGCGGCTACGTACCTCCTTGACGTAGGGTATGCGCAGGATTATCAGCATCCAGCCGTCGTCGTACTCGTAGCGGGCACGCTCGTCGGTATCGCTGATGTCAGAGAGGAAATAGTCGGGAATATTAAACTGTTCCTCCAACATCTGTCTGTCTTCTTCTGTGGGACACGTCATTTGTATCCAGCAGTTGGGCTCCCACTCCTGCAGCTGGTTGAGCCCATTTTGGGTGTTCCAGTAAGTCTTCATTGTGCTAATCCTTTGTTTAATTGATCATTGACAATTGATAATTGATAATTGTGACAATTGACAATTCAAATTGACAACTGCGGCAAGAGGATTAGCGGTCTTGCCTGCCTATCCTCCAGCCTTACTTCTTACAAGTATCCGCCGGGTAATCGTCCATAATTCTTCTATTTTTTTTTGTTTTACGGGTGCAAAGGTACGAATAAGTGAGCACAATACAAAATAAAAAGGCATTTTTTTATTTTTATTGTCGAACGGAAGTACCTTCGAGGCGCAGCCTCAAAGGTATAAATTAGAAATTAGAAAAATTACCCTTTAGGCACATTTTTCTTATTTATTCGAACACAGAGACACAGAGATACAGAGGTTTTATTTTGATTTATATAAATACTTAAATCTTAATCTTTAATTCTTTATATTTCATCTTTAATATAAAAAACCTCTGTGTCTCTGATTGCAGCGCCACACTTCGCTTGTCGAAGAATCTCTGTGTTTTAATTAATTTACTTCTCCGGAATATCTTCCAGCGTCTTCTTCAGCAACTGCCAGAAAGGTGCAACGGTCTCGATGAGGGCGCGCTCGGTGGTGGTGTGCGGCGACTTCATCGTAGGACCAAGGCTGACGACGTCGAGCCAGGGGTACTTGCCTAAAATGACGGAGCACTCCAGACCAGCATGATCCACCTGAATGATGCCCTCCTTGCCGAACAGTTCCTTATACTCTTTCAGCAGCAGGTGAAGAATCTCCGAGTCGGGATTGGGATCCCAGCCGCCATACGAGCCACTGGTCTCTACCTTCATGCCTGCCATGTTGAAGCAGCTCTCCAGCATCGTGGCGACATAGTCCTTCATGTCCTCACGACTGGAGCGTGCCAGGATCTTGATGGCAGCCTTGCCCTCACCGATATTGATGATGGCGAGGTTGCTGGAGGTCTCTACCACGCTGGGGTAAGAGGGAATCATGCGGATAACGCCGTCGTGACAGGCAAAGATAGCGCTGATGAGGTTGTCCTGAATCTCGGCAGGCACTTCCTTCTGCGGCGTAGCTACGTCTTCGACGATGACCTCGACGCCCTGCGGCTCGATGAGTTTGAACTCGTCGTTAAAGGTATCCTTCCAGTCATTAGCAATGTCCTTCAGGATAGCGACATTCTCCTTGGGCAGCGTCAGCACAGCCTCAGCCTTGAAGGGAATGGCGTTGCGCATGTTGCCACCGTTCCACGATGCCAGGCGGGCTTCGGTCTCGCTGATGGCCTCGCGGACAATCTGCACTAAGAGCTTATTGGCATTGGCGCGGCCTTCGTTGATTTCCAGTCCACTATGTCCGCCGCGCAGGTTCTTGACAGTAATACGTACTGCCACGTCCTCTGCATCGGTATCCACCTCCTGATAGTCCATCGTGGCTGTCACGTCGATACCACCGGCAGAACCGATGACGAACTTGCCCCAGTGCTCGGAGTCGAGGTTCATCAGAATGTCGCCCTGCAACTCACCTTCCGGCAGTTCGTTAGCGCCAAACATGCCAGTCTCCTCGTCACGAGTGATGAGAGCGTCAATAGGTCCGTGCTTCAGTGTCTTGTCTTCCATGATAGCCATGATGGCTGCCACGCCCAGGCCGTTGTCGGCACCCAGTGTTGTACCTTTCGCCTTCGCCCACTCACCGTCGATCCACGGCTCTATGGGGTCTGTCTCGAAGCAGTGCTTGCTCTCGGGAGTCTTCTGAGGCACCATGTCCATGTGGGCTTGCAGAATAACGCCCTTGCGGTTCTCCATGCCTGCTGAGGCGGGCTTGCGGAACACGATATTTCCTGCAGGGTCTTTGAAGGCCTCGACTCCTGCCTGTTTGCCGAAGTCTAACAGGAACTGCTGTATTTTCTCTAAATGTCCACTGGGACGGGGTACTTGCGTCAGTGCATAGAAGTTCTTCCATACGCACTGCGGATTCAGTTTTTCAATTTCGTTCATCATTCTATTGTTTTAGGGTTTAATCGTTTCGTAAAATTCAATGCCAGCCACGCATAGATGCCCAACACGACGACCAGCATCGTTTGCACCGTATGCACTATCAAGACGAAGTACAACGCATGAACATCCGCAACACCGTAGAGGATGAGCATCGTCTTCACTGCAAAATGCCAGGGACCAGCACCGTTAGGCGTAGGAACAACGACGGCAATGGAGCCAACAATAAACGTTACCAAGGCACAACCAATGCCTAAATTCGCCGTGAAGTCGAAGCAGAAGAACGTCAGGTAGTAGTGCAGGAAGTAGCAGAGCCAGATGCCGATGGTGGCACAGACGAACA
The DNA here is from genome assembly GCA_902775975.1 of uncultured Bacteroidales bacterium. Taxonomy (GTDB): domain Bacteria; phylum Bacteroidota; class Bacteroidia; order Bacteroidales; family Bacteroidaceae; genus Prevotella. The sequence continues at coordinate 24,228 of CACYOC010000018.1, read as the reverse complement.
AGGGGATGTTGCGCACATCCTTCAGCGAGATGACACCCTGCCAGATGCCGCTCAGCGTAGCCCTTACCTTATTATATATAGAGAGTTTGCGCAACAGGAAGTGCAGCATGACGAGGATAGCCACTGCCGAGACGGCAGCCACAAAGTAGCCCGTCCACGAGAAGCGGTGCAGAATGCTGTTGAGGTCGGTACCCGTCTGACGGAAGAACGTGCCGAAGGTACTCATCTCCACAATCAGCATGACCGACGTGATGCCCATCACCAGCAGCGTGTCGATGGCGCGCTCCGTCACTACCGTGCCCAATGCCTTGGGAAAAGACACACCGTCGTAGCGGTTCAGCACACCGCAACGCGTAAACTCCCCTACCCTGGGAATGACCAGCGAGGCGGCATACGACAGGAAGATGCTGTGTATCAGCACGGAGGTGCGGGGGGAAGAGGGCACGGGGGGGCGAGGGTGCGAAAGAACGGGGTCGAGGGTCTGACGCCAGCGCCAGCCGCGCACCACCTGAGCCATAATGCCGAAGGGGAAGCTGAGCAGCATCCACGTCCAGTCCATCTCGACCGTCATCACATACCACAGCTGCTGCCAATCCTCGCCACGATACATCCAGTAAAGTATCGCAGCGCCCAGCAGCAACGGCATGAGAACCTTCAATATCACACTCCCTATTTTCATAACCAGATGCAAAGGTAAGAAAAATATTTTTGATACAAGTCAATAGAAGCAGGTTTTTATTGACAACTATCAAAGAAATGTCCGTTTTTGGCGAAAAGTGACCCCAAAACGATACACTGTTAACGAAAACAGTGTACCTTTGCATCGTCAAAAAGAAAAAGACAAGGATAACAATTAAAGATTGAGAAAGGAAAAAATTATGATGTTAGCAATGATTTCACTGGCCGTTGAGGCCGTAGCAGCCGCAGAGGCTATGTACATTTGCAAGAACGCAAAGGTACTTACCAAGTAAACAGGTATTCAATTAAAAATAGGTTCACGGCGGGCGCTAAATTCATTTTTGGCGGCCGCCGTGAATATTTTTAGCTGCCGCCAAAAATAAACGTAGCGGCCGCTAAAAATAAATGAGAGCCCTTCTCCCACCCGCCGAAATACGTCTTCTCCCCCGTCGAAAGCCGTTTGCGCACCCTGCGACAACGGCACTTCCTCATAGCAAATACGGTATTCGCTTTCATCCTGTCTGTTTCTTCTCAGTTTCACCCGTAAGATTTGCAGATTCCAACTCACAAGGGACGCATGGGAGGATGATTTGCAAATTCCGTTGGAAATAACAACATTTTTAAAAAAAGTGTTGGTTGTATGCAACATATTTTGTATTTTTGCAGCGAAAAAGCAAGCATGAAGCAAGTACGTCCGAAGAAGAACCTGGGTCAGCACTTCCTGACTGACCTCACGATAGCGAAGCGCATTGCCGACACGGTGGATGAGCCTTATAGCGACCTGCCCGTTCTGGAAGTAGGCCCAGGAATGGGTGTGATGACGCAGTTTCTCGTGAAAAAGCCACGACCACTGAAGGTGGTGGAGATCGACCGCGAGAGTGTTGCATACCTGAAAGGAACGCTGTTCCGTGAATATGAGAACGCGTCCGAAGAAAACACTTCTCGTACCCCCGCCTCTCCGCACCCCCATACCCCCGAATTCTCCGAATCCCCCATCATCGAAGGCGACTTCCTGCGGATGGACTTGCACCAGTTGTTCGATGGCGGGCAGTTCGTGCTCACTGGCAACTACCCTTACGACATCTCGTCGCAGATTTTCTTCAAGATGCTCGACAATCGCGACCTCATCCCTTGCTGCACGGGAATGATTCAGCATGAGGTGGCTGTGCGCATGGCTTCTAAGCCGGGCAACAAACAGTATGGCATCCTGTCGGTGTTGATTCAGGCCTGGTACAACGTGGAATATCTCTTTACCGTCGAACCCTCCGTCTTCAACCCTCCCCCCAAGGTGCAGAGTGCCGTCATCCGCATGACACGCAACGACGTGCAGCACTTGGGATGCGACGAACAGCTATTCAAGCGCGTGGTAAAAACGGTGTTCAACCAGCGCCGCAAGATGTTGCGCGTATCGCTGAAACAGTTGTTCGGACGCGGCTACGAAGCAGCGGAAGGGCAGCGCTCGGAGCTGTTTCAGCATCCGTTTATGACACTTCGTCCTGAGCAGTTGTCTATCAGTCAGTTTGTAGAGTTGACCAACTTGGTAGAGAAAGAGCTGTTTACGAGCACAAATGATGTGTGTGCGGACACAAACCCTTGATTTGCATCAAGAATAAGACTTATTTTCGTGAAAAAAGAGTAGAAATGTTGGAGCGTTTCTATATTTGTCGTACCTTTGCATCAGAAAAAGAAACCTAATAGGGTTTTAAGGCAAAAGAGATTGCTGAAAGGATAACATAATAGATAGTTAGTTTTTAAGTTAGTAAAAAGTTTTGGTTTAGTTAGTAAGTTTTTAGTTAGTTTTTAAGGTGTTAGTAAATTAAGGTAATTAAAACGAAAGCAAAAGTTTTTAGTTATTGATAATTTGAGTGCAGCCGGCGATTGGTTCGTAGGCTGCACTATTTTTTTGTTGGTTACGAAAGGGTAAAAGAGAGGTGCTAAGCCGTCTTATCTGACCTGAGCACCAGCCATATTGTAAAGGCTTCCGTCGGCCTTGAGGATATAGACGCGACCATTCTTGACAATGCGACGCGGCATGGCAGAAGCGCCCTTGCGGTCATCGCTAACGTCAGCAATACCGGAGGGCACATCACCCTCGTTGAGGTAAAGTACAGTGGGAGTGGTTATCAGATCACACTCCAAATAGAAGTCGCCCTCAGGAATCACAGCACCTTCGGTGGAAAGCACGAACACGGGTTTGCCGTCTTTTACGTCAAAGACATAGCGCATGGCATCGCCCGTCACAGTGCCGTCAGAAATCTTGAGCATATTAAGTCCTGGGTCGAAAGCATCGTCACAACGGGTCACCGGCACATAATAGACTGAGCCGGGCTGCGGGGCATGCAGCAGAATGACAGTTCCCGGCGGACATTCTTCGACGGGGACCTTCGTGACTAATTTCTGTCGCTCACGAACACCCACGATTTCATAGACGTCCACCTGGCGCAGAGAAGCATCGTCGAAGTCGATGCCGCTACCCACAAGGAAAGGCATCCACTGGCTGTCCTGTGGGAAGGCGATGCGCTGGAAGAGCCTGCCGCTGATGGAAATGGGGTAACCCAAGCGATAGTCAGCAGCAGTACCGAAAACAAAAAACTTCATCGTCACCTTGCCTTGCAGATACTTCGTAAGGTTTTGGTCGGCCGGTACGGAATACGACAGCGAGTCGTAGTTCATCACGTTGGCCTTCCGTTTCTGGAAAAGAGAGTCGATGCGCTGTCCCAAGGCATCTTCCACCCATAATGCGGAAAGGATATTGGCATTCGGGTTGTTGAGCACCACAGGGACAAAGGGCACTTCAGCAGATTCCAGCAGGAAGGCATAGCCGTCAGCCACCTCGAAATCAACCGACATATACCGCTGGGCATTGAAGACCTGCGGCATCTCAATCAATGACGTCAGCGTGTCGCTGGCGCTGGGTGTGATGCGTAATTGACCGTTGTTGGCAATGTCGCTCATGTGACTCAGCAAGCCGCCAGCCTCGCCAGTCTTCCAAGCGGTGCCGATAGTTGTCTCTGCCCACCGGATATGAGGCCACCACTTCAGCGTATTGATGCTTCCAGGGAAGCACGCCGTGATGCTGATGAGGCCAATGTCCTCTCCTATCGACATATCGACAGAATCACTGGCGGCATAGCAGTACAACAAAGACTCATAGACGTCCTCAGCCAACTTCACCGTGGTATAGTCAGACTTTCCGCCTATCGTCGTCTGGGAAGTGAGAGGCGCTGTCGTCAGCAACCTGAAACTCGTACCGTAAAGAGAAGGCAGCGTCAGGTGCGTCCCAGCACTCACGGAAGCAGGAATGTAGGACTTGCTCCAGTCGCCATTATTAAAGTTATCGATGCGGCCTTGTGTAGCATCAATGGTCATCACTACATCAGTACGTTGACCTTGGAAGACAGTAGTCTGCACGAAAGGAGCCCTCGCCTTCATATTGCGCAGCAGCAGTCCTTGGCCAGGCTGGTCGAAACGCCACGTGACGTTGACAGTGCTGTCGCCAACGCTCTTACCGTTCGGTACATAGTGAGGCGTCAGCACCACATCTTCTGTCAGCAAGTCGCGATACCACTGGTTATCCTCCGGCGTAGTATCTACAGGATAGGTTTTACCGTTGCTGCCCGTCCAGTAATCGACCGTATGGCCCGTACCCTTCTCCAACACATAGTCGTTATGATAGTAGTTGGGAGGCAGCGTGACATAGCCCATCGCATCGGCATAGCGAACGTAAGGAGTGTCCTTGAAGATAAACTTATAAGCCTCACGGTAACGGGCTTCCACATGGACGTTGTCCGTAACGGTGACCTTGAACGTGAAACCCGTTGCCTTCGGTGCCTTCACGTCGTTGACATACCAATCGACGGCATAGCAGTTGCCACCAGGCGCTGAGAACGTCACGCTGGTTCCCAAGGGCACAGGAGAACCCGAAGGGACAAAACTGCCCGCATACGCCGTCATCTCACCCCAACCGTCAGGTTTGTTGACCGTGGTGTAAGTAACGTTGAATGCTTGTATCGAGAGCAGCGAGCACAAAATGCCCGCTGCTAACATGAGGGTTCTCTTCACGTTCTAATACTTATTATATTATTAACGAATCTTCGACCACAGCTGCGTTGACAAGTCTGGCAGGTAGAACGTCATCTGAGTGCCTGCCACCGCATAGCTGTATTCAGACTGAGTAGGCTGCACGCTGGTATCTACCACATACTGAGTGCCATTGTCACTCTTCTGGCAGACCTGTGCATTGAGAATCAGTTTGTTCGAACCTCCTAAGTTAGCCGTCGTATAGAAGCCTATCTCTCGGGCATAAGTCTTGGTCTGGCTATAGCTGCTCCAACCCTGGGTGGTCACTGCCGTCTTGACATAGGCCAACGAGGTAGAAGAAACACCTGCAGGAATAGGCAGGCCGATAGCTGCTGCATACTGTGTATAAGCAGTGGTCGTGAGCTCCAGCTGCTGCGTAACGCTGTTACCCATCTGGTCTTGAGTAGTGGTCTGCCAGACACCAGAAACAGCGTTTGTAGGCGTGGGAGAGCTACCGCCACCGCCAGCACCTCTTGCCCAAACCTGATTGGTCAAGTCGGGCAGATGGAAGATGAGCTGTGAGGCATTCACCGTGTAAGAGAGTTCAGACATAGCTGCAGAGCTGCCGCCATCGTTATACCAAGTCATGCCATCAGTACTGGTCAGCACGACCTGAGGATAGAGGTGCAGCTTGTCAATGCCCGTGGCATTGGAGGTTGTGTAATAACCCACCTCCTTGGTGTATTTCTTGGTGGTCGTAGTCTGTGACGGAGTGTAAGGATAATAGCCGCCATAATTATTATAGCCACCATAATTATTATAGCCACCATAAGGATCGTAGTTGTTAACCGTCGTGACGGTGGTCTTGCTATAAGCCAACGCATCGGCAGGGAGCGTAGCCGGAGCCGTCTGACCAATCGTCGGAGCATACTGAGCATAGGTCATCGACATAAACTCCAACTGCATATTGGAAACGTTACCATTCTGGTCCTGAACATTAGAGATAGACCATATACCTGTAAGCGATGTAACCACGGGAGCAGGAGCACCGCCACCATCGTCGCTGCTACAAGAAGTCATCATGAGGACAGATACCAAACACGTAGTTAAAGTAGTTAATAATTTTTGTGAGTTCATAAGTGTTTATTGTTAATTATTACTTAAATATCGCACGGCAAAAATACGACAAAAAACTGAATTGAACAAATTTTTTTCCGATTATTTGCGCTTAGACCCCTCTCAGCGGTCTTAACGACCCCTTCAGGAGACTTTATACTGTACTTTTCCTGTTCATCCACCCACCATGATAGAGGCGAGCAAGGAAGATGACACCACGGAAGGTCAGTTCGATGGCCATGGCTGTCCATACACCCGGTAAACCGTAGCTAACCGCCAGCAGAGCAGCCAGCGTCAGACGCACACCCCACATGGACAATAGATTCATAATGGCTGGTCGCAGCGTATCGCCAGCTCCAACGAAGACGCCGTTACAAACGATGGCTGCCGCAAACATCGGTTCTGCAAAGGCTTCTATACGCAGACACTCCGTACCAATGCTGATAATTTCCTCGACAGGAGTCATGATGGACATGAGCTCTGAGGCAAAGACCCACATGAGAACACCCATGACGGTCATCACGGCAATGCCCAGTCCTGCCGACATACGGGCAAACGAGCGACACAAATCACGTCGGGAGGCACCGAAGCTCTGTCCCACCAGCGTTGTAGCAGCCTCGGCAATACCGTAACCAGGCATATAACACAAGCTCTCGACAGTAATTCCCAACGAGTGGGCAGCAATAGCCACGGTGCCCAATGGCGCAACAATGAGTGTACTGACAATCTGAGCAGACCCCATCAGCACATGGTTCAATCCTACGGGACCGCCGATGTTGAAAGCATTACGCACGACATCGGCCTTGGGCTTGAAGTCATGCCACGTCAACGGACGACGACTTTCGCTTTTACCGAAAATGGACAGCATATCCGAGCGCCACAGCAGGAAGTAAAGCATCAGTGCAGCGGTTATCAACTCTGCTGCTCCCGTTCCCAGCGCAGCACCTAACACACCTAAATTGCAGATATAGATAAAGAAATAGTTGAAAGCGACATCCATCAAGCACATGCCAATGTTCAGGATGGAGGGAATCTTCATGTTACCGGAACACTTCAGCATGGAGGCGCCCAGCCCTTCTAACTGGTAAAATATGCCAAACAGACCTATCAGGACAAAATAAAGCGTCGCATCGTGTGCTATTTCCTCACTACCTCCTAACCAGTAAGGCAGACGGCCACTGACAGCAATGGCGATGGTGGTGATGGACATACTCCACAGGGAGCAACAAACCAGCGACTGACGCATCACCCTTCTGGCTCGCTTCAGGTCGTTGGCGCCAATGGCATGAGCTACCTGCACCGAAAAACCCATCGATGCCGCCATGCCCAGTCCGCCCATCAGCCAACCAGTAGTCTCTACCAGTCCGATGGCTGCTGACGCCTGGGCACCTAAATGGCCTACCATAGAAGCGTCGATGAAGAACATGACGGTGGCGGACAACTGTGCTAAAATACTTGGAATACTCAGGCTGACGATGAGCCAGAGTTTCTCGCTCTGCAACATCTCACGACCATTACGAATGGATTGCAACAAGTCGCGACGCTCCTCGCTCCAGCCGAATTTCGACAATATCACACGCAGAACGAACCACAGGTGCAGCAGGAAGGTGGTCAGATAACCGTAATGATGACCCATCACATGAAAACGCTCCATCAGCGAGGCACGATGGTGCTGCGTGGTGTTGCCGCCTTCCTCGAAATTGGCAAGCACAGCATGGGTATTGACTAACGGAAGTCCCTGTCGCTCTGCCTCCTTCATAATGCGAATGCACCAATCGACATCGGCTGAGTGGCGATAGTCCAGATTATAAAGGATGTCCTGCGCCACATCGCGCCTGACATAGAAAGCCTGATGGCAAACCAGCATGCCTTGCTGGAACGAGAGCCACGAGAGCTGTTCCGGTGGTCGGTGCTGGCGCAGATGCAGGAAACGACCTTCGTCATCAGTGATGGCGGTATCTCCATAGATGACAGCAGGTAAAGGATGGTCTGCCGAGTCCTCGCCAGCCGCCTTGACAACCGTCTCTATCGTATCATCAGCATACAACGAGTCGCCCGCATTGAGAAAGACCACATAGTCGCCCGTCGCCTTTCGCAATCCCTTGTTCATCGCATCGTAAAGTCCACGGTCGGGCTCTGACTGGATAACGACATCATGGGGACTGTCCTGACGGTAGTTTTCAGCCATGAGAAGGGTATCGTCAGTAGAAGCACCATCGATGATGAGGTGCTCTATCTGCGGAAAGCTCTGCCTGCGGACACTGTCCAGCGTCCGCTGTAGGCTCTTGGCCGCATTATACGTGATCGTGACTACCGATACCTTCATACACTTCTATATAGCGTTTTGCCACACTTTGCTGAGAATAGCATTGCGACACTTTCTGCAGACAAGCCTTGCTGACGGCTGCGCTATCACACTCCTTCAACACCCACCAAAGACCTCGCGCCAAGTCCTCACTGCTGCGATAGTCAGCAACATAGCCATTCTGTCGATGGTCTATCTCCTCAGGAATACCTCCCACACGGAAAGCAACACTGGGAACGCCACAGGCCATCGCCTCCATAATGGTATTGGGCAGGTTCTCCGACAACGACGGCAGCACAAAGACATCGGCAGCCTGATAGGCGGCAACAATGCGTGTCTCGTCATTGATATAGCCCAAGGGGAAAGTCCTGAACGGCAGCTGACCGCTGATTTCTTCGGCATGTCCACCTAAGATAGCAACGCAGATCTGTTCTTTCTGCTCCGGATGTTGCGCTGCCAACAACTGACAGGCCTCTACCAGATAAGTCATGCCTTTATACGGATTGGTGACCCGCTGCGAAGCGAAGAGGATAACACGTCCTTCAACAGGGAGTTCTAACAACTGACGCGCCTGCTCCTTGCTACCCGGGTGATAGACATGAGTATCTATAGGATTAGGAATGCTCACCACCTGCTGTCCTTGCAGCAAAGCGCTCTTACGAGCCTCGCCAGCCAACCACTCGCTGCAGGCAACAAAGGCGACATGACGTCCTTCCAGCATCTGCTGCTTCTTACGCCACACCTGAGCAGACAAGTCGTTTGCAGAACCTCCATGCGGCAACAGGCGACACTGCTGACAGCCGGTTTCAAAGCGGCGGCAGTCCAGCGTCAGATGACAAAGTGACGTTGCGGGCCATATATCGTGCATGGTCCATACGACGGGCTTGCCCGAATCTAATAGCTTGCGGATACCTTTCAACGAAAGCATGCCCTGATTGACCCAGTGCAGATGGACGACGTCGGCCTCTTGAAATTCGGGCAACTTGGTGATATCCGTTCCACTGCACGCCACATCGATATCGAACAGGTGACTACGGTTCAGGCGCAGGTGACACCAGACGACAAAGCGTTCCCAAAGGAAATGCCACTGACTGCGCAGCTGTCCAGGCAATGCACTGACTATCAACCGCTGCGTCTCTTTGTCACGTACCAGCATCTTCGCCTTGACGCCATTGTTACAAAGGGCATCGGCAAGACGGCTGGCAGCTACTGCTGCCCCACCCGTACGTTCGCTGGTATTAACAATAAGTACTCGCATGCGTTCATTATTATATAATTGGCTTGCAAAGGTAATAAAAAAATGTGATACCATGAAGAAGAAGGTCAAAAATTCGTGTGTTTCCGCACACAATAGATTGATTTAAGTCAAGAATGGGGTACATTTTTACACTAAAAGCATATAAAACCTTGCGGAATAGAAAAAATCGCCGTACCTTTGCATCGTCAAACAAAAGGTTTTGACTCTCGACTAAGTGAAGTCAGAGAACATTGGTTAATAAGATTGTTTTAGGTTAGTAGTAATATTTATAGTTTTAGGTTTTTAGTTATTGGTAAAAAGAAAGTTTTAAATGTGTTTTAGACAGTGGTCGCTGTGAAGCGCTCATAACTTTCTTTTCTTAATGAAGGTTAGTATTTAGTTATATATTCCTGTCGAAAGACAGGCCTCCAGCCTAAAAAGCTGGATTCATTTTGAAACAAAGGATTTTTAGTTAAACATAGGCTTTTGGACGCTGCCGCTCGTTGATGAGTCGCAGCGTTTTTTCGTACCCGAAAGAAAAAGAGAAATGAGAGGGGTTTCTATCAATGCTTCACGCGCTTACGCTTCAGGAAGTCGAGACGTTCCAAGGCATGACGACGAGCCAGCATGATCTGATAGCGATAGACAAGACATGCCACCAGGAAGTAAGCAGCCATCTGCAACCAGAGTGCGCGATACTCGGGAAGTACATCGCTCATCGTGCCTCCCATGGTATTCAGTCGTACAAAGGCACGGATGCCAAAAGTGCTGGGGAACAGCCAGCTGATGCCCTGCCAGTAACCTGGGATATTGCTTTGCGGCCAAGAGGCACCGCTGAGGAACAGCAGAGGAACGGAAACAAAAACCACCAGCAGCATGACGTTCTCTCGATAGCGTACCAGACAGCTGACAGTAATGCCAAAGAAGATACACGCCAGCGTATAAGGCAGCATCAACGCCAACAAGTCCTGCCACTGCGCTAAATGGGGGAAATTAAAGAGGCGAGGCACGACGACGGTGAGCCATGTACCCATCACGGCAAAAATCATGAAGTAGCACATCGACTTACCCAGCACAATGCGGAAAGTGCCGTGATAGTGTTTCTGTATGGGCACAAGGTCACGGAAGCGGTTCGACTCACGAGCAGTACCTGCGGACAGTCCTATACCCAGCACCAAAGTCTGCTGAAAGATGAGCATCAGTACGGCAGGCAGCACGGCAGAGCCGTAGCCTCCGGTAGGATTGAATATCGGCACAGCATCGAACTGTAGGGGTTGCGCCTGTATCTGGTCTTCACGATGAGTATAGTTTCCAGCCAACTTCAGTCGAATAGCAGTACTCATCCGCTGCGATACAGTGAGGGCTGTCTGATAAGCCGCCTTGTAGGTCAGCATCAGGCTCATGTCGCAATAGACGCTGACGGCAGTGGGCGTCATCCGCATAACACTCGTTTGGAAATCGGCAGGAATATGATAGATAGCCTTCGCCGCCTGACGCCCCAGCAACATCTTTGCCTCATCCATATCGGAAGCATAGTAGGCAACCTTCACCTCTGACGAGGCATCACACATGCGGAGGAACTGACGACTCATAAACGAATGGCTGTCGTCAACGACCACTACGGGCACTTCTTCCACTGTCTCATTATTGTAAATCCACGAATAGAGCAAAGGATAAGCCAAAGGAACGATGATGAAGAATATGAGCACGCCCTCGTCCTTCACCACCTGCCGGAGTTCTTCGCGCCATATCAGGCAGGCATCCTGTATTCCTTCTATGATGGTTTGTATTAATCCTTTCTGTTTCATGGGATATACACGTATGTTAACATGGCATGCTTAATCTTCGGAGCTACCAGAATAGGCAACAGCATAAAGGCGATGAGTGCGGCGATATGCCACCAGGCATCCATAATGGGGAATCCGTTCAGTACGCCAACAGAATAAACCATAAAGTAATGACGTAGCGGGAAAAGCCACGACAGGGCCTGCAATGGACCGTCCATGCCCATCAAAGGATAGGCAGCACCCGCCATAGAGATACTGAGCACCGCCCACAACGAGCTGATACTCATTGACATGCGCAGCGAAGGCATCAGTCCGAAGGTAAAGATGCCAAAGCCCTGGGCTGAAAGCACCATCAGCACGTTTAGCAGCGCAATCTTCGAGGCTCCACCGACATGCGGAGAACCTAAGACGCCGAAGACATAGTACGAGTAGCCAAAAGTAATGATGAGCCATACCAGCGTATGAGGCAGATACTTACCGATGATGGATACCCAGATGCGTCCGCCGCCCATCTCCACCAGTTCACGGCCATGATCGAACTTCAGTTCTGTGCCGATGGCGTATGTAGTAATGAGGAAGATGAACAGCATGATGATACCCGGCACCATAAAAGTGGTCAGATAGGCATTATAGTCTGACGTAGGATTGCTAAGCTGATGGAGATCAATACTGATAGGAGACATCAGTGCAGCCATCTGCGCTTTCGACAATCCTTTAGCCTGCATGGTACTCATGCCCACAGCGCCGGAACCCAGCGAAGCCACCGTCATCATATCCTTATAGACGAAAGAGCCTGCCGTAAGGGTGGTCTGCGAATAATAAAACGAAATCTTCGGCTGACGGAATGCTAACAGTTTCTCGGTCGTCCCTTCCGGAATGTAGAAAAATCCGTAAATCTCGTTCTCCTGAATAGCCCGACGAGCCTCGGATGGTGTAGGATAGAATGCCACCACCTCACTGCTCTGCATGCCGTCGAGTCGGCGAATCAGGTTGCGTGTCATCGACGTGTTGTCCAAATCGACAACGCCGACAGGCATCTCGTGAGGCAGTCCTTCGCTGAGCATGCTGGTAAAGAAGAAGATGACCAGCACAGGGAAGATGACCATGCAAAACACGAAGATGTGGTTGCGCATGAAAATCTTGCACTCCCTCACTGCCAACTGATATATCTGCCTCAGAGTTTCCAATTTATAATGGCTAATTGACAATTGATAATTGACAACTGATATTACTTTTCCTTAATGACAAGGCTCATACCTGGACGCAGGCCTTCCATCTTCTCCACCGGACGAGCCTTGACCTCAAAGGTCTTCAAGTCGTACTGTCCGTTAGCCTTGGTAGCCTTCCATGTAGCATAAGAGCCCATATCCTTCATGTAATACACCTTGAGCTGTATCTCCTTATTGAAGGCTGGTACGAAAGCAGTGAACGTCTTGTCCATGGCGAGACCATTCAACTGATCCTCACGAACATTGAACGTTCCCCACATGTCGTCCATCACGGCAATAGTCATAATAGGCGAGCCCGTACCAATCAGTTCACCCTGTTTGGGATAGATATCCATGACCTCGCCAGCCATCTGGGCAATCTGAACGGTCTCGTTGATGTACGATGTCACCTCGTTCACCGCACCCTTAGCACGCCCCACCATAGCGGCAGCAGCCATCTTCTCTTCACGACGAGCACCATTGCGCGCCATCTGATACTGACTCTCTGCAGCCTTGTACTGAGCTTCCAAAGCCTTATACTGAGCATAGGCCTCATCACGCTTCTGGGCACTCATCACGCCCTCATCGAACAGACGCTGCACACGCTGATAAGACTTCTCGGCAATTTCCAGTCCAGCCTTCGCCTGCTGCATCAGCTGAAAGGCGCCCTGAATCTGCTCCTGACGGGCACCATTGCGAGCCATCTCATCCTGAGCAGACGCAGCATTCTCAGCGCTACGGGCCTGTTCCATCTTAGCGCGTACCTCAGGGGCATCGAGGATGGCTAACGTATCGCCCACCTTCACATAATCGCCCTCTTTAACACGGATTTCCAGAACACGTCCGGGAACTTTGCTGGATACTCTATATTCGCTAACCTCTATCTGTCCCTGAATGACTTCAGGGTCGCGGGTGAAAGCAAAGAAACCTATCACACCGACGATAACCACCACTGCTGTAAAGCCTAAGATGGCAAGCAGTATGTTGTTGTGTTGTATTTTTGCCTGGTTTGACATAACGATATATACAATTTACAAATTTACATTTTCTTAATATTTCAGCGTACCCAACGCTTTTTGCAGATTGACCTGACTGAGCTTGACATCTATCTCGGCATCAATCTTCTGCGACTGTGCCTGCAACCATGCCGTCTGAGCCTCCATGACCGTTGTCGAGGAGATAACACCCTCCTTGAAACCGAGGTTGGCTGTACGCAGGTTCTCGTCAGCCCGTTCGATATTTGCCAACGCCTGCTGCAACTTCTTGTTCGACTCGCTCACACGAAACTCGCTCTGACTGACTTGTAGCTCAATCTTCTCACGGGCATCTTCCATCTCCAGGGCGGCAATGGTCGTAGCACCTTTCGATGCACGCACTTTATACATGACATCGCCCCAATTCCAAAGGGGAACGCGTACCATGACGCCAACATTCCAAGCACCCTTGAACTTACGCTGGAAACTATTATAGACACTGGGGTTACTACCCATCCAGCCACCCATCAGCATCACCTGTGGCAAGTTTCCTGCCTTCAGGATGTTGGTGGTCTGCTTACCCATATCCACTGCATTCTGCAGCATTTTCAACTCCGGACGATGCTCGACAGCCGTTGAGAAGCCGGAGCCAACAGGTTCAACAGCCATCTCTGCAATATTCTCAGCCTCTTCGTCTGCCAACACCACAGGTTCTTTGACGGGCAGTCCGCAGAGCTGACACAGCAACATCCGCGATAGTGTCAGACCATCTTCTACCTGCATGAGCATCATCTCTGCCTCGTTGACTCTCACACTGACAGACAGTCCGTCACTGCGGGTGGCAACGCCTTCCTGGATCATCTTCTGAACGTCATCGTCCAACTTCTTCACCAAATCGAGATAACTCTGTGCTAACTTCTGCTTATGGCGTAACGACACCACTTGCCAGTAGCTTTGGTCAATGTTGTACAACGTATTCTGACGTTTCGCCTCAGCAGAGTTCTCAGCAAACTGTTCGTTGACATCTGCCAACTTATTCATGGCAACAATAGCGCCACCCATAAAAACGGGTTGCATCACCATGACACCTCCCACCAGCGTATGGCGGGTGTCGGTACGGAAGGCATCGACAACGTCCTGTCCCACTCCGTTCAGAGCAGTGCCCAAAGGTGCCAAGTCTTGCCCTATCTGAGCCAATGTCGGTGCTAAAGCTGTCTGAAGAGCAGCCGGCAGCGTGGAAGTATATTTGTTGACAGCGCCTTTCAGGTTGTTGCCAACATTCGTACCTAACGAACTCAGACCTTCTTTCTGTTCGTCTGTAAGAATAGATACTTCGCGGTTGGTATAGACATACCCGCCCACAGCACTGATATGAGGCAGATACTTGGTACGCGCCGCTTTGCGAAGATTCTTGGCTACATCCTGCTTGACACGGGAGACGCTCATCTGCTTATTGTTGCGAAGCGCCATGGCTCTGCAACTGTCCAGGTTCAGCACGCGCTGAGCCGAAGCAGTCTGCATCATTCCTGCCAGCAAGAGGAGTCCTACTAACCTGTTCATCATTTATTTCTCAAATGTAAAATTCTTCGAACCAATCATATTATCGTCAGCGAAAACACTGACATTATAGCTGCCGCCAGTGAGTGTCTCTGTAATAGGCCAAACCAACGAGACAGCAGTTTCCTCACCCGTATATTCTATAGTTTTCTTCATCGAATATGCCAACTGGCGGTTCTCGTAAGCAAAGGTACCGCCACCGTTCAGCACTTCTCCCTGAGGCGTCGTGACACGAACATAAACATCTCGAGTGCCATTGGCAGCCGTCACATTACGAGAGATGACAAAGGTTACACTGAGCGTCTTGGCACCCTTCAGCTTCTTATGGTTCTTACCTTTTTTGGTGAGGGGTGTCATCGCAATGTTAGTAGCATTGAGCTGCGAGGCAATAGCCACCTTCTGCGACAGCGACATATTGCTGGATGCCAATTCCTGATTGTGCTGGTTGCTCTGTTCCAACTCCGAACGCACACGGTCGTTCTCGGTCATCAGTTTTTCATTGAGCCGGTTCAGTGAATCAATCTGCAACACATAACTGCGCAGCACGGCACGAACCGTTGCCAGTTCCTTCTTCAGTCGGGTTATCTCAGCCGCAT
Organism: uncultured Bacteroidales bacterium; assembly: GCA_902775975.1. GTDB lineage: Bacteria > Bacteroidota > Bacteroidia > Bacteroidales > Bacteroidaceae > Prevotella. The sequence goes on along the minus strand of CACYOC010000018.1, from coordinate 8,750 downwards.
CGTCAGCCTTCGTCTTCCTCAGTTCTTCCAACAACTGCTGGGTGCGTTCCTGCTCCTTGGTGAGCTGAGCAACGATAGAGTCGTTGTTGATGCGGGTCTTCATCTCACTATACTGATCGGCAAACTGCTGATACTCATTCTCCATATCTGTTTTCTCCAGGGCAGCCAACTCCATCATATCCTGATTGGCCTGTTTCTCCTGATTCAAGCTATAGCCCAAATAAACGATTCCTGCTATCAGCAAAGCGATAACAGCCGTCAATAATCCTATGGTTTTCTTATTCATCTCAAACAGTCAAATGATTCAAAAACGCTGCAAAGTTAATACAATTATAATAAAAAGCCAAAAAATTGTTTGGTTGTTTTGGAAATATTTACTATATTTGCCACATAATTAACGATGTATATCCCATTTATGAACAAAAAAAGCCTATTATATCGCATCTATGACCTCTATTATGACGGTTTTCGGAACATGACGCTGGGACGTACTCTGTGGACTGTCATCCTCATCAAACTGGTGGTAATCTTTGCCGTATTAAAGGTTTTCTTCTTCCCGGACTATCTGAAGGAGCATTCAGAGAAAGGGCATGAAGCCGATTATGTAGCGACTCAAATCCTAAAACAATAAAACACTATGAACAACTTATTTCTGGACATTGACGCCAGTGCCATCGACTGGGCAAGAGCCCAATTTGCGCTGACAGCCATCTATCACTGGCTGTTCGTACCGTTGACTTTGGGGCTGGCAGTTATCATGGGAATCTGCGAAACCTATTGGTATCGCAGACGTGACACATTCTGGAGAGACACAGCACAGTTCTGGCAGAAACTCTTTGGCATCAACTTTGCGATGGGAGTGGCTACGGGCATCATCCTCGAATTCGAGTTCGGCACCAATTGGTCCAACTATTCATGGTTCGTGGGCGACATTTTTGGAGCGCCACTGGCCATTGAGGGTATCGTAGCCTTCTTCATGGAATCAACCTTCGTAGCTGTCATGTATTTTGGATGGAAGAAAGTTTCTCCCGGCTTTCACCTTGCCTCTACATGGTTGACAGGACTGGGTGCCACCTTCTCCGCATGGTGGATTCTGGTGGCCAACTCATGGATGCAATATCCCGTGGGGTGTGCCTTTAATCCCGACACCATGCGCAACGAGATGGTCGATTTCTTTGCCGTTGCATTCTCGCCCTTTGCTATAGGCAAGTTCTGCCACACGGTCATTTCTGCATGGATTGTCGGTGCCGTCTTCGTGGTGGCTGTCTCCTGCTGGTTCCTTTTGAAGAAACGCGACATTCGTCTGGCAAAGGAAAGCATCAGGATTGCCGCCTGGGTAGGAACTGTTGCTGCCTTGGGAGCAGCCTTTACCGGTCATATCAGTGGTCAGCACGTTGCCAAATACCAGCCCATGAAACTGGCAGCTATGGAGGCGCTCTACAATGGCGGCACAGAACAAGGACTGACGGCTGTCGCATGGATTAACCCGTTCAGTCAGCCTGACTACACCAATGAAAAGTCGGCACCGCTGAAGGTGGACTTGCCTTATGCGCTGTCGGTTATGGCCACCAACGACCCGAAGGGTTTTGTGCCCGGCATCAACGACATTCTAAACGGCTATACCACGCCAGACGGAAAGACAGAACCGTCTGTCGATGAGAAGATTGCCCGCGGCAAACAAGCCATCACGGCACTTGCCGCCTACCGCAAGGCAAAAAAAGAGGGTGCCGGTGAAGAAGTTCTGGCCTCCCACCTCACACAAATCAAGGACAACATGCCCTATTTCGGGTATGGCTACGTAAAAGACAAACACGACATTGTGCCTTACATCCCCATCAACTTCTGGGCATTCCGCGTTATGGTGGGACTGGGCTGTCTGTTCATCATCTTCTTTGTTGTCGTATTGGCTATGAGCTATCAGTTTCCCAAACGTCTGCTGCAGAAATACGACATTGCTGCCCTACCCGCTTGGCACTATTGGATAGCCGTTATCCTCGTTCCCTTGGCGTATATTGCCTCAGAGAGCGGCTGGCTGGTAGCAGAGTTCGGCCGTCAGCCCTGGACCATACAAGACATGCTTCCCACATGGGTTGCCGTCAGCGACATCCAAAGCGGCGGCATTGCCCTCACCTTCTTCCTCTTCCTGTTCCTTTTTACACTGATGCTATGTGTAGAAATCAACATTCTGCTGAAACAAATCAAGAAAGGACCGGAATATACGACTGGAGAGTAACTGACCATTGATAATTAAAGCTATGACATACGAATTTTTGCAACACTACTGGTGCTTCATCGTCGCACTGCTGGGAGCACTGTTGGTCTTTCTGATGTTTGTTCAGGGAGCCAATTCGCTGGCACGTTCTTTAGGCTATACCGAAGAAGGAATGCGTCTGATTTACAACTCTACGGGTCGCAAGTGGGAGTTCACCTTCACCACACTGGTAACCTTCGGAGGAGCCTTCTTCGCTTCCTATCCCCTATTTTACTCCACATCTTTTGGAGGGGCCTACTGGCTGTGGATGCTCATCTTGTTTACTTTCGTACTGCAAGCCGTCAGCTATGAATTCCAGAACAAGATAGGCAATTTCCTTGGTCCGAGGACTTTTCAGTTTTTCCTGACAATCAACGGTCTGCTGGGTCCTCTGCTCCTTGGCGGTGCCGTGGCTACCTTCTTTGAGGGTAGCAATTTCATCGTTGAGAAGAACAATCTTATCGATGCCGAATCGTTCACTCCCATCATCTCTCGCTGGGCCAATGCCTCGCACGGCCTTGACGCATTGCTCAATCCTTGGGTGCTGGTGTTGGGGTTTGCTGTCATGTTCCTGGCACGTGTCTTAGGTATTCTATATGTCATGAACAACATCAATGACGAGGATATCCGTTCTCGCAGCAGCGTTCGTCTCTTAGGAGTTGCCATACCGTTCCTCATCCTCTTCGTAGCCTATCTCGTTCACTTGTTGTTGAAGGACGGCTATGCCTATACTGATGAAGGTGTCATCTACATGGAAGCCAACAAATACTTCAAAAATCTGGTGGAAATGTGGTATCTGCTCGTCATCCTGCTTGTTGGCATCGTACTTGTTCTTTATGGCATCGGTAAAACCATTGTGTCAAAGAACTACATTGGAGGCATCTGGCCTGCCGGCATCGGCACTGTACTGACCGTTCTCGCCCTGCTGCTTTGCTCGGCATGGAACCATACAGCCTACTATCCATCTACTGCCGACTTGCAGTCATCGCTAACCATGGTTAACTCCTGTGCCAGCGAATTTACGCTACGCACCATGTTCTATGTTTCACTGCTCGTACCTTTTGTCTTGGCATACGTTGTCTATGCCTGGCGGGCTATCGACAAGAAGAAGCTCGACAAACAGGAAATCAAGACAGACCATGCGTATTAAGGAAAAAAGAGGCTTATCGCCTCTTTTTCCTTTTACTTATAACATTCAAATATCCTATCGATCTTTGTTCGGTTCATCTTCGGAGTCAGCAGACTTACTACCCATACAACGGGGAAGCCTCCCAACATGGCGATGGCTCCGCAGTTGATGGGATTGATGGGATTGCCTATCAACATGTTGACCACGGTGATGCCTACACCCCAAACGAAACAAGCCCAGACGCTGGCTGTGGTGACGCCACGCCAGTAAAGTCCCAACATAAACGGAGCCAGGAAAGCACCAGCCAGAGCCCCCCAGGAGATACCCATCAGCTGTGCAATGAACGTGGGTGGATTAAGGGCTATCATCAGGGATATCACGATAAAGAAGATGATCAGCACGCGCATGATGACCACCTTACGGAATTCTATTTTCTCGGAGACGACGTCATCAATAGTGCCCTCCTCTACTTCACCAGGCAGTGCTTTCTTGTCACGATAGATGAGGTCGAGGGTCATCGTCGATGACGATGTCAGCACCAGTGATGCCAGTGTGGACATAGACGCCGAGAGCACCAGCAATACGACGAGAGCTATTATCACGTCAGGCAATGTTACCAGCATGGAAGGCACAATACTGTCGAACGCCAGTTTGCCATTGGGAAGCACAGGAGGAGTGCCGAACAAGCGACCGAAGCCTCCCAGGAAATAGCAGCCTCCAGCAACGATGAAGGCAAAAATGGTGCTGATGACCGTTCCGCGACGGATGGCATCCTCGTCAGTAATACTGTAGAACTTGCCAACCATCTGCGGCAGTCCCCACGTTCCCAACGATGTCAGGATGACAACGCCTAAAAGTCCCCAGGGGTCTGGTCCGAACCAGGAGGCAAAACCTCCATTGACAGCAGCAGAGCCACCATCGACGACGCCATCGGCAGGCAATGCAGCCATTTTCTCGACGGCCGTAAAAAGTCCTCCCTGCGTATTCAGCACGGCAGCAATGACAATCACAATACCGAAAAGCATGATGACGCCCTGCACGAAATCGTTCATCGCCGTAGCCTTGTAGCCACCCAAAATGACATATACCGCCGTCAAGACAGCCATGATCACCACACAGTATTCGTATGGAATGCCAAAGCCCATCTCAAACAATGTCGAAATACCTTTATAGACTCCGGCGGTATAAGGTATAAGGAACACAAAGGCGATGACTGACGCTACCACGCGCAATCTCTGACTATCGAAACGAGTGCCGAAGAAATCGGGCATGGTGCGGCTTTCGATATGCTGTGTCATCAGCTTTGTACGCCGTCCCAGCACCAGCCAAGCCAGCAGCGAGCCAATGACAGCATTGCCAACACCTATCCACGTTGATGACAAGCCATATTTCCATCCGAACTGTCCGGCATAGCCCACGAAGACAACTGCCGAGAAATAACTCGTACCGTAAGCGAACGCTGTCAACCAAGGACCAACGGAACGTCCTCCAAGTACGAAACCATCTACGCTGCTCGCCTGCTTACGGGAATATATTCCCACTCCTATCATCACGACGAGAAAGATGACGGTCAGAATAATCTTGATAATCATTTCCGTATTATTATTTAGAATGCTACCTGCAACTGAGCCTGAACGTTGTGATAGTTACAGTCGAACTGTCGCCAGATGCGGGTATATTGCAGTTGTACACGGCAATTCTTGTAGAACCAATACTGCACACCCGCTGTCAGGTTTGTCTGGTCATACTTCATGGAACGGTTACGGTCAAACCAGTCTGCCGAAGCGATGACATCCAGCGCATCATAAACTGGGACGCATGCTGTCACATAGGCACCACGGCTTTTCACATCGCCGTCCTGTCCCTCCAGCCATTCACCACGGACGCTGACGGGACGTGCATCCTTGTACTTAGACTCGCCATAGTGTCCGAACTTATACTCTGCACCTACCGAATAGCGGTTTCTTTTATAGTTATCCCCTTTCACAATGGTGGGGTTCCATGCTATCTGCCTGTCGTTGACAGCATGCCCGGTACCTAACTGACCACTTGCCACCAGTCGTAATCCACTCACGGGACGTACGTCGAACTTTGCAATCACATCCTTCTGGTGATTGCCGTCACGAACGTTGATACCTTGACCATTCATGACTGCCAGCTCATAGAGCAACACGCTGTTGAACAGCTCACCATAAATCTTCAGACCCATGTCACGACCATAATTCAGGCCATAGAGGGGGTCATAGCAACCGCTATAGGCTGTGACTGCTTGTGAACAGACATCGACCAGCTCCAGGACAACCGGCGACAGCGGATTCTCCATGGTCAGCGAGTTCTTGAACTGTCCCACACGTACCGTCATTGCCTTGTTGTTTGTTATGCGGAAGTCAGTATAAAACTCCTGCACCACGCTGGAGAAGTCATGCATAAAAAGGAACGACCAGCGGTCGGTGATGCGTGCCTTGGCCCACAGCAGTGTTCGCTTCAGGTTAAAGTCATTCGTGGCACGACGCTCACTGTTTGTTGCATCCGTCTGGTTCTGGTAGGAATAGCCTCCCTGTGCATATCCGTTCAGGGTGATGCGTTCCTTTAACTCCTGCATCCAGTCAGGCATTTCTTTCTGTTCTTTTTGTACAGATTGGGCCGGTATGGCTATTGCCATTGCCAGCATACAAAGCATAATAACAATCTTTTTCACGATGATTCTTTGAGTCTAATTACGTTATTTCGGCTGCAAAAGTACACATTTTCTTTTCATTACGCAAAAAAAATCGTTTCTTTTATGCCCTCTTTCTATAAATATTCGTAACTTTGCACTCCGTACGCCACCGACAAAGAAACACTACGAGCTATAAGGCAACGAGTCGCGTGCGTACCTTATATTAAAATAGGACATCACTCCCGACAAATAATATGGTAGTATGTATTGCTGAGAAACCCAGTGTGGCACGCGACATAGCACGTATCATCGGAGCTACCGCGTCGCACGACGGCTATATGGAAGGAAACGGATTTCAGGTGACATGGACCTTCGGTCACCTCTGCACACTGAAAGAGCCCCACGACTACACGCCGATGTGGAAGACGTGGAGCCTCACGTCACTGCCCATGATTCCTGAGCGCTTTGGCATTAAGCTCATCGAAGACCAAGGCATCAAGAAACAGTTCTCCATTATTGAGGGACTGATGCAGAAAGCCGACCGCATCGTCAACTGTGGTGACGCCGGTCAGGAAGGTGAGCTCATCCAGCGCTGGGTGATGCAGAAGGCACAAGCCAAGTGCCCCGTGAGCCGTCTGTGGATATCCAGTATGACCGACGAGGCCATCCGTGAGGGCTTTCAGAACCTGAAAGACCAGTCTGACTACCAGCCACTCTACATGGCAGGACTGTCACGAGCCATCGGTGATTGGCTGTTAGGCATGAATGCCACGCGCCTCTATACCCTGAAATACGGCCAAAACCGTCAGGTGCTTTCTATCGGTCGTGTCCAGACCCCGACCCTTGCACTCATCGTCAACCGTCAGAAAGAGATTGACAACTTCAAGCCCGAACCTTATTGGGTGCTGGCAACCGTCTATCGTGACACCACTTTTACCGCTACCAAGGGAAAGTTCACCTCGAAGGAAGAAGGTGAGGAAGCCTTTAAGACCATCGAAGGGAAACCGTTTGTGGTGACGAAGGTGGAGAAGAAAGAAGGCAAGGAACAACCGCCACAGCTTTATGACCTCACGTCACTACAGGTTGATTGCAACCGCAAGTACGGCTATTCTGCCGAGATGACGCTGAACCTTATCCAAGCCCTTTACGAGAAGAAATACACCACCTATCCTCGTGTAGATACGCAATATCTTAGCGACGACATCTATCCCAAATGTCCGCAAACGCTCAACGGTCTTTATCAGACCAAGTTCGGCGGTATTCCCGTCTATGCGGAATATATCAAGCCCATTGGCGGCAAGGCATTAAAGAAGACCAAACGCGTCTTCGACACGTCGAAAGTCACCGACCACCATGCCATCATTCCCACAGGTGTCATTCCCCAAAACCTCAGCGATGCCGAGCGGAAGGTTTTCGACTTGGTGGCACGGCGCTTTATCGGGGTTTTCCTGCCCGACTGCAAATTCTCGACTACCACGGTCTTGGGAGAAGTCGATGGCATCGAGTTCAAGGTAACGGGTAAAGAGATTCTTGAACCCGGATGGCGCGTAGTAAGGGGAGACCAAGGGGCTAAAGGCAAGGAGCAGGAGGCTGACGAAGACAAGAAAGGCGAAGAGGAGAAGAAAGGTGAAGAGGAAGAGCGCACCCTGCCTACTTTTGTGAAGGGGGAAAGCGGCGAACATGCTCCCACCCTGACAGAGAAGATGACCACACCGCCACCTTACTACAACGAGGCTTCCCTGTTGCGTGCCATGGAAACGGCAGGCAAGTTTGTCGAGGACGAGACGCTGCGTGCAGCCATGAAGGAAAACGGCATCGGACGTCCGTCAAGTCGTGCATCCATCATCGAGACTTTGTTCAAGCGCCATTATATCCGCCGCGAGCGGAAACGTCTGGTAGCCACTCCGACAGGCATCGAGCTCATAGACCTCATCCGCGAGGAATTGCTGAAGAGCTGTGAGTTGACGGGCATCTGGGAGAAGAAACTACGCGACATAGAAGCCAAGAAATACGATGCCGCTCAGTTCATCCAGGAGTTGAAAGACCAGGTTACTGCGATTGTCCACGACGTCATCAGCGATCCGAGCAACCGCCGCATCACCATTACTCCCGAAGAGGAGAAGAAGAAACGTTCAAAGAAAGACAAGAGAGAGTAATTCCAGTTGTGTCATTGCAGGTTTAGAAATCAGGCAGGATTAAATGCCTTTACCCTTTCAGCCACCCAATGGATAGAGAAAACAAACGCGATTGGTATTATCGTAAAGAAAAGGCGTTTTGTCCTCTCTTATATAATATAAGGTATAGAATGAAGGAGTGAAACACTCTCCTACCCTTAGTGATTTGAAAGTTGTTGAAGTGAAATGAATCAAGGAACTGTCCCCGGTGATCTCTTCTTCTTTGTATTCTGCTGAATTCTGTGCCTTGTGGAGCGGATGGCCTCTTGAGTGACACCCATGATGCGGCGCACGTCCTTGTCTTCAAGGCCCATTTCGTAGAGGATGAGAAAGAATGTGTTGTGGGCGGTCTTGGGTGAGTATCTCTTTTGGATGCGACAGAAGGCGGCGAAGTCGATGGCCTTGTAGTAGTCGATGAAGCATTTATAGTCGTCGTTAGACCAGCCCGATGTCGTGCCGTCTCGCTTTATTTCGTCGTAGAGCATCTTGCCCTTAACCAGTCGCGGCGATTCCTGTTCCACCAGTTCCCGAATCCTG
>CACYOC010000017.1 GCA_902775975.1 uncultured Bacteroidales bacterium | reverse complement strand
TGTTCATAAACTCGTATGCACACTTGGCGTTGTGGTTGATGAGAAATCGGTGTTTGTACCACCCCCACATCGTTTCCCCAATAACGCCCATTCCCTCACCGAGGTCTGAATACTCGTAAGGGCGCTTCTTGTACTCATCAGTGTTCAGCACCTTGTAAAGCTTCTCTGCTTCACTGTCATGTCCCAGCATTTTTCTAATTTTCTCGTACATATTCATAATTCTGTCCTTTCTTTTCTTTTTATGACTATTATTGAATCATTCTTACTCAGATAGCTGTGACTAATTAGTCGGAGCAAACTCAGATTACAAAACCAAGCTTGCTTCGACTTGACATCCACGATCCTTATTTATGGACACTCCTTTTGTGATAGCAGTGCTTACAGTAAGCTTGCTGCCAAACATCACCATTGGTGATTGGAGAGAACCCAGGACAACCACATCCAACAGTACCGCTGCAGTGTGTTCCTTGAACCGAGACGTGGGTAGTTGTAGAGAGGTGGTCATGTTCTGTACACCTTGTTGTCTGGGCTTCAGCAAATACCGATACGGTAGCGACCATTGTCAACAACATGGCGAGGCTAAAAAACATCTTCTTCATAATCTCATGCACTGGTTCGTAACGTGCGCAACTTCTAATTGTTAAAATTGATTGTTTATCTGTTTATGTTCATCGGAAATCACATGTAACCACTCAGTCTTACTTTTTTGCATTTTGTAGAGCGTCTTCCGCACGTCGCATGTATGACTTGGCATTCGACCGAGCATTGTCTGCCTTTCGCTTATTGTCATCAGCTCTCTCAATTGCATTTCGTGCTTTACGCAGCGAACTCCGTGCCTGTTCAAATTGTCGTTGACGCTGGTAATACTCTGCGTCTCTGAGATGGCCAGCTGCCTCACGCATATAGTATTCCGCATCCCTGTCATATCCTTGCGCTTGTTTCACACAGTAAGTTGCATCACTTTGATGTGATCTTGCTTGTCGTTCGTAGTAGTCACTCTGTGCGCTCAAATCTAAACAACTAAGTGAGAAGAAAAAAATAAATATTAACCATTTCATTTTGATTTCAGTTTTAATATAAGATACTCTGAAGCTATGTAAAGAGTTCTGATGATATGTTCTACAATTTCTCTAATATTTTCGCCATAGCTTATCCGATGGTCGTAGTTTAGTGTTATACTACCATTGTTCAATATTATTGCCTTTATGAACTTTACTTCTCTATTTGTCTCATTGACAGCCGAATCAACCTCCTCTTTTTTATACTCTTTACTGTTGACTACATGGGGGATTGATAATCTTATCATCCCATTCGCATCATCTGGTATATACAGATAATGCAAATGGTGATATACAAAATGGCACCACCCATTGTTCAATACTCTTACTTTTCCACACTGTCGTTTGATTTCTTCGATAACTTGATCTTTCATACATTGTTATTTGATAGTTTGACTATTTATGAAAGTAAGAAACTTAAAGTAACCATATAAGCAAAAAGAAAACTGCGCCAACTGTTGTAGCCAACGCAGTTCTCAGAAACGCCTATCCCTTAATTAATGTCGCAACTGGTGATACAGCGAATCCGCTTTTATGCCATATTCACTTTTGGCTTGACGAATTTCATCAAGAACCCCCCGTGCATCTTCTTTCCGATTAAGTCCAATGAGAGCCTGCGCCTTCAAATATAGCACTCTGACCAAATTTGTTTTCAATGAATCCTTATTTTTCTTAGCATCCTCACAACCGTTTGCTCTTGAATGCAACTCACAGTCAATCAGCATCAAGTCCGCTCTGATGTCTGCTTCGTTCTTCTCTAAACGTGCCAAGACCTTACTGTAATCTCCTATTGCCTGTTGGCTTTCTATGTATAAATTCTGACTGCGCCCCCTAAACGACACATTGCCATTATTGATTGGAGTCTCGGTGGGATGTGACGCTGTTTCCATTGCAATTTCAGGCGACGACGGGCTAAATACGTTTAAAATAAACACGCCAACGATAAATACAGCTGCAATCCCTGATGCCCAATAAAATATCTTCTTGAAAGGAGAAGAACTACCACCCCGCCTGCTTTCAATAGTTGGGGCGGGGCAATAGTCATATCCGCTACCTGTCAAATGGTACTTAGCGGCTGCAACCACATTTTGCTCATAATCCCACTCGTAATCATTCTGCCATTCTTCCATCTTGGCAAGTTTCTCATTCCTACTTTTCAGAACTTGTTGAACACCTTCAGTAAAATACAGTTGTTCCTGAAGTTTCTTATCGCTATTTACCTCATTCTCAAATGTCATACGTTCTTCGTCCGACATCCGATCCAAAAGGTATTCGTCTATTCTATCTTGAAAATCTATCTTCATATCTTCTATATTTCTTAAGTTCTTAAACACTTGAACAGTCTCTAAACCCTAAACTCTCAACTCTCAACTCTAAATTAAGAATTCAGGTATCTGCGATAAATGGATTTCGCTGACTTACGCAGTTCTTCCATACACTTATACTTACGTGTCTTCAACGCATTTTTACTATCAAATGTTCTCAGCTCAACCATTATATCATCCAGTGTTTTTTCCTCATAGTAGAACATGGTGAGAATTTGGTTGCATTGCTTCGACATCTTTGAAATACAGTCTGCAATGATTTCCAACATCGTTTCATCGTCACTGTCATAGAGCAATGATTTGAACAGCTCCATTTCCTGCTCTCTTCTGCGACGTTCCTCTTCCTCATCGGTATAGCGATGCAGATTCTCACGCGCCCACTCCAGATATTTCAATCGGGCTATACTCATAAAGAAGGTGGTTAACTTTCCAGAAAAGGTATCACCGTCCTTTCCCTTCAGTTCACCATCTTGCACATAAATCTTCATGTTCATGATTTTCTCCCAAAGCGTGATAAACGCTTCCTGGAAGATTTCATCCTTATGCTCATTCCTTACAAAGAACACGTCCTTGTAGTTCTCATCGAAATATCGCTTACAGTGGTAGTGCAAAGCTCGCTCCATCATCGAGTCGCGCCTGAAGACACCTTCTACGTAGGCAACATCGGAATAAGTCTTTACATTTAATCTCATTACTGCCGTTATCTTATGAAATCAGATATTTTATACTTTGAGGTTTCTCCCGTTTGCAGAGGTATCTGCGCAAACCTTCCTCGGTTTCTCTGCATGAACAACTGTACTGCTTCTATCGTTATACTCCCTTTTTCTGATAGGAAATAAAGGGCGTATGTAAGTTTCCCAGCCTTGTGATTTTTCATCTCCTGATTCAGTTGGTAGTCCTTACAGACACTTAATGTTAGCCATTGTTCTGGAGCTTTTCGTGCGGTTCCTCTTCGTTTTTCAGGGATGATAAACTCATCTTTTACTCCTCTAACGGTCTCATCAATGTCATCACCTCGTGAGGAGTCGCTGCTATGACAGGCATCTACTACGACAAGCAATTTTCCGCTATCACCAATCTTGTTTCGGATAGCAGTCAGCAGTGTATTGATTTCATCATCTATTAGATGCTTTTCGCCTTTATCCTTCTTTCCATATTTCAGATATGCATCGTATGGAATCCACGCTTCATCCCATCCATCTGCTTCATCACCATTCTCATCCGTCACCAATCGCCCATGCCCAGAGAATTGCACATAAACGATATCGCCAACCTTACATTTATCTGCTAACTTTTTAATCGCAGCAACAATAGCAACTTTTGTCGCTTGTTCGTTAACAAGTGTCCGCACATCCATGTAACCTGCATTGAGTAATATCTGCTGAACATAAGACACGTCCTTGTCTCTGTTTATCTTAGTCCAACTTTCATTCTTTTGCTTTCCAATACCAATAACAAGTGTTCTTTTTGTCTGTGTCAATAGTGGCACAGACAAAAAGAGCAGTAAAACGGGAAAGACTATCATTATAGCATTACATACTCCTTTACACAATATGAGATTACCCTTTGTCACTTCTTCAGGGATGGTAAGTCTTACGCTTATCCTTTCGGTTGGATGGCTATGCTTCAACTTGTCTATTAGCTAGCGAGCGTATCCACACATTTCCTCAGATGGCCGCTCTGGTTTTGAATTTAATTTGCTCCACATAGTTATATCGTACTTATAAAAATGATAGCCGTCCAAAAGCAGACGACTATCATCTTTAATGATTGCTAAACTTTTACAGAATAAATGCTATTTCCTTTCTTATCGTACAATCGACCAAACACATAAGGACGATGCTTCAACTGTTCTTCAATAGCTTGAGTCATTTTCTTTACAACTTCTTTAAGCCCGTCCATAACATTAGAAGACAATTGGCTTGTAGTATATGGGATCGTAAATTTTAATTCACATGAATTGTCCCCAGTTATTCTAAGCGATTGTATACAAAGATTATACATATCAGAACCAAAATTGTGAGGTAATCCAGAATCAATTTCCCTGACGGCCTCCTGCCAAATAAACTCCCGTTGAACTAGTTGCCAGTCAGAACCATCCCACTGCAATGTCGCACGTAAAGCACCGTTGGCAAGATAATACTTCTTTGTTAAAGCCAAATTGCCTTCTTCATTGTATGTTAAAACGACCTTATGCCAGCCTCCTGCACATTCTACAGGTTTTCCATCAATTCCAAACAATGCTTGCTCAGTGACATTGTCTGAGTTTTCTGCATATTTATATGTTTCCTTGTGGTAGTTGTTGACAAGTATAGGCTTTCCGTCGGTACCAAAGAATGTGACTTCTGTCTTTCGATCTTGTTTGTCATACTTGGCTATGCACTTGTGAAAGCCATCTGAGCTTAAAGTCGGCTTATCCTTCGCATCAAAAAATGATTCTGAAGTTTCATTGTCACGATTGTCGTATTCCATACGCTTAATAGCCCACTTATCGTTAGGTCGTAAGATAAAGTTTCCTTTTCCATCTTGCGCGGCCACATATATTATGTGTCCCCACTTGTCGTACTTGGCTATTCCAACTGGAACCATTTCCTGTGGATCTGTAGGCTTGCCGTCTATTCCGAAGAAGCATTGCTTGATAATATTACCAAACGGATCATGCTCGTATGTTGCAATACTCCAACCCTCATCTATTTTGCATGGTTTCTTATCCACGCCAAAATATGAGCGTTTAACAACATCACCTCTATCATTATATTCATTTTTCTTAATAGCCCAATTGGTTGGTTTGCTCATTATCAAATTACCATCTTTCCCGTAATGTCTTTCCTCTTCAAGTTGATTTCTGCTGTTATAGACATATTCGTAGCGATGAACATTTTGACTATTGAGAACTGCACCAGAATTGTTATATAAAGACAGCTCTGTTACATTGTCAAACTTATCGTATTTATATCTTGTGATAAGTTTGTTGAAAGCCAATTCTCCATTAGTACCAATTGGTTTATCCTCTAACACATTGCCACGCTTGTCACAAACGTACTCTGTTCCAGCAGTGCCATCAACCAAAGTAAGGTTACCTTGCAAATTATAGAATTTCTTTGATTTTACATTGCCATTGTCATCATAAGTATATTTGACTTTTGCATAATGAAGGGCTGATGGCATGTGAGGCAGTCCCTTCGTATCAAAGAAACTCCTTTCAAGATGATTACCATTGTCATCATAGGTATCATTCCAACCAGCTGTACCTTCAGTGCTAAGACACATTGATTTGCCATCTGGCTCATAGAAAGCCAAACGAGTATTATTTCCACGCTTATCGTAGTCGAAATGCATAATGGCAATATTATTATGATTTAATGTCGGTTTTAAGTCTGTACCTAGATAAGTAACAGATTTAATAAGCTGTCTGTCATCATATTCATATTGCTCACCAGCAGTTCCATTCTTAGTTTCACACGGTTTCTTGTCTTTACCATAATATACAATTTTTGTTTGGTTTCCAACCGAATCGTATTCACACTTTATGCCCGCATATCCATTGGTATTCAAACAAAGTTTTCCATCTTTTGTATATGTCCAACTTTCCAAAACATTACCATGTTTGTCGTTTACCATTGTGCGAGAAACATTTCCCTCTAAACTTTCTGTTGGTTTACCATCTGGACCAAAGAAAGTCATTTTACTAGGATAACCATTTTCATCAAACTCGTGTTCAACAATAGCCATTCCTTGCCCTCTAACAAACATCGGTTTTTTATCTGCATCAAGATATTCGTCTCTTACATTGAAACCTTTGCTGTCGTATATGGTATGAACACCTGCAATATTATGCTTTTTGGGATACATAAGTGTGCCATCTGGTGCCTCATGTAAAGCATAAACGACATTGCCGTATTCATCATACTCCATAACATATACTGCAACACCATCGTTATCGTCATAAGCAGGTTTTCCGTCGGTTGTCAAATATTCTGCTTTTATCCAGTTGTCATCTTCATCATAATAGAACTTTTTGATTCCCAATCCCCACTTTGTGGATTGAGGAGCACCATCTATGCCTATATAGTGTATTTCAGTTGCACGTCCCTTCTCATCTCTAACAAATGTACGCCCATATATGCCATTATCATCACCGACAGGAGAGTTATCGAGTCCCGCATATTTTATAGAACTCACATAGCCGTTTTCATCATATTCAAGCCACCAACGAGAAATATGCCCACGGTCATCTGCATTTTGTTCTAACAAACGACCATAACCTACAGTCTGATTAGATACCACGCGTTCTGTTCCATGTTCATCGTCATATTGGAAAGCCATGGTGTTGAGCTTGTCATTATAGCTTTTGACGTAAAGGACTTTACCGCTACAATTTTTTACTATAACACGGCTAACCTTACCATTCTCCGTATAGGTAAACTCTTGATCAATTGGCCGCTCATTACGCTCACTCTCACCATCCTCTATTAAGTTGTCAAGACTATTAACATGGGAAACTCGTAATAGTTTGCGCTTTTGATAAGTGAATTTGTATGAACGATGTGCATGACCATGTTCGCCTGAACTTAGTTCACCAATGCCTTGTGGAATACCCCACTGTTCAACATAATCTTTATAATAGTAGGTTTTAATTCGGTTGTAATCCCATGCATACCAACCTCCGCCGATGATAAGTGAAATAACAGCCGCAGCAGCAATCTTCATCCATAGTGTGGGCTTCCAAGGATAAATCGCTCTATGAAGAGCCTTTTTGAATTCCTCACAAGTTTGATAACGTTCATCTGGATCTTTTGCTGTCGCTTTATCAACGACTTTCTGCACATTCTCTGACACATATTTGTAAAATGTACGCATGCGAGGAAGTGGCTCTTCAACAACCTTTTGGTTAATGTCTTGCTCTGTCAGCGTGGTAGTATCATAGGGAGCATTTCCTGTCAACATCTGATGTAACAATACACCAAGCGAATAAATATCAGACCGAGCATCTAAATGTTCACCTTTAACTTGCTCAGGACTCATATATGACGGTGTTCCCATAACCAAATTATCATTAACCTCTTCTCCATTGTTTTTGATAATCTTTGCTATTCCGAAATCAAGAATCTTTGGAGTACCATCTGTTGTTATTACTACGTTGGCGGGTTTAATGTCTCTATGTAGAATCCCTTGCTTATGAGCGTATCCAACACCATCGAGAATCGGTTCGAAAAGAGGGCATATTCTGTCTTCTACGACTAGACCGTTGACGTTCTTAATAAAATCATCAAGACTCTTACCGTCTGCGTACTCCATAATAAGGTAAATATTTCCTTCCTTATCAATATGATAATCATGGAAAGTAACAATGTTATGATGGTGAAGCCCTGCCAGATGTTCTGCTTCCTCTTTTAGCATATTACGAGTAAAGTCATTCACCATATTGGCATTGATAACTTTTATTGCTACTTTCTGCTTGCTAATTAACTTGTGCTCTGCTAAATAGACAGAACCCATACCTCCTCGTCCTATTAATGAAACGATGCGGTAGTTTAGCACTTCTTTACCTATTAAGTTGTTCATAATGATTCTTATAAATTACATTGACGCTAAAATTCCAATAAAGTTGATTGCAAAGGAAATCCAGGCAATTACATTTGCCTGTGAAGCTTTGTGAGGGTGTTCGTCTTTCCAGACAAAATACATAATCCATCCAGCAAGAGGTATAAAAAATGCCAAAATTCCCCAGCCAATGCCGATGTTGTCATCTTTTACATAGATGTATTCTTTAGATGGTACACCACCGCCCATAGGCTGATAGTGAGTCTCTTGCTCGAATGGTTTAGAACCACTTAAAGGAAGCATGGAATATACTTGTGCCCACGGCAGAGGTACTTTCCCTGCAAGAAGTATTTCAGTTCCTGCAGCAATTGTAATTCTTTCTCCGTGCAAGATTCGACCTCCAATAACAGAGCCGTTTTTGCCAACGTCCTCATATACATAATGTCCCCCTACGACACTTATTCGAGCATGTTCCCTACTAATGTTGTCGTTGGGAATAATGATGTCGCAATGACTGCTGCGACCAACTGTTATAACCGATTTCATGATTGTAAAATTATTAATGTGATAATGTTCAATGCGAAACCAGCCCATGCTAATCGGGCTGCAATAAAGGCTTTACGAGGATGTTCCTTATGCCATACTCCCCAGAGAATCCAACCGACAAGCGGTATAAAGAAGCTTACAATGCCAAGGAAAACATTGAGACTTTCTTCTTGGGGAGGTGGAGGTGGGGGTGGAGGAGAGGAAACAGGGTTCCATCCTCTTGTTTTCAACTTGCTGACAACCTCATTCCAATTCAGGGGACATTCGGCCCTGGCTGCTAAAAGAACTTCTGGCAGATTGACAGTACCATTGTAGTCAATTACCATAGAACTCTTTTTTAGAGGTCTGCCATTTACACCTGTTCCGTTCGTACTATTGTCTGTCAGTTCTATAGAAAACTTCTTTGCGCCACCTGTAAGAGGTTGTTCTAAACCTTTGATTATAAGGTGATGCTTACTTACATATTCATTGTTTATCTGAATGTCGTTGTCCGAACGACTACCTACAGTTATTTTGGGTATAGCCTGGCCACATGCTTCTTCTAGGGCTTCTTTGAATTCAACAGCTGTTTGGTAACGATGCACCATGTTTTTATCTACTGCCTTCAAAAAAACATCATCGATAGTCGATGGTATTGTGCTGACTGTTTGCGATGGAAGAGGCATGTTCCCGTTAAGGATATTAACAACTGTTGTATAGTCGTTATTTCCTTTTTGTACAGCATGTTGTCCTGTTAACAGATAGAAGAATACACACCCTAGTGAATAGATGTCTGTTCTATGGTCAATATGTAGTCCTCGTGCTTGTTCTGGACTCATATAACCATCGGTTCCAATAACACGACCTACTGTCTGACCACTGCCGCCAATACGTGCATCCTTAGCAATACCAAAATCTATCACACATACGCTGCCATTTGGCCGAAGCATAATGTTTGATGGCTTAATATCCCTGTGAATACGCTGCCGGTCATGAACATATTGTAATGCTTCCAGAATCTTTGACATCAAAGCAACAGCTTCATCTAACACAAAAGTTCCTTTTGTGCTTACATGTTGCTCAATAGTTTCACCGTCAACAAATTCCATCGGAAGATATAAGTTACCTGCTTCATCACGATATGGATCTCCCACTATATGAACTACAGACGGATGGTCCATTCGCTTTAAAGTATCCACTTCTGATTGAAACAACTGCCTATATTCAGGGAAACAAGTAACCCTGTTGCTCATCATTTTGATTGCAACAATTTTGCCATTTGCGTCTTGCCCTTTATAGACGCACCCCATACCACCTCTTCCTATTTCTTTTATTATGGTGTACGACATGGCTCATCATTTTTTATGATTTACCCTTATTGTATATTGCAATCCATCAGCGTTCTGTAGAGGAATGACAATAAGACCACTTCCATTAGGAATCTTGGTATTGTCTACCGTTATCGTACAAGTATGGCCATCGCAAGTGTATGAGTACCATAATTCATTTTTACTTCCAGCCTCAATCGCGTATGATGTATAGGCTTCCGTTTCTGTCGGTGCATGTTTGGAGGAAATAAGTTTTAGTATACTTTTCCCCGATTTTTCGACTTTGAAAGTTGCTTCAAGAGCTTCCATAATAGGTTCTGCAACATCTTCGGCAGACGATGTGGTTTTGTCTTCTATGACAGTCAACTTTGGATCCTTCTTTTCCCCAATAACTCTTTGGTTGGGTGAAACGTCTCTTGGTGCTCCATTCCCGCTTGCACTGAAATCTTTTAGCTGATTTTCGACAGGGAACACATATACATAAGTACTGTCTTCATGCTTAAATGTCAACGAGACGTCTTCACTATCAAATTTTTTCTCGTTAAACTTAAATCGCCGACGTCCAGATAAATCGGAAACATCTACTGTGAAGTTTGAGTCAGGCATTATTACAACACTATCAATTTGTATTGGTTTGTTTATTGCTATTGTGTCTTTCTTACCATTCTTATCAGTAATATAAACGTGAGCCCCTAAGCCTTTAATTCCTTCTATTTCTATATAAATCCTACCCTTATTATAGGGAATCGTATCATTGAACTGAAGGACACTTACACCCTTCTTCTGCTTCATTTCTTTGACATAATCGCTTTCGGCTTCTTCTCCAGGATGGAAATGTTTCCAAAGAGCATAGCCACCAAAACCTAACAAAAGAAGTGCTGCCAGGGCAGGAAGTCCATAACGGATTAGTTTCTGTTTGGTCGGAATGTTTCGCCCTGTTTCAGGAGGCGTAATGGAAAATTCTACTAAGAGACATGTGATATTGTCATGACCACCATTTTTGCGTGCTTTCTGGATTAGGGTATTTACACGCTCTCTTTGTGTCATGCCAACCTGATTGCTGGCTATCTTTAATATTTCCCTATCTGGCACCATACCACTTAAACCATCAGAGCAAAGCAAGAAAATATCACCAGCTTCAGGATTGATTGGGTCTGGCAGAACAGTTGCTGGCTGCATGGTTGGAAGTCCTATTGCATTCAGTATCTCGTTCTTGCGTGGATGATGCTCGGCCTGTTCTTTCGTTATTTCATGTGCATCCACCAACATCTGCACATAGCTCTGATCCGTTGTAAGTTGTGTAATGGTCTTACTTCGTATCAGGTATATGCGGCTGTCACCGATAGAACCGATATATACTTTCCCATTCCTAACAATCAACATAACGCATGTAGCACCCATGCCTGCAAGGTCAGGCTGTTCTTGAGTCCTTTGCAAAAGGGCGGCATTTGCTACATTACATGCCTCTATGATTGCTTTTCTGGGGTCATCAAAATAGTTCTGCTCTAAGAAATTCTGGATGGTATCAACGGCCAAATGGGAAGCTGTTGCACCTCCCACATGACCGCCCATTCCATCGCAGACAACAGATACTAGACCGTTTTTGCACTCAAAGTGTCCATACCAGTCTTCGTTGGCTTTTCGTTGACAGCCAACATCTGTGTTGCCTTCTACATTACAGTAATAGAATTGCTTGTTATCACTCATAGTAATATGGATGATTAAATGGTTAGAACTCTGGTACTCCAAGGAATACCATCTTGGTTGCACCAAGCACAATCACATCGTTGGTATGTAGTTCAACCATACCACGGGCAAACTTACCATTGATGTATGTTCCATTAGAAGATTTTTGATCTTCTGCCCATACAATGCCTTCTGCCTCCACAAAAAGTATAAGCAGATGGTTACTTGACATCTTGTCATCAGAACTGAAACTGATGTCTGCTGTAGCAGACCTGCCAACAATGTTTCGGCCCTCATAAATCCTGAAGACCTCCCCAGCAGGATTTGCGCTATAAGAAACTAACACTCCCACGACTTTACGTCCACCATCAGGGTTGGACATTCCTGTTCCATTGAGATTGCGGATAACAGTATGTCCTCCTCCAAAATCATCTTGATACGGGGCTGTTGCACCTGTTTCGCCTCCTCCATTCCAATCTGTGGCACGGGTGGATTGAGTACTGCCTCCATAGGCAGAGGTGTTTACACGTGTATGACTGCTCTCAGGGCAGAACGGACAGTTATCACCATAGATACTAGAATCATACTGATGACCATTGGGACATTTTTTTGTAGCCATAATTAATTTGTCTTTAATATTATTGAAAAATTATTTATAATGTACTTTCTATTAAACTCTTTACACCTTCAGGAATAGTGTCGCAAATAAGTTCTGATACTTCTTTAGGAAGATTGAGAGTGCCCCAATCTCCAACACAATGATATACATAACCATCAAAGGAACAGAATTCACCCTTGTAGAGTCTTAGGTATTCTGTTTTTCCACCTGTGCAGCCGTGCGAATCAGTTTCTTCATGTTTGGAAATTCCTAAAACGGACAATAT
This sequence comes from uncultured Bacteroidales bacterium, assembly GCA_902775975.1. Lineage (GTDB taxonomy): Bacteria > Bacteroidota > Bacteroidia > Bacteroidales > Bacteroidaceae > Prevotella. The sequence continues at coordinate 89,016 of CACYOC010000017.1, read as the reverse complement.
CTCTTTTAATCTTTGAAATTCAAAAATGGTGCTCTGATACTCCTTCTTAAGTAATTCCTTACCATAGCAATCAATGGATATTGTTTTAGATGATGCACATATTGATATGGTATAACTCCTGTGGTATTGTGGTGGAATAGACGATTCGCCAAACCGATACTCTATCCTTGACACGTTTTTCCAATCCGCATCATTAATGTATTGAACACATCGCACTGAATTATGCCTTCTTTCTGAAACTTGTGAAATATGCTTATGGCTATTTTCAAGACAGAATGGGCATTTGTCACCAAAAATATTTGAATTGTACTGATGGCCGTTAGGGCATTTGTTAGTAGCCATAATAATAATTTCTGGTTATTTTAACAAGTCTGATATATACTTTGCTTTTATTGCCCAGTTAAAACCTTGGGCACCTGTTACGCCAGTCATTCCTGCATGATGTATACCAATAAGTTTTCCTTTATCATTAATTATCGGTGAACCGCTGGCCCCACCTGCAGTTTCTGCGTCATGGCCGAATTCATAATCACCACGGTTCTGAGTAACAGAACCACCATGAACCTGATTCTTGAGTTCTTGATTACTATTCATCGCAATCTCAGCGCCGTATGGGAAACCTATTGTGAAGACTGTTCTACCTTCAGTTAAGCAATCATCAGATAAATCGGCATCATTTATGTCAATGACATTCTTCACACGTGATGGGAGTTCGCGTGTTTCTGTTTGTATAACAGCAACATCTTTCTTTATGTCATCATAGCCTTTTATCTCTGTAACTCTTATTGCGTTACCATCACTGACTGGCAATCCATCGGGTATAACAACCATTCCTTCTATCACTCCCTCTACTTTCACTTGGCTTCTGCTCAACAATGGATTTTGAGTGGCAGCCAGTATTGACAATATCTTGTTCACACCACTTTCCAGTTCATTGGCATCGTTGGAGAAAAGCCAAGGCCGGGTAATATGCAGATTCGTTGCAAGTTTGCCATCTTTGCTAATAAAGAAAGCCGTTCCTTGAGCGCCAACTGACCCAGGTTTCAAATCGTCTCCCTCCATATGAACTAGTTCTGCTGGTGTTACTTTACATAGCTGACATAAGGTTGTCGTAAAATCTTTACCATCAACACTAACTTTATATCCATACTGAACATAAACCCAGCATACGGCATCATGATACTCCTTATAGATTCTTTCCTTATCCCATGTTCGATGTGTCCACCACCAATAACCGCCACCACCTAATAGTAATACAATTAAAATGGCTGCAATGGAACTGATAATTGTCGTTATTGGCGTTGGAGGTGTTGGTGGAGGAGTTACGCCAAATATAGTTTCCCATGCTAATGGGTAGTTCCTTGTTATGGTGACTTTATCACCAATATGGAGAACCTGACTTGTTATCTTCACACCATTTACATATGTTCCATTCGTCGAGTCTCTATCTTCTATAACTATTTGGCCTGTTTCTGTTTTATAAATTACAGCGTGTTCCCTCGAAACATCATCTTGTGGAAATCTAATCTGGCTGTTATGGCTTTTGCCGATGGTTCTGTTTTCCACACCTGGAAGTTTTACCGATACTTTTGTTTCGTTCATTTTTCCAAGAATGCCCTTTATGGAAGTAATTTCAGAACCAAACCGAATGCTATCATTTACAGTTACAGGTATTTCGCCAATAACTTTCTTGTTATTTACAAAAGTTCCATTCTTAGAATTGAGATCACGTATTTTCCCGCGTTGTCCACCAGACTCTAATTCAAGGATGGCATGTGTTCCTGATACACTGTCATTGCTGAATACACAATTATTACTATGTGAACGGCCAATCTTAATAATCTTCATACGAAACTATTTTTTTAGTTATTGTTATTTTCAAACTACTCATAAATGCAGAAAGCCCACCAACGTCAACCTTATGGTCTAACGTTGAGGACTTTCGTTTATATCCCTATAATCCGAGACGGATTCCTATGTGGTCTTGCGCAAGTGGAACATTCATATTTGCTCGTTGCTTTAGCGGTTAGTACTCTCGTTAATGGCTTAATCAGCACTAACCTTTAGACAAAGAGAAAGCGCAGACAACTGCCATATCTCTCACCAGGTTCAGCACGACCCCATGTTACTTATGGTTGAAGCCTACGCTTATAGCGCAGCTCCAATAGTAACATGGTCTTGCCCTTTTATTTCTCTTGACGAGGTGCTGATTCGGTGAGAGAATTTGAGCAAATATGTCTTTTTATTCTACGTCTGGGTACAATGCACCCATCGGCAAACATACGGCAAAGGTAATAAAAAAAAGTCAAACAAATGCAAAATGTCTCAATTTTCTTCGATTTATTCACATTTTTTGCGTAATTTACACGCGTTGGGCTATCAAAAGTCTCAAAAACGCATGTTAAACCACGAACATTTTGCACAAAAACAACTTTCTCGGCCCACTTTTCAATCATCGAGCAGCCACTCCCTTGCTTGTCCCTTGCTATCTTGATGCACTATTCCTTCACTAACACACAGGGGGTAAACACCATGTAGCCAGACTCCAGCCTTACTCCAGCCATACTCATGAGTATGCTTAGAAGCAGCCTACAGTATGGATAGGAGCAGCCTGGGAGCTGGCTGGAGTATGAAACTATGCTCTAATTTGACACTAAAGGACACCCAAAGGAACACTAAAGGACCACCAAAGGATCACCAAAGGAGGGTGAGGCTCACTTGATCTTCTTCCTTTCCTCTATCCCCCTTTTTTTTATAAGTCATCTCATGCTGTGTCTTACAGACAGCTTTTAGCCGAACATTCCAGTTCCCTTTTCCCATTCTTCGGTTGTAGCCCATCCACTGCATTGCCTCTTTAGCATGTCAATGGGCATCCTTCGTTTACCATACTTCCTGATAAATATGAATGATACGCTAAAGCGCAAACGAGTTTGACTTTGGTCATTTGGCTCAACGAAAACATTTTTATTCCGACTTCTTCATTTATGACTTTTTCGGGCGAAGCGAGTCATACTTACTTTTTCCGTCGCAAAGTTAGTGCAAGCCGTATTCTGCAAGTACGAGGTGCCTTATTCTTCGGATTTTAACAAAAACTTTTTGCCGTCTGTGCCTGTTAATCGTTCGCAGTAGTCTCTGCCGCAACAGGCTTGCCGCAACTCCCACAGAACAAATATCCATCCTGTATCGATTTACCACAATAACTACAGTATCTCATATTTATTTGTTTTACGATTATTATTTAAATCTCATTTGAGTTGTATCAAACCCCTTACTTCTCATCACTTTATCACAAGATACGCAAAAACTAGTAATCGGGGTATATGGGAAGTGATTTTTTGCGTTAACCATAAGACAATGTTTATTAGGACAATGTCCTCCATCGCTTTTCCTGTTTGGAACTAACCCACCAACAGCATGCCCTAGTTCATGCATAACAATTTGATTTATTCATTGTCATACTTAAATTAAACTATGTCATAAGTAATAAAATACCACGAGAACGTCAAAATTGCATATAAAATGTGTAAAACCATTTCTTGGGATTGTATCTGATATAGTCCTTTGGGTGAAAGGCACCTATTGGCAAGCACGCGGCAAATTTAATAAAAAAAAGAAAACAACTGCAAAAAAACTCGATTTTCTTTGATTTGTTTACAATTTTTGCCTAAATTTCTACAAAATAGCCCTTAAATGCTATAAAATACTCAATTATGACTAACGAATGTGTGTACATTGATTGACATAAGAACAATGTTATTCTTGCGAGTGTCAAAATGATTCCAACGGGAAGAGGTGGTATATGCAGGAAGTATGATGGTATATATATAATATAATAAGGTGTCGCTGTTTTGGTCACCCCAAATCGGTACACCTCGGTGCAAAAATTTCTCGCGAGAAATTTTGGTAATTTTTGCCAAAAGCCTACATAAAAGCATGTAAGTGTTTGGATGTCAATAAAATAACTTATGTAGGCTTGCCTCCCAAGCCTACATAGAGCCTACATAGAGCCTACATAAAGCATCATTTTTTGATGTTTTCTTTACGTTTATTTAAATTTTTACCCCCGTTTCTTAGCATGCAGAAAGGTAAGCGTTGCTATTGAGTGATGAAGAGTAGGGTAGGGTTACTTGAACAGAGAGTATTCGGGGACGGTCCATGCCAAGGCACTGGCGCCCAGCACGTCGCGTTCGGCATCGTCCAGGTCGGAGAGCATGATGCGCACCTTGCCGCTCATGTTACGGAACACGTGGCATTCGAACGATTCACAGGTGGGGTCGAGCAGCCAGTGGCCGGCATGCGATACGCCACCAGTAATAATAATGGCTTCAGGGTTAACGATGCTGGCGTAGGTTGCCAGTCCTCTTCCGAAGTAGTTGCCGGTGAGTCGATACACCTCTATGGCCAGTGTGTCGCCTTCGTCGCACAGCTCGGTGATGATTTTCGGATTCAGCGTCTCTATGTTGCGCATCCTCGAGGGAGTGTCCGTCTGTTGCATCAGTTCGCGGGCGGTCTGCACGATGCCTGCCGCAGCGACGTATGCCTCCAAGCAGCCCTTCAGTCCGCAGGGACAGGGGCGACCGTTCTCCTCAATGCAGGTGTGCCCTATCTCGCCAGCATAGCCGTGGGCTCCCGAGTGCTCGTGACCTTCGGAGAAGAAGCAGCTGCCCAGTCCGATGCCGATGTTGAGGACGATAAAGTTTTTCATGCCGTGGGCACAACCGTACATCTTCTCGCCCAGGGCGGTGTTGTGTGCATCGTTGCCCAACGCTACAGCCATGCCTAACTGGTCCCTCAGCATGGCTCCTAAGGGTACGACGCCTTTCCACGGCAGGTTGGCAGCATTCTCTATGCATCCTGAGGCGTAGGTGGCACTGGGGCAGCTGATGCCTACAGAGCGGATGGTCTCGTAGCCGCCTTGAGCTTCGGCCATGGTGAGAATGCTCTCCGCCAGTTTCTCAACGTATTTGTTGATGTTGGGATAGTCGGTGGTGAGGAAATGGTCGTGGGCTATCACGTTGCCACGGACGTCAACGATGGCGTAGGTGGTTACGGCATTGCCGATATCAACGCCTACGACTCGCTTCTTGATGCTGTTCTGTTCCATAGTGATTTTTTTAAAAAAGTATTAAAAATATTGGGCGGCGGTGCGTGCCATGGCTTCGTAGGCTCGCTCGCTGGGGTGCAGGTGGTCGCCGCTGTCGTAGCCGTCGGCAAAGGCCTTGGGATTGCTGTTGCTGCGGACGGCCTTGTCGAAGTCGATGCAGCCGTCGAAGAGGGGCGATGTGCGCAGCCACTCGTTGAAGGCTTGGCGCATCGTCTCGCGCTCCTCGTTGTAGGTGCGCCAGCCGTAGATGGGCAGTAGTGTGCCGCTCCACACCCGGAGTCCTTGCTCCTTGGCAGGACGGACATAGATGTTCTCGACGCCTTGCTCCATTTCCTCGACCGTCGGCAGGTCGCTCCATGGGCGGAAGGGGTTGACGTCGGTGCCTACGGGGTGAATGATGTCGTTGATGCCGTGCTGGATGATGACGTCCGTGGCGCCAGCCACATTCATCTCGATGGGGAAGCGTGTGGCACCCTTCAAGCCGTATGCCTGATAGGTGATGCAGTCGTACTGTCGCAGGATGCGTGTGCCGCTGACGGCTCGCCGTATGATGGCGGTGTTCGTGCCGAAGACCATCTGCGCCAGGTAGTCGGGCCACGACTGTGCGGTGATGGAGTCGCCGTAGCACACGACGGCTCGGTTGTCCTTTGACGTCAGCACGTCGATGGTGTTGAGGAAGTAGAACCAGTTGGTGCTGCGACTCAAGTCCTGCGGTAGTACGTTGGCGTCGGCATAGTCGCCGTAGGCGTAGTAACCCTTCGAGAGAGGTCCTGTGACGAAGGTTCCGCTGTTCATCTGCGTGTAGCCTGCCATATACATGCTCACCTCTACTGTGTCGCCGCTTCTCACCGCCATGCTGATGGCGTCGCTCTCCGTCTCCGTGCCAGGCTGCAGGGTGACGCTCTTCTGGCCGCCGAAGGTCACGGCGACGTGGTTGGCAAATACCTTGTCCAGCGTCACGGGTTCCGTGCCGGTGAGGTTGGAGAAGCGGAAGCGCAGCATGGTGCCGCTGAAGCACATCCTGATGGGATAGCGCAGCGTGAGGTCTTTGGCATAGACGGCCTCCCGCCGGTTGCTGATAGAGGTGGCGTTGCCCCAGCAAGCCACCCACTGACTGTCTGTTGTCATCGTTGGGCTATGATTTGGCATATTTCTTCTAAGTATTGGCGGTCGGTATCGTCGAATGCTGCCAGCCGCTCGCTGTCGATGTCGAGTACAGCTATCACACGGCGTACCTTATTATTATATATAGGAACGACAATCTCCGACCGCGAGGCACTGCTGCAGGCGATGTGTCCTGGAAACTGCTCCACGTCGGGCACGACAATCGTCTCGCCTCGCTGCCACGCTGTGCCGCAGACGCCCTTGCCGTAGCCGATGTGCATACACGCCACAGGGCCTTGGAACGGTCCTAACAGCAGTTCGCCATCTACTACGCGGTAGAAGCCTGTCCACCAGAACCCCATCTCCGTGTGGATGGCTGCCGCCACGTTGCTCATGACGGCGGTCATGTCCGTCTCGCCCTCCACCAGTGCCGCTATCTGCTGTACCAGTTGCCGGTATCGTTCTGCCTTGTCGTTGGTATTCATTTTGTGATGAACTATAGTTTTAGGTCTGCAAAATTATGAAAAAAGAACGTTATTGCCAAGTTTTTTGATGACATTTTTGTGTTTTAAGCGTCTTAATTACACAAAATCGTTAAAATATTTGGAGGTTTCGTAAATAATCTCTATATTTGCAGCGTAAATTGAGAACAAACAACTTATAATTACTAACAATTTTAAACAATTACAATTATGAAGAAAATCTTTACGCTTGTCGCTATGGCAATGTTCGCCGTAGCAGTGAATGCACAGGATCATGAGCCCGGCCTTTACGAATGTAAGAGTATTACATGGGGTGACATTACATGGACTAATGGTAACAACAAGAAGGACAATGACAACAACGACATGCTCTTCCTGATGGGTACTGGTAACGGTTATGCCACACTCCTTGCTGAGTATTTCTACAGTGAAAACCAGGCGCAGTATATGACTCGCCCTGCCTACACCTACATTGATTATGAGAATGGTCAGACAGGTGCCCCTGCTTATGGTCTGTACTACAAGCTCACTCCGAAGGTGGATGGGGTGTTGAAGTTCAATACATGGGTCAACAAGGGTAACCGTAAGACCTTTGTCGTTAAGGCTTCTGACGGTAAGCCTTTGGAGCCTTATGTAGATTATTCTTTCGAAGGTTATGTGAACGGTCAGAATGAAACGAAAATGATCGACGAGAAGGAGGTTTCTGTTCCTAGGTATTTAACAGCAGCCGATATCAAACAGCGTGTAGATGATGAAAATGCAAAGCGTGCAGGAGAATCGAAGGATCCTATTAACAAATATGTCATTGAATTAGGCAACCAGCCTGTTTGGGGTTGGATTTCTTTGAATGTTTCTGCCAATGAGAGCTACTACATTTATCAGCAGACTTCACAGTTAGGCTTCGGTGGCTACACTTTCACTCCTAACAATGGAGTAGCCGAGGACTATGTTGCAGTAGTTGATATGGGTGGTACCAAGGTGTTGGCTCCTGAGTTTGCAGCAGTTATTAACGAAAGTGGCAAGGCAACCAACGTTGACATCAGAGGTTCTGTTGTGGCTTTCGGTACAACTAATATGTCTGCTGAGGCTTGCGGTGGTGCTGTTCCTACCGATGTTGAGGCTGATTTCACCAAGCCTACAGGCATTGAGACCGTCAAGGCTGCTGAGGTGAAGGCTAACGCTGCTATGTTCAACCTCGCTGGTCAGCAGGTGAACGGTGCCTTCAAGGGCATGGTCATCCAGAACGGTAAGAAGTTCATCGTGAAGTAATGCCCACCCCCGTCCCCTCCCCAAGGGAAAGGAGTAGAATAACAAACAAATAGAGTGGCGGCACGCGAGTGCCGCTACTTTTTTTGCCCGAAAGTTTGGAAGTTAAGGGAAAAGTGTTTATCTTTGCAGGCGAGAAATAAATGAAGAGCAGATGACATCAGTTAAAATGAAGCAGTCGTCACTTGACTTGATAAATCAGATTGACGACAAGGACACAAAGCTATTGAAGAAAGTGTGGATTTTCCTTTCAACAAACATCCAAGCTCATCCTCGTAAGGGGTGGGCAGTAGCCGCCGAAGCAGCCCACCGCAATGGTGATGACGCGTTGTTGGCAGATGACGTGTTTGCTGATGAAGATATGAAAGATGTCGTATGGTGAAGCAGTTTGAGATTTACTGGGTAGATTTGAATCCTACAAAGGGGGCGGAAATGCAAAAGATACGCCCTTGTGTAATAGTTAGTCCTGATGAATTAAACCAGCATCTTGGAACGGTCATTATTATACCTATAACTTCTTCTATACATCATTACCCTTTTCGCGTAGAATGTACTTTGTTAGATAAAAAAGGTGAGATCGCTACAGACCAAATAAGAACAATCGACAAGTCAAGATTAAAGAACAAGATTGCTGTACTCTCAAATAAGGAGAAGGAAGACCTAAAAGATGTTTTACTGCAGATGTTCCAATAGTTTTTCGTGATTTTGGGCTACATAATTATCCAAAAGAATCAGACAATAATCATATAGAAAACTGAAACAATTACTAACGGATATGAAAAGACAAACTTTGATTTTGATGGCTGTGCTGCTGACCAGCGTGACTGCCATTGCGTGGGCTGCCATTCATGAAGTGACGGGCGTTATTACCGTGACGTTCCAAGTAGATCCCGCTGGAGCAGGAGACGTTTTGCTGAGTGGTCAGAAGAAGACTAGCACTTCTGCATTCTCGGGTTATAACATGACCGTATCTGCTCAGGCCAATCCAGGTTACGGATTCGTGGGCTGGTATATCGATAGCGAGTTGAAAGGTACCGATATGAGCAGCTTCACGTTCAAGACTGCCGAAACAAATATGACGGTAGTCGCCAAGTTCGAAGCACTGGCAGCCAGTAGTCTGACGCTTAAAGTGAAAGAAGGTAAGGGCTCAGTCAGTTTCGTTACTCAAGGCCAGGTGGTCAGCGAAGACACTCGGAAATACACCTCTGGTTCTGAGGTTACCGTAGCAGCAGTTCCTGAAAAAGGAAACGAGTTCGTCTGCTGGCAGGACGGCAACGGACAGCAGGTGTCTTCCAGTCGTAGCTACACCTTTACCATTAACAACGATATGACGCTGCAAGCCGTCTTCAAGGAGAAGGAACACTATAACCCCGACCTCGTCAGTTTCCCTGGTGCTGAGGGCTATGGGCGCTTCACCACCGGTGGCCGCGCCATTGATGACCGTGGCTCGAAGGTGTATTACGTTACGAGACTGGACGACTGTGCCGATGATAACCTCGTGGAGGGAACGTTCCGCTGGGCAGTGAAGTCTGGCGACGACACGCCACGAACGGTGCTCTTCAAGGTAAGTGGTACTATCTACCTCACCTCACGACTCTCAGGGCTGAAACCCAATCTGACCATTGCCGGACAGACAGCGCCAGGCGGTGGCATCTGCATAGGAGGACACCAGATGAAACTGCCCTCGAATAGCATTGTTCGCCATATCCGCTTCCGTGCCGGTGATCTGCCTAACAAGAGCATGTCGGAACTCGACGTAGAGAACGTCAACAACGTCATCCTCGACCACTGTACCTTCGCCTGGTCGATGGAGGAAAACCTGACGATGTACGACTGCGACTATACCACCGTGCAGTGGTGTATTTTCGAAGAACCCCTCTACAACTCGCGCAACTCTAAGGGTGCCCGTGCCTACGGCGCTCAGTGGGGTGGCGAGCACGGCACGATGCACCACTGTCTCTTTGCCCATTGTGTCAGCCGTGCGCCACGATTCAACGGTGTTCGCGACAATACCCATGACCGCCACGTGGATGCGGAGTTCATCAACAACGTCATCTTCAACTGGGGAACACATAACTCCGTCTATGGCGGCGAGTGCTCTACCGGAGTGGAGGGCGACTACAACCGCACCTACATGATCAACAACTACTACAAGCCAGGCCCCCTGACGAAGGATGGAACCGGCTATGCCCGCCACTTCGTAACAGCAACAGGTGAAAACATCAACCAGTTGGGCGAGTGGTATCTCAGCGGTAACAAGTTCGAGACGGGCAGCAAGTGGGCACGCTCGGAAGCCCGTTGGAGCGACGAGGTGTTAGAGAAAGTGAATGCCGACAACTACTACGGCTTCCTCGATACCAGCAACAAGCGTGAGCGAGCTATTGCCATGTGGTCGGCAGGATATACACAGGACATCTACGACCAGAAACTGCTGAAGTCGCTGCCCGCAGGCTATGAGCTGACCATCAAGAACTACGATACTGCCGACGAGGCCTACGATAAGGTCGTCAAACAGGCTGGTGCCTCGCTGCCTCGCTACGACGAGAACGATGCCCGTGTCCTGCAGGAGGCTGCTGGCGAGATAGATCCGCAGTTTGGCGGCGAGCGTGGTGCCAAGTTGGGTGTCATCGACTCACCCACGGACATCACGCTGCAAGACCACGACGTTTTGGCAGCGCTTTATATGGGCGATGAGGCAAAGGACGACAAGGAGATAGACGTCACGTTCTTCCCCCGTCTGCAGGGCAACAGCTTCGATGCTCAGGTGACAGATACCGACGGCGACGGACTGCCTGACGCCTACGAGACGGAAGTGGGACTGAACCCCAACGATCCTGCCGACGGACGGGCGCTGACAGAGAGTGGATACTCGAATCTGGAGCTGTTCCTCAATGGTGTCGCCGACCGCCAGATTGATGCCACGAAGTACACCAAGCACCAGCACACAGCCCTCTTCACTGGCTTCAACGCTATCGTTGGCGAAGGCGAAGCCTATACCACCGTGCAGGCTGCCGTGGATGCTGCACCTGCCGATGGTACACCTTATTATATATTTATAAGAAAGGGTGAATACAAAGGACATGTTGCCATTACCAAGGCAAACATCCACCTGGTGGGACAGGACAAGCGCAATACCATCATCTGGGATGACAAGACCAATACGGATGACGGAGGCGTCGATAAGGCTGCCACCATCAATGTGACGGGCAACGACGTGTCGTTCGACAACCTGACCATTCGCAATACTCGTACCGATAAGCAGGCAGTAGCCATCTATACCAACGGTGACCGTATCAGCATCACCAACTGCAACCTTGACGGTTATCAGGATACCTACCGAACGGCTAACAAGGATAAGTACCGTAACCTGGTACGCAACAGTAAAATCAGTGGACGTACAGACTTTATCTATGGCACGGGTGAGGTGTTCTTCGACAGCGATACGCTGAACATCGTAGCTTCGGGAGGATGGATCGTCGCTCCGGCACAGGAAGGCGGCGCCACCTACGGCTATGTATTCCGTGACAACGTTATCACCGCCCAGACGCCAGGTCTTACCACCTACTTAGGACGCCCCTGGAAGGAGAAGCCCATGGTCACCTTCATTGATACACAACTGACTGAAGGCGTCAGCATCTATCCCGAAGGCTGGTCAGACATGGGTGGACTGCCCGTACAGATGGCAGAGTGTAACACCGTGGATGCCAGCGGCACACCTCTCGACCTCAGCCAGCGCAAGACAACCTTTTCGGCAGAAGGCAAGAGCTGCACCAGCAAGGCTGTCCTCGGCAAGGTGGAAGCAGACAGCTACCAGCTCGACTACATGTTGCGCGGTGCCGACAACTGGGATGCCGACTGGCAGGCATTTATTCTGCCGGCTCCTGCCATCTACGTCAATAACGATAACATCTCTTGGGCTGACCAGACAGGTTTTGCACAATGTTATCTGGTGATTGTTGATGGCGTGGCAACGATTACCGCTGAAACCAGCCGTGTCAACGACGGAAAGACGGTGACGGTCAAGTGCATCAGTATCTTCGGAGTGACGGGTGAAGAGGCTTCCTCAAAGAATCCTACTGGCATACAGGCTCCAAAGACTACTGCCGCCGTGATGCGCCGCAGCTATTTCACGGCGGACGGTCGGCAGCACCAGCACCTGCAACACGGACTGAACATCATCCGTGAGACGCTCAGCGACGGAACACAGCGCGTACAACGCATCGTAGCGAAGTAGCGTCAGCCGTTAATTATAAGAGAGGATTTCTCAAAAGTCTTAAACGCATAGCCCTGATCGCGCAACCATTCAATAATTTGCGGCAGGGCTATGCGTAATTTTGCTATAGACTTGACGGAGTCGTGGAAGGTGATGATGCTGCCGCTGCGAACGTAGCGCTTCACGTTGTTCACCACGTCTTCGGCAGTGGTGTATTTTGAGTAGTCACGCGTCACCAAGTCCCACATTACAATCTTGAACTTACGCGACAACAGGGCGTAAAGGTCCAGTCGCATCCAGCCGTGAGGAGGGCGCACCAAGTCTGTATGCAGATAAGCGTTCGCCTTCTCCACGTTGTAGCTGTAGTCGTGGACAGAGTAGCGGAAGCCACTGATGTGGTTGTGGGTGTGGTTGCCGATGCGGTGACCCGCATCAACGACACGCTGATGCAGTTCCGGGAATTTACGGGCGTTGTCGCCAACCATGAAGAACGTCGCCTTTACCTGGTAGCGGTCGAGTATGTCCAGAATCTCGGGCGTAGCCTCGGGTATGGGACCATCGTCGAAGGTCAGATATACTGACCTGTCCTGATGGTCCATCCGCCATAGCGCATTGGGATATAGCCATCGCATCCAGATTGCCGGTTGCTCGATAAACATACCCTAAACTCTCAACTCTTCACTCTCAACTCTCAACTCTTTCCCCCTCCCCTCGGGAGGGGATGGGCCCTACTAATCTTCATAAAAGCTTCCACCTCGCTGCTCAAAGAGCTTGGCGAGGGCGTCCAGCTCGTCCAACTGCTTCTCGGCAAGCCCTTTGTCTAACGGAGTGGTCAGCGCATTGAGCTGCTGCAGGATGTACATTTGTACCAGCACGTCGTTCTTGGAACTCTCGAAACGATAGCCGACTAACGAGCAGTACCACTTGACATACTGCGTGGCATTCTTCCACATCTTGTTGACGATGTCCAGCGACTTCTGCTTATCGCCAATAGATGCCCAGGCACGAGCCATGTCGATAGAGCCAGAGGCGTAGCTGTGAGGAACGTTGTAGTCAGGAATCATCTTCGTGGCATAATTCAGTACCTCACGGGCTTTCTGGTCTTTGCCTTCGTAGATGAGCTCCACGGCCAGACGACTCATGATGCGGCGATGGGTATAGCACATGCGCATCACCGTCTCGTCGAGATAGATGCCACGCTGCTCCAGACCGCCGAACTTGAAGCGGTGCATGATGTTGTCGTAGGTACGCTCCGTATCGAAGTTCTTCACTCCTGGCAGCGGCTTGCCGTCGTGCTGTGTGGTGAACGGTGTGATGCGGTAGGCAAGACCTTCGGTGATGACGTTGTCGCCCAAGTTGATGTAGTTGTCGTCGCCAACGCTGACAGCCACATAGATAGGACGTTGCCAGTTGCACTGGTCGAGCATCTCCAGAATCATCAGGTCACCCTTGTAGAGGGCGCGCTTGCCTTTCAGCGAGATGACCATCTTGTCAGGGATGGAGTCGCTGGCAATCAGCATGCCACTCTTGCGGACGGCTTCCTTGTCAATAGTCATATAGAGCGTGTCCGTAGGAATGATGTGGCTGTAGTTGTCCTTGCCGAAGAGCATCTCCAGGATTTGCTTCTGGTTGTCCTTCCATTGGCCGCGAATCCAGTACTTCAGCACGTTCTTCAACTCGTAAGGATGGTCGCCAAACAGCTCTTGGGCTTCCTTCGGATATTGCTTCGTCACTTCACTGATGATGTCCTTCATCCGTGGGTCGATGGTGACGTATTCGTTCGTACCGGAACAGTACTCGATACGCTCCCAAGAGATGGGAACGCTGGGAGAGTCGTAGGCAGGACGGCGCATCTGGTCGATATACCAGTCGGTCTGCAGGTAGGAGAGGTTGCAGACACGGGCATCGGTACGAACACCCTCGACATCCTGATTGTACCACAAGGGGAAGGTGTCGTTGTCGCCATTTGTGAAGATGATGGGGTTGCCCTCTTGCTGCAGCGACATCAGATAGTTCTGACCGAAATCGCGACAGGTATAGCGCCCTGAGCGGTCGTGGTCGTCCCAGTTCTGTGAGGCCATCTGGACAGGTACCAGCAGACAGGCGATACTGACGATGCAAGCCAATGCGGTAGCAAATTTCTCACTTTTCACTTTTAACTTCTCCCTGATTATTTCTATGATGGCTGCCACGCCCATGCCACACCAGATGGCGAAGGCATAGAACGAGCCGGCGTAGGCATAGTCACGTTCACGAGGCTGCATGGGTGTCTGGTTCAGATAGACCACGATGGCCAGTCCCGTCATGAAGAACAAGAAGAACACTACCCAGAACTGGCGGATGCCTGTCTGGTCGCTGATGCTGCCATGATGTTTCGCCAAAGACTGCCAGAACAGACCGATGAGTCCCAAGAGCAGTGGAAGCATGTAATAGACGTTATGACCCTTGTTCTCCTTCAGCTCGTCAGGAAGCAGGTCTTGGTCGCCCAGACGCCAGTCGTCCAACCAGCGGAAACCGCTCAGCCAGTTGCCGTGCTCCAGTTCGCCGTTACCCTGCAGGTCGTTCTGACGTCCTGCAAAGTTCCACATGAAGTAGCGCCAATACATGAAGTTGCACTGATAGGAGATGAAGAATCGCAGATTCTCAACCTGCGTTGGAGTCCGCACGGTAATCATCTCGCCACAGCGGTCGAACTCAGACTCCGTGCAGTCGATGCCTCCCATCCAGCTCTCGTAGGCATCACGGTGTGCAGAGCTGTACATACGGGGGAACAGCATGTTCTGAGCATAGATATATTCGTCTTTGGTACGTACTACAAAGTATTCGTCTTTCTCGTCGGGCGAAGCCTTCTCCTTACGCTGCCAGACGGGGTCTCCATGAGTCATCATGGGCTTGCAGTATTCACCGTCCTGTTCCAGTGCTACCTGTGAGGAGTAAGCCTGACCATAGAGTAGGGGGCGCTGTCCGTACTGCTCACGACCTAAGTATTCTCCCAGGGTGAAGATGTCCTCTGGTGAGTTCTGGTCCATGGGCGGATTGGCAGACGAGCGTATGACGATGAGGGCGTATGACGAGTAGCCAATCATCAGCATCAGCATGCAGAGCAGCGACGTGTTCTTGACGCGGGCGCTGACCAAGGCCGTTGGCTTTTGGCCTTTCTCTTTTGGCTTGATGTTATAACTCAGCACGAACCACAGGATAGCCATGACTACGATACCGATGATGACGGCTCTCCAGCCATGTCCGTAGAACGGAATACCCAGCATGGCAAGGGCTGCCAGAAACGCAATGTTCTGGCGCTTCACGTTGGTTGAGCGCTGGGTTTCATAGATTGCCCAAACCATGATGCCGATGAGCAGGAAGATATAGACAATCTCGCCCGTATTGAACGGACAACCTAAGATGTTGACGAACAACAGCTCGAACCAGCCACCCACCTGAACGATGCCTGGCACGACACCGTAAAGCACGGCAGCCAGGATGACGACGGAGATGAACAGGGCGATGAGGCTGCCCTTCAGGTCGCGCTTGGGGTCATCCGTGGGGAATTTGCGATAGTAATACACCAGCACGATGGCAGGCAGACACAGCAGGTTCAGCAGGTGAACACCGATGGAGAGGCCCGTCATGTACATGATGAGCACCAGCCAGCGGTCGGCATGCGGCTCGTCGGCATGGTCCTCCCATTTCAGAATGAGCCAGAACACCACTGCCGTAAAGGCTGAGGAGTAGGCATAGACCTCGCCTTCCACTGCCGAGAACCAGAAGGTGTCGCTGAAGGTGTAAATCAAAGCGCCCACCATGGCAGAAGCCTCAATGGCTATCCACTTGTATAGGGGGATGTCCTTCAGCGAGGTGGCATTCCGGAAGTCCTCCTGCTTGATAAGCAACCGACGGGTGAGGTGCGAGACGGTCCAGAACAGGAACAGAATGGTTGCTGCCGAGAGCAGGGCACTCATCATGTTTACCATGTAAGCTACATGGCTGGGATCGCTTGCAAACTGTGAGAACAGGTTGGCCGTCAACATGAAGAAAGGAGCACCCGGCGGATGTCCGATTTCGAGTTTGTAGCCTGTAGAGATAAATTCCGGACAGTCCCAGAAGGACGCTGTCGGCTCAATGGTGGAACAATAGACAATGGCGGCAATGGCAAATGCCAGCCAGCCCATGACGTTGTCCACGATTCTGAATTGTTTCATTACTTATACGCGTTCTTATATATTTTTATAATTCCAATCTGCAAAGGTAACTCTTTTCTGTGGAACACACCCCATTGGGCGTTGACCATTATTGTTTTTTAACCATTGAAGCGGTTTCCATGCTATGTACCTCCTGTGTTATATGAACAACTGAGCACCATAGATGAGCAGAACGTAACGCAGGAATTTGCCGATGGCCATGCTTGTCAGCGAGATAGGAATGTTGGCACGCATCAGTCCCAAGGCAATGGTGATGGCAGAACCCAAGACAGGAATAAAGGCGAAGAATCCCATCCAGGCTCCTCGTCCAGCCATAAAGCGTGTGGCACGGTCTAAGTCCTTCTGCTTGACATGCAGATATTTCTCTATCCATTCCAACCGGCCTTGGCGTCCCACAAAGTAGTTGAACATGCCGCCAGCCACATTGCCGATGGTTCCGTAGATGATCAGCCCCCAAGGGTCTAATCCTGCTGCCAGCAGTCCTGTCATGACTGCCTCGCTGCTGAAGGGGAAGAAGGAACCGGCGATGAAAGCGGTTATCAGCATGCCCCAATAGCCATAGCTGATCAGGAGGGAGATGATGTATTCCATAGCCAGAGATGATAGAAGGTGATTGCCAGGATGATGACTGCCAGTACTTTGAAGGTGATGTCAGTCACACGGGTTCTCGTTAGGGCGATGTAATGTCCCATCAGAGGTGATGTGAAGACCACCATCAGACGGATGAGCGTGTCGTAATGCTGTGGCATCAGCAACAGCATCAGCAGGGTGACGGCATCCATCCAGATGAAGATGGCATAGAGCATGCGAATGCGAATCTTGTCATCAGCATGTTTTCGGATAAAATGGGTAGTGCCTATCGCTGCCATGACGAATACCAACAACAGCATCAGCAGGGAAGGAATGTCCTCTGTCCACTGAGCGATGCTAAAGGTGGGCGTCGTCGCCAGTTGTGAGAAGTGGTCTGTCAGCGTTGACAGACTACCGTAGTAAAGCAGCCAGCAGAACCATGCCCAGTAGGGTGTCAGGACTCCCAACAGAGAGGCCATCCACGTCTTCCACGACAGCGACATCAGGTTTGTGTACATCATCACCCACATCATGGGCAGCAGCCATAGCACTTCGACGAATGTCATGCTGGCGATGCCTAAAAATAGCATGGCATAGTAGGTGCGCCCTGAAGCCTCACGGTCTTGGTAGCTGGTAAACCAAAGCAGCAGGCAGGCTATCATGCATATCTCCGTGACGGCACCGTTCAGCGAGGGAAAGAGAAAACAGGCAGCACAACTCAGGGCAATGAAGACGCACGACACCATCCGTGAATAGATGCGCAGCAATACGTGAACATTGTTCATGGTTGCCATCAGGTAGCAGCTCGTGGCAAAACAACCGAACTGGAGCCACCAGCCGTTGCTCACCAAACCGGCAGCCAACCATATCAGACAGGCATATACCACCATGAAGGGCAGTGCCAGTCTGCTTTCCGCTATCTTGTTCTGTAGTCTCTTGATCATGAGCCGTTATAAATCTGCTCCGATGTCTCTCCTGAAGTACTTGTCTTGGAAGTCAATCTGTTGAGCCATGTCGAACGAGCGCTGCAAAGCCTCGCTCTTGTCCTTACCATAGCTGCTGACTGCCAGCACGCGACCACCGCTGGTCACGACCTTGTCGTTCTTCATCTTTGTTCCGGCATGGAAGATGACGGTGTCGGGTGTTGGGTGTTGGGTGTTGGGTGCTGGGTGTTGGGTGTTGGGTGCTGGGTGTTGGGTGTTGGGTGATGGAAGACCTTTGATAGGGAAGCCCGTGATGTACTCCTCGGGATAGCCACCGCTGACCAGCATAACGCAGACGGCGGCACGGTCGTCGAACTCAATGGTGTATTGGTCCAGTGTGCCGTTGGCAACACCTTCGAACAAGTCCACAATGTCTGTCTTGAGACGCAGCATGACCGTTTCCGTCTCAGGGTCACCCATGCGGCAGTTGTATTCGATAACCTTTGGCTCGTATGTGGCCTTCTTAGGTTTGTTAGGACAAGAACAGGCATTGATGAGGCCGAAGAAGATGAAGCCCTTGTAGTCGATACCTTCTTCCTTCAGACCCTCCACGGTAGGACGGATGATGCGCTCTTCCACCTGTTGCATCCACTCTTTGGTAGCAAAAGGAACAGGACTGACGCTGCCCATGCCGCCGGTGTTCAGTCCGGTATCACCCTCGCCGATGCGCTTGTAGTCCTTCGCCTCGGGCAGTATCTGGTAGTGCTCGCCGTCCGTCAATACAAAGACGGAGCACTCGATGCCGCTCATAAACTCTTCGATGACCACGCGACTGGAGGCATTACCGAACATACCGCCCAGCATCTGCTTCAGTTCGTGCTTGGCTTCTTCGAGCGTAGGAAGAATCAGCACGCCCTTGCCAGCACACAGACCGTCGGCCTTCAGCACGTATGGAGGCTGGAGGGTTTCCAGAAAGGCCAAACCTTCTTGCAGTCTGGTGCCGTCGAAGGTCTCGTAGCGCGCCGTGGGAATATGGTGACGCATCATAAATGCCTTGGCAAAGTCTTTCGATCCTTCCAGCACGGCACCCTTCTTCGAAGGACCGATGACCGGTATATGCTGTGTGCGGATGTCGTTCTTCAGATCGTCGTAGATGCCCTTGACCAGCGGCACCTCGGGGCCAACCACCACCATGTCGATGGCTTTCTCTACACAGAACGCTTTGATGGCCTCAAAGTCGTCAGCCTTCATTTCTACGTTCTCTCCGCATTCACCCGTTCCTGCATTGCCAGGAGCGATATACAGCTTCTCACACTTTTTACTCTGAGCAATCTTCCAGGCCAGTGCGTGCTCACGACCGCCACTGCCCAACAGTAGAATCTTCATCCCGTTTATCTATGTTTTTGTTGTTTCAAGGTGCAAAGTTACGAAAAGTCGAGAGCAAAACAAAAGAATTTTTCTTTTTTTTGCCGAGACGGAGTAAGTTCGGCTATTTTATAGCCAAAGTTACGAAAAAATAAAGAATAATAGGGAGGAATTAGAAAAAAAATCGTACCTTTGCAGAAGAAATGCAGCAGATGATTACCATACTCGGACCGACGGCGAGTGGAAAGACACCGTTAGCAGCGGCTTTGGCTTTGGCGCTGCCGTTCGTACATGGCGAGGTGGGAGCAGAGATAATCTCTGCCGACTCCCGTCAGGTGTACCGGCGCATGGACATCGGCACGGGTAAGGATCTGGACGACTATCATCCTGTGGTCAACGGTTTTCCCGTTGACATCCCCTGTCACCTTATCGACATCTGCGAGCCTGGCACGAAGTACAACTTGTTTCAGTATCAGCAAGATTTCCAGCAGGCTTACGACGACATCGTCAGCAGGGGGAAGACGCCTATTCTTTGTGGAGGTACAGGGCTCTATATCGAGGCTGTGCTGAAAGGATATCAGTTGTCGCCCGTTCCTCAGAATCCTGAGTTGAGGGCCGGCTTGGAAGGTAAATCCTTAGAGGAACTGACGAGTATGCTTCGTGAGCTGAAGGAGAAAAGCGGCTCCGTGATGCATAACACCACCGACGTGGATACGGCACAGCGGGCCATCCGTGCCATCGAGATAGAACAGTATAACCTGCTGAATCCCATGCCTCGACGCGAACTGCCGCCCGTGAACAGTCTTGTCATTGGTGTCAATATAGACCGTGAAGAGCGCAGGGCAAAGATTACCCGCCGCCTGCGACAACGACTGGAGAACGGTATGGTGGAGGAGGTGAGGGGACTGCTCGCTGAGGGTATTCCCGCCGAAGACCTCATCTATTATGGACTGGAATATAAGTACGTGACGGAGTACGTGACAGGGCAGACTACCTACGACGAGATGTTCCGCAGTCTCGAGATAGCTATCCACCAGTTTGCCAAGCGGCAGATGACGTGGTTCAGGGGAATGGAGCGTCGCGGTTTCGTGATTCATTGGATTGACGCCATGCAGCCGATGGACGAGAAGGTCGGCGAGATACTGGCACTGATTAAGTTGCAACAATAACTGTAATTCACCTTGATTATAATATTGTAAATAGTAAATTGGAAAATTGTAAATCAAAATGGGGCATCCTTTACTGTCCTAAAGGCAACAGTCGTAAGCAGCGCGAGAAGATACAGTACGTGCTGGATCAGCGTGCCATAGAGTATGACTTTGTGCAGAGCGAATCGACCGACAGTGTCGAGCGTCTGGTGAACATGCTCATCAACAACGGCTATAAAACCATCATCGTGGTAGGAGGGGACTCGGCGCTGAACGATGCCGTCAACTGCCTGATGCAGCAAGACCGTGAGGTGCGCGACAGTATTGCACTGGGCGTGATTCCCAACGGTGTGATGAACGACTTTGCCCGTTACTGGGACTTTAAGGAGGGCAATTTGGAACAGACCATCGATTGGCTGAAGAAGCACCGCGTCAGGAAGGTTGATTTGGGATGCCTGCACTATCACAACAAGGAGGGTGTGGAGTGTAAGCGCTATTTCCTGAACTGCGTCAACGTAGGACTCATCGCCGACGTGATGAACCTTCGCCGCCAGACCCGCTCGCTGTTAGGCTCACGCACGCTGTCGTTTATCGTGTCTATCTTCCTGATGATATTCCACCGCATGGACTACAAGATGCGCATTCGCATCAATAGCGACGTCATCGAGCGCAAGGTGATGACGATGTGTGTGGGCTCTGGTCCTGGCTATGGTCAGACGCCCAGCGCCGTTCCCTATAGCGGACTGTTGGACGTATCTGTGGTCTGCCCCGCCGAGATGACGCAAATCTTTGCAGGTCTGTGGCTCTTGGTGACAGGACGCTTCCTGAATCATCGCAGCGTTCATCCTTATCGTACTCGCGAAGTGATGATAGAAGAGGCGCAGCATGCCTTTGTCGGTGTCGATGGCCGACTGATTGGTCGTCTTGACGGTTCCAGTCGTATCAGCATACAACCTGAGGTCATCAACTTCCTGATTCCTGAATAGTCAAACCGCCGTAAGAGCAGTGCTCAGCACTAAAAAATATTAAAAAGTTGCATTTTTGGAAAAAAATGCGACTTTTATTTTGTGGATACATTAGAAATGTGTACCTTTGAAAGTGTTTTGAATCTGAAACGTATTACTAAATATTAAAACCTAATAGGAACTATGAGTTATTTACGATTTGAGAAAGCTGTAATGACCAACCTGGAGGAGTCGTTGCGTCGTGAATTGCTTCGAACAAACCGTTCCGGTGCTTATAGTGCTTCGACACTGGTCGATTGCAACACACGAAAGTACCACGGTCTGCTCGTCGTTCCCGTACCTGAACTCGATGACGAGAACCATGTCTTGCTGTCGTCGTTCGACTGTACGGTCATTCAGCACGGTGCAGAGTTTAACCTCGGACTTCACAAGTATCAGGGGAACAATTTCAGCCCGAAAGGTCACAAGTACATTCGTGAGTTTACTTGTGATGTAGTGCCCACCACGCTCTACCGCGTTGGTGGCGTGTTGTTAAAAAGGGAGACCATCTTCCAAGCCTATGAAGACCGCATCCTGATCCGCTATACGCTGGAGGATGCCCACTCGGCCACGAAGCTGCGCTTTCGCCCGTTCCTGGCCTTCCGCTCGGTGCGCCAGTTCACTCATGAGAACTCGACGGCCAGCCGCGAGTATCACGAGGTGGACAACGGTATCAAGACCTGCATGTATGCCGGCTACCCCGACCTGTATATGCAGTTCAACAAGAAGAACGAGTTCGTATTCCAGCCGGACTGGTATCGCGGCATAGAATATCCGAAAGAGCAGGAGCGCGGCTATGCGTCGAATGAAGACTTGTACGTGCCGGGCTATTTCGAGATAGACATCAAGAAGGGCGAGAGCATCGTTTTCGCCGCCTCGACGAAGGAAATCAAGAGCAACCAGCTGAAGGCCCTGTTCCAGAAGGAGATGGACCTGCGCCCCGGTCGCGACAGCTTCTTCCACTGTCTGGTGGCTGCCGCTCATCAGTTCCACAACCGTCAGCCCAACGACGACCGTTACCTGCTGGCCGGTTATCCGTGGTTCAAGGCTCGCGCGCGTGATACATTTATTTCTCTGCCAGGTCTGACACTTTCCATTGGTGAGACAGACTACTTCGAGCTCGTCATGAAGACTGCCGAGAAGGGACTGCGCGAGTTCATGGAAGACAAACCGCTCAGCGTCAAGATTTACGAGATGGAACAGCCCGACGTCCCCCTGTGGGCAGTATGGGCTATCCAGCAGTATGTCAAGGAGGTAGGTCGCGAGCAGGGCTACAAGATGTACGGCAAGCTGGTGAAGGACATCGTCAAGTACGTCATCGAGGGTGGCAACAGCAATATGCGCTTGGACGAGAACGGACTGCTCTATGCCAACGGTCGCGACCGCGCCATCACCTGGATGAACTCTACCGCCAACGGGCGTCCTGTCGTTCCCCGTTCAGGATATATCGTAGAGTTCAACGCTCTGTGGTATAACGCCTTGATGTTCTGTGCCTCTTTGGAAGAAGAATTCGGCGACAAGAAGTTTGCTGACCAGTTGGGGAAGCGTGCTGAGCTGTGCAAGCAGTCGTTCGTGGACACCTTTATGAATGAATATGGCTATCTGCTCGACTATGTCGATGGCAATATGATGGACTGGAGTGTTCGTCCGAACATGATATTCCCCGCAGCCTTTGACTATTCACCCTTGACGCAAGACCAGAAGAAGAGCGTACTCGATATCTGTACCCGTGAACTGCTGACTCCCAAGGGATTGCGCTCGCTGTCACCTAAGAGCGGCGGCTACAATCCTATGTATGTCGGTCCGCAGACACAGCGCGACTACGCTTACCATCAGGGTACCGCCTGGCCGTGGCTGGGAGGCTTCTATATCGAGGCTTGCCTGAAACTCTACAAGCGCACCCGCCTGTCGTTCCTCGAGCGTCACATGGTGGGCTATGAAGACGAGATGAACTATCACGCATTAGGAACTATCAGCGAACTCTTCGACGGCAATCCGCCTTTCCACGGACGTGGAGCCATGGCGTTTGCCATGAACGTTGCTGAGATCCTGCGCTCGGTGAAACTCATGGAGAAATATACATATCAAAAATAGGTGATAGGTGTTAGGTGATAGGTGTTGGCTATAAGCTAATAACCATCACCCAACAACCAACACCCAACACCAAAAAGAAGAAAGATATGAAAGTATTAATGTTTGGATGGGAGTATCCTCCTCACGTATTCGGTGGACTGGCCACCGCTAACTATGGTATCTCACAGGGCTTGCATGCCCAGGGAGATATGGACATCACCCTCTGTCTGCCCAAGCCTTTCGGCGACGAAGACCGCTCGGCCTGCAACATCGTGGCAATGAACGCGGTGCCCATCGCTTGGCGCGACGTCTCGGCAGACTACGTTCGTGAGCGTGTCGGCAACATCATGGACCCCGAACTCTATTTCCGTCTGCGCGACCATCTGTATGCAGACTTCAACTACATGCACGTCAACGACTTAGGTGCTATGGAGTTTGCTGGTGGTTATCCTGGCAATCTGCACGAGGAAATCAATAACTACTCGATTATAGCAGGCGTCGTGGCGCGTACCTTGGACTACGATATTATCCATGCCCACGACTGGCTGACCTATCCTGCAGGTATTCATGCCAAGCAGGTGAGCGGCAAGCCCCTGTGCATCCACGTCCATGCTACCGACTTCGACCGCTCTCGTGGCAAGGTGAATCCCACCGTCTACTCCATAGAAAAGAACGGCATGGACAACGCTGATTGCATCATGTGCGTATCTGAATTGACACGCCAGACGGTTATCAACCAGTATCACCAGGACCCGCGCAAGTGCTTCACCGTTCACAACGCCGTGTATCCGCTGCCCGAGGAGTACCAGGCCATACCGCGCCCCGACCACACCGGCAAGGACAAGATCGTTACCTTCCTCGGCCGCATTACCATGCAGAAGGGACCGGAATATTTCGTCGAGGCAGCCAACATGGTTATTCGCCGCACCCGCAACGTGCGCTTCTGCATGGCCGGTTCGGGCGACATGATGAATGCCATGATACAGCTGGCGGCCGAACGCGGCATCGCCGACCGTTTCCACTTCCCCGGATTCATGCGCGGCAAGCAAGTATATGAGTGTCTGAAAGATTCCGATGTCTATGTCATGCCGTCGGTGTCAGAACCCTTTGGTATCTCACCCTTGGAGGCCATGCAATGCGGTACGCCGACGATTATCTCCAAGCAGTCGGGTTGTGCCGAAATCCTGACCAACTGTATCAAGGTTGACTACTGGGACATCCACGCACTCGCCGATGCCATCTACAGCATCTGTGCCAACGAGTCACTCTTCAAGTACCTCAAGGAAGAAGGAAAGAAAGAGGTCGATCAGATTACCTGGGAGAAAGTCGGCGCATGGATTGCCACCCTCTACAAGAGAACCCTCGGCTGGGAATAGTAAAATAACAAAATAACCCAATTGCAAAATCAATTGTAAATTGTAAATTGTAAAATTGTAAATTATGAAAACAATTTGTTTATATTTCGAGATACACCAGATTATTCATCTGAAGCGCTATCGTTTCTTCGACATCGGTACCGACCATTACTACTACGATGACTATGAGAACGAGCGTAGTATCAGTTACATTGCCGAGCACAGCTACATGCCGGCACTGAATGCCATCAGCGACATGATTCGCGACAATGGCCAGTATTTCAAGGTTGCCTTCTCGCTGTCAGGAACAGGTATCGAGCAGCTGGAGTTCCACGCTCCGCAGGTCATCGCCAAGCTGCAAGAGCTGAACCAGACGGGATGTGTCGAATTCCTTGCCGAGCCTTACAGCCACGGCTTGTCATCGTTGGCTAACGAAGAGACCTTCGCTCTCGACGTGAAGAAGCAGGCTGCCAAGATAGAAGAACTGTTCGGTAAGAAACCTACCGTTGCACGCAACTCGTCACTCATCTACTCTGACGACATCGGTGCACAGATTGCCGCCATGGGCTTTAAGGGAATGCTGACCGAGGGTGCCAAGCACGTTCTGGGATGGAAGTCGCCACACTATGTCTATAACTGCAACATGGCTCCTAACCTCAAGTTGCTGTTGCGCGACGTCGAGTTGTCCGATGACATCTCGCTGCGTTTCAATAATACGGACTGGTCAGGTTATCCCTTGTTTGCCGATGCTTACATCGATCGCATTGCCCGTCTGCCGGAAGAGGAGCAGATAGTAGGCATCTTCATGGAACTCTCCGCACTGGGTATCGCCCAGCCGCTGTCGAGCAATATCCTCGACTTCCTGAAGGCCCTGCCTGCCTGCGCCAAGGAAAAGGGCATCACCTTCTCTACACCTACTGAAATCTGCATGAAGGTGAAGAGCGTGGGTAATCTCGATGTTCCCGACACGTTGTCTTGGGTGGACGAGGAGCGCGACGTCAGCTGCTGGCTGGGAAATGCCATGCAGCGCGAGGCCTTCAACAAGCTGTACAGCGTTGCCGACCGTCTGCGCATTGCCGACGATCCACGCATCAATCAGGACTGGGACTACCTGCAGGCTTCCAACAACTTCCGCTTCATGACCACCAAGCCCTCTAATGTAGGACTGGATCGTGGTATCTATAGCAGTCCGTTCGATGCCTTCACGAACTACATGAACATCCTCGGCGACTTTATCAACCGTGTCAACGCCCTCTATCCTCAGGAGATTGAGAACGACGAGCTGAACGCCCTGCTCACGACCATCCGCAATCAGGGTGACGAGATTGAGATGAAGGACAAGGAGATTACTCGTCTGAAGGCTCGCTTGGAGCAGTTGGATCCCACAGCTGTTGCTGAGGAACAGCCCAAGGCTGCAGCACCTGCGAAGAAGCCTGCAGCGAAGAAGCCTGCCGCCAAGAAACCCGCAGCGAAGAAACCCGCAGGAAAAGCAGCGGAAGAGAAGAAATAATCCTTCTCAATATATGATTCAAAAGAGTCGCAAGCCATTCAAGCTTGCGACTTTTTTGGCTTTTGTCAAGCTCGAAAGCTATCTAAGTCGTATTTCCGACTACAGTCGGAAACATTGCTGACTTAAGTCGGAAACGTTGCTGACTTAAGTCGGAAACATTTCTGACTCCAGTCGGAAGGTCGATACAAGCTACTTTGGTACTTGATGAAAGCCGTATTTACACAAAGCGAAAGCCGTCTTTGCACTTGGCAAAAACCAACATTTACGTACAAAAGGAAAACCTTAAAGTTCTGAGGGTAGGGTGAAGACGAGGTCGTTGCGGCTGATGGTGGTCAGACCTTCGATGGTGGCTGCCGACACTAAGTGACTGATGATGGTTGAGAGGTCGTGGCTGTTGCGAAGGATTTCCTGTGTTACCGACTTGACCTCTTCAGGGGTGATGGTGCTGTGACTGTCGCGCAGCACTTGTGCGAAACCGCTGATGATGTTGAGTGGTGTGCGTATCTGGTGGCTCATGTCGCGCATGAACGCCAGTTTCTTTTTGCCAGCTTCCTCGACCATGCGTTTAGCTACCGTCAGTTCTTCGTTGCTTTGCTGTATCTGCTGTTGCATTTGCTTGAGGTCGTCAAGGTGTTTGACGATGGCGTATTGCATGATGGAGAAACTGTTCTGCAGTTGTCCGATGGCATCGGTACTTTCGCTGGTAGCCAGCTTGATGTCAAAGCGTCCTTCAGCAATGGCGTTGGTCTCTTTTGCCAGTATTCGCAGGGGAGCAATCATCTTCCGGATGACGATAAAGCATAACAAGAGCATGATGAGCAATCCGAAGACGATGATAGTCGTGATAAAGGAGAAGAGACGGTCGGAATGGAGGAAGATGTCTCTCTCCGGGCAGATGACCGCCAACGTCCATTCCGTTCCTGGCTGCTGTTTCTGCAGCACGAGATGGTTGGCAGGATGGAGGTCGGGTTTTCCTTGCATGCCATTGGTGGAAACGATGATGTTGCCTGACTTTCCGATAAACATGGCATAGGAGTGCGGATAGCGTTTCTCGGCGCCCAGCGCTTGTGTCAGCAATTTCAGCGAGACATCGGAAGAGATGACGCCCAAGAACTTTCCGTCGGTAGTCATCAGTGGCTTGCAATAGGAAACGATGATTTCCTTGGCGTAGATGCCTTCGGGGTTGTAGTCTTTGAAAGGATCTATCCAGCATGCCTTGCGTGATGTCGCAGCCTCTTTGTACCACGGCAGGTCGAAATAGCGGAACTGTTCGCTACCTTCTTGCTGGGTGGCGATGACTCCTTGGTCTTCATAGGAATAGACGGAGAAATACTCTCCTTTTTCTTTGAAGAAATAAGGTTCAAAGGAGATGCTACACCCAGTAATGCTGGGGTTGAACTCAACGATGTGTCGAGAGTAGGCGAACATAGAGTCGGGTACGAGATGCTGCGTGACTTGCCATTCGGTGTTGACGGTGGCAACCTCGACCTCGTTCAGGACGTTGGTGAGCCTTTGCGACATGTTGTCGAGCATCTGCGTAGCTTCTTCGACGGCTGCCTGTCTGACGGACTGTCTGGAGTAGTAGAACAGCAGTCCCATGCCCAGCATAAAGATAATGGTGGCAACACCTAAGATGCTGAGACTCAGGCGGGCGGAGAAGGAATGACGTATATTGAACAGCAGCTTTTTCATGACGGCAAGGTGTTTGGTTGAACGTTTTCACTTGTAGCTTGCTGACTGTCCTGCTGGGCGGCATGTAGCATCTCGTCGAGCATGTGGGTCACTTCTCCTGCGTGTTCCATGAGGTCGAACACCGTTTTCTTGATATCCTCCTCGCTCATCTGGTCGTATTGCTCACAGAGTGTCTGCGATGTGTTGGCGATGTCCTGAACCGGTATCGTTGTCTGATTCGTCATATAGTGCAGCACAGCCGTCTTCAGCTGCTCGTCCTCCTGGGCTTGCTGGTAAGCCTCTTGGAGTTCAGCATTGCGCTGTTCGAGAGTTCGCGTCTCCTGTTGCACCTTGTTGATGTTGGTTGCCAACGACTGCTGCATGGTTTTGAAGCTGCGCTGCAACTGTCCTATTTCGTCATCTCGCTGGGTGTCGGCAATAACCTGGTCAAAGTTTCCGTCTGCAATGCTGCGTGCCGATGATGCCAGCAAGTTAAGAGGTTTGAAACTTTTCTGGGTGATCATCCAGCTGAACAGCAACAGGCACAAGACTCCTACAGTGGTAATGATTTGTGCATATATTCCCTGTCTATAATAAGGTGCAAGGATGTCGCGTTCAGGACAGACGACGGCAAGGCTCCAACCCGTTTTCTTGAAAGGTTTGAAGAAGACGTAGCAATCTTCTCCGTTGAGAGTCATGTGCTTGTGACCGTTTCTGCCGTCCAGCATTTCGTGCCCCAGCATCGCCAGGTCTTTGTCATTGAGTTGTTCTGCGGAAGTAAAGATATCCTTGTAGTACAGCTGCGTGCTGTCGGGGTGAACGAGATAGTTGCCCTTTCTGTCCAGCATGATGCAGTAGGAGTGAGGGTAGGGCTTTATCTTTGATATGGTGCTGGAGAACCAGTCCAGTTTGATATCTACCGATATGGTTCCGATAATTTGGTGATGGCTGTCGTAGAACGGCTGACTGTATGAAGCGAAGATGTCTTCCACGATGATGCCTTCGGTGGCATAGTCTTTGAAGGGGTCTGTCCAGTAAGGCTTGTTCCGCTCTTTGGGGATGGTGTACCAGTCCAACGTGAAGTATTGGTAGCTGTCCATGCCTTCCTGTTCAGTGCGGATGGTATCGCCTTCGTTGATGGAGTATGCCGAGAAGTATTTTCCTTTCTCCTTGAAGTAATAGGGCTCGAAGGAAATGCTGCATCCTAACAGGTTGGGGTTGTCCTGGAGAATCTGCCGACTATACAGAAACATGTTGTCGGGCTTGTCCAAGTGTTGCTCTACCACATGCCGCATGTTGTTAGCTGCCACCTCAGCCTTTTGTAGTATATTCTCGGTGTAGAGTGCTGTACTTTCCAATATCTGTGCTGTCTTTCCCAAGGCTTTCTCTTCTACGACATGTTCCGACTCGAAGAACATCAGTCCGAAGGTTATCGTGAAAATGATAATCATCAGGACTGCTGTCATAAGGCTGAGCCGTGTCGATATGGAGTTTCTTAGGAATTTCAGCATGGTTAGGTGTTGGGTGTTAGGTGTTAGGTGTTAGGTGTTAGGTGTTAGGTGTTAGGTGTTGGGTGTTAGGTGTTGGGTGTTAGGTGGTGGCTATTCCTTGTAGATTTCTTTCAGTTTTTTACCCAATGCAGCGCCTCGTAAATCGACGGCAACGATAGTGCCTTGCGGGTCAACGAGGATGCTGGCAGGGATGCTGCTGATGCCATAGATTTGTGCTGCGGCGCACTTCCATCCCTTCAAGTCGCTCATCTGTGGCCACCGCATGCCAATCTGTTGTACGGCAGCTATCCAGGCATCTTCTTTCTGGTCGAAGCTGACACCAACCACCTCGAAGCCTTTGCTGTGGTATTTCTCGTAGTTCATGACCACGTTCGGCATCTCGCGACGGCAGGGTCCGCACCACGATGCCCAAAAGTCAACGAGTACGTATTGTCCTTTCCCTACCCATTGTGACAACTTTACCTCCTGACCTGTCATGTCCTTCATGGTCAGCTCGTGGAACGTAGTGCCAGGCTTGCGCTTGTCGTAGCTGGCGAGCAGTGCCTTGGCTTTGTCCAGTTCAGGGTTGTTGTAGTAGGCTGCCTTGGGGTCAAGAGCTTCCACAAGACCTTCGTAGCCCAGTTCATACATGGCGCTGTTGATGTAAGGAACGGGAATTTCGTTCTGCTTGTTCTCGCGGATGATGCGGAGTACCAGCTGCAACTGTGCAGCACTCAGGGAGTCCAGCATTTCGGAGAGTTGTACAACTTTTGCTGTGGTGGCAGGATGCTCGCTCTTAGGATCCTGCTTCATCAGTTCACGATACTGCTGAATGATGGCTTCGCCCTGTGCGTCGATAGCGTCCATTTCAGCTTTATAAACATCCTCCTGAGCCTGCGCGGCCAGTGTGCCCATTATCAATAGTAGAAGAGACAGTAAGTTCTTCATAAAGTTAGCATTTTTATGGTTTTCGCTGCAAAGTTACAAATTAGAATGATAACTTTTCCGAAAATGTGTATAAAGATATTGTAATCCTTTGTATTTTCTTCGTTTTTCGCATTTATTTCACTACTTTCCTGCCATTTAGGATAAAGATTCCGTGAGCAGGATGGCTGACGGGACGACCCATCAAGTCGTAATAGAGTCCATTAGCAACGGGGTGTTGGTCGATTTGACGGATTCCCGACGGTGTGTCACCATTCTCATAGACGCCGACAGCATCCCACGCTTTCCCTACTGTCTGCACCTCCGTGCTGTTGGCACCGTAGAGGTCTTTGGCAGCCTGTAGCGAGGCTTTGCGAATGTCGGCATACTGTGATTGCTTGGTGGCGTACTGTACCAGCGTTCGGTAGGCTATCTGGCGCGACTTCTCTATGCCGATGCCTGTCACATCGTAGGCATAGCTCTTGTCGTTAGTTCCCTTGCCACCATCTGTCAGCAGGTAGAACCACTTGTTCTGTACACCGCTGTTGGTATGGATGCCGCCTCGGTCGTTCATGATTTCGGCTGTATTAACCCAATAAGTGCCTTGATAGGTGTCAGGACAAGCATCGTCCTTGCCGGCATCACCGCTATTCTTGGGGTTTGCCATGTCGCGCATATTGGGTTTGGTAATCATCTGTCCCTTACCGCCTATCACCCAACTGGCATTGTTGCCCTCAACCCACTTCTTGCAGCTGATAGCCATCAGGTCAGAGAAAGACTCGTTGATGGCTCCCGCCTCGCCTTGATATTCCAGGGCGGCTGTCACAGCCGTCACGATGTGGGTGAACTCATGGCTGAGGACGCTCAGCTCCACCACTGGCTTTGACTTAGGTTTGCCCAGGTCTTCATCCCAACCTCCCATGCCATAGATCATCGGGTAAGGCTTGTAGCTTTGGTATGCTGCCGCATTGTTGGCACCAATGGCCAAGAAAGCCTTCATGTCGTCATCAAAGATATAGGTGAAATTATAGATAGGTGAGCCCTTCCCGTCGTAGCTCTTGCGGTTGAAGACCTCCTTGTAGAAATCGTAGGTCTTCGCCATTCCCCAGTGAATGTCAACTGTTGGGTCGCTGCTGGCCTCGTAGCCCAGCGAGCCCATGATATAGTCGTTCGAGAAGAGATAGAATCCTGTGGCGTCAGGTTTCAGGGTGAAGGAGTATTTCTTATTCCATTCCTCCATACACTCAAAGTCGATGGTGACGCCTTCTCGCGGAATTACTTCCTGGTACGACGACAGGTCTAACTCGAAGGGTAACTTGTCAATTTTGAGCGTCCACTTCTCTATCAGTCCGTTGCTTGCCTTGCCGTCGGCATCCATGCCAAAGCGGATGACGAGGTCGATCTCTTTGGGCAACTGCATCTCCTTGATCTTGTCATCTAAAATGTCGATGGCACACAGCGTGTTGATGGTCAAAGTCTTAGCCTTATAGGCACTGTAGTCTCCGCCATCGTTGCCCGCATACGAGCAGAAGTCGCTCTCCACGAGATACTTGCTGACATCCTCAATCTCTGATGGTGGTTGGGGAAAATAGGTGGTGTAAGTGCCAGCTTGCTGCATTTGAGTATAGGTAGGCAGGTAGGCTCCAATAGCCGTATGGATGTTGCGCTCCTGGTCATAGAGCCACGTCTTGCCGTCGTTGGTCTTCGTCACGTTCAGGGTGACGTCGCCGCTGAAGATACTCTTTCCCTTTGCTGTAGTGGCTGTTCCTTCGGGTTTCTTCAGACAAGTTACCAAGGGTACTCTCTTCAGCACTTCTTCCGTTTCCACGTCGGTATAGATCCACTCCAAACCGTTTGCCGAAAGGGTCTTGTAGGCATAGCGGTAGCCGTCGTTGGTATCTATCAACAGAACTTCCCGTCCCAACAGATCAGTGGTGATGCCTTCCTGCTGTGCCTTACTGCCACGTCGTACCTTTGCCGATGCTTGCGGAGTGCGCTGCTGTTCCATGACAGTGCCGTTAGCGGTCTGCACCTTTCCGTCCATCACGTGCAACAGGATTTGTGAGTGCTCCACTTCAATATCATCAACGAATTGTCGGTATTCTATGCGACTCATTCCCAACTCGTCGGTATTGCTGCCAATCTGTTTCCATTGTGTACCGGCAGGTAGCGAGAACCACTGACTGAAATACTGTTCGGCCTGTTCTGCAGATATGTTTTCGTCCTCCAGCGATTTAAAGAAGTGGCCTTCACGCAACTGAGCTTGTGCCGTGAACACCGCAAGGAGTAATAGTGCGCAAGTGCAAATCGTCTTTTTCATTAGTTTTCTGTTGTCAATGATTTATTACTTATTTATGAATTTTCTTCCTTTGTAGATGACAAGTCCCTTCTGCGTGCCATTGACCTTTTGTCCCATCAGGTTATAGAAGGATGCATCCTTTGCTGGATGGCGGTCGGCAGCAAGGTTTTCAATGCCCGTCATTGTGATGACCTTCTTCAAGCCAGCCAAGGCGTCAATCTGTCCGTAGCCAGCCTGCTCGATATGCTTCGACGGACATTGGGCTGCAGTCAGTTTGGTACAAGTCTCCTTCAGCACCTCCTTGATACGATTGACGGAGAGCTTTGGGTTGGCCTGCATCCACAAGGCAATAATACCCGCTACGTGAGGACATGCCATTGATGTGCCCCAATAGTTTCCGTACCAGTTCTTTCTGCCAAAGGTGTTGATGTGCTGCTCGGAAATGAGTTGCTGTGACTCTGGCGAGAATTCATTCTTGACGTCATTATAAGGCTCTTCCGTTTTGGGCGAAATATGGTAGGGGTAGTTCATGCTAAAGGCAGCGAAGATGCATTCTCCCGGAGCAACGACGGTGGGATAAGACTTGCCGTTGTCGTCCTGCAAACAGTAAGACGAGAAATCGCTGATGTCGCCAATCTTGGGTATGGCACCTGTCAGTGACGACTTCTTCTGTTGGGCGGTCTTGTCGCCAGATTGGTAGTATTTCCATTCGTTTCTGCTTACGGTGCTACCTACGCTGATGACAGACTCGTCGCAGTTGTTAGAGGCATTCGACAACACGGAAGTTCCTGCTGTATATAAACCGCTCGCTTTCAGTTTCTCGGGGATGAAGAAGTTAGGCTCCTTGGCTTCGTCATTATTCTGGATGAGCTTGATGACCTGCCCTTCATTGCCCTTGACGAAGACGGCCAAACGGTGGTTCTTGTTTGCCAACAAGATGTCGCCTTGATAGTCTGGCTTCCAAACGCAGGTGGCCGTATTTCTTGCATTAGCCTGGAAGTCTTGTTGCAGAGTGACTTTCACAGGTTTTGTCACTCCTGTTCCGTTGGGGTCGCCATCGTTCACTCCTGTCCAATCGTCAATGATAGCGCCGGTCTCAATATCCACGATTTTCAGTTCTGCAGTAAAAGGATTGTCGTCTGCGGCATACACGATGAGGCTAAGACCATTGTAGCTTGGTTTTCTGGGGTCCTCCTCTTCGGGTAAATCATGGGTAGTGTTACCTTCGAGATGAAGGGATCTGGCATCAACTTCATCCATCATGTCAACATTAAAATTAATGTCATTGCCTATGATAGCCCTCAACTGATAGCCATCACTGCCTGCGGTTCCCAGTGTGTGGATGATAGCATTGTCCTTAGCTGCCGCATTGCCAGTGGCAATGCAGACGGCTATACCTTCCTTCTGTCCGTTGTCTGTTACTTCCTTCACTGCTTTGCATACCAGTGAGCTGCCATCGTGCAGGTCGTTAGTGACACCCATGCTGAGGTTGATGACGCAGGGCTTGTTGTTGTCAGCAGCATACTTTGCAATGCGGCGTATGCCGTCAGCCATATTCGACTCAGACGATGTGTTGTCCATAGATACCAGTATGATATCCGCCTCCGGTGCCATACCTTGCAGACCGTTTCCATGATCAGAACCGGCAGCAATAGAAGCGGTATGGGTGCCATGAGAATGTCCTGGAGTGTCAAAGTCTAATGTCTTAAACTGATCAACTGTATTGTAAACATCCGCCTTGCCGTCTTCCGACTTGAACATCACCACCTGTTTGTAGCGATAATTGCCCTGAGCATCGCGAAAGGCTGCGTGTTGGAAGTCGATGCCGGCATCTACGATGCCTACAACGACCCCCTTGCCAGTATAATTCTGGGGAAGTCCGGCAGCGGCGGCCTTAGTAGCATCAGCTATCTGATCTACATGAGTGACGGTGCGTGACACGTCATTGTATGGTTGCTGTAACAGGTCGGCCTTGGCATAAAGAATCTCGTCGATGTGTTCCAGGACAGAAAGCTTCTCGATGGGTACGGACAGCACGGCAACATTGTCGATGACAAAGCGTACGGTGATGCCTTGCTGCTCCAATAGTTCCGTGGGGCACACTGCGCCTTGCTTCAAGTAGGCTTGCACACTGACAGAGCAAATGTCGCCATGTTCGTCATATCCTACAGCTATGCGGTTCTTTATGGTTTTGCGGTTACTCTCTATACCTTGTGCGCGATGCTGGACAACTTGTTGAGCCAACAAAGTCA
Source organism: uncultured Bacteroidales bacterium (assembly GCA_902775975.1). Taxonomy (GTDB): domain Bacteria; phylum Bacteroidota; class Bacteroidia; order Bacteroidales; family Bacteroidaceae; genus Prevotella. The sequence goes on along the minus strand of CACYOC010000017.1, from coordinate 54,064 downwards.
GTCGTTGGTCAATCTTTTGTGCCTGTGCCGTCATGACACAAACCATCAATGCTAATAGTGTAGTTAATCTTATCATCTTTTATTCCTTGTTGTTAACTGTTTGCCTTGTATGCAAACTTGCTGCAAAGTTACAAATTATTCTTGGAGTATCCAAGAAAATAAGACAAAAATGTCTGCAGAGTTTGTTTTCTTGACGAAAGACTTGTATATGTCGAAAAGATTATGTACCTTTGCAGCCGTTTTTAGTAGGGCTCCTTGTGGCTAAGTCCACAAAGCCAGGGGTACTTGCAGCTTTCAGAAAGCTGGTTGAAGCGGAAGGACCGCAACGGCTAAACCCCCTTTAACAAAACAAGAAACAAACAATGGAACAAGACAGTAAAAAGAAAGTCAGTGTACTGTTTATGCTTTTCGGTACGCTGTTCTGCGTCTGCCTGATTACGGCAAACGTATTGGAGACAAAGCAATTGTCGTTCGGACCTATTAACCTGACAGCAGGCGTTATCGTGTTTCCCGTCAGCTACATTATCAATGATGTGGTGTGCGAGGTGTGGGGCTATCGTCGTACGCGTATGCTCATCTGGATGGGTTTTGCCATGAACTTCTTCTTCGTCATCATGGGAGCCATCGCCGACTGGATTCCGGGAGCTCATTACTGGAATGGTGAAGAGGGCTTCCACCAGATTTTCGGTCTTGCACCGCGCATTGCCTTGGCATCGTTCATTGCCTTCATCTGCGGTTCGTTTATGAATGCCTATGTCATGTCGAAGATGAAACTGTCGTCGGTAGAGCAGAAAAAGGGTGGTTTGAAGGGAAGAATGAAGGGCGCCTTCTCTTCGCGCGCCATTATGAGTACCGTCTTTGGCGAGGGTATCGATAGCATCATCTTCTTCCCACTGGCACTGGGTGGCGTCATTCCCTGGGAGGAGATGCCATCGCTGATGATCAGTCAGGTGACGCTGAAGACCGTCTATGAGATTGTAGCGCTGCCCATAACCATCCGCGTCGTGGAGTTCACCAAGAAGAAAGACCATGAGGACGTCTTCGACTACGATATTGACTATAACATTTTTAATATTCTGAAGATTTAACTCGACATTTCGACATTTCGACATAAAATCCAAAAAATCATGAATAGAGAAAACGATGGTCTGCAACTGTTAGGCAAGAAGACCGAGTATAAGATGACCTATGCTCCAGAGGTGTTGGAGACGTTCGAGAACAAGCACAAAGAAAATGACTACTGGGTGCAGTTCAACTGTCCTGAGTTTACGTCGCTGTGCCCTATTACCGGACAGCCCGACTTTGCGGAAATCAAGATTGCCTATCTCCCTGCCGAGCGTATGGTGGAGTCGAAGAGCTTGAAGCTCTACCTCTTCTCTTTCCGCAATCATGGCGACTTCCACGAAGACTGCGTGAACATCATCATGAAGGACTTGGTGCGGCTGATGCAGCCTAAATATATAGAGGTGGTGGGACTGTTTACCCCTCGTGGTGGCATCAGCATCTATCCTTATGCCAACTACGGTCAGCCGGGTACGAAATATGAAAAAATGGCGGAAGAGCGCTTGCTCCACCGCCAGATGTTTGTTTAGTTATTCAGTAAAAGGAGTCGAAATTGACTCCTTTTATAATTAATCGCCCAGGTCGAACTTGTAGCCGAGTGTGAACTGCCATACGCGGTTCTTACTGGCTTCTGCATCGTCTTTCATGACCTTGATGAGGCCAATGTTGTAGCGAGCCTCCAGCTGAACGCCGAACAGCTCGTAGCTGATGGCAACAGGAATGGCGCAGTCAACCTTATTGAAGTTCTTCGACCACTCAGACTCTACGTAGCTACCTACAACGATGGGACGACCGAAACGGTTGAAAACTACGGTACGGGCACGCTCGTAGTCTTTGTCGTAGTTGACGCCATCCACCTTCATGCTCTTGTGGGTCAGCAATCCCAGTTCCACACCAGCCTTGATAGCCAGTCCTAAGTCAGAGAAAGGATAGTAGTTGAACATCACGGGAATGTTGATGTAATCCATCGAGACGCGGAACAGGTCGTCCTTGGTCTTTGCACCTTGGCGGGCATAGTTAAGACCTACCGATACACCGAAGTTGTCATCCCACGCATACATGAAATCAACACCGGCAGTGAAACCGAACAGGGGGCGCAGGGTGGCATCGTAGGTGCCGTCAACCTTGGAAGGGTCGTACAGCTTGCCAGTCAGGTCGGCAACGCTGAAACCGGCCTTCGGAGTTACATACCACGTGTCTTCTTCTACCTGTGCGTTAACGCTCAGGGATGCCATCATGGCGACGGCAAAAATCATTAGCTTTTTCATTGTACTTAATGTTTATTGTTGTGAATGTGATATCTTTGTCAATTGTCAATTATTTCAACTGGTTGTCCTCTGTTTCAACTTGGCGATAATAGTGCTGCACGTGGTCAGGGAACCGCAGGATGAGCGTGTCATTGGTCAACATCTCGATATCTACGGTGTCGATGCTGGGCTTGGCGCCCTCCTTGCTGAAACCGCTGATGGTATCAGCCTTCAGCACCAGTCGGCCGTTGAACAGATGCCAGTCGGTATAGCGCTTCACCTTGGGGTATTCTACTGGAGACATGTCGTCGGTGGTCGTCATGCGATACGTTCCGCCGCGAACCATGACGGTATTGTCGCGTTTCAATCGCAGCGAGTATTCGCGTGGCGTCAGCATCATTTGTTTTACGGAGTCGGGAATACGTTCCATCATGCGTCGCTGCATGCGTTTGGGTAAATCGTTCGTCGAGCGTAGCTTGGGTGTGACTTTGTAGCACCATGTGCCTTTCAGCACTTCCGTGTTGATGACGGCCAGCGCTTCGTCAGGGTCTTCAGGATTGGCAATCACTGCCACCTCATCGCCAATGTGGAGTTGTCCGTAGATGTGATGCTCTTGGTGAGCGACAATGATATCAAAGGTGTCGAGTCCTCCGCCGCTGTAAGGTAGAAATACTAATACGGAGTCGGTGCAACCATCGCATACCAATCCGTAGAGTGCTGAGTCGCCAGGCAGGTTCTCCTGTAGGCTGATGGCTTCGTACTTGGCAACCTCTCCAGCGTCTTTCAGTTGGTGCTGATGGCCGCAGGCTATCGCTGTGAGGGCGATGATGGCGAGTGAAAAGAGTGCTTTTTTCATCTTATAATGCTATTTCCGGTGCAAAAGTACAAAAAAAATCGGCAAAGTAAAAGCTTTTACTGATTTTTCTTTTATAAAGATGATACAGACTCTTTTTGGGCAGATATGTTTTTGAGACGAAAAAAATTTGGTTGTTACAGAATTCTTTTGTACCTTTGCAGTCAATAATTAAAAAGTAAAATGTAAAAACCTTAAAACACAGTATGAAAAAGAAAATCAAATTTAGTTTGGTATATCGCGACATGTGGCAGTCGTCTGGTAAGTTCCAACCTCGTAAGGACCAGTTAGAGCGCATCGCTCCTGTGATTATCGATATGGGGTGCTTTAGTCGTGTGGAAACCAATGGTGGTGCTTTCGAACAGGTGAACCTGATGGCTGGCGAGAATCCCAACCTGGCGGTGCGTGCTTTCTGTAAGCCCTTCAACGAGGCAGGCATCCAGACGCACATGCTGGATCGTGGTTTGAATGCTTTGCGCATGTATCCTGTGCCTGATGATGTTCGTCAGCTGATGTATAAGGTGAAGAAGGCTCAGGGTGTCGATATTCCTCGCATCTTCTGCGGTTTGAATGACACGCGTAATATCATTCCTTCTATCAAGTGGGCCAAGGAGGCTGGTATGATTCCGCAGGCAACGCTGTGTATCACCACCTCGCCCGTACATACAGTAGAATACTATTCAGCCATTGCCGACGAGGTGATTGCCGCAGGAGCTGAGGAGATATGCCTCAAGGATATGGCAGGTATCGGACAGCCAGCCCTGTTGGGAGCGCTGACGAAGGCTATCAAAACCAAACACCCTGACATCATTATCCAATATCATGGACATTCAGGACCAGGCCTCTCCATGGCGAGCATCCTCGAAGTCTGCAACAATGGCGCTGACATCATTGATACTGCCATCGAACCCCTGTCGTGGGGTAAGGTTCATCCCGATATTATCAGCGTGCAGTCCATGCTGAAGAACGAGGGCTTTGAGGTCGCGGACATCAATATGAATGCTTATATGCAGGCTCGTTCCCTGACACAGGAGTTCGTAGATGAATGGCTGGGATACTTCATCAATCCTGCCAACAAGCACATGTCGAGTCTTCTGCTGGGTTGTGGATTGCCTGGCGGTATGATGGGTAGTATGATGGCTGATTTGGGTGGTATCCATTCCTCTATCAATAAGTTACGCGCCAAGAAAGGAGAACCTGAACTGACCATTGATGACATGTTGGTGAAGCTGTTCAACGAGGTGGAGTACGTCTGGCCGAAGGTGGGATTCCCACCGCTGGTGACCCCCTTCTCGCAATACACAAAGAATATTGCCCTGATGAACCTGCTGACCATCGAACAAGGAAAGGGACGCTATGCCATGATGGACGATGCCATGTGGGGTATGATACTTGGCAAGAGCGGCAAGATTCCTGGCGAGGTTGCTCCCGAACTGAAGGAGTTGGCTGCCAAGCAAGGACGCGAGTTCACGGATGTGGATCCCCACACACTGCTGAAGAATGCGCTGCCCGACTTCCGCAAGGAGATGGATGACAACGGTTGGGATTACGGACAGGACGACGAGGAACTTTTCGAACTGGCCATGCACCCAGAGCAGTACCGTCCCTTCAAGAGCGGAATGGCGAAGAAAAACTTCCTGGCAGACCTGCAGAAGCAAAAGGATGCCAAGTTGGGTACCAAACTCAGCGTAGAGGAGCTCTCTGCCTTCAAGCATGCCAAGGCCGATGCACTGACGGCACCTATCGCTGGACAAGTGTATTACGAGTTCTCGGGTGAAGGAGCTTGCGAACCTTGTCTGGAACCGTTTGTCGGTCAGCAGTACAAGGAGGGCGACACCTTCTGCTACATTCAGGCTCCATGGGGCGAAATCGTACCTATTCCTGCTGCACTCGGTGGCAAACTCGTCGAGGTCGCTGCCAAGCAAGGCGCCAAGGTGCGTCGGGGTGATAACCTCGGATGGATAGAACGTTGCTGAGATGAGTGAATTGACAATTCGTTATTGATAATTATTGACAATTCGTTGTGAACTATCAAGCGATAATCGATAAATACTACCCTGCGGACAATCAGCTCCGCAGGGTATTGCTTAAACACTCCAGACAGGTGGCTGACCGTTGTCTGGAAATTGCCCGCAAACACCGCGAACTGCCTGTCGATATACAGTTTCTCGAAGAGGCAGCCATGTTGCACGACATCGGTATCTATCAATGTCATGCACCCTCCATCTTTTGCGAGGGGGAGGAACCTTACATACGGCACGGAATACTCGGGGCAGAACTGTTGCGCAAGGAGGGATTCCCTCGGCACGCACGAGTGGCCGAGCGACATACCGGAACAGGGCTGACATGCGAGCAGATAGAGCGACAACAGTTGCCACTGCCGCACGAAGATTTCACCCCTGAAACCTTAGAGGAGCAGATGGTGTGCTATGCCGACAAGTTCTATTCGAAGTCGAGACCCGACCGCGTCCTTACCGTGTTAGAGACAGCCCAGTCTTTGGAAAAGTTCGGACACGAAGGAGTAGAAAAGTTCTTGGAATGGTCACGCCTCTTTGAGTAACAAGCGTTAAAAAATACCAAGTTTGTGCTCATTTCTTATTTGTCGCTTCTCATTTCTCATTAAAAAATGCTACCTTTGCAGCCGTGAGAAGAAAAACGCTCATATTTCTGCTGCTCTTTGTCATGCTTTTTGTCGTGGCAGAGATGCCTCGTCTGCGCTTTCCTGACAACAGGGGAGGCGCCGATTCCTTGAGCGTTCCTGCAGCTGCGACCAGCGATAAATCGCTGGGCACTACAGCCCTCGATTCCGCCCTCCTTGATTCCACAGCCCTCGATTCCGCCGTCCTCGATTCCACAGCCCTCGATTCCACAGTCCTCGATACCGCAGCAGTTCCCAGCGATTCATCGCTGGTTCCCTCGACTCTTGCCTCATTGCTTGCTGACACGGTAGGCATGGATTCCCTTTCCAAAGCCATCTGGGTGCGCAACCGAGCCGTTGACGACTCGCTTGCCGCCGACTCCGTCAACCGCCAGCGCAAAAACGGCATAGAGGCACCAGTGGTCTATAGTGCCGAAGACTCTATGACCTACGAGGCCAGTTCGGGCATAGCCCGTCTGTACGGCGAATCAAAGGTGAAGTATCAGGATATGGACCTTGAGAGCGATCAGATCTACATGATTCTTGACAGCAGTCTTGTACATGCCACCGGCTCGTTAGATTCTACAGGACAGAAGTTCGGTACTCCCGTCTTTAAGATGGGCTCCGACACCTACGAGAACGACACCATCGCCTTCAACTTCAAATCGAAGAAAGGATTGATTCACGATGTTTATACCCAGCAAGAGGATGGCTATATGACGGCTAAGACGGCCAAGCGCATTCCCTCAGGAGAAATGTTCTTGCAGCATGGACGTTATACCACCTGCGACCAGGCTCACCCCGACTTCTACTTTGCCATGTCGCGTGCTAAGGTTCGTCCAGGCAAGAATGTCGTCTTCGGACCTACTTATCTGGTGGTGGCTGACGTGCCCCTGCCTTTTGCACTTCCATACGGTTTCTTCCCCTTTACGAAGAGCTACTCCAGCGGACTGATTATGCCTACCTATGGCGACGATCAGTCGAAGGGCTTTTACCTGCGTGACGGTGGCTGGTATTTTGCCATCAGCGACAAGATGGACCTCAAGCTGACGGGAGAAATCTTCACCAAGGGCTCATGGGCTGTTACGGCAGCATCGACCTACAAGCGACGTTACAAATACGGCGGAAACTTCCTCTTCAGCTATCAGAATGCCGTAACGGGTGAGAAGAATATGCCTGACTATTCGAAAACCACCAGTATCAAACTGCAGTGGACCCACACTCAGGATTCTAAGGCAAGTCCCTACAGTAACCTAACGGCAAGCGTCAACTTCGCATCTACCAGCTATGAGAAGAACAACCTCACGTCGATGTATAATCCACAGGCGCTGACACAATCGACACGTACCAGTTCTGTTACCTACAATACAGGATTCTCCAGCTTGGGCATGAGTATCACGACGGGTTTTGGCGTTACGCAGAATATGCGCGACTCGTCACTCTCCATGACGCTCCCTGACCTGACGGTTACCGTCAGCCGCTTCTATCCCTTCCGCAGGAAGCAGATGTCAGGAAAGGAAAGGTGGTACGAGAAGATTTCGCTCAGCTACACGGGTGTGATGAAGAATACCATCGACACCAAGGAGAATAAACTGATGCACTCCAGTCTTACCAAGGACTGGCGAAATGGTATGCAGCACACGGTGCCCATCAATGCCAACTTCACCCTCTTTAACTTCCTGAGTCTGAACCCTTCTATCACCGTTGTGGACCGTATGTACACACAGAAACGGATGCGTTCCTGGGATACCGACAAGCAGAAGGAAGTGGTGGATACCCTGCAAGGATTCTATAATGTTTATAACTGGAGTGCCAACTTGGAGGCTTCCACGCAGCTCTATGGCTTCTATGTGCCTAACCGCAAGATTTTTGGCGACAAGATACAAGCCGTGCGTCACGTCTTCAAGCCGTCACTGTCGTTCCGCTACTCGCCTAACTTCAAGACACGTCGCTACGGCTACTACGAAACCTACCAGAAGACCGATGCCAAGGGTAATGTGTCGCTGGTAGAGTATTCGCCCTATGAAGGACAACTCTACAGCGTACCGGGAGGCAAGTCGGGAGCCGTCTCGTTAGACATTTCGAACAATGTGGAGATGAAACTGCAAACGGATGATGACTCGATAGGCTTCAAGAAGGTGAGCATCATCGACGAATTAGGAGCCAATATGAGCTACGACTTCGCTGCCAAGCAACACCAATGGAGCGACCTCACCACACGCTTGCGACTGAAAATCACGAAGAGCTATACTTTCAACATGAATGCCACCTTTGCTACCTATGCCTATGACTTGGATGAGAACGGCAAACCTTATGTCGGCAATCATACAGAGTATAGTCGTGGACGCTTCGGACGTTTCCAGGGAGCATCGCAAAACCTCTCCTATACGCTCGACAATAAGAAGGTCGCCAACTTCTTCAAATGGCTGCGTGGCGAGAAGGTGGAGAAGGAAGACCGTCCCAAACAGCAGTTCGACACGGGCAGAGAAACGAATATGGATGCTGACTTGGAGGCAGGACAGCATGGGGCAGAACGCAAGGAAAGCGGGATGGCCGAAACGGACGAAGATGGTTACATGGTTTTCTCTATCCCCTGGTCGCTCAGCATCGGCTATGGTGTCTCTATACGCGAGAATACCAGTGGTTCGTTCAACTATTCTACGATGCGCTATCCGTACAAGGTGACGCAGAACCTGAACTTCAGCGGAAATATCCGTATCTCGGACGGATGGAACATCTCTTTCTCGTCGGGTTACGACTTCGAGGCGAAGAAAGTGTCTATGACTACCGCCTCACTACAGCGTGACCTCCACTGTTTCAATATGTCATGCTCTGTTGTGCTGTCGCCTTACACCAGCTATAATTTCTCCTTCCGCTGTAACGCAGCAACACTGACCGATGCGTTGAAGTATGACAAACGCTCGAACTATTCAAATACCATCAAGTGGTATTAAGTTTCCCCCTCAGCAGTCCAAGGCTATATTTAGCAAGACAGCAAGGCTTTCAATGCTTCTTCTTCACCTACAACCCACAAGATGTCGCCCTCTTGGAACCGACGAGTAGCAGGAACGGGCGACAGGTTTTCCTTGCCTTCTTCCAGTCCGACAACCATACAACTGTAGGTGCTGCGAATGCCGCTCTCCTGCAGTGTCTTGCCAATAAAGGGACTGTCGGCATCGATAATCAGCTGGCGCAGTTTCATTTCACGCTTCTCTAACTCCGTATCCTCGTTGAAGACCTCAGTAGCCAACGCATGTTGGAACTTGCTGAGTTGCTCGTCGCTGCCAATGACCTGCAGACGGTCGTAAGGATAGATGACGTAATCGCCGTCAGGAATGTTCAGACGATGACCACCGCGCATAATGCTGCTCACGTGAACACCGTATTTGCGACCTAAGTTAAGCTGTTTCAAGGAGTTGCCCATCCATACGGAGTCTCCGGGAATGTCAAACTCGGCAATGTGGATATCGCGATCCAGCAGTTTTCCTTCGTACAACGGGCGTTTCTTTCCATGTACTTGAGCTTCTATATCGCGAGAGCGTAGATTGTTGATGAACAGACGCTCCAGCAGAATGCTACGGCGCTTGATGCTGCGCGAAAAGACGATGAGCGCCAGGACGACAACTCCAATGGTAATCATGATGGCATTGGTGAAGTGGCTCAGGTAGTTGAAGACGTAAAACAGATAGCTGATGGCAAGAACAGCACGCACCAGAATGGTGAACAGCAGCGGCAGACGGTTGCGGTTGCTCTCTTCCCACAAGGTGCGCCACTCTTCTGAGCGGTTCTTCTTCATCACCATAGCACGAAGGAAAGGAGCCATGAAGAGCACGGTCAGTACTCCCGTAAGGGCATTGCCATACCAGTGCAAACCCCGACTCGGAAACAGCTCATGGGTAAAAGGCAGTACAAAGGTGAACATCAGGGCAATGACAGCCGACGTGAGAATGCTATACACAATGGTGTTGATGGTCATCTGTGTCAGCAGGCGCTTCCAGAGACTGTTCTTCTGTGTACTTGGCCGACTGGTCGTCAGATGATTCAGCGAAGAGATCAGCTCAACGGGCAGGCGGTGCTCCAAAGCAGTATAGGCAGGCGTTGCCAGACGTATCATATAAGGTGTCAGGAAGGTGGTGATAACTGATACGGCCACCACAACAGGATAGAGGTAGTCGCTGATGACGCCTAACGAAAGACCTAAAGAGGCGATGATAAAAGAGAACTCACCAATCTGAGCCATAGAGAAACCGCAGCGCATTGCTGACTTCAAACTCTCTCCTCCCAGCATAAACGACAGGGAGCCAAAAACGGCCTGTCCCATCAGGATGGTCAGCACCAGCGCTGCAATGGCTCCCGCATAGTTGGTCAGGATGTCCAAGTCAACCAGCATACCTACCGACACGAAGAAAATGGCGCCAAACAGGTTCTTGACGGGCTCAACGAGTTTCTCTATCTTCTCTGCCTCGACGGTTTCTGCCAATATGCTACCCATGATGAAAGCTCCGAAGGCTGACGAGAAACCTACCTTGGTGGAAAAGACGGCCATGGCACAGCAGAGCCCTAATGACACGATGAGCAACACCTCGGCATTCATGAGGTCGCGAACCTTGCGCAAAAAGATAGGAACGGCAAAGATGCCCACTATCAGCCACAAAATCAGGAAGAAAGCTATCTTGACTATCGCTCCCACCATCTGACCGCCCTCGAGATTGTTCCCGCTGGCAATGGCTGACAGCATCACCATCATCACAATGGCTAAGATGTCTTCCAGAATGAGTACGGACATGACCAAACCCGCAAACTGTTGCTGGCGAAGCCCTAAGTCGTCAAAGGCCTTGTAGATAATCGTTGTGGAACTCATGGCGAGCATTCCTCCCAGAAAGATGCAGTCCATGCGTGACCAACCGAAAGCATGACCGGCACAGACCCCCAGCATCGACATACAGAAGATGATGGTAATGGCGGAAATGATGGGCGAGGCACCCATCTTCAGAATCTTCTTGAAAGAGAAGTCTAAGCCCAACGAGAACAATAGGAACATGACACCGATGTCCGCCCATAGATGAATATCTTCCATATCGACCACGCTGGCGGTATAGGGCATGTGGGGTGACACCAGAAATCCTGCGACGATATACCCCAGCACCAGGGGCTGCTTCAGTTTCTTGAAAACGAGTGTTACGATGCCTGCCACGACGAGTATCAGCGCCAGGTCTTGTATCATGGGGGGGAGTTCTGCCATTGTTGTTTTTAGTTTACCGTTTACTGTTTACTGTTTACTGTTTACCGTTTAATCGTTATAGCTGGCGGTTAGTTCGCAAATCTTGACGACGACCTGCATCGCTTTCTCCATGGACGGAATGGGGAGAAACTCGTAGGGCCCGTGGAAATTGAGACCACCGGCAAAGATGTTGGGGCAGGGGAGACCCTTGAAACTCAGCTGCGCTCCGTCCGTGCCGCCACGAATGGGTTTCACCTTGGGGGCTACGCTACACTCCTGCATCGCCTTTAGCACCAGATCAATGACGTGCATCTGTGGGTCTATCTTCTCCTTCATGTTATAGTACTGGTCGGTCAGCAGACACGCTACAGTGCCGGCACCGTACTTTTCGTTCATTTGCTGGACACACTTCGTCAAGAAACGCTTGCGGTCTTCGAAACGGCTGCGGTCGTGGTCACGGATGATATACGACAGTTTTGCCTGTTCCACATTCGATGTGATACCTAACAAGTGATAAAAGCCCTGATAACCCTCAGTGGTCTCGGGTGTCTCGTTGGTTGGCAACATGCTGGCAAACTCTGCTGCCAGGGCATTGGCGTTGACCATCTTGCCCTTCGCATAGCCAGGATGCACGCTGACACCCTTGATGCTGATTTTGGCAGAGGCAGCGTTGAAGTTCTCAAATTCCAGCTCGCCGACATCGCCGCCATCCATCGTATAAGCCCACTGACAACCGAATTTCTCTACGTCGAAGTGGTGAGCACCCATGCCTATCTCCTCGTCGGGGTTAAAGGCTATCCGTATCTTACCATGCTTTATCTCCTGATGCTCCCGAAGAAACACCATCGCCTGCACAATTTCGGCAATCCCTGCCTTGTCGTCGGCTCCTAACAGTGTCGTGCCGTCCGTCACAATCAGGTCTTCGCCCTTGTGCAACAGCAGTTCAGGAAACTTCTCCGGCGAAAGAATAATGGGCTTCTCACCTCTCACCTCTTGTCTCTCACCTCTTAATATAATGTCCCCACCGTCGTAGCTCTCGACAATGCGGGGCTTGATGTTAGCGCCCGAACAGTCCGGACTGGTATCGTAGTGAGCAATGAAACCGATGACGGGCACCTGTTCCTTGATGTTCGACTTCAGTGTGGCGTAGATGTATCCTTTGTCGTCCATCTCTACGTCGTCAAGTCCTTCACGTTCCAGCTCTTGCTTCAGGTATTCGGCGAAAACGAGCTGCTTTGAAGTGCTGGGCACGGTTTCGCTCTCCTCGCTCGACTGCGTGTCGAACTGTATGTAGTTCAAGAATCTTTCTACGATATTCATTTCTCAGTCATTAGCATGCTTCTTTACAATTTCAGCGTAAATTCTGTGCAAAGGTACAAATAATTATTTATATTACCAACTTCGCATCCTTGATTTATTTTTTCAGCTCCTCTTTGTTTCGTACTTTCTTTGATATTTAAACACAGAGACACAGAGATACCGTAAGTTTTTCATTCTATTGTTTTGGCGGTTTAAGGAAAATGTTGTATCTTTGCAGGCATAATCATTAACGACGAAAATCATGGAAGCAACGACAACAAAAAGACATACGACGACAACCTTCACAAGAGCATGGAACCAGGCGAAGAAACTCGACAACAGTGAGAAGTTGCAACTGATAACGCTGTTGGCTGAGAGCGTTAAGCCTGCCGTGGCTGAGCCCCACAAACCGCGCCTCTACGACCCTGAAACGGGTGAATATCTCAACGACGAGACCATGCAGGCCATCGAGGACGTGCGCAGCGGCAAGGACCAAGGAACGACTTACGAGTCATTCGAAGAGTTCAGAAAAGCAATGAAGGCACTATGAAGCAGTTCTATGAGATTAAAACTTACAAGCAGTACGATCGAGATGTGAAACTGGCCGTGCGACGCGGTCTCGACATCGAGAAACTGCTGACAGTAGTTGATATGCTCCACAAAAACGAGCCTCTACCCGCCAACCTTCACAACCACATGCTTAGTGGCGACTACAAGGGCTATTGGGAATGCCACATCAATCCCGATTGGCTGCTGCTCTACGAGAAAGACACCGAGATACGTATCATCTCGCTCTACCGCACGGGCACCCACGCCGATATTTTCGGCAAAGGCAAGAAGCGGTAGCTCCCAGATATGATTTGTCCCTCACAGAAAATATTCGCCATCATACGAAAGTTCGTTTCGTTCGTTGTAAAAGTACCGTTTCGTCACCGGCAAAGTGCCGTTTCGTAGCCTGCAAAGTGCCGTTTCGTAGTCGACGAGAGTACGGCTCGTCGCTTGCGAGAGTACGGCTCGTTCGATGCGAGAGCTATTCTCGCTCAATCGCCGCCTTCACTTTCACATCGAGCCTGCTCATGCTCGGCAATCGGTGCAAGCACCATTGCTCTCGCTTAATCGCCGCCTTCAATTTTCATCGCAACCCCCTCATTTTTCGACGCAAATCGCCTACAATGCCGATGTACAGGGCGTTTCAGCGATGAGGGGGTCAGGCTTTATCCGTCACATATCCCCCTCATGACCCCCTCATAAAATCAACCGCTCCCCAACATCCAAATGAAAAGTCAATGAGGATAGTGTGCATAAAAACGCTTACTAAAAATGATGGGGTAATGTGACACACATGAGGGGGCTTAGAAGCATCCCCCTCATGCCTTCAATCCCTTTGTCTATCGGTCTTCCAGAAGATTTTTATCCCCAAAATGAGGGGGATAGGCAAAAACTCTATTGTTTATAATTATTGTGCCAAAAGAAAACAAAAACACCTCGGCAGAACCATCATGATTCTCCGAGGTGTTAATTTGTTTAATTATAGGCCGTGTTACTTCACCACAATCTTCTTCGTAGTGCCGTCACTTATGCGGACAATGTTCAGACCACGCTTTAATTGCCCTATACGTTGTCCATTAATATCATATATATTACCCTTTAAATTGTCAGATAATTCATGCATATTAATATCTTCAATTCCTGTCAATTCTGCCATTTCTGTTAATTCCGTCTCTGATATTGGAACTATCTTACCAAACTGGCTCCACGGATCAGTTTCTTGATAGGTGGAAATAGAATTTGCCAAAACGTGTAATGTAACATTATTCAAATTTACTTCGTAAAAAGAATAATTATCTAAGGATGGGATGTTTTTTGCAAAACAATAAACATCGGATAAATCGTAACAATACGCAAAACCTCCTTGTCCTATATTTTCTACACTTGAAGGAATGATTACTTTTTTAAGACTTTTACACATTCCAAAAGTTCTATCGTTAACCCTTTTTAGTTTGTTAGGTAAAGTTACTGAAGAAAGGTTACTGCATTCATAGAAAGCATAACGTCCTATGCTTGTCACACTATTTGGGATGGTAATAGAAGTCAAGTTATGGCATTCACGGAACGCATCATATCCAATACTACTTATGGAATTGGGGATGTTAATAGAAGTCAGAGCTGTACAACCATAAAACATACCATTACTAATATAAGGGATTTTATCTGGAATTATTATTGCTGTCAAACTGCTACAGTTAAAGAACGCATCTTCTCCAATACTTGTCACACTATTGGGGATGTTGATAGAAGTTAGACCGGTACAGCCAGAGAACGCGGAACTGCCGATAGACCATATACTATTGGGGATAGATATAGAAGTCAGGTCAGTACAACCATAGAACGCAGAGTTACCAATAGATGTAACACTATTAGGAATGACCGTATTTTTGCATCCAAAAATCAATTGATAATCTGCAGTTTTTATGATTGCATTGCAGTTGTTACGTGAATCATAAATAGTATTGGCATTGTCAATGACAATCGATTCTAGACTATTACATCCTCTGAAGGCATATTTACCGATACTCGACAAGCCATTGCCAATAGTGACAGATTTAAGCTCAGTACAATCTTCGAAAGTTTTCTCACCGATACTCGTCACATAATCAGGAAGATCAATAGAATTTAGGCTGGTACATTTAGAGAATGCTTGATCTCCAATAAATAGTTTTTGTGTGATATCTGTAGTATTCATACCACCATTAATTTTAAGTGCCTTATTACTAGCCGAAGTGCTATTGCTAAAACTAACAGAAGAAAGACCCGAACAACCATAGAATGCACCATTACCAATACTTTTTATGCTACCTGGAATATTAATTGATGTGAGACCTGTACACTTATAGAAAGTGTTGTAATCAATATTCGTTAAGCTATTTGGTAATTCAACAGAAGTAAGTTTGCTGCAATAACAAAAAGCGAGATAACCGATATTCGTTACACTATTTGCAATATCAACAGAAGTTAGATCGGAACAACCATAAAATGCTTCATTACCGATACTAGTAACCTCGTTTCCAATAATATACTTTTTTACTTTAGTGCCAAAAATATCAGCCATATTATGATTGTCTGAGGTTTTTGATAAAATTTCATTTGAATTGATAGTAACAGTAGACAGGTTTGTGCAGTTTCGGAAGGCATCACTTGTGATACTCGTCACACTTGAAGGAATAGTAATAGAAGTTAAACCGCTGCAATACCTAAAAGCATCACTGCTGACACTCGTTATACTATTAGGAATTTCCAATTCTGTGATTTCAGTATTCTCATCGCTGTATAGATGCTTGGCATAATACAGAGGGTTTGCTGTTTCGTTTTCATATGAAACATTAAACCACGTAGCAATATCTGATACAATAACCTTTTGTATAGACTCACAACCCTCGAATGCACTATAGTCAATGCGTTTCAGCATATTTCCAAAAGACACCGAAGTTAATCCTGTGCAACTCGAGAAAGCACAAGAACCAATCTTCTCTAATGTATTGGGGAAGATTAATTTCGTTATCCCACAACGGCTAAATGCCTGTGGACCAATTTCTCTCAGCGAGTTTCCAAACTGAACGGATTCAAGTGTAGAAATGCCATAAAAGGCTGATTCTCCTATTTTTTCTAAGGCATCAGGTAAAATCAATGAAGATATATTGCAAGAGCTAAACACACTTTTACCTATTTCTTTTAGCGAGCTTCCAAATTGAATGAATTCAAGTGTGGGAATGCCATAAAAGGCTGATTCTCCTATCTTCTCTATCACGTCAGGCAAAACCAAAGATTTTAATGCACAACTTCTAAATGCGTAATCTCCAATTTCTTTCAGAGAACTGCCAAAAGTAACTTCTTTAAGGCTTTCACAAGATGCAAATGCCCACGTTCCAATACGTTCAAGGCTATTAGGCAAACTGAGTTTAGCTATATTTGCATTATAAAATGCACTATCTTCAATACACGTTAATGAAGCTGAAGGATCGAATTCTATTTGCAACGTAGACCATCCCGTTTTTGAGATTTGTTCAAAAGCATGTTTGCTTATGGATTTTACGCTTGCGGGTATTGAAATAGTGTTCCCTGTATATTGGAGCCTTTCAAACGCTCTCTGTCCTATGTGTTCAACAGTGTTTGGAATTGTAGAGGTACTACATGCTGTTAATATTGTGTTTGTCGCTGTTTCTATTACGGCATTACAATTATTACGACTATCATATTTTGGATTGCCTTCTGCAATTATAATTGAAGTCAGCCCCCATGAGGATAATGGACAACACTTCTCAAGAGTGGAGGGTAATAATAGTGCTTTAAGATTGATGTTATTAAAGTTAGATATATATACATTTTTTAAAGTCTTTATACCTTCCGGAATACGCAGTTTGATATCATCCTCAGTATAGGTGTTCTTATTTAATGTAACATCACATTCTTCGATGTGACATATTTCAGAATCGTTATAGTTGAATGATGATGGAAGTGTTACATATCCGTCTGAGCCTAAATCTTCAGCATTGATAGTATAACCTTTTAGTATAGCACATTTAGTATTTGGATTCCAATATGTTTTCATGTTATTATCTAAGAAGTACTCATAACCAGCAGGAATGTCCCAAGTATTACGTGTAAAGAATGAACCAGTTGAATAATTTGACTTATACGCCTCAGGGACATATATACTTCCGCTATATGTTGTCATGCTCGTTGAAGGAGGTTGTTCAGATGTAAAATACAGGGTGGCTTTAGTTGACTGCATACCGATGAAATTCAGCGTTGTTGGCAGGTAGGCAGTTGAGCAATAGTTCAACGCATTATTTGCTAAAGACTTTACTCCATGTGGGACAACAGCGTTTTTAAAGATAAAGTAGGCAATACTACCATTTTTGTTTGTTACGACATTTGGTGCCAGACTTCGATATTGGGGATGATCATTGGTGAAAGTAAGCGAGCCACCATCATACCAGTTATCAGGAATCTCTGGAATGTTTGAACCTACTATAACATCTTTTCCAATTGACCATGGAAGTATTTGCTTGACGGGAATAGTTTTCCATTGGCCATTGATGAGGCTACTCACATTCTCTGGTATCTTCATGTCTTCAGTCATATTGTCGCAGTTTACGAGCGATGCCTCGCCGTTAATCACCTCATACCATGCTCCATTGTGTTCCACCATTTGGTGGTCACTATAGCCTTCTGCTCCTTCTTCAATAGGGTAATCTTTCCACTGATCAGTTGACTTATAGGAATTGAGAGTTCCTGTAGGAACAATGATTTTTTTGATTGTAGCATCCTGAAAAGAATCGCCACTTCCTACTACGCTGCCTCCACGAACAAGTTTTGGAGGGATAATCGCCATGCATACTAATTCATCTATTGCACAACCAGCAAAAGCAAATTGTCCTATGGATTGAATGGTAGGAGGTAATACCAATTTTTTCATATTAGTACAGTTCTTGAAAGCACCAGGACTTGTCGCGTTCCAATCATAAGCAGGGTGACTAGGAGCAACTCTTTTCTTATTTGTGTTTTCATTATTATCCTTTGGCGCCTTGACCATCCAACCACTATTAGGATCATAGTATCCCTTAATAGTGGTAACAACAGAGCAACCATAGGAACTGCTACCTTGAGTAGCAGCATAATAATATGGTGTAATGTAAACGGTTTCCTCGTTTACACCGACATCAACCTGACTTTCGTTTAACCAAACATTTGAGTGCTTCCATCCGTCAGGAAAAATGTAGGTTAAATTAGCCGCTGTTGCACCGTTTATACAAAATAATAAAACGGCCGTTAGTAATAATAATTTTTTCATAGTCTAACATCTTTATATTTGTAACTCATTTGCGGGATTTTTGCCGTACTGGCTTACGTGCATTTGAAACCTTCTTGGGTTCTGTATATGTTCCTTGATTTATAGTCTCAACTAACTCTCCATTTTTGAAAACACCTTTTATATATTGTTTTTCCTGAATGAAATATAGGGTTCCTTTGCCATCCATTGCATTATTTTTAACTTCTCCAACGTATTTTAGGCCTTCATTCGGTAAAAAATAGGTTCCGATTCCTTCTGCATTATTATACTGAAAGTCTCTGCCACCATCAGGCATGAGAAATTTTCCCTTACCATGCATCAGGTCATCTTTAAAATCTCCAATATACTTTTCGCCATTTGCAAATGTCAGTGTTCCTTTTCCATTCATGTGACCATTTACGAAGTTTCCAACATATTTATTTCCATTCTTAAATAGTAGAGTACCTTGTCCATGCATTTTTCCGTTTTTGAAATTGCCTTTGTATGTACCATCGCTATATTCTTTAACATGATAGCCATTCAATACTTTAGAACTAGGACTTGTAGAAGAATTATTTTTCCCACTAACCATTTTTATTCCTTCTGCAAAGGCTTTCTCACCTACGTTTGAGTAGCCAGAGTAGTTACAGCTGGCACATCCCTCACCGCCGCAGTACATGCACTTATCATTGGAAGCAACACTTATCATACCACCTAAGAGACCTCCAAGAACATTTGTCACTTCTTGATTGGATTGTTGTACAATTTGTTCTTGTCGTTTTCGTTCTTCTGCTGTTGGCTGTTTTGTCTCTTGATCCTGCTTGTGAGTTGTGACCTTCACGGTATTGAGATTAAAAGCAATAGGTTCTGTCACTGAAAGTAAATTGTCAGTTCTTTCACTGAAATTCTTTTCAGTTACAAAACCGCGAAGATAATATTTGGCAACATTATCTTTAAGACGTTCTGGATGCAATATCATCTTAAAGGTAAAAGTACTTGTTTTTTCGGCAGTAGTTGCAGGCAGAATGGTTCCGGCGTGATTCCTTTTCGGAAGCATGCTCCATGCTTGTCCTGCTGACGCAGGCTTGCTCTGAGGATCGTCGTCCATATATACTATGATGCCTCCCTCGTCCTTTATACGAGCATATTTGACTGTAACGGACAAATTGAGAAATGATTCTGTTGGATATTTATCAATTCCCAAAATCCTAATATTCGTAATTTGACCAGATTGTGCGCTCGTCGTTATGGTAGCTAATGATAGAGCAAATGATAAGATAATCTTTTTCATTTTCAATCTATTTTTAAGCTATAAATATTCCTGTTTGCATCCGCGGATGCAAACAGGAATAATAAAAAGAATTTATTGTAATTCGTAATTATAGAGGCTCTGTACCTCTGCATCAGTAAGGGCAACGCCATAAATGCGTACATTGTCCACTTTCATAGGATTATTCATAATTCCATTTGCCATGCCGCCGATGCACGTCTTATTGCCGTGACCTTTGGTCCTGGAATCGTGTGTGGCCTTACCTACCAATGATCCGTCAACGTATAGACAAATAGTTTTGTTGGCAAAAGTAGTTGTAACCATGTGCCATCTGCCAGACTGATAGGCATTGGCTGCTAAGCCAAATCTCATGTGCGTATCGTATATTTCCTCGGTTCCGTCTGCACAGAAATAGTTGTTGCTGTCAATGAAAAGACGGGGCGATCCATTAAAGGTGTCATCGAGGAAAGTTGAGACAAACAGCGCGCCAATACCGAAATCTTTTACCCACATACTAATAGAAAAAGCTGTATTACCTTCTACCGCATTACTGGGAATGTTTACATATTCCTTGTTGGCCAAAGAAAGGGCCTTGCCTTTTCCATTGGGCGTATCGGTGATATAGGATGATTTAGAGCCATAAAGGGTTCCGTTATTCGATGGATCTTTTGTGTTCTTTGCAGTTCCGTCATCAAAGGTGAAATAGCCCAATAGTCCTCTGGTAACATCACCCGTTGATGCACTACCAGAACCTTCATTTGAACCACCGCCAGAACCATTGTTATTAGTATCATCAGTACCTTGGACAAACACATTGATAGGAACTGATTCGTTACCTACTGTTACCTTTATCTGAGTGTTCTGGTTTTTAGTTGGTCGGTTGTTAACATTAACAACAATAAGCTCATTGCCTTTTGCGGCAATATATCCTTCTTTTGGAGATAGTGTGAGATAAGAAGGAATGTTTGTGATTTTGTAACTCTGCTGATTGGTAGTGTTGTTCTTGATGGTAAACGACATGGTGCTAACCTCTTTACCGAAAGAAAGGGTCATAGGATTAATGCTGACAGCACTCTCACTCAGTTGAAAGTCGCAGTTGGCATATTGGTTGGCATACACAGTCACTTGTTTTGTTGTCGTCTGATAATTATAAGCCATAACCTGAATCGTATAAGTTCCAGGCTCAATATTTGTGAATTCAAAGCGGCCATCGCTTCCTGTCGTTTTAGATAAACCTTTCAAATTCAACGTAACAGTTGCCCCGGCAATAGGAGTATTAGCATTAGCGTAGTCTGTTACAAGACCGTGAATATTACCTGTTGTCACTGTCGGTTGGTTGCCTTTTTTGTCATCTTTGTCATCTCCACAACTAATTAATGCCATAAGGCAAAATACCATTGAAAAATAAAAAAGCTTTTTCATATTTCTTTGTTTTCAATATCTCGCAGCAGCCCGAACTGAGATTCTTGTTTTTAGATATCGTTGATGTAATGCACATAGATATGAAAAAGCGGGGCAACTGTACCTGTTACTCGTCCCGCTGTTCTTGGCTCTCGCATTGCCATTCAATGTTGAACGAGCAACGCAGAAGCCCACGCCGATGCTATATAATACCCCAATAGCCCCGTTAAGGTCGGACGTGGGCAGAATATATACACCCCAATGAGCATCCATCGTTGCTTTGTTCTTTGACATTGAATTGAATTTGCGAGATTCAGAACAGCCAAAGACAAAGCGTCAGATAAACGCTTTCCCAATAAATATGCGTCCATTGCAAACATGTTCACTACATAACAAGAGCAGTCCTTCCATGTTATGGACGCTGCAAAGTTAAGCATTATTTCCGAAACGACAAAGAAAAAGGCGGAAATCTTTCTGCCTTTGAAGCCTTAAAAAAATAAAAACTATTGGTTGGGGTGGGGGCAGGGAAGAGGCTCGTTCGTTTAAATAATAAATGTATAATTAAAACTAAAACAATGATCAACGTTATTTGTGTACACACGGCCATGGCTCTCGTAGAGCCGTTGACCAAGATTTTTCAGGAACTGCTGCCTGAAGTGAATGTCAATCACATTGCCGACTCGTCGCTCATCAAGGAGGTGATCGCTAACAACGAGGTGACGCCTGCCGTGCGCCGCCGACTGTTGTCTTACTATAATGCGGCTGCCGATGCTGGTGCTGACGTGGTGTTCAATACCTGTTCGTCGGTGGGCGACGTCGCCGACTATGGTGATCAGTATGCTCGCATTCCGGTGTTCCGCATCGACCAGCCGATGGCTGCCCAGGCTGTGCAGAACTATGACCGCATCGGTGTTATCTCAACGCTTCCGACAACACTTGACCCCACTTGCCGTCTGTTGCAGAACGAGGCGAAAAAAGTAGGACGCAACGTGACGCTGGTGGAAGGATTGGCCGACGGTGCTTTTGCTGCCGGACAAAGTGGCGATGGCGAGACGCACGACCGGCTGATTGCTGAAGCAGCAAAGCGTATTGCTGATCAGGTGGATATGTTTGTGCTGGCTCAGGGCTCCATGGCTCGTATGGAACAGCGCCTCTCTGAACTGACGGGCAAGCCCGTTCTTTCCAGTCCCGTTTTGGGCGTTAAGGGACTGCGCAAGTTTTTGGGAATTGACAATTGATAATTAGGTGAAACGCAAGAACATTATACTGACCCTGCTCGTCATTCTGGGCATGGTGACCTTTCTGGATCGCATCAACATCAGTGTGGCAGGAAGTAGCATCATGGAGGATTTAGGATTGACACCTTCTGAATGGGGCTATGTGCAGAGTGCCTTCATCCTCTCTTACGGCATCATGCAGATACCGATGGGAGCGCTGGGCGATGCCTTCGGACATCGTAAGATTTTGGCACTCATCGTATTGTGGTGGTCGCTGTTTACCGCCTTTACGGGTATGGCAGGAACCTTGGCTACGCTGCTCGTCATCCGCTTTATGTTCGGCGTCGGCGAGGCAGGCTCTTCGCCTTGTTCAACGGGAGTCATCAGCCGCTGGTTCGAGAAGAATGAAGTGGGAAAGGCACAAGGATATGTCTGGGCTGCCAGTCGTATGGGTGGAGCCTTGACGCCGTTCGTTGTCATTCCTGTGATGATGTGGGTCGGCTGGCGCTCTGCTTTCTATCTCTTGGGAGCGCTCGGCGTCGTGTGGGCTGTTGTGTGGTATTGGTATTATAGACCCACCCCCCAGCCCCTCCCTGTGAGTGAGGGGAGTAGTTGCTCTGATAAAGAAGAATTGGTGCTGAAACCATCAGCACCTCTCCATAAGGGGAGGGGCTGGGGGTGGGTCTCTTCTCCTCAGTTCTGGCTGCTTTGTGGTATGTATTTCTTCTATGCCTTCGGCTCGTGGTTCTTCTTTTCATGGTTTCCTACATTTATGGAATTAGGGCGTGGCTTTGACAAGACAGAACTGACTTATGCCGTTGCCGTTCCGTTTATCATGAGTATGATAGGAAATATTGCAGGAGGTCACTTGACGGATAAATTGACCCGCCGCTATGGCATCAAGATTGGGCGCAAAGCCTTAGGGTCCAGTTCGCTGGCGGTTTCGGCCATTTGTATGTTCCTCGCTGCCTTTATACCGGGCAAGATGGCTGTCTTTGTATTTTTGTCGTTGTGCTTCGGCATCTTCGACCTCATGCTTCCCTCAGCTTGGGCGTTGTGTATTGACTTGGGCAAAAAGCAGGCGGGCACCTTGAGCGGTGCAATGAATACGGCGGGTAATTTGGGAGGATTCTGTTGCGGTATCCTGTTTGGAGAGTTGGTACAACAGTCGGGCGACTACAATATGCCGCTGTATGTGATAGCGGTCATGCTGCTTATCAGTGCCTTATTCTTCGCCTTCATCAATCCGGAGAAACCCATCATCAAGGAATAAAACGAAAGGCTGCCAACAGGCAGCCTTTCATCATTACTTCTTGGCTTCTTTCTCCTTTTCCTCTTCTTTCACTTCTTTCTCTTCCTTCCTGTCATCGATGTTATCGCCCTCGGTGGGAGCCATCTCTTCTTCAAAGTCGGTAATGCCGGCCTTGATGAGAATGTCGTACCACTGGATGAGCTTCTTGATGTGGCTATTCTGCACACGGTCCTGATCCCAGTTGGGCAAAACCTTCGAGAAGTATTCGTGCAACTCATTGGGAGTGGCTTTCTTGAAGTTGATGCTGGCGGGCTTGCCCTTCTCCAAGTCACGCATAGCGGCAAGGATATTCATCAGGGGAACATCGTCAGTCTCTGTGAACATAGCGATGTCTGCCAGCGAGGTGATGCGGTCGGTGCCGAAGGCAGGAATGCGCTTGTGGGTTTCATCCAGCGCCTCGACGATGAGGCTATTAGTGGCACGCGATACTAATTTGTAGAGTCCTGGTTTGCCAGAAATGGCTAAAATTGTCTGTTTCATAGTTGTTGTTTATTGTCGTTATTTCGATATGTCGTTATTTCGATATGTCGAGGGAGGATAAAAGCTGTTCTATTTGCTCGTTGAGGTCTGCCTGCCCGTCGTTGATGATTTCATAGTCAGCACGTTGACGAATCTCGTCTTGGGACCATTGACGACTCATCCATTCCAATACTTTCTCGCGGCTGATTCCGTCGCGCTGCATCACCCGCTGAATACGAATTTCCTGTGGAGCGGTGACGACGATGACACGATTAACCAACTTGTCCATGCCCGACTCGTAGAGAATGGCACTCTCCAACCACTGCATGCCGCTTGTCTCGAAGTCGTGGAAGACGGCAGGATGTACGATGTCGTCAATGGCATGGGCGTTGGCCTCGCTTCCCAACAGGAATTGTGCCACAACGGCTTTGTTGAGTATCCATCCTCCTTGTCCGTCTTCGCCCAAATAAGCTTCCGAACCAATGAGCATCGTCAGTTGCCGGCGAATGTCTGGTGAAGTGCGGATGAGCCGCTTGGCTGCCTGGTCGCAGTCGTAGATGTTGATGCCGCGTTGTTGTAATAGCTTGCAGACATAGCTCTTGCCAGAACCGATGCCTCCCGTAATGGCCACCTTCATGCTTTATTCCTCTTCGATGACGTAATCTACTTCCTTGATATCGAGTGCTGCCCGGCTGACGCCATGAGGTACATGGCGCAAGTAAAGCGTGCATTTTTCCTGTTGTTTCTCCATCATCTCTCTGAAGTCGGCGACAACAAGAAAGTCTTCTGGATGTAGCTGGCGAATGAGACTGACGCCAGCGACAAAATGCACTGAAACCTTCTGAGGGAAGGTGCGGAGGGTCTTGCCTGCCGGTATGTTGATGCACTTGATGGGAATGTTGTGCATCGTTTCTTCCGTCAGTACGTCGGTATAGAAGTTGATGCTGATATGGTCAGGAACCACCTTGACATCAGCAGAATGTACTAATTCGCAGTTGACTTGCAGTGAGTCACGGAAGTTGACATAGTTCAGAGGTTCGGTATAGACGGCGCGAATGCTGTCCAACTTTCCTTTTGAGGCATAAACGTCCACACTGTCAGGCGAATAGGTGACTTGTGATATGAAGTATAACTGGTCGGGAATGACACGACCAGCCCATCTTACGGGAACTCTTTTGCGCTGTCCGTTGTTATAGAAAAACTCCAGTCGCTCGGGTTTCACGGAGATGACTTTTGAGGAAAGCTCTAAAACCTGCTCCACGGATTTCTTCAAATCGGCAGCACCTACGACTCCGCGTCCGTGTCCCTTGTCGTAACTCTTGAAAGGAATGGCTACGGGCTTGAGGTCATTAGTGTAAAGATAGGACATGATAACCCAACCCTTGTCGCGTACCGTCACCTTGACGGTATCGATGGGGGTGGAGGTGAGTACGGCGTTGCGAGGAATACCTGAAACACGGACAGGTACTTCTATCTCCTGCTCATAACTGTCGTTGAGCGTCATCGTCAGCCAGAAGATGCCCGATAGGAACAGAAAGAACGTGAAAACAAGAAACTGCTGGTTCACATTACTGAACAGGAAGTCTCTGATGGTCTGGTATATGCTTTTAAAACTCACCTTATTATTATATAAAGGAAATCATTATCCCTGTGTCGGTGTGCTGGCAGTATCTTTATAGACGCAGCTCTTGTCAATCTTGACGACTACGCCGTCGGCAATCTTCACCTCAACGATGCCAGATGCAAGGTCGATTTTCTTTACGGTGCCATAAATACCACCGCTGGTGAATACCTGTGTGCCTTCCTGCAGGGTGTTTTGGAAGTTCTGGATTTCTTTGCGGCGCTTGTTCTGCGGACGAATCATAAAGAAATAGAGGATGACGAACATCAGCAGAATCATTACCAGTGGATTGCCGAAAATCATGCCCAGAGCATTGGACTCTGGTGCTGCCTGGGCAGCAAGGAATAATTGTGTCATTGTGGTTTACTATTTTTTTTAGTTAATAATTTATTTCGATATTTCGATATTTCGATATTTCGATATTTCGATATGTCGTTATGTCGTTATGTCGAGATGCCGAGATGTCGAGGTCACTTTCTCTCTTCCATGTGCTTCAGCAGGCGACCTGTTTCTATCAGATGACGGGCAATGGCATCGAGCATGCCGTTGATGTAGCCGGCGCTGCGTGGAGTGGAGTAGAGCTTTGCCAGTTCCACATACTCGTTGATAGTGACGCTGATGGGGATACTGGGGAAGGTAAGCATCTCGGCGATGGCTATCTGCATGATGACAATGTCCATGTAAGCCAGTCGTGAGAAGTCCCAGTTGCGTGAAGCCTCGCTCATGTAGTGTTGGTATTCGTTACCATTCATAATGGTGGCACGGAACAGTTTACGTGCATAGTCCCTGTCTTCTTCCGAGTCGTATTCGGGCAGCAGTTCCTGATTGGCTTTGTTCTTTTCGTCGAAGCGCTTGATGGTCTTCAGTACAAAAGTATCGACGGTTTCTTTGTCGTCATTCCAATAGAGACTTTGTTCCTCCAACAAGGCATCCAGATCGCTATTGTCCTGGATAAGTGTGCGATACAATTTTCTCCATACCTCGCGGTCGGCGTTGTAGTCGTCCTCTGGCGCGGCCATATAGTCTTTGTAAATCTGGCTCTCGGTAATCTGGGTGTATATCTTTTTTAGGAATTCAGGCTCGTCGTTCCAGTTTTTCTTTTGCGCCTCCATAAAGTCGTTGAGCATGCGGTTCTCCTCCAACTGCATGGCAAAACGGTTGTAGGCAAAACGCTGAGACGGCATCTCAGTACCTTCTCGCTGGGCTCTCGACTGCGCCACTTCCAAGTGTCGGCGCGACTCGTGGGTGATGCCTACAATGAGTGCCAGCAGATAGTTGTACAGGTCATAGGCCTTGGACAGACTGAAGATGAGTTCTTTTTCGGCCGCATCAATGTTTTTGCTTCCGTTTTGATAGTAGGCATAGGTTAACTGGACTACCTTAATTCTGATGAGTTCTCTGTTGATCATATTACTTTCAAATAGCTATTTGATACTCTTATCGATTGCAAAAGTACGAAAAATTCCCCGATTATACAAAAAAATCAGCAAATTTATAGGTGCGGAAGCAAATTTTTCTCTTTTCACTTATCGTTTTTCATTTTTTATTCGTACCTTTGCAGCCGCTTTTCGCATCGTGTGATGGTGGATTAAGCAAATAACTTAATTTTAGAGTAACACATTTATTATTTATGAAAGAGATTAGCTTGAACGGTCAGAAGCGCACCGACATTGGCAAGAAAGCCTCAAAGATGCTTCGTAAGGAGGGTATGGTTCCCTGCAATCTGTATGGTGAAAAGAAGGATGAGAACGGTCTGCCCGAGGCTATGGCATTCACTGCTTCTGTAGCTGAGTTGCGCAAGGCTGTCTATACACCTCATGTATATGTCATTAATCTGAACATCGACGGTAAGGAGCACAAGGCTATCATCAAGGAGCTGCAGTTCCATCCCACTACCGATGCTCTGTTGCACGCAGACTTCTTTGAGATTAACGAGAAGAAGGCTATCACTGTAGGTATCCCCGTGAACCTCACTGGTCACGCTCAGGGTGTTCGCGATGGTGGTCGTCTGAACCTCTCTATCCGCAAGATTGATGTGACTGCTCCTTATAAGAACATTCCTGAGAAGCTGGACATCGACGTTACCGAGCTGCAGCTGGGTAAGGCTATCAAGGTTGGTGAGCTGAGTTTCGAGGGTCTGGAGATTGCCACTCCGAAAGAGGTTATCGTTTGCTCAGTCAAGGCTACCCGTGCTTCTCGTTCGGCTGCTGCTGAGGCTGCTGCCGCCGAGTAATTATGGACAAGTATCTTATTGTTGGACTGGGCAATCCGGGCGACGAGTATGCCGGAACCCGCCACAATACAGGATTTATGGTATTGGACGCTTTTGCGAAGGCGTCCAATATCGTTTTTGAGGATAAGCGTTATGGCTTCGTGGCTGAGACGTCGCTCAAAGGACGTAAAATGTTCCTGCTAAAGCCTACCACGTTTATGAACCTTAGCGGCAATGCCGTCCGTTACTGGCTCAACAAGGAGAATATTGAGCAGAGTCGGCTGCTGGTCATCAGTGACGATGTGGCTATTCCCATAGGGCAGTTCCGATTGAAAGCCAACGGCTCCAATGGAGGTCACAACGGACTAGGACATATTCAGCAACTCATAGGTCAGCAGTATGCCCGACTGCGGATGGGTATCGGCAACGACTATCCGATGGGTATGCAGATAGACCATGTGCTGGGTCGCTTTTCGGCAGAGGAATTGGAGAAGCTACAACCAGCCATCGACCTCGGCGTCGATATTGTGAAGAGTTTTGTACTCGCAGGTATTGACGTCACGATGAATCAATATAATAAGTTAGGGAAGAGACCCACCCCCAGCCCCTCCCTGAATGGAGGGGAGTAATTACTTATATATATAATAAATGAGTAAAAACAGTTCCGAGCAAAATCTTATTTCTCCCCTCACTCATAGGGAGGGGCAGGGGGAGGGTCTGGCCAGAATTGATAAGTGGTTGTGGGCAGCCCGCATCTTTAAGACGCGCTCCATTGCTGCCGATGCCATCAAGAATGGTCGTGTGAGCATTCAGGGTATGAACGTTAAACCTTCCCGCATGGTGAAGGTGGGCGAAGTAATTAGCGTTCGCAAGCCTCCCGTCACCTATTCCTTTAAGATTTTGAAGACCATCGAACAACGGGTAGGGGCGAAACTGATCCCTGAAGTCTATGAGAATGTGACAACTCCCGATCAGTATGAACTGTTAGAGATGAACCGCATCAGTGGTTTTGTCAATCGCCAGCGTGGCACGGGGCGTCCCACCAAGAAGGAACGTCGAGCGTTGGATGAGTTCGTAGGACCCTCTTTGGAGGGGAGTTTCGATGACTTTGACTGGGATGATGAGGACCTGGAGAACGATTAACTAAAATTAACGCAAATTCAGAGCCAAGTCCACCATTGGTTCGAATTTCCGCAAAAATAAAGAGTTATGCTGTTAGACATTATTTTTATCGTTTTAGGAGTCTGGGTAGTGCTCAATGGTGCTGACAGGTTGACCGAAGGAGCTTCTGCGTTAGCTCGTCGCATGAACGTTCCCGAAATGATTATTGGTCTCACCATTGTGGCGGCTGGTACGTCAGCTCCCGAACTGTTTGTCAGTTTGGTGTCGGCATTGAAGGGTACACCAGACTTGGCCGTGGGTAATGTCGTGGGGTCCAATACAATGAACAGCATGCTCATTGTCGGTTGTGCAGCGATGGTGGCTCCGATGGTCATTAGCAAGAGCACTGTCAAAAGGGATATCCCTTGCTCCGTTCTTGCCTCCATTCTTCTGTTGTTAATAGCCTTGGATAGTTTTCTGGGTCGCATTGATGGCATCATTCTTCTGTTAGGTTTTGCAGCCTTTATGACTTACACCTTGTTACAGGCCAAGCAAGGACAAACGGAACCTGTGGCAGAAATTTCCCAGCAACAAAACCCTTGGAAGAGTGCGTGGTTTGTTGTAGCGGGCCTTGTGGAGTTAGTGATAGGCAGTAATGCTTTCGTCGATCATGCCTCTAATATGGCATTGTCGTTAGGAATCAGCGAAGGTGTCGTTGGTTTGACCGTTGTTGCTGGAGGAACCTCTCTTCCCGAGTTGGCAACCAGTGTTGTTGCTGCACGCAAAGGACAGTCGGCCATTGCCATTGGTAACGTCATTGGCTCCAACGTCTTTAACATCTTGCTCATATTAGGTCTTACGGCTACTATCAGTCCTCTGCAGATAGAGGGCGTTTCCATGATCGATATGGCAGTCATGCTTCTTTCCGTTACGCTCGTCTGGTTTTTCTCCAGGACGCGCTATACCGTGGAGCGTTGGGAGGGTGCTCTCCTTGTCATAGGCTATCTGGCATACCTTGGGTGGCTGATAGCATCCCTGTAAAAAAAGTATTAAAAAGCTACACAATGTGTAGTTTTTTTTTATTTTCTGCTATCAAAATTATTTTTTTTTTGTATTTTTGCAGGGCGTACCGCATATAGCGGAAATAGCGTAATCATTAAAAACCTAAAAACCATTGTGGAGAAAGAGCCTTTTTCACATCGGATAAGACGGATTGCCAGTAATAATCTTCCGCTGACTGTCATCATCGTCGCTGCAGTATTGCTGGAGCTGACAATGGGTGTGATGTACTATGCAGCGCAGCGGATTATCAATGATACGATGCAAAAACTGGTCGAAACCGAGATGGACGCTATCTACCTCGGTATCTGCAACAAGTTTGCCAAGGTGGAGGTGACTGTCGATAATTTAGCATGGACGGTGACTGATGACATGAAGCATCCAGACTCTTTGAAGCGGGCGACGTATCAGCTTGTAGAGCATAACCCGGAATTGTTAGGCAGTTGTGCAGCGTGCATTCCCAATTATTACCCAGAAAAAGGCTATTGGTACGAGGCTTATTCCGTTCGCCATGCTGATGGCAGCATCCAGTCGTTTGAGATAGGTTCCGCTCGCCATGACTATACGAAGATGGAATTCTTCAAGGTACCGTTGGAAAGTGGTGTTGGTCATTGGTGCTATCCTTACAATGACGACGCTGGTGCCAAGACGAGAGTGATTACGTATGGTATGCCTGTTCGTGACAGTAAGGGTAAGATTGCAGCTGTGCTAGGTGCAGATATTCCCGACTCATGGCTTGTCAATCTGCTGGAGGAGTCGAAAAGCTACAGGACGACGCAGCGTTTTGTGGTAACTGAAAACGGAGAACTTGTTTGCGGTGAAGAAAGCCATTTGTTTAAGCAGTTGAAGAAACTGATAAAGTCTGATGCCGACAAGCAAGGATATGATATGATAGAGGACCAGAATGGTGAGAAGTTGTATGTGTTCTTTCACACGATAGGCGGAATGACCGATTGGGTGCTTGTCTCGACGGTGAACGATAGTGAGGTGTTTGGCAAGCTGTGGAGTATTCGTATGAAACTGCTAACGATGATTGCTATTGGCCTTTTGTTGATAGGTTTTGTGGTTTATCGTTCGTCTCGCGACTTAGAACGTCTTCGCAAGGTGAATGCTGAGAAGGAACGCATTGGTGGAGAGCTGCGTGTTGCCAGTCAGATTCAGCATGAGATGTTGCCGAAGAGTCATTACCAACAGGACGATATAGAGATATATGGTTCGCTGGTACCCGCCCGCGAGGTGGGTGGCGACCTTTACGACTATTACGTTCGTGACGAGAAACTACTGTTCTGTATAGGTGATGTCAGCGGCAAGGGAGCAGCATCGGCTATGCTGATGGGTGTTATGCACTCGCTGTTCCGTGCCATTTCGGCTCACGAAAACAATCCTGCTCGCATTATGCAGTCCATCAATGAAGAGAGTTGTCGTGGTAACGACTCCAATCAGTTCGTAACGTTGTTCATTGGTGTATTGGACTTGCCGACAGGTCACCTTTACTATTGTGATGCGGGGCACGACGCACCAATCATTCTAGAAAACGGTCAGTTGAGACATGAGGCATGCAAGGCTCACCTCCCTGTGGGTGTTTTTGCCGACGTAAAGTATGAAGTGCAAAAGACCAAGTTAGTTCCTGGAAGCACTTTGTTCCTCTATACTGACGGACTGACCGAGGCACGGAGCGAACAACGTGAGTTCTTTGGACTGAGCCGTGTTGAGGCTGTGCTCCAGACATGTGGAACCTTGAGCCCAGAGGGAATTCTGACGAAAGTGACTGATACGGTTCGTGACTTTATGAAGAATGCCGAGCAGAGCGATGACTTGACCATGCTGGCCATCCGTTATACTCCCCGTGTCTTTGAGAGCACCCTGTCAGAGACGTTAGTCATCACTAACCGTGTAGAAGAGGTCGCAAAATATACCGACTTCATGAAGTCTGTGATGGAGCGTTTGCAGTTAGATACCTCGTTTGCCCGCCAGCTACGTCTGGCTGTTGAGGAGGCTTTGGTCAATGTGATAGACTATGCCTATCCTTCCGAGATTGAGGGCAATATCGAGTTGCACATCATGTCCGATGGTCATACGCTGAAGACCGTTATAAAAGATTATGGTGTAGCTTTTGACCCCACGACACAACAGATGGCCGACACTTCTCTCTCGGCAGAAGAACGTCAGATAGGTGGTCTGGGTATCCTGCTGGTTCGTGAGCTGATGGACACCGTGAATTATGAGCGTTATGATGGTATGAATATTCTGACACTAACTAAGAAACTGAAATAAAAACGATTAAATACATTGACGATTATGGAAACAAGATTGGAAGAAATCGATGGCAAGTATGTTGCCACGTTAGTAGGAGAAATGGACACGTTGGCTGCTCAGCAGACAGAGAAGGTTCTGAAACCGTTGTATAACAGTAACGGCAAGGATGTCATTATCGAGTGTGAGAATCTGGAGTATATTGCTTCCAGTGGCTTGCGTATCCTGCTCGGCATCTTGAAGGGAGCCAAAGCTCAGGGTAGCCAAGTGACTTTGCGTCATGTCAACGATGACATCAAGAACGTGTTTCGGCTGACCGGTTTTATCAGTATTTTTGAGTTCGAATAAACCTTTATGTTATGAGTTCCTTTTCATCGAGAATTGGAGTCTTGTTAGCTGCAGCCGGCAGTGCTGTAGGCTTAGGCAGTATATGGAAATTTCCGTATATCGTTGGAGAAAACGGCGGTGGTGCATTTATTATACTTTATGTGGCCTGTTCGATGATTTTCGGACTGCCATTAGTGATGAACGAGTTTATGATTGGCAAGGTGTCAGGCAGAAGCCCCTTCGGCGCTTATCGTGCGTTGAGCGGCTCTAAGCGGTGGCAGTGGTTTGCCTGGATAAATATGTTGGCGGTTCTGTTGCTGATGAGCTTCTATTTCGTGGTCACGGGATGGTGCTTCTTCTACTTGGTAGAGGCGGCTAAGGACACCTTTGAAGGTATGAATGCGGCAGCGCTGACCAGTTTCTTCAATTCCTTTGAACATCAACCTACCTTGATGATACTATATGCTATCATAGCCATTATACTGACGGCTTCGGTATTGTGGTTCGATGTGAACAAGGGTATTGAGCGACTGAGCAAGATTCTGATGCCGATGCTGTTTGTGATGCTGGTTTTGCTGGCTATCCACATGATCTTTCTCGATGGTGCCACCACGGGTCTGCGTTTCTTGTTCGAGCCAGACTTCTCGAAAATCACGCCTAAAATCCTTTTAAAAGCTGTGGGACTGAGTTTCTTTACCTTGTCATTAGGCGTAGGTGCCCTCATTACCTATGGTAGCTATATGCCCAAAGAACAGAATGTAGCAGGTACGTCCATTCAGATGATAGTTCTTGTCATCATCGTATCATTGTTGGCCGGCATGGTAGTCTTCTCCGCTGTATTTGCCTTTGGCTTCAGTCCTACAGAAGGACCTGAACTGACATTCGTCACATTGCCCAACGTGTTCCAGCACATGTTCTGTCCGGCGCTGACCAGTGTCATCTTCTTTGCTCTGATGTGTGTCGCAGCTATCACGTCCACCATCTCGATGATGGAGGTAATGGTAGCCTTTTTCTGTGAAGCATCAGCAGAGACGAAGCATCCGCTCAACAGACATCGTAGCGTTGTTCTGATTGCAGTGATACAAGTAATTACCAATACCCTGTGCATCTTGTCGATGACTGGTAGTGTCAGCTGGCTTCAGGTGATGGGCAATAATTTATTCGATGTCGCTAACAATCTTGTGTCAGACGTCTTGATGCCTTTAGGAGCTTTGGGTATGGCCTTGTTTACAGGTTGGTTCGTCCCCAAGGCAAGATATCAGGGTCCACGTGTGGCTACAGCCCTCTATCTGTTTATACTGCGCTGGGGCGTACCCGTAGCCCTCATCGTCATCTTCCTGAATTCCTTAAATATCATATAAATATAGTTCATAAACCATGAAAAAGACAGCGCCATTATCAAAGACACAGTATGGTATATATGTAGAGTGCGTTCAGCACTTAGGAGAATACTATTACAATATAACCCATTTATATACGCTTGATGGCAGTTTGGATGAAGAAAAGCTCAAAGCAGCGATAGAGTCTGTTGTGGCAGCACATCCTACGTTGTTTACACGCATCGAACTGAACGAACAAGGCGAACCGGTGCAAAGCATCGATGATAGCGAGACTTTCAGCCTGGAGGTTGAGCACATCACTGATATCGAAGAAGAAAAGAAGGCGATGGTGATACCGTTTGACATCTATAATGACAGGCTGTTCCGCATTCGTCTCCTGAAGGACAATATGCATTTCTACCTTCTTGTTGATCTTCACCATGTCATCGGCGATGGCACTACACTGAAGATAATACTCAACGACATGGATGCAGCATACTGTGGCAAGCCTTTGGAAGCAGAGGAAAAGACGCAGGCTGATGTGGTACGCGAGGAGGCTGAAATGCGTCAGACACCAGCCTTTGAAGAAGATAAGCAGTGGTATGCGCAGAACTTCGATTGTAGCGACACCTTTAGCCAGCTAATACCCGACTTGGAAGGGAATGAGTCGGAGATAGGTGCTTTTGAGCGGAAGATGAGTGTCAGTCTTGAAACTATTGATGCCTTCTGCAAGACGCACGGCATTTTCAAGAGCACTTTCTTTAACGGCGTATATAGCTATCTGTTGGCGAAATACAATAATGAACAAGAGTCGCTGTTCAATACGGTATATAGCGGTCGTACAGACAAACAACTGGCACGCACCGTTGCCATGTTGGTAAAGACAGTACCAGTATATGCGAGATTCACCGATGATACTACGGTGCTCGATTTCCTGAAGTCCGGCGAGGAGCAGATGAAGGGTTGCAGAGCACATGATACCTATTCGTATGTCGATGTGGCAGATGACCTGAAGCTACAGGTTGGCTCTTACTTTGGTTGGCACGGAACGGTATTGGAAAATGTTGAGATAAACGGTAAACCGACAAAGGCAGTCAAATTAGACCATACAACGCTCGAGGTGCCGTTGTATGTTAATGCGGCTATCGTTGACGGTCGCTGTTATCTGAATGCAGAGTACAAGACCAACGTCTATTCCGAGCAGTTGATCAGTCAGTTCCTGGAGAGTTACGAAGCAGTGGTGGAGGGCTTCCTCAGCCAAGAATATCTGCGTGATATCTGCATCGCCACTAAGTCACAGGAAGAACTGCTCGACAGCTTCAACAATAATGATAAGCCATTTGATGATACCCAGACCATCGTTTCTCTGTTCCGCCGTCAAGCTAAGGCTACCCCTGACAAGACGGCAGTGGTCTTCAAGGAAAAGCAGTTTACCTACGCTGAACTCGATGCTGTCAGCGATTGCATTGCAGGCTATATCGCGTCAAAGGGATTAGGAATTGAGGATGTTGTGGCTATTCTGATACCTCGCTCAGAATGGATGGCTATCATCTCTCTGGGTGTGTTGAAGGCCTGTTGTGCTTATCAGCCATTGGATCCTACCTATCCCAAAGAACGCCTGAACTTCATGATGCAGGATGCCAACGTGAAGCTGCTGATAGCCGATGAAGAACTATATTCCATCGTGGATGAATATAAGGGTGAAGTGTTGTTTACCAAGGACATTGAGAACCTGAAGGATTCCAAGTCTGTTGACGGCCCCAAGCCAGAGAGCCTCTTTACGCTCATTTACACCAGTGGCTCTACAGGAGTTCCCAAGGGGTGTCAACTTGAACATCGGAATATGGTGGCTTTCTGTCACATGCATCAACATGCATTACATGTCGAAGCTGACAGTCGCATAGGAGCGTATGCCAGTTTCGGTTTCGATGCCTGCTTGCTCGAATTATGGCCACCGCTCATCATCGGTGCTACTACTTATATCATTCCAGAGGAGATTCGTCTTGACCTCATCGCCCTTAACGACTATTTTGAGAAGAACGGTATCACCCATACCTTTATGACAACACAGGTGGCACGTTCTTTTGTCAACGATATCTCCAATCACTCCCTGAAGGCCTTTATCACAGGCGGCGAGAAACTGGCAGATGTGAATCCTCCATCCTATCTGCTCCTGAATGGCTATGGCCCTTCAGAGAGTATCTGTTATGTTACGGCATTTCCTGTGACAGAGAAGATGCAGAATATCCCCATTGGAAAGGCCGTGGAGAATATGCATCTGTACATCATGGATGCTTATGGCCATCGGTTGCCTGTGGGTGCTGCTGGCGAACTGTGGATAAACGGTCCTCAAGTGGGTCGTGGCTATCTGAATCGTCCAGAGAAGACAGCTGAGTCTTTCATAGAGACGCCTTGGGGCCGCTGCTACCGTTCCGGAGACATCGTGCGCTATCTGCCTGATGGAAACATCCAGTTTGTAGGTCGTCGCGACGGACAGGTGAAGATTCGCGGTTTCCGTATTGAGCTTACGGAAGTGGAGGCTGTCATCCGCCAATACCCAGGCATTAAGGATGTTACTGTGCAGGCCTTCGATGAGGAAGGTGGCGGAAAGTTCATTGCTGCTTACGTCGTCAGTGACGAGCAGGTGGACATAGAGGCGTTGAACAACTTCATCCTCGACCAAAAACCGCCATACATGGTGCCTGCTGTAACGATGCAGATTGACAGTATTCCGCTGAACCAGAACCAGAAGGTGAACAAGAAAGCCCTTCCCAAACCCGAAAAGAAAGCTGCTGATGTGGAAAGCAACGTTCCCATGAATGTGTTGGAGAAGGAAATTC
This sequence comes from uncultured Bacteroidales bacterium, assembly GCA_902775975.1. Classification (GTDB taxonomy): domain Bacteria; phylum Bacteroidota; class Bacteroidia; order Bacteroidales; family Bacteroidaceae; genus Prevotella. The sequence goes on along the minus strand of CACYOC010000017.1, from coordinate 17,523 downwards.
ACGACATCATCGCACAAATCATCAATACCGAGGACTTTGGCATTACTACCATATTGGGTTATGTAGGTCTGACGTCTATCATGTCCATCAAACTCGCCATACAGATCAACAAGCGCTTCGGCGTAACGTTGGACTCTAAGATTTTGGCGAAGACCGGTAGTGTGCAAAGCATCGAGAACGAGATTCTGACAGCTCTGATGAGTGGAAGTGTTGCCAAGCAGGAAACTGCCGAGGTGAAGCATGCCGACATGAGCAACTTCCCGCTGTCGTATGCACAGATGGGTGTCTATGTCGATTGCATGAAGCAACCCACTTCTACTGTGTATAATATTCCGGCGGCCATACGTTTCCCAAAGGGAACAGATGCGCAGCTGCTCAGCAAGTCTGTAGAAACTATTATTCAGGCTCATCCGCAGTTCCATGTGCATTTCGACAGTCAGGGAGCCGATATCATACAAATGATTGACGCTAACCAACCTGTCGTCATTGCACAAAGCAAGTTAGGCGAAGCCGAAATAAAGAAATATATGGCTAATTTCGTCCAGCCGTTTAACCTGAGACAGGGACCTCTGTACCGTATGGAGATTGTTACTACTGAAGAAAGCGTATATCTCTTGGCGGATGTGCATCACCTGATATTCGACGGTGCTTCGTTCGACCTGTTCTTGGATCAGTTGTGCGACTTGATGAACGATAAGAAGATAGAACCCGAGACCTTCACCTATGCCGATTTTGTGGCAGCACAAAAGGCCGCAGAGAGTAGCGAGGAATACGCTGCTGCACGCGACTTCTTCCAGACTCGTCTGAGCAAGGTGGAAGGTATGACGGAGATTCCGCCCGACCTTTCCAATACGCTGGAGCATGGTACCGTAGAAACCGTCTATTGTCCGCTGGATTTCGAGGCTATCGAGACTTTCTGCCATCAGCGCAATATCTCACCGGCTCACCACATGCTGGCAGCCACCTTCTATACGCTGTCCCGCTTTACCAACAATGATCAGCTCTGCATCACCACCATTAGTAACGGCCGTTCCGACTTGCGCATCAGCAACACTATGGGTATGTTCGTCAACACGCTGGCATTGAGTGCCGAGATTGGTGAGCAGAGTGTGATGGAGTTCCTGAACGAAACCGGCAAGAACTTTGATGAGACACTGCGCCATGAGACCTATCCGTTTGCACGTATTGCCGCCGACTATGACCTCACGGCAGAGATGATGTTTGCCTACCAGATGGGAGTCTTGGAGAATCATGAGTATAAGGGTCAGGCTGTGACTATCGAGTCTTACGAATCTGAAGCTCCCAAGTTCCCTCTCGCCTTCTTTGTCGTCAACGACCCGTCCGGAAAGCCAAGTATCTGCTTGCAATACAACAATGGACTATACAGCTACGAAGCGATGCAAAATCTGGCACAGTCCATCAGCAATGTTGCCAATGCCTTCATCAGCCATCCTGAGTCACCCCTGCAAAGCGTGTCCTTGCTCAACGATACTCAGATAGCCCTGCTTGATAGCTTCAACAATACGGACGATCCCTACGATGACACGCAGACCATCGTGTCCTTGTTCCGCCGTCAGGCTAAGGCCACACCCGATAAGACGGCAGTGGTCTTTAAGGATAAGCGGCTTACCTTTGCAGAGTTGGACGACATCAGCGACCGCATAGCAGCCTTTATCGCGTCTAAGGGATTAGGTCTTGAGGATATCATTGCCATCCTTATACCTCGCAATGAGTGGATGGCCATCGCCTCGCTGGGTGTCATCAAGGCAGGGTGTGCTTTCCAGCCATTAGACCCCAGCTATCCGCAGGAACGATTGAATTTCATGATGAAGGATACCGGTGCCAAGTTGCTGATTGCCGACGAGGAGCTGCGTCCCATTGTGGATGAATACCAGGGTGATGTCGTCTATACGAAAGACCTTACGCAGTTACCTCCTGCCGGCGCCCTTCCTGAGGGCCCCAAACCCGAGAGTCTCTTTACCCTCGTTTATACCAGTGGTTCTACAGGTGTGCCTAAGGGCGGTATGTCGGAGCATCGCAACTGGGTTGCCTTCTGTCACATGCATCAGAAGATTTACCATATCACGTCCGAGAGTCGCGTATCATCTTATGCCAGCTTCGGCTTCGATGCCTCACCGATGGAGATATATGCTACTTTGACGGTAGGTGCCGAACTGCACATCATCCCCGAGGATCTGCGTCTCGAGCTGATTATGCTGAACAACTATTTCGAGCAGAACCATATTACCCATGCGTTTATGACCACACAGGTGGCTTACCAGTTTGCTACCAGCGTCGAGAATCATTCGCTTGAGTATCTTATGACCGGTGGTGAGAAACTGGCAACGATCACTCCGCCAAAGGGATATGTTTTGACGAACGGCTATGGTCCCTCCGAAACCATCTGTTATGTGACTTCTTACTTTATCAAGGAACGTCTGAAGAACATTCCCATTGGCAATGCTGTTGCTAACTGCAAACTGTACATCGTAGATACTAAAGGTAATCGTCTGCCTGTAGGAGCCTGCGGTGAGTTGTGGATCGCTGGTCCTCAGGTGGCCCGAGGCTATCTGAACCGTCCGGAGAAAACAGCCGAGGTATTCATTTCCAACCCCTTTGTTTCTCCCACCTCTCACCCTCTCACCTCTAAATATGCCCGCTGCTACCGTACTGGCGATATCGTACGCTATCTGGCAGATGGAAACATCCAGTTTGTGGGACGTCAGGACGGACAGGTGAAGATTCGCGGCTTCCGCATCGAGCTGAAAGAAGTAGAGGCCGTTATCCGCGAGTACCCAGGCATCAAGAATGCCACCGTACAGGCTTTCGACTACGAGAACGGCGGCAAGTTCATTGCTGCCTACATCGTCAGCGATGAGCAGGTGGATATCAAGGATCTGAACGCTTTCATCGGCAAGCAGAAGCCATCGTATATGATTCCTGCTGCTACGATGCAGATTGACAGCATTCCGCTGAATCAGAACCAGAAGGTGAACAAGAAAGAGCTTCCTAAACCCGTCATCCAGGCTACCGACCACGAGTATGTGGAGCCTGTTAATGATATCGAGAAGCTCTTCTGCAAGATTTTCAGCGATGTCTTGTCGATTGAAAAGGTGGGTGCTACCGACAACTTCTTTGAACTGGGCGGTACGTCACTCATCGTCACACGTGTCATTATCGAAGCCGACAAGAACGGACACCATATTGCTTATGGTGACTTGTTTGCTAATCCCACTCCGCGTCAACTCTCCAACTTCCTCTCTTGCGGCGTTGACGACGAGGATCAAGAAACCCGTGACTACAACTATGGTGCCATCAACACCGTCCTTGAAGGTAATACACTCGATGCCTTCCTGAGCGGAGAGCGGCAACCTCTTGGAAATGTACTGCTGACAGGAGCTACAGGCTTCTTAGGCATCCATATCCTTCGCGAACTTATCGACTCCGACGTTCCGACCATTACGTGTATGGTGCGAGGCAAGGACCAGGAGGCAGCAGAACACCGACTGAAGAATATGTTGTTCTACTATTTCGAGAAGTCGTATAAGGAGCTCTTCGGTACACGCATCTTTGTCGTTAATGGTGATGTCACACAGGACTTTACAAATATCACTACTAAGATTGACACCGTCTTCAACTGTGCCGCTGTGGTCAAGCACTTCTCAAAAGGTACAGATATTGAGGATGTCAACGTGGGTGGAGCCATCCACTGCGTCAAGTTCTGCTTGCTGAACAAAGCACGGTTGATTCACGTGTCCACCTACAGCACAGCAGGCATGTCTATTGACGGTATTCCGTCTGAGGACTTGATATACACCGAGAAGAATCTCTATTTCGGACAGAATCTGGGCAATCAGTATGTTCACTCCAAGTTCATCTCTGAGCGCATCGTGCTTGAAGCTGTTGCCTTGCACAAGCTGAATGCTAAGGTGATGCGTGTGGGTAATCTGGCTCCACGTTCCACTGACGGTGAGTTCCAGGTGAACTTCAATACGAATAGTTCTATGGGGCGCATCCGTGTCTTCCAGATGCTGGGTTGTTATCCTTATGCTATCAACGACGAACCCTTGGAGTTCAGCCCCATCAACGAGGTAGCAAGAGCTATCGTTTTACTATCTGAAACGCCACAGACCTGTTGCGTGTTCCATCCCTACAACAACCACTTCGTACACTTCGGTGATGTGCTTCAAGAGTTGTCGAAGGTTACTCAAGGACCGCGTCAGGTTGAAAATGATGAGTTCATGAAGCAACTGGATACTGCCAAGCAAGATCCCGAGAAAGCCAAGCGTCTTTCCAGTCTTTTGGCCTATCAAGACTTGGGCCACGGTCATAAAGTCTTCGTGATTCCCAGTGAGAACCAATACACCACACAAGTGCTGTATCGACTGGGCTTCCGGTGGTCTGCCACCTCATGGGACTATGTGGATCGCTTGCTTACCGCCATCAGCGGTTTTGGCTTCTTCGAGGACAAATAACCCTTATCCTCCTACCAAGAAGAAAGCACTTACGAACCCTCGTAAGTGCTTTCTTTATGATATCATGTATCTATTGTTTTTATTTGTTTAGTCTATTGTTGCTGCAAATTTACGAACTATTTCTGAAACTTCCAAATAATGGGAGAGAAAAAAGAAATGAAAAGACGGGGCGGCACACGCTGTCCTGTATTATAGATAGAGTGTAGGAAGATTACTTCTCTGTGACAGAAAGCTATTTAACCAGAATCTTCTTTCCGTTGTGGATAAGCAATCCTCTGGTGGTGGGAGCAACTCGCTGTCCTAACACATTGTGATAGTCGGAGGATTGCTTGCGGGAGGCGGTATGCGTGATATCTTTAATATCCGTTGTTTTCTCATAACCAATACTTACGATGGCGAAGCATTGCATCTGAGAAGTCTTATCCAAGGTGGTATTGGTATAAGTTGTATTCTCAAACGACACCTTGATATTCTGTGTAGCAGTGAAATCCTTGCAGGAAACAGTCGCTTTTTTACCGCTGTCGCTGAAGGGCAGGCTTACCTCGTCGGTTAGCAAGTTGTTGCCGTCGTCAGCCTTGATAGCCGTCATCTTAATAACAGAACCAGGATATTCACTTTCCTTGTTGTTTTGGTAAGCTTCTATCTTGATGCTGTTCAGTATGTATCCCTCTTTGTTCGTAAATATCCAGTCACCGCTGCCTGTGCGGAGCTTGATGTAGTTGCCGCTTGATCCGCTGGGGTTTACTTCACCATTCAACGTACATGAAGTGACAGAGATTTCCGTCCCTTTAGATGTCGTTGCCTTGTTGGAATTAAAAAAATCAGTACCGCTTGTGGGTTCTTCAGGAATAGGGAAGTCCGGTGTAGTGGGGAAGGGTTCGTCATCTCCAACAGTTTGGGCACCAAGCGGGTAATATTCCTCAAAGGTCTCTACGGCACCGGCACGCTCCTTTTGGGTAATCTCTTGTACCAGATAGTTGGCATAGACCTCCAGATCGGTGTAATAGCCTTTCTGGTCGAGAATTTTGGTGGTGGCATTGTTGGTACCGACCGTTAGTCCATGAGCTGTTTCCCATTCGTCAGGAATACCGTCGTTATCCGTATCAGCCAGTTTGCCAGTATCCTTCAGCTCCGGCCATCCGCCTACGTCATTCTGCGAGTCAATCATGCCATTGACAGACCCGTTAGACCCCTGATAATAAGCAATGCCCTTCAGTACCTCCCAGCGCAGACGCTTGTCAACATCGTCGCGCTTGTAGCTGGCACCGGCATAGCGGAGTACCTTCTCGAAGGCCGTCTCAGCCTGATGCATGGATATGACGTTGTAGGAGGTGAAGTCGTAGTCGCTGGATTTCTTACGCTCACTGGCAGCACACTGATTCTTCCAGTCGGCATACGACATGTTGTTGTCAGGATCTATGGCTTTGTCACACAGGTTGTCGTTCGTTACCTCTGTCGAGCCATACATATAGTTGCCTGAGATATAGAATTGACCTGGAGTGACATAGCCTACCGAACCAGAGAATCTGTTTTTGTCCGTGCAGTTGCTACAGTTGGTTGTCGGGTTCAGTAGGCGTGTCTTGGTATAAGTAGCAGGGCCTGGCTTGTAGTAGTTGTTCACCATGTTGATGTATTTGGGAGAACCGTTACCCGACTCACCGCCATACGAAGAGTTGCCGCCCCAGTTGTACAACACGTTGTTGATGTAGTCCACCGGTCCTTTAAGTGTGCTGACGTAGTCGTGGTCGAAGCGCGGGTTTCGGGAGTCGTGGTGCATAATCAGGTTATGATGGAACGATGCACTTTGTCCACCCCAGATGCCGCCATATCCGTGACTTCCCTTGGCATGTACGGATGCTCTCAGGCTCTCGCTGATAATGCAGTATTGCATGGTGAAGTCGGTAGCGCCATAGAACGAGCAACACTCATCCGTTGACCACGATACAGAGCAGTGGTCAATGATGATGTTGTTTTTGCCTTTGCCTCCTCCCAAAGCATCGTCGCCCTCATAGTTCGGATTGGAAGCGGCTTTAGCCTGTGAACCGATGTCGCCCATTCGGAAGCGAACGTATCTGATGATGACATTGTTGGCCGAGACGCTGACGGGATAGTCTGCCACACAGATGCCGTCGCCAGGTGCCGTCTGTCCCAGTACCGTGATATTGCCGTTTGATATTTTCAGGTCAGACTTCAGGTGTATAGTTCCTGAAACGTCGAACACCACTGTGCGTGTACCGCTGGCTGTCAGTGCTGCACGCAGGGAGCCTGTACCGCTGTCGTTCAGGTTGGTTACGTGATACAGCGTTCCTGCTCTGCCGCCTGTAGTGTATCTGCCGAAGCCCTCAGCACCCGGAAATGCCGGTGCCTGTTTTTCTTGTGCCGTTATGCTCATCGTAGCGAGCATACCGATTATCATTAGTAGTGTTGTCTTTGTCTTCATCATTTGTTTTAATTTATCTTTGTAATCATGTCGCAAAGGTACAGATTTTATTTTATACTTGCAAACAAATGCATGAAAAAAAAGAAAAACGGGGCGGCGTGTGCCGTCCCGTCTTGTTATAGAGGGTAGGGGGAATTACTTCTTGACGAACTCAGTGTTACCGGCTTCGGCGTTCTTCACGCCTTCATTCTGAATAGTGAAGTCGAAATTAGCAGGATCCTTAAATGCTGATTTACCTGAGTAGGCCTTTCCGTCTTTGTCATATGGTGTTGTACCTTCTGTTGCTTGACGTTGCAAATCGTCAGAATCTTTATAATAGTTTCCGCTGAAAGAGAAACCGTTTGACTCGGCAGCCTTACTATAGAATACACCTGATGAATTGGTTACTGATTCGAAAACGCATTTACTGATAGTACAATCAAAGTTCTTACTGTCAGTATTTGCAGAACGAATATAGAATAATCCTTTATTAGGAGCTTCTACTTTGTAGAATGAGCAATTCTTAACAATAGACTTGGGAAGTGTTGAAGTGTTCTGTTGTGTGTAGTAGTCGAAACGTGCAAAGTCACGGCATATGATATTTGCAAATGTTGTTTGTTCAATATTCATATTGCTGATAACAATAGACTTACGGCTATTATCACTCTTTTGAGCAAAGTCGAAAAAGTCCTTACCACTCTTACCCATGTCATGGATGAAACAATTCTTGATAGTCACAGATGAAACGGTTCCTTCTAGGCAATCGGAGGGATTAACAAACAACTGATTGTATTTACCTGTAACTTCAACATTGTTAAGAGTATAATCTCCGGAAGCTTCTGTGAACTTAATGAAAGTCTTCTCACTGGTGTGTGTACACTTGATATTTTCAAGTGTTAATCCAGAACATCCCTTTAGTACGAAGGCAAGTTTCTGCACCTCAATATTCTCTGTATCACGGGCAAACATGTGCAATTTTTTGTCCAAGATCACATCCTTTGATGTAGTGAAAATTTTAGTTCCATCATCAGCGGGTGAAAGAAGGAGAGCCTTGCCTTCTGCCAAATTAGTAATGGCATCGTAGACATCGTCGCCAGCCTTAATCTCGGTGTAGTCTGGGAATGTCTTCCATGTCGTTCTACCCAGACAACTGTTGTCATCGTAGATGTAGAAAGCGTATTCAGTATTCGGATCTAGTCCGTTCTTCTTGTACTTATGGGAAGACTTAGCAGTTTCGTCAAGAGTGATAGTTTCGACGTCTTCTTCTTTTCCGTTGACAATCTTCTTGATGTTTAACTTACTGGTGTTTACTTCCAACCACTTCATTTCAAGCATGTCTTTGTCGCGATTACTGTCGTTACCCGTCTTGAAGATACCTTCTGTTGTAGCTACGGAAGTACTTCCTAAAGACTTCTTACCAGATGCGTCGCGAGAAGTGAACGTAACACGATAATCTTTAAAGTAGGTAAGATTCTGGATGTTGTAAGTAAGAGTCACATGATTTGCACTCGTCGTCAGTTCCTTGGCGTTAATTGTTAATGTCTTGTAGGTTTTGAAGTTCTTATTTTCAGCCAGGGGGTCGTCGTTGACTTCTATAAGTACGTCAACATAGTCAGGAACCGTGACAAAGTCCATGGTAGCCTTGATGTTCGTTTTGTCGTAGATCTTCAGTTGCAACTCCGCGGGTCTGAGCAAGCGGTCGAAGTTGGCTGTCGTAATCTCGTCGTCAGGGTCCGAGCAGCTGGTGGTGGCCAATAGGGCCACACCAGTCAGCATCAGGCATGCGATTTTATATAACTTATTCATAGTTGTATTTTCTTTTTGTTAAATGCAATTATTTAATAGCCGTTGTTGTTCAGCATTCCATTGCTGGAGTTGATGAATACCTGCCAAATCGGCCAAAACATCTTAGTGTCAGGATCGTTCAGATAGTAAGAACTGATATACTTTTTAGTCTTTGCAGCATCAGCGGCATTTGAAGAGTTGGCGTTAAATACATCTTTACTGGTCTTCGTGTCGTCATCTTTGATTTCAGAAGGTAGATTGTCTTCTGTTTCTCCTGCCTCAAGTCCCCAGATGGTATAATCGTTTTCACCGGTATCTTCAATGCCATATCCCATGCCTTTTACATACCATATCTTGCTAGAATACTGGCTATAATCATAAACATTACCCATAAAGTCTGTGATTGTTGACTCGCTACGGGTAGACAACTTGTCAAGTTTCTCCTTTGCTTCAGCCATTTTGTTAGAAAGCAGTCCCCAACGCATAAGGTCAACCTTACGGAGAGCTTCACCGGCAAACTCGAGTTTACGCTCCTCAACTATCAGTTCGAACATCTTGTCCTTGTTGGAAGCAGCGTTCAATTTGTCATTAGCCAATGTGGTGCTATTCAACTTATATGCACGATCCAGAACGGGCTTGAGGTATTTCTTGGCGTTGGCCAGGTCGTTCAACTCGTTTGCAGCCTCGGCAGCCATCATGTAGATGTCGGCCAGACGCATTACCTGCCAGTTGATACCATCATCATTTGACGATGTTACGCGGCGTTTCATCCATTCCCAGCGCAGTTTACCGAACGACCAGCCACCTCCGGTAAGATTGGATGTCGTCTTAACAATCAAAGGATATGCGCCGTCTTTCGTGCCTTCCTCGTCTGCATCCCATACAAAAGGAACTACCGTAATATTACGACGGATATCATCTTTACTGTAGTCATACCACAGCGTAGGGATAGGACCACAGACGCCACCTTTTGCCAGTGCAGTATAGCGACTTGAGCTACTATGCTTGCCACCCCAGGTGTAAAGCACACGGCCACGGCCTGCAGAGAAAGGAATCTCGTAGATAGACTCCAAACCAGCGGTGGTCTCTTCTTGACACAGGTTCATAAAGTTGCTCTTGAAGTCCAACTCATTCAGCTTTTTGGGATGATCATTAATAGCTGCAACACACTTGTCGTAAGCCAGCTGATAGTAAGTGTTACGCTCAGAGGCATCGGCGATGTTGTAGCGAACGCCCCCATCAGTGTAATAAGACTTACCAGCGAGCAGGAGGGCTGTACGAGCCATCAAACCACGTACGAAAGCCTTGCTGACACGCTCGGTCGATGTTGCATAACCTTTCTTGACATCGTAAACATAGTTCTCTGCAATCTTCAGATCCTCTATGATCTTCTTCAAGATTGTTACGCGGCTGGTGCGTCCCAGATATAGTGTCTCAGACGTTACGGGCTCGAATCGATAGGGAACATCGCCCCATGCCTTTACCAGGTCATAGTATATCATGCCACGCAGAGTCAATAGTTCACCGTAAAGGTGCTGGATGTCCTGACTTGCAGAAGCGACATTGTTAGAATAGGTATCTTCAATGCCTTTGATGGCCATGTTGGCACGCTCGATACCCTCGTACAGCTTTGCCCAAGCGTTGTTGGCGGTGTTCATATAGGTGTTGTCGGGCTGTGCGCTATAGCATGCCAGCGAAGCCTCCTTGTCCGTCGTGGGGTCTTGTACACCACCGTAGTTATTAAAGATTTCGGTGTCGTTGTTGGTACCGAAGTAGGGGATGAAACGTCCGCGATAGGAGTTGGTCTCAGCAAATGACTGGTGCAGACTCATCACGGCAGCATTGGCGAGGTCAGGTGAAGAATAGATGACCTTACCTTCCATGGCTGATGGCTGATCGACATCCAGACTGCACGATGCCAGTGACACGGTGCATAAGGCGAGACCTGCCAGATATAATGATTGATAGATTTTCATTGTTGTAATTTGTTTTTAGAGGTTCACATTAATACCGAATACATACTGACGGCTCTTGGGATAAGCGGAGTAGTCAACGCCCGGAGTCAGGTTGGTTCTACGGATAGAGTTGACTTCGGGATCCGTGCCGTCATAGCCAGTGAAGGTCAGCAGGTTGTAACCTGTGAAGTAAACGCGAACGCTGCTCAGATGAATCATCTGGGTATATTTCTTAGGAATGGTGTAACCCAGAGTGACAGTACCTAAGCGGAGGTAAGAAGCCTTCTGTACGTAGTCGCTGGTCAGCACATACTTGCCAGTGTAGGGAGAGGGCTTTGAAGTACCAACGTTCAGAGCAGCCAGCTGGTCAGCGTTGTTCCAGTCGAGCAGGTTGCCAGCGGCGTCGATGTTGGTCCAGCGCTTGCCGTCCTCCACCTCGGTAATCATGTTACGATAACGATACTTACCAGTCTGAGTGAACTCAATGAAGTTAGCGTTGTAAACGTCGTTACCCAGTGCGAAGTTGAAGTTGGCAGCGAAGTCGAACTCCTTGCAGCGAGCGTTGATGTTGAAACCACCGGTGCAGGTCGGGTTGGTGTCGCCGATGATGGTACGGTCGGTAGGATCAATCTTGCCGTCACCGTTGTTGTCGCCAATCTTCATAGAACCGGGACGTACGCTGGTGCCGATAACGGTACTTGCATCGGGCACGCCCTCTTTCAGCACCCACTTGCCGGCAGCCTGTGACTTGGCAACGTCGAAGTCGCTGACTTCGTAGCGGCCTGCGCTCTGATAACCGTAAATCTGTCCGATAGGCTCACCCGTCTTAATGATGAAGTCCTGGTCGATTTCGGTAGATGCCCAACCGGTAGAGATGTTGTCGATAGACTGCAGGTTGCCCAGGTCTTCCACCTTATTCTTATTGAAGGAGATGTTTGCACCGACGTTGATGCCCCAGTCCTTCTTGTCAACGATAACACCGTTGATGGTGACCTCGATACCCTTGTTAGAGGTCTTACCCATGTTACGATACTGGTAGTCGTAACCTGTACCGGCAACGGGGTACTGAATCAGCAGGTCCTTTGTGGTGTTCCAGTAGAGCTCGATGGTACCGTTGATGCGGCTGCGCAGGAACGAGTAGTCTAAACCGAGGTTACGAGTGTGAGTGGTCTCCCATTTCAGGTCGGGGTTAGCCATGGTCTTAGAGGGAGCATAGTAGGTGTTTACACCGTTAATCCAGTTCGTGGTGCTGGGCACATAGAGCTGGTTGATCAGACCCGAGGGGATGTTGTTGTTACCGGCAACACCGTAGCTGACGCGGATCTTCAAGTCGTCGAGCCAGTTCTCTGAGAACTTCATGAAGCTCTCGTCAGAGATACGCCAAGCCAGAGATCCGGTGGGGAAGTAACCCCAGCGGTTGCCCTTAGCGAACTTAGAGCTACCGTCGGCACGGAATGTTGCGCTGACGTAGTAGCGGCTCATGAAATTATAGTTCGCACGTGCGAAAACAGATTTCAGCACGTCGTTCGGGTCAGAGTAGTTGCTGATTTCGTAGGGAGTTCCCACGTTGGTGTGGGTCCAGCACATGTTGGCGTCCCAATTATTGGCGAAGCCGTGAGCGGTGTTGGTCAGCAGGGTGTTGCGCTTCAGGATGTACTCCTGACCGAGCAGCATGTCGAGGTGGTGCTCCGAGTTCTTACCGAAGAGCTTCTTGAAGTCGTAGCTCAGCGTGTTGGTGTTACGGAACTGGCGGCGCTCCTGACGTGTCAGTGTGACAGCGGGCTTACCTTGGTTGGCTTCCGTAGGAACGTTCTTGACATAGTAAGTAGTCGTACCATAGAAACGGTCGGTATTCACGTTATAGGTGTCGTAGCCGAACTCAGTCTTGAACTTCAGGTCCTTGATGATTTCCCAAGTGAAGGCTCCCGACATGTTCAACTGGGTACGCTTACGCTGCTGGTCGTTGTCAGAGATTGACACCAGCGGGTGGTAGAAGTTACCCGAGGGATCAGAGTCGTCGTCCGACAGACCGGTGATACCAGCCACGGGGAAGGGTACGAACTGAACGGCATAGCGCAGACGCTTGTCGGTGTTGTAGGCTGAAGACTGCTCGTTGGCACCACCACCATTGATTGTAGTACGTGACCAGCGGGTCTGGAAGTCCAGTGTCACCTTCTTGCCAATCTTGTGCTTCAACTTCAGAGAGAGGTTGTCACGACGGAAGTCAGAGCTCTTCATGATGGCCTTGTCGTCCATGTGGGCGAAAGAGAAGGCATACTTCGTGGCATCTGTACCGCCGCTGATGTTCAGGGCGTGGTTCATGGTGTGACCTACACGGCCATAGACCTGATCCTGCCAATCGTTTGTCTCTACGCTGTTATAGATGTCCATGTCGTTGTACTCACCGAAATACTTGGTGTAGTACTCGGGATGACCGAGCAGCTGAGCGTGCTCATACTGCCACTTGGCGTAGTCGCCGGCGCTGAGTACGTCGAGCTTCTTCAGCATCTTCTTCATGGAGAAGTAGAAGTTGTAGCTGACGTTGACCTTACCTTCCTTACCACTCTTGGTGGTGACCAGGATAACACCGTTAGCACCGCGGCTACCGTAGATGGCGGTAGAGGAGGCGTCCTTCAGGACGGTGATGTCCTCGATGTCGGAAGAGGGGATGTCGCTGATGCTCTCCACGGGGAAGCCGTCAACGATGTACAGCGGGTCGTTCGACTGGGTGATTGAACCACCACCACGAACGCGAATCTTGACGTCGGCGTCAGGAGAACCTTCAGTGGTTGTTACCTGCACACCGGCCATCTTACCAGTCAAGGCCTCAGAGGCGTTGGCTACGGGGACAGCCATCAGGGCGTCGCTGTTAACGGTAGCAACAGAACCGGTCAGGTCCTTCTTCTTGACGGTACCGTAACCGATGGCTACCACCTCCTGCAGCTGGGTGTTGTCGTCCTGCAGCGTGACGCTGATGGTCGATTTACCCTTGGCATCGATAGTCTGTGACTTCATACCAATGTAGGAGATAACGATGGGCTTGTTAGCCGTTAACTTGATTGTGAAATTTCCGTCGAAGTCCGTGATACCGCCATTCTTAGTGTCTTTTTCCACTACGCTGGCTCCGATTACGGGCTCGCCTTGAGAGTCTTTCACGTTGACCAAAACGGTCTGTGCACTGATGCTGCCCACAAATAACAGGAAGGCAAGCAGGAGCGCACTTCGCATACTCTTCATTTTTACAGACATAAATTAGTAGTTTTAAGTATTAAACAAAAATAAATATATATATTTGGGTGCAAATGTACTAATAAAAATTAACATGGCAAAGAGTATTCCTACTTTTTTTTTGCAAACGTTTACGTTTTAACGTTTCCTCGTTTAATATATATAATGTATCAGGGGCGAAGCCGTGTGGCTCCGCCCCTGATGCTTCCAGTCATGTTGTTGTTTATTTCCGGCTATTTCTTCTTAGCCATATTTTGAATACAGGGTCTTCCAAATATACTGCATCCTTGGTGAAATCTACTATTTCCTTGTCTTGTAGTGATGATTTGATGCGCGATATATTTGACTTGCTTCCGAGGCGATAAGCTTCAAGAATAGATTTGCTGCCAAAATCGGAAGTAACACCATCACTTAAAGCCCGCAAGAAGTTTAGTTGATAACTTGTTAGTCCCTTTAACTGTTCTTCGAAGAGAGCTGAACATTGTGCAAGCAAAGAGTCAACTGCACGCAGGAAATCTTCCTCTGTGGTAACTTTATCGGTTTCTGTCATCACGTTCCAAGCCAGTTGCTGAACATAGGAGGAGTTACCCTCGACTGTCTCGCAGATCTTTTTTGCCAGTTTTTCTGAGATTTGCTTGCCTTGACTTTCAAACCTTGACAGGATAAACGGTACCCAATCGTCTGTAGGAATCTTGTCTAAAAACATCATCTCGCCAAACTGGAAGAAGGGCATTCTTCGATTTTGAAATAGTCTTGTCATCAGATGTTTCTTGCTGCCGAAGAGGACATAAGATACGTTGCGCTGATGCTGCCAGACACCGCGCAGTCGCTTCTGGATAGACAATGTGTCTGTCATCTCGCCAATCTGCTGAAATTCGTCTATGCATACCACTATATGAACGCCTTGTGCTTGCCCGATAATTTCAGGTAATTGTAGAATTTCCTCAGGCTGATAATTCTGAGGAGTGATGCCTAAAGACAGAGAATATTCTGACAACGGCTCTGGTGAAAAAGCTATTTTGGGAGTTAGCCGGACCAGGAATCTCTTGATGTTCTCAATGACTTGTTCGGCCTTGGTAGCTGTCTGCTTCAATATTTCAGTAGCAAAGCGGTTGTAAAAGGAATACTCGTCGCGACAATCGTAGATGTCCATATATACTATTTTAATCTTTGGATTGTTCATCTCTTTGGCGACTTTCCTTACCAGTGAGCTTTTGCCTATTCGGCGAGGTGATACCAGAATGACATTGATGCCATTCTCCATGTCCATCTTTAGCCGTTTAGTCTCCTTGCCTCTGTCTGTGAAGTTTTCTCCTTCGACAGACATGCCGTACACAAATGCCCTTTCCATATTGATGTATATATTATTTCACGCTGCAAAGATAAGCAAAATAATTGAGGTACACAAATTTGTGGACCACAAATTTGTGTACCAACTCTTCAGATGGTTCATTTGGCCTCCCCTAATCCTATCAAGTGTACTTAAATACAAGAGGATGTGTCAAAATTGACACATCCTCCTGATAATATTTAGTATAGGATCTGTGTGATCTGTGAGTGATGATTACTTGTTCACGAACTTGAGTTTTCAACTCGAGCTCGTTCTCTGACCTAAAGGTACAGAGTGTGGCGTTGCATTCACGTTCGGAAGTGTGAGCAAGCTCTCACTTCGCTCACTTAATCACGACCTTTTTGCCATTCTTGATGACCAGACCCTTAGCAGCAGCGTCAACCTGCTGACCGGCAACGTTGTAAGTTGCACCGTTCTGGGCAGCCTTGGCAGCCTTCAGAGTCTCAACACTGGCAGAGCCCTCCTCGAAGAAGAAGCCGTAGAAGTTGATTGAGTTTGTGGGGTAGGTAATTGCAATATCACCAGCAGCGACGGTGACTGAAATTATGGGATATACATTGGTCTCCTTGTCGGGATTCTCCTTATCAAGACCCTTGACCTTGACGGCATCAGCCTCCTTCACTACCTGATTGTAGAGCTCTTTTTCTCCCTGGGTAATTACGACATTACGATCAGTTGCGGAGTTTGAACCAGTGCGCGCCCATACTTTCAGTGTTCCGGCTTTAGTGGTAGTGATGGTCAGGGCATTCTTTGAATCAGATTTTCCGCCAGTCTTCAAACGATAAGATGCCTTGGTTTGGGTAGTGGCATCGCCAAAATAAGCAGGGTTAGCATCGATTTCTTGCTTGTTGTTTGCGTCGGTACTGGTCAGTTTGAAATTGTCATTTCCAAACGTCTTTCCGTTCATGTTACCTTTAGCGACAGCCTCGGTAAAGGTGATACTTTGTGCATTAGCACTCAGAGCCATAGCGGCTACTGCGATAAGAGTAAATAACTTTTTCATACGCTTTGTAATTTTAGTTTGTTAAATAATAGTTTTTATTAGATGATTATATCCATATTTGGTGCAAAGTTAGGCATTTTCCCTGAAACCACCAAACTTTTCGCTCATTTCTTTTCAAATTCCTACGTAATGGTTTGCGTCCGTCGGTTATTTTTGTACAGTATAATTGTACCACACAAAAATATCAGGGGTGAAGCCGTGTGGCTCCGCCCCTGATGTGTATTTGAAAGGACTCAATTTATTTCTGCTGATATTCTATGGTCAATTCATCCGCTAAGTATTCGTCACTGCGGCAATGCATGTCGGCAATACCTTTACTGATAAGTTGATATGTTTCGGAATTGTAGAAGAAGGCAAGAGCTTCCTCTAATGCCAATCCAGACTCTTTGGCAAAAAGAGATACAATTCTTGCATATTTCATTTGTAATATAGTCTTGTTTGCTTCCATGACTATAGTTTGATTGCTTTAATAAAATGAAGATGTTTTCTAATCAGGTTCTCGTTTAATATTCATTGATATACGCTTCTTTGTTTCTAACCGTGAAACGTTCTGCGTATTTAATGGCTTGTTCTCGGATTTCAGTATGATAAAATCCTTTTCCGAAATCCAGTTTGTCGCGTGAGTGCTTAGTGTCAGGACTTTCTACGGGAATAGTGGATGCGTGATATACTTTCATGCTAATGCTCCTCTCTCTCTTAACATTTCAGTTAAATCGTCTATGATATATTCCTTGCTAAAGGTATGAAGCACATCATAACATGGTATGATATAGTCGTTGAGTATTCCTGTTGAGCGCAGGGCATTATATGTTTGTGATGCACTTTGGTGGAGAGCATCAGCCAAACTTCCAACACAGAAAGTCACAAAATCCAGATGTTCTGTTCTCATCTCTTTGCCGTTGTTGCGTTTATCACTGCAAAAATAAGCATTTTCCCTGAAACCGCCAAACTTTTCGCTCATTTCTTTTCAAATTCCTACGTAATGGTTTGCGTCTGGCTCTTTTTTGCAAATCATCCTCCCATCGTACCATAATGGGCTGAAATGCCGATGTACAGGGCGTTTGGGCATGGGAGGATGAATGCGGTCATCCTCCCATGAACCTCCTATGGACCTCAAAATAGTAGGAGGATGAAAAGCGAAAATGGGAGGATGATGGGAGGATAGCGATGCGCATCCTCCCACGGTTCAGCTCTTTGTGCATCGGGGTTTGTAAGCGTATCCGCTCTGACGCCTTGCAGGCTTTTCTGAAAGTGCTTACCTTTGCATATTCATTTTTTTATCTGATTATGCAATATGAGTTACAGTG
>CACYOC010000016.1 GCA_902775975.1 uncultured Bacteroidales bacterium | reverse complement strand
GTAGTTGGCGATACTGGCACCATCCAGCGTCAGATGACTGATGGACACCGTCTTGTCGGCTCCTGCATTGGCGTCGGTGAAGGCACCGTCGGCCGTCACTGTCAGCACGTCGCCCTCGACGATGCCGCCATACACAACCTGGTCATAGACCAGCGTTGCAGCTGTCGTGCCGTCATAGACCTTGTTCTGGGCAGCGATGCCGCTGATGACAATATCCTTCTTGCCAATGGTGACAGAAAGGTTCAGCGCCTCCGTATCGGTATGGTTGGCGTCACCCTGTACCTTATAATATATTGTATAAGAGCCGGCTGCAACACCTGAGGGAATGGCTGCCTGATAAGTCGTGCCGTCAAGGCTGTACATCAGCGTACCGCCGACCGCTTCACCGGCAGCAACAAGATGCTGGGCTGAGCCGCTGTAAATCAGCGACTGCGGCTGCGGGGCAACCGTGACGACCGATGGAGCCTTGGTGATGGTATAAGTCTTGTTGACCACCCCCTTCCATGTGCTGCGCCCCGTCACCGTCAGACTGTAGGTGCCCACATCCGACCACGACGTGCCTGCGAAATCCAACAGGTAGTCCTTGCCTTCTGTCAGTCCAGCCACAGTAATCACGGGCTTTTGGTCACTGCCGTTATATATAAAGGACGCTGCAGACAACTGCACCATGCTACTGGTCACCGTCTGCCGCTGGGTAAATGTGGCATCTACATAAACGCTGTACTCCCAACCCGGCAGCTGCGCCGTATAGGTTCGCGGTAGTGACAAGTCATCAGGATCATCACCCGTCAGTTCTAACAGGTCAGCCACTGGTATGGTACGCCTCGGAGCCGCCACAGGCATGAAGGTCTTGGCGACGACAATATCCTGCTTTCTGATGTAATAGCCATCGGCAGGTGTCACTGTCAGCGTTACCGTCAGGCCATCTACAGCAGTAGCAATGGTTCCACCATTTAAACTGTTGTTTACCTCAGCTTTACCACCACGGAATATCTTATAACTACGCGTTATGGTACCAGCCCACATGCTATATCCTGTTACGGTTACGGTATATGTATCAGCCTCTTTTGACGTTGGATTGCTGTACGTCACCATGTAGTCACGGTTCTCCATAAGCCCTTGTACACTGACTACAGGACGCTGAACCTGTTCGTTATATACAAACACCGTCTCTGACAGACTTACCATACCTTCCGTAACGGTCTGTTTCTGCGTATATTTTACATCCAAGAGGATGTCATACTCTTCACCAGGAAGTGTTACAGTATAGGTACGAGGCTGTGACAAATCATCGGGATCATTACCCACGAGAGCCAAATCGTCTGGCATAGGAATGCTGTTTCTGGCAGCTCTGTTTGTACTTCTTGCATTTGCTGTAGGCATGAATGTCCTTGTGGCCTTGATGTCACTTTTCCGGATATAATACCCCGCCTGCGGCGTCACGGTAAGTGTTACCACAGCGCCGTCTGCCTTTGAAGTCACTGTGCCGTGGCTGGTGTCACCCGTCACTTCCACCTTGCCACCGGCAATGGTGCTCAGTGTCCATAACAACACCGCAGCCACAACAAAGTATCTCATGATTGATTGTCTAGTCATAGCTATTCTCTCTTTCATTTAATAACGACTTTTTTGCCATTTCTCAGATATACGCCCTTGCCAGCAGGCTTGCCGGAAAGTTTCTTACCATCAAGTGAATACCATGTAGCTTCCGTTTCCTCGGTATCGGTAGAGACCTTGTCAATATCAGTTGCCTCACCCATGCCGCCGGATATCGTCAGTCTGCGGGCAGCGCTACTGCTTTCTGTTGGCAGGAAGGCTATTCCTGCGGGCAGCATACCACTGCTGACCATCACAAACTCGTCTTTATAGAGCGTATAGCCCTCACCAACTGTTACGTCCTTCGGAGCTGTGAGCCACTGCAGCAAATTATTCTCGTCGGTAGTCATCAGGCAAGTCTCCAATGACGTTACGGCCTCTGCCGTGCATGCAGTCTTTGCACTGTTCTCAATAAGTACGGCCTGTCCTGCAGGGATATAATCAAGAGCCTGACTTACCTCTGCCTCAGAACTGCTGATGCCTGTTACGGTATATGCTTTCAATCCGCTTGGCAATATGCGTCCTACCTTGCTGTAATAAGTGCGCCACTGCTGACCATCGGTCATTGTCAGTGTTTCCTTGTCACGGAAGATGTTACTGCTGTACTCTGCCCATTGTGACTGAAATTCGCTGTAGCTTGCAGCAGGAACAATGAGTACCATCTGACTGGCAAAGGCATTCGTACCTACTGGCATTGGTGTCTCGCCAAATTCCATGCCGACAACACCTGTACAGCTTCTGAAGGCATAGTCACCGATAGAAGTTGCAGCACCCATATCGATGTCTTTCACACTGCTGCTATAGCTTTGCCATGGGGTGCCGCCAGAAGCATAATTGCTCATTTCGGTATTGCTACCCTGTGCCATGACGTTCTGCTGGAAGGCAAGTGTACCATCATCTAATGTCCAGATGAGGTTATGACCATTATTGACTGCCGTATTACCGCAGTAGCCGCCTGTGGTAAACTTTGCCGTAGCCTCTACCGGCTCGGCAGGCATGATAAACGAGAAGACCTCGTCGTCAATTTGTGTCACAGCTATGTTGCCGCTCTTGCCCTTCACCGTCAGGTCGTTCTTAAACAGAATCTTCAGGTCGTTGGGTATTACCTTGATATATATACGGGTATTGTCATTTTCACGGATAGCCTTGAAGCCTGCCTGAATCTCCTGCGTCAGGGCCTGGTCGGCATAAACCTTCAGCACACCGCTGGCGGTGGCAGCGGCACTGACCTCATAGCCCGTGTGGAGGGACAGTTCCACATAGTATCCTTGGGCAGAGAAGATGGCTGCAGCGATGTCGGCGCTGCCGTCAACGGACTTCACCTGCTGTCCGTTAGCAAGAAGCACCTGGCTGTCGGCCACAGGATAATACACATGGGGGTTGAATTGCGCTGCACCTTCAAAAGCCCTGACATCGACGGTCGTGACCGTTGTAGGCAGCAGCACATCTCCTCCTGCGAAATAAAGGAACACCTGATCCTTTATCGTCGTAAGTTTTGTGCACTTGCTCATATCGACGGTTACACAACTGGAATGGAAGCAGTTTTCTCCAATACTTTCAAGGGTTGACGGCAGCGTAACCACCACCCCACTGTTGATAGGCTTATAGTAGTCTCCGCTGTTGAGAGTGCTGAAAGCTGATGAGGGAAGACTGGTGATGCCCTCACACACCTCCACGGCCTTCACCGTTTTCCATGGGTATTTATCATAGTGCCATCCGCTGCTGGTCACCTCACCCTCTCCGCTAATCACCAGGCGGTTGTCGTCAGTAATCTCCCAGCGGGCATTGTTACCTTCGGTACCCAAACCGCCGCAGTAGCCGCCCAGCGAGAACTTAGCCGATACCTTGACGGCGCCGGCAGGCAGGGTGAAACGGAAGAGATTATGTTTTAGCTCTTCAACCTCAACAGTCTGCGACACAGCGTCGATGGTTGCTGTCACATTCAGGTGTTCCGGGAATATGGTATAGTCAGAATATGCCTGTACATAGAGCGTTACATCATCAGTTTCCCGCACCACTTTGTAACCATCAGGAATCTCATTACCAAGATTACTACCATCAAAATCGGTATAGTAGTGCAACGTGCCTTCTTGACCGGTCAATGTACCTGTCTTCACGCTGAATCCCGCACGCCAGTCGAACTCTACAGTCTGACCCATCCAAGCCGAGATGTCCGCCTTACCGTCTGTCTCCTCCATACGTTGTCCGTCGATATAAAGAACCTTGTCATCTGGTACAGCAATGCTCAGTTTCGAAGTACAGTTTTCGAATCCTCCATAATTCACGGTAGGAATATTCAAGCCCACGAAACTGCCGGGCAGGATAATCTCACCATCCTTACAGTCATCGAACCAAACATTACTACCCATGTCTGTCAGTTTGGTACAACGACTGAGATCTACGTATGTACAACAACCCTCTTGCCAACTTCCACAGAACGCGCCATTCACCGTTATCTTTTCCAATGATGCAGGCATAATTACTCGTGCACCACACCAGACATTAAGTCCATTGCTCAGTTCTTTGAATTGTGTACATGGTGTAAAGTCGAGATCGAAGGTAGAACGCTCAAAGGCACGATAGTCTAATTGTGTCAGAGAACTTGGCATAACCAATGCACCTTCATATTCCGTCCATCCACGGAAGGCGTTATCACCTATTGATAAGATGCTATTGGCCAGTTTAGCCTTCTTCACTGCAGTCTCGTAGAAGCACATGGCACCTATACGCGTGATTCCCTCTTCTATCTCCAGTTCCGTTATCTTCAGACCAGTATAACGCCAGCCAGACCAACCATAGCTCACGTTAGCCATGGCTCCCGTTCCCTTCACTGTCATCTTGTAGGTAGGTTTACTATCTTCGTCAATACCATTTTCCGACAACTCCCATCTGGCATCAAAACCGCCATTAAACGAAGTATCGCCGCAGTAGCCTCCAATGACGGTATTGCAACTGACAGTCACATCAGCGTCAGGAAAGGTGAAAGAGTATATATTGTCACCTTGCGACTCAACTTTTACAGCAAGACGTTCGCCTGAAGCTTTATTGATCACCATCAGACCTTCATCATCAATTCGACGATAGTTACTCAGCGAAGCCTTTACGTAGATGGTCTGTCCTGTCATACTGTCAAGCAACTTGTTGCCTGCTGTTAATTGGTTACTGAGGTTCTTGCCATCATAGGTACTATAAAATGCCAAATTCGTTCCCGATTCACCAGTCAGTTCGCCCAACGACAAGTGGTTATGGTAACCCTCGCGCCATTCCACGGTATAGGCATTTTGCTGATTATAGCCCACCAGTTCTATCCATCCTTTCTCATTAGGTTCCACCATACTCTGAACATTGTTCAGGAAGAGAGTTCTGTCCTCAGGTGCCACAAAGTATATCTTGATGGGGTTATTGGGACTGATGAAAGCCTGCTTCTGAATCGTAGTGATTTTTTCATTCAGGATGGCTGTACCTTTGAAACCATTGTATTTACCAGAACCGATGGTTGTCAGTTGGGTACATTCAGAGAAATCCACCGTCAGGTCATCACTCGTAAAGGCAAACACAGACTGGTCGCTATTGTCAGAAAGCAATACGGGCATCTTCAGGTATTTCAGATTATAGTTGTTCTTAAACATACCATAGCCAAGAAGTGTCATGGTAGATGGGAAGGTGACGGAATAAAGGTTGTAGAGGTCTTTCATGGAACCATCACCAGCATCGGTAATGCCCTCTTCATAAACCACACTACCGATTCCACTACTATAACTGCTCCAAGGCGCCGAACCATTAGATGATACTCCTCCATAGCCACCTGTTCCACTAAATACCAACTTATATTTCTTCGTACCAGGCGTTGCATTATATCCCTCGTCTGACCAAATGCCATCTTCACGTACAGACCATGTAATGTTACCTTGTATTCCTGCTAACACACACTCCGCGAACTGAGCCGAAATGGTTACATCGCTGCTGGGCATCACAAACGAGAAGATGGTAACCGTCTCCTGTTTCAGAGGAACGTTATTGCCTGCAGCATCAACCACACGAATGCCGTCCTTCTCCAGATAAGCGTTGGAGGCAGGGGTAAACTTGATATAGACCTTCGCATCCTCGTCTTCCGAGAAAGCCTTCATGCCAGCCTTCACCTCATTACTCAACTGATAGATGGTGTTCATGGTCGTATAAAACTGCAAGGTACAACCCTCGACATTTACCTCGCCAAGGTTCAGACGATAATAGTTTGGTTTCAGCTGGAAAGTAAACGGTTGACCGAGAGAAAGGTTGACGGTTGCCCTGTTGCCATCGTCGGGCATCTGCGTATTGTTCACAAACAAGGTCATGCCATCAGGCAACACCATATAAGGTGGCAGCTTGAAAGAATTCTTATACGATGCCTTGACAGATGGTGGCAGGATACACGTAACGCTGGTACCGGAAAAGGCCACCTCACCTACTTCCGTGAGGTTTGTACATGCGGAGAAGTCGAATACACCATTGATGGCTCCTTTCTCATCACCGTATCCAAATGCACTCTGAGCAATGGACTCAAGAGTGGATGGGAATACTATCGTCGTGTTTGCGCCCAGCTTGTACGGACGGTAGAAAGCTGCTTTACCAATGTGCTTCAACGTTCCCCACGACACGCTTTCCAAGGCATTTGCATAATAAAAGGCGTTATCGCCAGTGCTCTCCACACCATCTTCAAACACCAATTCCTTCAGATATTCATTTCTTCCCCAAGGTCGGATCAGGGTCGTGTTAGTGAAGTCTGCCATCTCACCGTGGCCTGAAAGCACTAATTTATACAGATTACCCTCCAGATCAAAACGTTGCCACATCACATTAAGCCCGTCTTCATCCTTGCCGCAGTAGCCGGTACTGGTAGGCGTCTCTTCACCAAGGGTGAGCTGAGAACCATTGCCGTCAGCAAGACCGGTTGCCACGCTACCGTCCCCTACTGTGATCTGGGCACTGAGTGAAACAAAGCTGAAGAACAGCCCCAACAACATAAGTAGTAATCTTGATTTTTTCATAATTTATTTCGTTTTTAGTTTTTTCGCATACTATCGAGTGCAAAAATAAGCTATTCTGAAGAAAAAGGCTTTCCATATTCACAATTCTTTGTGTCAAATTCACAATTTGTTATAAAAACGATGGATAAAAGAAAAAAAATGGTTACCTTTGCCAGCCATGATTGCTTTGATTTTATCTATATTGCCCGCCTTAGTATGTCTAGTACTGACTGCCTTGCTGATACTTGACCTGTGCAGTGAATTCTCACGCACACGCCTATACCTTATCATATTTATGGCGGTGGCAGGATTGCTCTACACGGCTCATGCTGTGTATTTCAACCACCAGACAGCCGTCATTCCCGTCACGGACACCCTTTACTGCTTCTGCAATCCGGCGGTGTTTCCACTGTTCTACATCTACATCGAAGAACTGACCACGGGACGTCACAACACGTGGCGCCACGCGATCTACCTGCTGCCCTCACTACTCTGCATGTCAGCCGTTGGAACCATCTACAGCTTGATGAATGCCGATGAAATGGGCACATTTATACAACAATACCTCTATGGCGGCAACGTCACCATACTTTCAGGACTACCCTGGTGGCAGGCAGTGACACATCAGGTCATCAAGATCATCTTTGCCCTTCAGATTCCGTTTGTACTGTTCAACGGTTGGCGCAAAATTACCCGATTTAATCGACAAATTATCGGCAATTACTCCGCTGTCGAGAACAAGATGATCACCACCCTCAAACCACTGTTGCTTATCTTCGCCGTTACCTCCATCGTATCGTTCGTCAGCAACATTCTCGGTCGCCAGGCTTTCACCGATTCCATCGAAAAATTAGCCATTCCATCGATACTATTCTCCTCGCTGTTGTTAATCATAGGTCACACCGGATTACGGCAGCAGTTTACGGCAAAAGACCTGTTGGAGGACGTGGGCGAGACGGAGCATCTGCACGATGGGAAAGATGAAAAAGCGCATACGGCGGCAAACACCATCAGAGAGGTGATCATACAAGTAGTGGATGGCGAGCAGCTCTTTCTGCAACCCAACCTGAAGATTAACGACCTTGCCCTGCGTCTGAACACCAACCGCGAATACATCTACCGTGCCATCAACATCGGCATCGGACAGTCGTTTGCCGACTTCATCAACAGCCGCCGTATCGACTATGCCGCCCATCTGCTGGAAGACAATCCGCAAACACCCCTTTCTGAGGTGGCACAGAAGTCGGGCTTCTCGTCACCCAGTGCATTCTATCGCAACTGGAGGCGCTTCAAGGGTTCTGCTCCAAAGGTCTCTGCACAACATTCGTAGTGACAGTCTCTGCAAAGCAGGAGAACAGGCCATACCTGGCAGCGGAAAGCCCCTTGCGCAGCACCCGGATAAGGTTTGCAGGCCAGCCGAGTAGGGTTTGCGACTTTCTAACGGTATTCGCGAACGTTGGAAATGCTGTCCGCAGCCCGTGCAAGCAGGCTATTTTTGTCAAACTACCAAATACATTTGGTAGTTTGCTCACTTATTCGTACCTTTGCAAGCGTAAAAACAACGAAATAGCCGTGGCTCAGTTTGTCCATCAATAATATCTGACTATGAGAAAAACGTCTTTCCTTCTCCTGCTGTTCTGCTGTTTGTCGTTTCAGGCAGTATTGGGGCAGCCTATGTGCAGCGTCACCCGCTACGATGAGACCGACGGAGTCTCGTCGGCTCATATCACGCAGCTGCTACAGGACGAGAAGGGTTTCCTATGGTTTGCCACTTGGAACGGACTGTGCCGTTACGACGGCTACGAGTTCCGTACCTTTAAGTCGGAGGTGGGCGATGGATGTCACATGCTGACCGATCGCATCCGCAACATCATCCTGTTGCCCAAGGGACGTATCCTATGCCAGGTGGATGAGAACTATTTTCTCTTCGATATCAAGAGCTGTCGCTTTCGCGACCTGACGAGGCAGGAGAAAGACAGTGTCGGTCAGTACGGCAGATACGTGCAAAGCCGCTCGGTACAGCGCAAGCCCTACGTGTGGACGGACAGCCACCAGACCCGATGGACACTGACGAACGACGGACAGCTGTACTATCAGGATGCCGTCACTCGGCAACAGGTTCGCTACCCTCTTCCCATGTCGTTCCACACGCTGACGTTTGCCATGGCAGACCGCAGGGGAAACCTCTGGGCGCTGGACTACGGAAGTATTTATAAGTTTACGACTGACCTCCAGCGCAGCCACCGCCTCGACATCCAGCCCCGAGCAGAGGTGAAGTGCCTGTTCCGCGACCGCCACAACCGCTACTGGATAGCGACGAAAGACGACCAAGCCATCCGGCTCTATAGTGCTGACGACGACCGCCTGCTGGGTTATCTGGGCATTGACGGACGGTTACACCGTCAATACACCTCGTTCGGCGCATCCATCTATAGCATCTGTCAGTCGCACGACGGCACCCTGTGGCTGGGAGCAAAACCCGGTGTAATCTACCGCCTTCGACCCGTTGCTGCCGATGCTTTCCAGATAACCCGTCTGGCACAGCAGTTTCAAAGTGGTGTCTATCACATCGTCGAAGACTCCTGGAACCGCCTCTGGGTAGCCACGCTGGGCGAAGGTGTTTTCGTGATGCCCCAACCACAATCAGACCAGCCCCGTCTGATACTTCCCAAGCACTATCCTCAGGAAGCGTCGCGCGCGCGATACCTATTTATCAATAAGGGTCATGTGCTTTTAATAGCCACTTCCACCGGACTGCTGGTGAGTCGTTTGCAGCAGGACATTGACGAGATGCGCTTTTTGCTCCACCAGCGACAGCCCGACCAAGCTGAAAGTCTGAGCTGCAGTGCCACGATGGATGTGGCACAGGACCATGCCGGACGCTACTATGTCAGCACTGAAAGCGGGGGAGTGAATCTCATCGCTACTCCGGAGCTGTTGGGAGAAAAGCTGTCTTTTCGTCATATTCGCGAACAGTTCCATGTGCAGCCGAATGATGTTGTGCAGTCGCTGTCACCCTTGAAGGATGGCGGCATGATGGCTGTGGGGAGTCACCTGATCACCTTGCTGAACAGCACTCAGCAAGGACGTGTCCTCGATGTCTGCAACTTCGATGCAGACTACCGGTTCAGCGAGGCCCATCCGCTGGCGCTGCCCCGTGGCCGCTGGATCTTTGCGCTGACCGACGGTGCTTTTCTGGTGTCTCAGCAAGAACTGATGCGCAAGGCGTACTGTCCTCCTCTGGTGCTGACCTCTCTGTCCGTAGAGGGCGAGCGAGGCCACTGGGGTGTTGAACAGCAGGACAGTCTGACGCTTCAGCCCCACGAGCGCAACATCACCCTCCATTTTGCCGCCCTCGACTATCAGTCAGCCGAGCGCATCCATTATGCCTTCCGCCTGCAGCCGCAGGACGAACGCGACACCACGCGTTGGAACTATATCGGCACCGACCACTCCATCACCCTGCTCGACATGGAGCCTGGCACCTATCAGTTGTGTGTCCGCTCCACCAATGCTGATGGCGAATGGGTCAGCAACCAGCGCCTGCTGACCATCATTGTCAAGCCCTCGTTCTGGGAGGCATGGTACGGCAAGCTGCTCTTGACGTTGTTCGCCATCGTTGTCGCCGCTACCGTGGTCTGGACGGTATTATACATTCGTCGTATCAAGCGTCAGCAGCGCGAGACGCTGGAGAAGTATCTCAACCTGCAGGGCGTGGCGCTCACCTCCTCCTCTCCTTCTCCCCTCACCGCTGACTTGGACCCCATGCTCCAGCGCGTCATGAAGTTTGTGGAGGAGAACATTGCCAATAGTGAGGCTGGCGTCGGTGATATGGCTGCCGCTGCCGCTACCAGTCGTAGTGGTCTGCAGCGGAAACTGAGACAGGCGATGGGTATCACCCCTCAGGACTTGCTGAAGGAGGCACGCATCAAGCATGCCTGTCAGCTGCTGCGTCAGACGGACAAGAACATCTCCGAGGTGGCTTATGCCTGTGGATTCTCCGACCCCAAGTATTTCAGCCGTTCCTTCAAGCAGAGCATGGGTGTGTCGCCTTCAGACTATCGCGACCCAAGCAGTTGAGGAACCGACGGTGAAATGGTGTAAAAACGCGTCAAACAGTGGTATTTGACGCGTTTTTCTTCCTCTTTGACGCGTTTTTCTCCCCTCTTACTGTATGAAAAGAAGTACCTTTGCGGTCAGATTTTTTTAATTATTATTTTACTAACAATTCAAACGTTTTATGAAACAAAAACTATTTCGCTTGATGCTGGCTGTGCTCGCCGTCTTGCTGGTGGGCAACATCCATTTGCAAGCCAAGAAGGTACACACGCTGGGCGACTCGACGATGGCTCCGTACGACGAGGAGGCCACGGGAACGCGCGGCTGGGGAATGTACTTCGGTAACTTCCTCACCAACGGCTGGACGAGTGTGAACTACGCCAAGGGCGGTCGCGACTCGCGTGGCGGCTACAACGAGCTGTGGCAGAACGCCAAGAACTCGGTAGAAGCTGGCGACTACGTGATTATTCAGTTTGCGCACAACGACACGAAGTACAACGGTGTGGACAACCTGGAGCTGCAGGCTTACTACACTGCCAAGGGCGATACCAAGAATGCTGACGCCGTGAAGAGCGACGGCCGAGGCACGACGCCCTCAACGACGTATAAGGAGTGTCTGCAACAGATTGTCGATGCCGTCAAGGAAAAAGGTGCTACTCCGATTCTGGTGTCTGCCGTCTGCCGCTGTAACCTTACAAATGGCGTGGTAGGACGCAATGCCCGCCACGACCTGGGTGGCAAGTACGATGCCATAGTCAATGGGGAGCTGAAGACCGGTCTCTCGCTGCCTGAGGACGACCACACGATGGACTATACGTACCACATGAAACAGCTGGCAACACAGCTCAACGTACAGTTCATCGATATGACGGCTGCTACGAAGAAGCTCTACGAGAGCTATGAGACGCAGGATAAGCTCTATGCTGCCCTGTTCGACAAGGGTCCCAAGACAACAGCGGACAACACGCACTATAATCTGACGGGTGCGCTCATGGCTGCCCGTCTGTGTGCCCAGCTGCTGAAGGAGGCAGGCATCCTGGCCGATGCCATCGAAATACCTACCGACCTCTCGATAACACCTGCTGCCGCCGACATGGGCGACGTCTATGTAGGACAGTCGGCCACGAAGGAACTGACGCTCAGTGGTCTGGGTCTTGATCCCGCCACGGGTTCTGTCTCTATTACTGCCTCGGAGGGCATTCAGCTGTCGGTCGATAAGCAGAACTGGCAGAGCTCGCTGACGGTGAACTACGAGAGTGGCACGGTCATCAAGACCTTCTATGCCAAGGTCGCTGCCACTGCTGTTGGCGTATTCAACGGCACCATCACAGCCACGTTAGGCGAAAAGAGTGCTGTTTCCAATGTCACGATGAATGCCATAGAGCTAGGTGGTGGCGATCCGTTTACTGCTACCTGGGCGCTGACCAGCAATGACGATGCCGTTGTTGATGGCAATGCCACAGCAGCAGCTGCTAAGATAGCAGGAATGGTGAAGCATAGTAATACCACCCAAAATGGTCTGCTGGTCAGCACCAGCGAAGGTGGCGCATGGGTGAAGGCAGAGGACGACTCGCCGAACCAGTATGTGGAGTTTACTGTTACATGTCCTGAGGGCAAGAAACTCGACATCAGCAGCATCAGCATGAAGATTGGCGGCAGAGATGGCGGCGGTGTGCATTGCCATGCCTACTACTCCACCGATGGCTTCGTGACGCGTACTACTTTCTATGCGCCTGCCTCGATGAGCAGTGGTGTGATGAACGAGGTTTCTGCTTCTCCTGTCGTACAGCTGGAGGAGGGTGACCAGTTCCAGATTCGCGTATATCCTTGGTACACAAGTAATGCCACAGGTAAGTGGCTCTGCATACAGGATGTCGTTATTAGCGGACAGTCCAAGGATGCTGCCGGCGTGAACATTCCTGGAACGATCACTTATGCGCTCGACAAGGGCGGACTTGCTGATAATGACGATGACGCTGTCATGAATCCAAATGAGTTGAGCGCTGGCTTCGCTGGCAAGAAGTGGGCATATGATGGTACAAATGATAAGGTTGTCGTTGAGGGCACAACATTCCAGGGCGCTACCGGTGATACGAAGATGATGCAGCTGAGATATAACGCTGCCAGTTCAGAGACACTCTCGACGGTGGCTAATGACGACTGTACCGTAACGCTCACGCTCACACCCGAGGACGGATTCTCGTTCGTTCCCTCGAAGGTGAGCTTCCTCGCCGGTAAGTTCAACTCCGGCAATCCGCATCTGACCTTTGCCGTGGAGGCTGGAGATACGAAGCAGACGCTGAAAGACAACGTAGAGCTGAATCGCAGCAAGACTACGCCGCGTGTAGATCCCTCAGCGTTCAGCGAGGAGCTGTCGGGCTTCACAGCCACTGCCGACAATCCGCTGAAGCTGCACTTCTCGTTCCTCAACGTGCAGGGAACCCGCTCGGCAGGTATTGCCAACCTCGTCATCGAGGGTACGCTGGTGGGTGCTGCCGCACAGGTTACGAAATATGCGCTGAACACCATCGTGGAACCCGCTGAGGCTGGTTCTATCTCTCGCACTCCTGATATGGAACAGTATAAGGAGGGCTCGCAGGTGACGCTGAAGGCCAACAAGAACTTCGGCTATAAGTTCAAGGAGTGGCAGGATGAGACAGGCGCTTCTGTTTCAACAGATGCTGAGACAGTAGTTACTATGGATGCAGAAAAGACCATGAAGGCTGTCTTTGAGGCTGTTCCTGTATATACTGTTAAGACAAGTGTTACCAACGATGCTGATCGTGAACTGGGTAGCGTCACTCTTACTCCAAACGACCATAACGGTCAGTATGAGGAAGGTACAAAGATTACTGCTACTGCTAATGAGCTTCCTATTCTGAAGTTCCTCTCTTGGACTGACGAGAATGAGAATAACGGTGCTTCTGCTACTCGTGAGCTGACTGTCAATGGCAATATGACATTGGTGGCAAACTATGAGGTGCAGGACTTTATTGCAGTATTCAATGCGAGCAAGACTGCTGCTTATGCAACTGCAGGCTCTTATCCTTTCGCTGCCGACATAACATGGGATGCTAACCGTAATGCAAAAGTATCTGTTGTGAAGCAGAGCGATGGTTCTCTGGTTAAGGGTACCAACGCCACTCCTGTAGTTCGTAATCGTGAAAACAGTGGTGTGCTTACTACTTTGAGCGGTGTATTCCAGAATGGTTACAATACCGCTGATATAGCTTGGCAATATCAGTTCTCTACAGTAGGTTTCACAGCTGCTACCTTTAACGCTGATATGGCAGCAAAGAATGCTGCTACCAAGAACTGGAAGGCACAGATATCTGTTGATGGTACTACATTCGAAGACTTGGATAAGGACTGGTCTGTTACTGCAAATGTCCTTACTCCACTGAGTTTCACACTGCCAGAGGATGCTATTGGCAAGGAAACTGTATATGTCCGCATCATGGGTACTGGCACCGAACTGCTGTCTGACAAGTATGCATTCGATGCTGGCACATCAGAAGAGGGCCTGGCTTATGCAACCAACTCTGAATCTCAGATTGGTAACGTCTATATCCTTGGCGATGCACAGGTGGAAGAGGATAAGGATGCTCCTGTAGTTACTGCTACTGTTCCTGCTGATGGTGCTACAGGCATCAGTGCTACAGGCAAGATTACCATCTCTTATGACGAGAAGATAGAGTCTGCAAACAGCAACGGTGCTGTGACACTGAATGATATGGTACTGACTCCTACTTGGAGCAACCGTTCTGTCAGTTTCGACTATTCTGCTCTCGACTATAACACAGAATACACCTTCCAGATGCCTGCCGGCTATGTAAAGGATCGCTTCGGCAATGTCTCTACAAAGGCTGTTAAGATAGTTTTCACAACCATGCAGCGTCCTACCGTCACCAAGGCTCTCTACGACTTCGTGGTACCCACCGACGGAACCATCGACGAGGCATTAGCCGCAGCCAACAACCGTACGGACAAGAACAGCCGCTACCGCGTATTCATCATGAACAGCACAGAGCCTTACGTGTTCCATCCACAGGGTACTGTAACTGGTGGTGACGGCAATACCTACGACAACCCCACCTCTGTCCTGACAGCTGCCAACACCAGCTTCATCGGCGAGAGCGTAGAGGGTGTCGTGCTGACCAACGTTACACCTCCTGCAACATGGGATAACGGCTTCGGTCCTGCCTGTCCGCTGGAGGGTATCGGCAAGGGTGACGTACTGCAGATCAAGGGTCAGAACAGCTACTTCCAGAACCTGACCATCAAGACCTCTATGGGTGACGCTCACGGTCGCGACATCGCCGTCAACGACCAGTCGAACCGCACCATCTTCAAGGATGCCTGCCTATGGGGCTATCAGGATACCTACGTTTCCAACAACCAGAACGGTAAGTTCTACTTCGAGGGCGGTATCATCCGCGGTCGTACGGACTACATCTGCGGCAAGGGTGACGTCTATTATAATAAGGTAACCTTCCGTCAGGTCAAGGACGGCTACCTCGCTGTTCCTTCTGTTCCTAAGAAGTATGGCTACATCCTGCAGAGTTGTAAGATTACTGGCGATGCTGACGGCGTTGATGGCAAGTACACCTTGGGACGTCCTTGGGGTAAAGGCACGCCTATCGCCCTGTTCATCGACACTGAGATGGAGGTGGCTCCCTCTGCCATTGGATGGAGCGAGATGAGCGGCGGCTATGCCAAACGCATGGCTGAATACGGTTCACACAGGCCCAACGGCAGTGCCGTGAACACAGAAGGTCGCAAGACATTCTTCGATGCATACGACAAGGATGACAATGGAAATATCATAGAAAGCACTCGTCGCAATGAACCCAACAATCCCATCCTCACCGCTGAGGAGGCCGCAGTGCCCACACTCGATGTCGTGATGGGTCAGGATGACGGCTGGCAGCCCACACTGGCTACCGAACAAGCCCCTGTGCCTGAAAACGTTGTAGCAAACAACGCCACCCTGACATGGGACGACAGCAACTATACGCTGCTGTGGGCAATATGCAAGGATGACGTTGTCGTGGCCTTCACCAAAACGCCGACCTACACTGTCAAGGAGAAAGGAACCTATAGCGTACGTGCTGCCAACGAGATGGGCGGACTGAGCGCTGCGTCTGAAGCTGTTGTCGTATCAACGACCACAGGCATCAGAAACATCAATGAACAAGACAATGCCATTGCTGTAACAGGAATCTATACCGTTGACGGCAAGCGCCTCGACAAGATGCAGCGTGGCCTGAACATCGTTCGTATGAGCGACGGAACTACTCGAAAGATTGTTGTTAGATAATAAAAATATTATTTAAGCAGTTCACGACAACGTTCAAGGATGGCCAATAGGTCATCCTTTTTTTCTGCCCGTAGCATCTGGATGCGCGTCTCACGAAAGTTAGGAATACCCTTGAAGACAGGGCTTGCCGCCAAATGGCGACGCGTATGCAGGATGCCGCAGAGCTCGGCAGACTTTCCTTTGGAGCGCATCTCCTCCGTGTCGCAGCGCTCTATGTTGATACGCAGCTGCTCCTCCAGGACGTCAATCTTCTCGTCGAGCGACAGCTCACGGCGACTGAAAAACCACGGACAACCGAAGGTGGCACGACCCACCATAACGGCATCAACGCCATACTCGTCGAAAGCATGGTCAGCATCGTCTAATGACTTGATGTCGCCATTGCCGATAATGGGAATATGGATGCGAGGGCTACGCTTCACTTCGCCGATGAGGGTCCAGTCGGCCTCTCCGGTGTACATCTGGCTGCGCGTGCGACCGTGAATCGTCAGCGCCTGGATGCCACAGTCTTGCAGCTGCTCTGCCAGCGGGACAATGGAGAGTTGTTCGTGGTTCCACCCCAGGCGGGTCTTCACGGTGACAGGAAGATGCACCGCCTCGACCACGCGGCGTGTAATATCTAACAGTTTGGCATCGGGACGGATGGTGCCGTCGGGCAACAGGATGTCTTGCAGCATACCGGCACCGGCACCCTTGCCGGCGACTTTCTTCACCGGACAGCCGAAGTTCAGGTCGATGAGGTCAGGACCCGCCTGCTCCACGATTTTTGCCGCCTCAACCATTGCCTCGACATCACGACCGTAAATCTGAATGCCTACGGGGCGCTCCTCGTCGCTGATGGTCAGCTTGCGAAGCGTCGATTTGACGTCGCGCACCAGTGCCTCGGCACTGACAAATTCAGTATAGACCATAGCGGCGCCAAACCGCTTGCACAGCATGCGGAAACCAATGTCCGTAACGTCCTCCATAGGAGCGAGGAACACGGGGCGTTCTCCAAAGTCGATATTGCCTATCTTCATCTTTTTTGCTTTAGCTTTCTACCACCCATCACCTACCACCCAACACCCATCACCCATCACCTACCACCCAACACCCAACACCCAACACCCATCACCCAACACCCATCTCAAAACATCTGGCTGACGCGGCGGATGCCAGCGACCAGCGCATCAATCTCTTCCTTCGTATTGTACAGGGCAAACGAGGCACGGACGGTGCCGCTGATGCCCAAGCGGTCCATCAGGGGCTGGGCGCAGTGGTGACCCGTGCGGACGGCAATGCCCAGGCGGTCAAGAAGGGTGCCTATATCCAAATGATGGATATCGCCGACGTTGAAACTGACGACGGCGTCTTTTAGAGTTGAGAGTTGGGGACCGTAGAGATGGATGTCGTCGATGGTTTGCAGCTGCTCCATGCAGTAACGGGTCAGCTCCTGTTCGTGGCGCTGGACGGCATCAAGGCCTATCGTATTGAGGTAGTCGATGGCAGTAGCCAAGCCATGCGTTGCCACATAGTCGGGAGTGCCCGCCTCGAACTTGAAAGGCAGGCGCTCGAAGGTGGTCTTCTCCCACGTGACTTTGTCTATCATCTCGCCACCACCCTGATACGGCGGCAGCTGCTCCAGCCACTCCTCCTTGCCGTAGAGCACGCCAACGCCTGTAGGACCGTACATCTTATGACCGCTGAACGCAAAGAAGTCGCAGTCCATCGACTGGACATCGACCTTGAAGTGAGGAGCACTCTGCGCACCATCTACCAAAACGGGGATGCCGTGTTGATGAGCGGTCTTGATGATTTGTTCGACGGGATTCACCGTTCCTAAGACATTGCTGACATGAGCCACGCTGACGATTTTAGTGCGAGGGGTGATGAGCTGTTCCAGCTGGTCAAGACATAACACGCCATCATCGGTGATGGGAATGTGACGTACCACGATGCCGCGCTTCTGAGCCTGCAACTGCCAAGGAACAATATTGGAGTGGTGTTCCATGTCGGTGACTAGCACTTCATCGCCTGCCTGCATCTGACTCTCACAGAACGTTGCTGCCACGAGGTTGATGGCCTCGGTGGTACCACGGGTAAAGACAATCTCTTCCGTCTTGCGGGCGTTGACGAACTGCCGCACCTTCTCGCGCGCCGCCTCATGCAGGTCGGTAGCCTGCTGCGAGAGGTAATGGACGCCACGGTGAACGTTAGCATTGACATTCAGATACTCCTCGCGCATGGCATCGAGCACACACAGCGGCTTCTGGGTCGTTGCAGCATTGTCTAAATAAATAAGAGGCTTACCATAGACCTCGCGTTGCAGGATAGGGAAGTCTTCGCGGAGCTTGTTGATATTGTACATGGGGCTAATGGGTTTGATGGGGCTAATAGGGCTAATGGGTTGGGTTATTTGCAGAGTTTGCAGCCTTCACACTTGCTCAGCTCGCCACGGAAACGCTTCTCGATGAGGTAGTGCAGACGGTCACGCAGGGGCTCTAACTCCATGTGGTCGATAACCTCGTTGATGAAGGCATTCTGTAGCAACAGGCGTGCCTCACGACGGGAGATACCTCGCTGCTGCATATAGAACAGAGCAGCATCGTTCAGCTGACCGACAGTAGAACCGTGGGCACACTTCACATCGTCGGCATAAATCTCCAGCATAGGCTGGGTGAACATGCGCGCCGACTTCGTGGCACAAAGGTTCTGGTTGGTCATCTGCGACACGGTCTTCTGTGCATCGGGCTTCACCAGCACCCTGCCGGCAAAGGCGCCTGTGGCGTCGTCGTCGAGGACATACTTGTAAAGCTCGTGGCTGGTGCAGTGAGGAACATGATGGGTGATGAGCGTGTTGTTATCGACATGCTGCTGCTTGTCGGCAATGACACAGCCACAGCAGGAACACTCAGCACCCTCGCCGACGAGATCGAGGTTCAGTTTGTTGCGCGTGGTACCGTTGTGTAGCGTGATGACGTTATGGTTCACACGACTGTTGGCAGACTGCCGGATATAGACGTTGCTGACGCGCGTGCTCTTATGGTGCGTCTCCTCTAAGCAGTAGAGGTCCAGCTTGGCATTGTCGCCGACAAAACACTCAATGACCTGAGTGGCAAGGAAGTGGCGGTCGTCGGCAGCATGGTCGCAGAACAGGAACTTAGCCTCGGCGCCTTCCTCCATGATGATGAGGACGCGGCGGTTAACCATCAAATCGACGTCAGACCGCAGGATGTTGATGATTTGTACGGCACGCTCCACCACGACATTCTTGGGAACATAGACGAAAAGTCCGTCCTGTGCCAGCATGGTATTCAGGTAACTGACGGCATCGTCGTCCTTGCCAGCGAGGAGGTTGTAGCCCACCCCCTGCCCCTCCCCAAGGGAGTGGAGTTGATGTGCATTGTCTTTCAGTGAACCGATGATAACACCTTCTGGTAGTTTCGACTGTCCTTGAGGAATCTTCTCACCTCTCCCCTCTCGCTTCTCACCTTTATAGAATCCGTCGTTCACCACAAAGTAGAGCGATGTCGAGAGATTCGGTACGTCGCAGCGGAAAGCGTCGTAGGGGTTTACAGGAATGTCGAGACGGTTCAGGTTCAGACCGTAGTTGGGCTCGAACAGCTTGTCGATGTCCGTATATTTATAGCGTTCCACCTTTCGAGAAGGGAAACCGCTTGCTGCGAACCGCTCGAAAGCACCGTCGCGCTCACGATTCATCAGTTCCGAAGAGTGCTGGCAAATCATGTCGCGACACTCACGGTAGAGGTCTATATATTGCTTCTCTGCATTCATGACTGGTGCGGTAGCAAATTTTTCACTTTTCACTTTTCACTTTTCACTTTTCATTTTTCACTTCTCCCTTAATCCATTCATAGCCATGCTCTTGAATCTCGTTCGCCAACTCAGGACCGGCAGTCTTGATGATCTGACCTTTGTAGAGAATGTGTACCACATCGGGACGAATCATCTCCAGCAGACGGTCGTAGTGCGTAATGACGATGCATGATGAAGTGGGGGTCTTCAACTTGTTGACACCCTCGGCAACGATGCGCATGGCATCGACATCGAGACCGGAGTCTGTCTCGTCGAGAATGCTCAGCGTAGGCTCCAACATTGCCATCTGGAAAATCTCGTTGCGCTTCTTCTCACCACCGCTGAAACCCTCGTTAACGGAGCGTCCTGCCAATTTGTTGTCCAGTTCGACCACCTTCTGCTTCTCACGCATCAGTTTGATGAATTCGCTGGCTTTCAGCTCGGGGAGTCCTTGGTACTTGCGCTTCTCGTTGACGGCGGCCTTCATGAAATTGGTCATGGAGACGCCAGGAATCTCTACAGGATACTGGAAGGAGAGAAAGAGTCCTTCGTGCGCCCTGTCCTCGGGTTTCATCTCCAATAGGTTCTTGCCGTTAAACCACACCTCACCGGCGGTCACCTCGTAGAGCGGATTGCCTACGAGTACTGCCGACAGGGTGGATTTTCCAGAGCCGTTAGGTCCCATGATGGCATGCGTCTCACCATCGCGGATGGTGAGGTTGATGCCTCGTAATATTTCCTTATCGCCTATCTTGGCGTGGAGGTTTCGTACTTCTAACATAATATATCTTTGTTTTGTATTTTACTTGGTTGTCTCGCCTGGCACGAGGATTTTGTAATAGTTGTTTGTCCAGACCATGCGGTAGTGATGTGCCTTGAGAAAACGCATCATTTCCTCCGTCATCTCTGTCGTCGAGAAGGGAGAGTCTTTGACTTGCTCATAGAAGAGAGGATTGGATTCGCTCCATTTGTTGCTCGACCAGAAGAACTGCATCACCACCACAGGCAGCGTGTTGGCTTCCTGCTCTGCCTGGCGCAGCTTCTTGACATACTGCTGACCGTAGAACAGACACGGCCACGAGATACCGCCAAAGGGCTTGGCGCACATGAGATAGCAAATCATGGGAGAGGAGTCATACACCAATAGCTCATCACTTGGCTGGACATATTTGGGAAGCTCCTCGAGCAGGGGATTGATGACCAGGGTGCGCTCTTCAGAGGTGAACAGTCCTTGTGCCAAGGGAGAGACAATGGCGTAGTTCTTCTCCGACTTATGCCCAGGGTCGTAGTAGGCGTGATTCTCCACCTTTGCAACGGTTGCCAGTCCTAACGAAAACATACAGATGAGGAAGGAACTCAACAGCGACTTGGGAACGGAGAAGACGACGTGCATATTCCTTGCGCCCGTCAGCAGGAAATCGACCTTCCAATGTTCTCTGACGGCCTTGCTCACAACAGCGTAGATGCCACTCAGTCCAATGGGCAGCGACAGCCATGTGCCTACCCACATGGTCTCGTAGCCGCCATCGCTGCCAAGGGGCAGCACCAGCGAGAAGAGAATGGCACTCAGCGCAATGCTTCGTAAGGTTTTTCCCTGCAGCAGGTAGCAGCAGGAACCGAAAATGCCGATGCCGTTCAGCAATCCTGCCAAAGTGTCACCCAGCATACTGGAATTGATGTAGGTGAGGCGGTAAATGATTTGGAAAACAGCAAACCATATCAACAACCTGACGAGCCAGTAGCGCGTGAGACGGGTGGTGGCTCCCACCAACAGGGCAATGACGAAGATGACAAACAGTAGGATGCTATAGACCAGATTCTCCATGTATTTCGCCAGCATCGTGCCAGAGCCATGGGTGCTCTTGCCTCCTAACGTATCGCCTAACGATGTCACGAGGTCAATGACCAGTTTGTCAGCACCAATGCTTACCAAGAAGAACCAGGCGGCGACAGCACCAATCAGAAATCCGATGGCTATCTGCAAAGCCTGCAGGGTGCTCCTCTTCAACTGCAAGTCTTTCTTGCCGGCGGTATTGAAGAAATAGGGAATAAGAAGAAATGCTGCTCCCGTGATATTGGGAATACGTACGAAGACGTTGATGCCTAACAGCATACCGCCGCCCACGAGCAGCCACCACCAGCGGCGAATGGTACCCTCGATGAGCAGGATAAACGACAGTGCTGCAAAAAGTGCCGTCAGCGTATTATAACCGAAAGGTTTCGGGTCTTGCGCTACGAAAACGCTTTGCAGCAGTAGCCCTAACAGTACCATTTTGGGGTTGAAGTACTGTCGCAGATAGACATATAGCAACAGTTCGGTGATGGTAACAAGGGCTATACCCCATAGGCGCATGCCCAAGATGCCTCCGTCGGGGAAGGTCTTGTTGATAAACCACCCTAAATATCCTGTCAATGGATAACCTCCTGCTCCCTGTGCATAATGCGAATCGGTGCCAAACCACTGGTAAATGGACATGAGATAGCCCTCGTCAGTCAGGTCGAAGCCGTGCGTGGCACAATGAACTTGAAAGATGACCGATACGGCGATGATACAGAGGGCTAAGAGCAGTTCCTCTATTCTATAATGGCGGCGGACAGGAATCTTGATATTCATGGTCGTGAGAATGGATGTGGGGAAATCATTCGAAATTGATGCGCTCCTGTTCGATTACCAGTGGACGACGGCGCACCTGCGTAAGGATACTGCCGACGTATTCGCCGACGATGCCAAGGAAGAACAGCTGGACAGAGGCAAAGAAAAACATGCCGATAACCAAGGGTGCCTGACCAACCTGGAAGGAATCCCAATAACACAACTTATAAACGAAATAAATGAGGGCTACCAGCAGACTGACGGCGCTGCAAAGGAAACCGATGAACGATGCCATGCGGAGGGGCACCTTGGAGTGATTGACAAAACCCAGCATCGCCATGTCGTAGAGCGTGTAGAAGTTGTTGTGGGTCTTGCCGTGCAGACGCTTGGGCTGGGTGTAAAACACCTCGCCGAGGTCGCCGCCATACTCAGCAACAAGACCACGCATATAAGGATAGGGGTCGTCGATGGACCGCAGCAGCTGAATGAAGGTCTTGTCGTAAAGTCCGAAACCGGTGAAATTCTCTATCTGGCGCGTCTCGCTGATTTTCTTGATCATCTTGTAGAACAGAGTACGAAGACCGTACATCACTGGATTTTCCTTGCTCTTGTTCTTGATACCGATGACGACACGATGACCTGCCTCCCACTGCTGCAGGAACTGCGGTATCAGTTCGGGAGGATCCTGCAAATCGGCCACCATGAGCATCGCCGCATCGCCCGTTGCCTGGCAGAGTCCGTAGAACGGTGAACGGATGTGTCCGAAGTTCATAGCATTGACGATAATTTTGACGTTCTTGTCTGCCGCAGCGAGTTTTTTCAACTCTTCAACGGTACGGTCTGTAGAAGCATTGTCGATGAAAATATGCTCGTAGGTGTAGAGCTCACTCAGTTCCTCGAACTGCGCCTTCACCTGACGATAGAGTTCCTCGACGTTGGCTTCTTCATTATAACACGGAGTAACAATACTAATCTTCTTTTTCATGATGATGGTTTTTGCGATAGACAAAATATTTCAGCAGGCTATAGGAACAGAGTGCCACCAAGGGGGTAGCAAGAATGCCTGCCCAATAGCTGTTGAGCCCTGACAAGATGAAGATCTTGACGAAGGCGGTGTTGATAAAGTAAATGATGACATATGCTGTCACAAAGCGGAAGATGAGGCGAGGGTCGTTGTTGCGAAACACCAGGTTACCCGTGGTGATGAAGTTAAAGCAGACTCCCAACACATTGCTGAGCAGTGTGGCAATGAAGTAAGGCAGCCCCACGAAGATAGCCAGGCAATAGACTCCCACTCCGAAGGCAGTATTGACTCCGCCCACCAGTATGAATCTCAGAAACTGGTTGCTCACAATGTTGTAATATCTGTCAATGATACTCATCTCAACTTTCAACTCTCATTGCAACGCCACACTCTCGAAGAGAGAACTTTCAACTTTATAAACGCATTGTTCGAAGAGCTCATCGCTGACAAACGGAGCCATCTTCTCCAACGGAGCAGAAGTCATCTTGCCCGTTTCCTTGTCCAAGAAAGATGCGGACTTGGGGAAAAGCGTCTGCTCGGGGTGCATATGGACTTCACAAATCACGGGACCCTCGGTGGCTAACGTCTTGCTGATAGCATCCTTCAGCGCCTGACCGTTTTCACGGATGCTCAGGTAAGGAATGCCATAGGCAGCGGCAATCTTAGAGAGGTCGGGACAGATAACACCACTGGCAGGATTGGAACCCGTAAACTTTCCCTTGAAGAATGCCTTTTGCGTGGTCTTAATGGCGAGATAACTCTCGTTTTCAAGAACGAAAAGCTTCAGGGGAATACGATAGCTAACCAAGGTCTGCAGCTCCTGAAGATTCATCTGGATGGAACCGTCGCCGGTAACGCAAATGGTGCGTCCATGGTCATTGGCGAACGTTGCACCAATGGCGGCAGGAAGTCCGTAGCCCATCGCTGCACAGCCCTGATTGGCAAAGACGCGGACGCCCTTGTTCACTTGCATGGCCTGATAAGTACAGGTGTAGGCAGTACCGTTGCCAGTCACTACCACATCACCGTCGTGCAGCTGCTTGAACAGCTCATCGGCAAACTTATAGGAATTGGTATAACCCTCACAGTCGGGATTGTCATCGAACAACGTGGGCAGCTGGGACTCTATGTTGCGACCCCACTGGCGCCATTCGGCAAAGTCGGGTAGTGTCACGCCTTCCGTCAATGCCAGCAGCTGGTCGATGGCAGTGTTGAGGTTGGCATGTATCTTCATGTTGATAGCCAAGGTGGGCTTATCCATCTCAGCAGCATCGATATCAATCATCACCTTGTAAGCCTTCGGAGCAAAGAGGTCGTAGGCATAGCTCAACTGACGGATGGACAGACGAGTGCCCATGATGATGAGCAGATCGCTGCTCTGTACCATGATATTACCGATGCGGTCGCCGCAAATGCCTGGCTTGCCGAAGCACAAGGGATGGTCGTGCCAGATGATATCACTTCCGCTAATGGCGGTGACGACAGGAACATGCAGGCGCTCTGCCAGACGGATGAATTCCTCACACTTGCCGGCAAGACGAACACCATTGCCCACATAGATAACAGGCGACTTGGCTTGCTGGATGCGCTCGACGAGTTCGTGCAGCTGCTGGCCTACAAGGGCGTCATCCGTACCTTCGCTGAGTTCGGAAGCGTCCCATTCGCGAAGCTCCGACTCCTCGACGTAAGCACCCTGGATGTCGAGGGGCACGTCAATCCATACCGGTCCGGGACGTCCGCTGAGGGCAATGGCAATAGCCTTGTCGATTTCGTATTTCACGTCACGCACGTCGGTGATGGTGACACAGTATTTCGTGATACTGCGCACCATACTCTTGATATCAGCTTCCTGATCGCCTAACTGACGCAGAGGAAGTTCAGGACAGGCATCGATGGTTGTGGATTGTTTCACTTGTCCTGAGATGTAAAGCCCGGGAATGCTGTCGAGCCACTGTCCCAGGACGCCCGTGATGGCATTGGTACCGCCAGGACCTGTGGTAACGCATGTCACGGCCAGCTTGCCACTGGCACGATAATAACCCTCACCAGCTATTGCTGATGCTTGTTCGTGGTGGTTACATACATAGGTGAGACCCTTGGTGTGACCAATGGAGTCGTTGAGATGCATAGCACCGCCACCAGTGACCAAAAAACAATGGTGAATGTGATAATGTTCCACCAGATATTGGAAAATGAAATCGCTGACTTTAATCATAATGAGTTAGAATTTTTATTGCTTTTGATGAGTATGAATAATTTTCTTGATGACATCCTCAAAGGTCGTAGAGGAGATAAAGCCTATGGCGTCACGCAGTTTGGTGACATCGGGTTGAAGTGAAACAGTGTTCTGCTGAGGATTGGCGCCATAGTGTAGCTCGCTTTGCGAATGTGTCAGTCGGTACATCTCTTCTACGAAGTCACGCAAACAGCGAGTGTCCTCAGAAGCGATGTTGAACACCTCGTGGCGGAAGTCACGATGCTGCAGTGCATACTGACACAGCATGATGATCTGGCGAACAGCATCGGCAATATAGAGGAAATTCCAGTTTTGCGTACAACTGGAAAGGTTGATGGGCTCGTTCTTCAGCATCTTGTCAATGCTGCTCATGACAAGTGTCCAAGGGTGATCGTCCTCACCAAAGAGACTGAAGATGCGAAGATGCAGGTATTTGATACCCGTCTGCGCTGCCATCTCAAAACCATGACGGCAGACTTCCAACTTCGCCTTGCCATACTCGGAGAAAGGCTCACACGTGGTCGTCTCGGTAATGGTGTCTAACTGTGTACCGTATTCGGCTTGAGAACCTGCCTCGACAAACAATTGGCAACCCATCAGAACGGCTTGCTGTAAGGCG
The DNA here is from genome assembly GCA_902775975.1 of uncultured Bacteroidales bacterium. Classification (GTDB taxonomy): domain Bacteria; phylum Bacteroidota; class Bacteroidia; order Bacteroidales; family Bacteroidaceae; genus Prevotella. The sequence goes on along the minus strand of CACYOC010000016.1, from coordinate 23,419 downwards.
TCTTTGCTGTGCTGGATGTTGGCTAACTGCACTTCCGTCATGTTGCGACCGTCATGGCCGGTTCCTTCCCATGCTAAATGGATGAATACGTCTGCCTGCGGAATTTTTTGAGCCAGCTGATCGTACTCCTTCAAAGACGCTTCAACCATGGTGAGAGCTTCGTGCTGCCCTAACAGGGATGAGGCTTTTTGCTGATTGCGGCAAACGGCAAAAACACGCTGTCCCTCAGAAAGCAGCTGCAGCGTCAATCGTCTGCCAATAAAGCTGGTAGCACCTGTGATAACGAATGTCTGTGGCATGAAGGAAGGATATCTTTATTTGATAGATAGGAAAGTGTCAATCTGTTCACGACAGAGGTCATAGACATTCTCTGTGCAATAGCGCTTATACCAGTCGGCAGTCAGCTGACAACATTGTTCGATATTTGTTCGAGGCTCCCAGCCCAGCAGGGCATGTGCCTTAGATATGTCGAGCATCAGCAGGTTGGCTTCATGCAGGGCGTTGGGATCAGAGACGTCCTTCAGTTCACCCTTGCCGTAGTATTTTGTAATCATGGTGGCAACATCCCAGACAGGAGTGACACTCTCAGTACGTGGTCCGAAGTTCCAGCCCTCACAATAGCGGGTGGGCTCTTCAAGCATCTTGGCCGCCAGTAGCAGATAGCCACTCAGGGGCTCCAGCACATGCTGCCAGGGACGAATAGCCTTTGGGGAACGAATCTCGATAGTCTGGTCTGCCTCTAAAGCTCGGATGCAATCAGGAACGATGCGGTCTTTGGCCCAGTCACCACCACCTACCACATTGCCGGCACGAACACTGGCGATAGAGACGTGGTGCTTCGTACCGTAATCGGCAGGATTGAAGAAACTGCGGCGCCAAGAGCTGATGGCAATCTCGGCAGCTCCCTTCGAGGAAGAATAGGGATCGTAGCCCCCCATTGGCTCATTCTCTCGATAACCCCATATCTGTTCACGGTTCTCGTAGCATTTGTCAGTGGTGATCATGACGGCAGCACGGACGCTGTCGGTATGGCGGATGGCTTCCATGATGTGGATGGTACCCATGACGTTAGCTTCGTAGGTCTCTACGGGAATGTCGTAGCTGAGGCGTACCAGCGGCTGGGCAGCCAGGTGGAACACCACCTCGGGTTGGTACTCGTTGAAGATGTCCTGCATCTTCTGGCGGTCACGGATATCGGCACGGATATCGGCATCTATCTTCTCACCGATGCCTGACAGTACAAAATTGTCGCGGTCAGTAGCAGGGTCGAGAGCTACGCCAATGACCCTTGCTCCCATGGCATGAAGCCAGATGGAGAGCCATGAGCCTTTAAAACCTGTATGACCAGTAACAAGCACGCGTTTACCACAAAAGGCAGCACGGAGTATCTTTTCCAAATCTTTCATCTTCAAACAAATATTAAAGCCCTAACTTTGCTTTTGTCAAATGACCTTGCAAAGTTAAGGCTTTTTTGTGAAATAACCAAATGTTTCTTTACTTTTTGGTACAGAACTCGCGGATGGTCTGTGCCATGAAATCAAGTTTGGCTCGTGTCATGCCAGGATAAACACCTATCCAGAAGGTCTGGTTCATGATGGCTTCCGTCTTCTTTAACTCACCTACTACACGGTAGCCTTTACCTGCTGTATAAGCCTCCATGGCTGGGTGGCGCAATAGGTTTCCTGCAAAGAGATTACGGGTTTGTATCTTCTTGCTTTCCAGGTATTTGGTGAGGTCAGTACGTGAGAATCCTGCATCGTCCTTGACAGTGATGAGGAAGCCAAACCATGAGGGTTTGCTGTTAGGTTGTGCCGTAGGCAAAATGATGCCGGGAACATCCTTCAAGCCCTCGTACAAAATGTCGAAGTTCTCGCGGCGACGGGCTACGATGGTGTCCAACTTTTCCAACTGAGCACAGCCAATAGCTGCCTGCATATCGGTAGCCTTCAGGTTAAAGCCTAAGTGACTATAGACGTACTTGTGGTCATAGCCAACGGGAAGTTGGCCAAACTGCTTGCTGAAACGATAGCCACAAGTATTGTCAACACCACCCACACACCAACACTCACGACCCCAGTCACGATAGCTGTTTACGTACTTGTGCAACTCAGGATTGTTGGTATAGACGGCACCGCCTTCGCCCATGGTCATGTGGTGAGGAGGATAGAAAGAGCTGGTACCGATATCACCGATAGTTCCTGTCTTCTTCCATTCTCCGTCGATGAAGTATTCTGAACCTAAGGCGTCGCAGTTGTCCTCAATGAGCCACAAGTTGTGCTTACGGCAGAAATCGACAATGACTTGTAGGTTGAAGGGATTTCCTAACGAATGTGCTAACATCACGGCCTTGGTCTTAGGAGAGACGGCAGCCTCCAGTTGTGTTTCATCGATGTTATAACCAGGGATGGTCATATCCACGAAAACAGGAACAGCACCATACTGGATGATGGGAGCTACGGTGGTGGGGAAACCGCCTGCCACGGAGATGACCTCATCGCCACGGCGAATTTGTCGCTCACCCAATTCGGGAGCTGTCAAGGCATAGAAGGCGAGGAGGTTTGCTGACGAGCCGGAGTTGACCAGTGAGCAGTATTTGATACCCAGCCACTTGGCAAGTCGAGTTTCAAACTTATGAGCCCACGGTCCGGCAGTTAGCCAGAAGTCGAGGGAGGAGTCAACGAGGTTGACCATCTCTTCGGCATCGAAGTAACGACCTCCATAGTTGATACGTGTCTGACCAGCAACAAAGTCAGGCTGTGTCTCATGGACTTCATGATAATACTCACGGGTGAGCTCTAAAATCTGTTTTTTCAGTTCTTCTTTCTTACTCATATCTTGATAATTTTATTGTTTGACAATTGGTGACGGATGCTTGTCCTCAAGGAGATTAGAGCATCTTGGGAATAACGCGCTCCCATTTCTTCCAAGGAGCCTTGCCTTCCAACAGCAGTTTCTCCAGCAACTGTTTCTCACGGATGTTATCCATACACTGCCAGAATCCTTCGTGGATATAAGACATCAACTGCCCTTGTTTGACGAGCGTTTCTAAAGGTTTGCGTTCGAAGATGCAGTCATCGCCATCCAAGAGGTCGAAGACGGCAGGCTCTAAGACCATATAGCCTGCATTGATGGGAGCACCGTCTTTGGCATTCTTCTCACGAAAAGCTTTCACAGAACCTTCGACGATATCCAATACTCCTTTTTCTTGCGCCATCTTGACAGCCGTCAATGTTGCCATCTTGCCGTGGCTTTTGTGAAACTCCACCAACTTGTTGATGTTCACGTCGCAGACAGCGTCGCCGTAGGTCATCATAAAGGTTTCGTCGCCAACATATTTCTGAATACGCTTGATGCGACCGCCAGTCATTGTGTTGTAACCTGTATCCACAACAGTTACCTTCCAAGGTTCCAGTTTACTGTGATGAACCGTCATTTCGTTCTTGCCGTTGCGGAAGTCAAAACTGACGTCGCTGTTGTGCAGAAAATAGTTGGCAAACCACTCTTTGATATATTCTTGTTTGTATCCGGCACAAATGATAAACTCGTTGTAGCCATAGTGGGCATACTCTTTCATGATATGCCAAATAATGGGCATGCCGCCAATTTCGATCATGGGCTTGGGTTTGAAAATAGACTCTTCGCTGATGCGCGATCCGAATCCACCTGCTAAAATGACTGCTTTCATAAGCTCCTATTTTAATGATGATAGTATGATGATGCGATAATAAATTTTCTTATTTGTAGATGGTGAGATATTCGTCGTGATGAATCATCTGATAGTCGTGGAGTGACATCCATTGTTTCAGCTGTTCTTGCACTTCTTCAGCTTCGTCAAAGACGAAATGCTCCTTGTTAAGGAATACTACGACGGGACGTTGCTGGTATTGTTGCAGACGATTGTCGAGAACTCTTGTGAGTGCTTCGCCTGTGAAGGTTCCTAACTGTGTGTTGCCTATGAAAGGCTTCGTCTCTGTGGCATAGAATATCTCCGAGGACTGATTTCCCAATACGAGCCAGTGGTTGTCTGCTGTATTTTCACGGATACAGGCAATGATATGGCGGTAGTCATCGGCTTTCTCCGGTGAGGTGAAGGTGTTCAGCACGTTGTTTCCAATGCGCTCTGTACACGTCCAACGGGGTGTCTGCTCGCCATAGGCATAGGAGAGGGCTTTCCACAGCATGATACAGGCAATATAGAGACTACATATAAGTACTCCACGGCGCACAATGCGACTGGTGTGATAGGCTCCTGCAGCAGCTGGGATGATGAGCAGTGCACCCGTCCAGTGATAGATGCCTGCGATTCCGATGTCGCTGCCAAAGGGGAAAACGTAGGTTCCTGCTATGACGAAGGCTGCAATAAGTTTGTCTTCCTTGGGTGTGATGGCATAGAAAATAGGAGTGCAAAGCAACGTGTAAAGGGCGATGGCGCTGAGGTAGGGAAGACTGGTGGCAATGAGCACGATGGAGGCTACGATGAGGAATATCCTCAAGGCCAATCCCCATTTAGACGTTAGGCGACTGCTTTGGAGATAGAGTGCGCCAAGTCCGAAGATGGCGAGTATCTGTAGGATGATGTTGACATAACCCTTGAAATAGACCAAGAAGAGATTGCTGGACGAGTGTGACGTCTCACCACTGCTAAAGAATCCAAAAGCTTCATTAAGTCCTGCCAGGAAGTAGGGAAGGTGTCCAAGAGCTATCATGACAGCCAGCATTACCAAGCATGATGACGCGATACCTATTATCATTGTTCCCCCTAATTTGTAGGCGAGTTTTCGCTGGTGAGTGGCAAATGCATAGATGACGGGAATGAGTATCAGGATGCCTAATGCTGCATTGACAATACGCACGAAGAAGCAGAAACCTAAAGCCAGTCCAGAAAGATAAGTCCATAGCAGTTGCTTGTTATAGAGCGACTTGGAGTAACACCAGGCTGCCAATGACAGGAAGAAAAAGGTCAGTGTGTTATAGTGCAGCGTAGTGACGATAGAGGGGAAGAGAAAACTCATCAGAATGGCAAGAATGGCTGCTCGGGTGTTGGCCAACTGACGCTCAAAAGTCTTATATACCAGAAAGATAGAGGCTGTTAGCGTGAGAGCTTCCAGAAAGCGAAAACCTAACAGTCCGGTAGCGCTGAACCAATGGTACCACGTGCCACCCAACAATCCTGCAAGGTAGTAGTTGAAGTAGAACGTCATACTCTCCGGATGTGTGAAGATGTTCTGGTAGAAGGTGTTCGAAAAGCCAAGGTCAATATGGTCAATACCCTGCAGACTGAGGAGTATTCTGTAGAGGAAACCTGCCAAGAGAGCAATGGCAATGTATTTGTTTTTCTTCGTCATGTAACTATCCATGTGTGTCATAGCGTTTTATTTGTTTGGGAGCAGCCGGTCGTGGGTCATGCGCTCCATATATTGTTGTATGATGGCTTTGAGCTCGAGCTCCATTTGTTGTTGTTCGGGGACTTTGCCTACGATGTTGCGTTCCAATAGGGAATCGCTAAGCTCATAGACGGCACGGGTCTTGGAACCGTCGAACTGTAAGAGAAGTCCGTTCTTCACATATTGGTAGATGCCACTTAGATAGTTGACAGCCCACGTGTCTTTAGCAGGTGTGTTCAGCAGGTCGATGCCGAAGCCGAAATAAGGCTCGTCATAGTTCAGCATGCCCATCAACGTGGGAAGAATGTCTATCTGCTGGGCAATCTTGTCTTGTATTTCAGGCTGGTGGCTACTCTGTGGCTCGTAGATGATGATGGGTGAGCAGAAACCTCCTATGTCTGTCTGATAGAAGGCATGATCGCTGAGGTTGGTGTGGTCGCTGGTAAGCACAAAGATGGTGTTATCGAACCAAGGCTGCTTGCTGGCTGTTTCGAAGAACTTGCGCAGAGCCATGTCGGTATAGCGGATGCACTTATGGATAACGATGCCCTCTTCTGGATACACGTCTTTATACTTTTCAGGGATGACATAGGGGTTATGACTGCTGGCGGTAAAGACTGCCGTCATAAAGGGCTGCTTCATTTCCGTCATCTTGGCAGCATAGTATTGTAGGAACGGCTCATCCCAGATAGCCCAGGTGCCATCGAAGTCGGCATTGCCGCCAAAGCGGTGGTCTGACTCGTAGTCCTCACGCCCGTAATAGTCTTGGAAACCTGTGCTGCGTGCAAAGGCCATAAAGCCCATCGAACCGCGTTGGGCACCGTGGAAGAAAGCGGTCTGGTAGCCTTTCTTGCCTAGTAAACCAGCGATACCGGTCACTTGATTCATGGAGGCTGGTGTTAGGATAAACGGCTCAATGAACATGGGAATGGACGATAGAATGCTGGGCATGCCGTCGATGCTCTTGCGACCGTTGCAGAAACTGTATTTGAAGCTGATGCTCTTGGCAATGAGTGAATCAACGAATGGTGTGTAGCCTTTGTATGTTCCATTCTCTAACTGCTGATTGAGTGCTCCAATGTACTCTCTTCCAAAACTCTCTACGATGAGGATGACGACGTTTTTGTTGGGTGTTGGGTGATGGGTGTTGGGTGATGGGTGATGGATGGGGCTATAAATAGCTTCCATCTCCTGTGCTTCTTTAAAGTAGTCAGGAACGGAGAAGACCGCCTTGCCGATGGTACGGTAGAGCGAGAATGGGGTGTTCAGTACGAAAGCGGCATCGGTGGGACTATTGACATACTGATTGGCATTAGATATGGTGATAGGACGCACCGCTGTGGTGAATCCTCCACGGATACCAGCCACCACAAAAGGTGTCCATAATGCCAACGACAACAGGTTGACCACATCGTAACGCAGCCAGTTGATGCGGGAGGCATGGAGCTGGGGTCGTTGGTAGCATCGCCAAAGCAGATATCCTACGACAGCTGCTAAAATGAAGAAGTACCAGTGGTGTAAGGATTCATTGAGGAAGATGCTGCCGAGGTTGTTCTCGTTTTCAAATTCGCTAAATACCGTTGTTGTGGTTCGACGCATGGTATAGGGGAAGTAGGCAGCATCAGCCAGATTGACGGCGAGCATCAACAGATTGATGGTGACGAAGTATAGCTTGCAGACCTGATGCCATAAGGGTCTCTCCTTCAGATGAAGGGGGAAAAGCACGAGAACAAAGTAAGGAATGTGGGTGAGCAGAATGGCTGCCGTATCGAAGACCAGTGCTCCCTGGAAGATGTCAAGAGTAATAGGCCCTGTGAAGAACTTCCAGTTTTCCATCATGAAAGCGATACGTGCTATCATATAGACGCCGTATGCCAGCAGCAAGTTGACCAACATGGTCAACAAAGGTGCTATGTAGGAATGGAGTATCTTCTTGTTCATGGGGTCGTTTTATTCATGTTCTTAATAGCTTCTGTTGCTGCCTGCAACACCATCTTACCACGATATATCAGTTGCTGACTGACAGGACTATGCTCAACGGCAGTTTTCTGGGTGTTGAGGTCGTAGAGTGCAAATCCTGAGGGGTCTATGACAGAGATGCCGTTGTTGAACGTGTGAACGGCAAAAGGCTGCGTATAGTTCTTGCTCAGCACGTCGCGACTGTAGCGGAATTGTCGGTGCGACAATTGCAGCTGGCCTAACAGAGTGGCAGGAAGGTCTGTCTGATTGCAGATGACGCTGACTGCCTTGGGGGCTTTGACGGCACCTCCTATCCACACCATAGGAATATGGTTACGACGGGCATCGTGTTCGCTGATACCGTTGAAGTCCATGCTGTGGTCAGGCAGTAGAATCAACAGCAGATTCCTCCATTGAGGCGTCTTTTTCAGCCGTTCTACCAAAGTGTTAATACACTGGTCAAGGTAGCTAAAGGCGTTCTCTATCTCGTTGTCTCTTATCTTGACAGGCACGTCCCAAGGGTCGTGAGTTGACAGAGTGGAATATCCTATGAGGAAAGGAGACTTTTCATGAGTTATCAGGTCGTAGAGTGTGTTGCAGGTAATGTCGTCACGAACGCCCCATTGTGCTGACTTCTGTTCTTCCAGTGTATAGTCCTTCTGCCAGTGCAGGCGTTCAAAACCTGTCGAGAGCAGATAGCTACGCATATTGGTGAAGTTGATGTCGCCACCATAGAGATATGTAGTATGATAACCTTCGGCTTGTAGCGTACGGGCAATGCTGGGCAGTTGACGGCTCTTGGAAGGCATCTTCATGACGGAGGAGGTGGGGAAGGAAGGAAAACCGCTCCACGTACAGACAGTGCCTCGGTCAGTGCGCCAAGAGTTGGCATAGCAGCTGTCGAAACGAACGCCTTGTTGCTTGAGGCTTTGCAGATGAGGCATGAAAGGTGCAAAGAGTTCTCCTGCACTCTCCAGCAAGACGATGACGATGTCTGGACGTGTGGTGTTCAGCAGTGTGTCGCTGTTGATGCTTTCAGTAGAAAAGAGTTCGTGGATGACCTGCTGGCACTTCTCGTCATCATCGAAGTGATAGTCGGGTATGTAGCTGGCAGTCTTCTCGAACGATGCCAAGAAACTGAATACAGGATTGACAGCAGCATGATTGAGAAATTGTTGCTGCGAGTAATACACCTGCCCGATGTTCGTTGTCGATTCGCCGATACCTCCTCGTATGCCGATAATAATAAAAGGTATCATGAGCGCGTATATGCATGCTTCTAATGAGAGCCGTCCTCTCGACCCGTGAGAGCCGTCCTCTCGACCCGTGAGAGCCGTCCTCGTTGCTGGAGTGCCGCATAGGCGGCTGTAGGCCATGAAGATGAGGAAGAAGGTAAGTAGAATGAGGAGGATGCGAACCAGCAGGTAAAGCGTTGTTACGCTGGCCATTGCCTCAGTGGGAGTACTCAGATAATCAAGACAGGAGGCGTCGAGCTTGAAGCCCCAGAAAGCATAAAGGCTTGTATCTGCCACAAAGGCCAGGCTAAATGCCAAAGCCATCAGGATATAATATCCTTTGAAGATATAGGCTTTGATGGGAAGCCAAAGTGATGCGACCGTCAGCAACCAAGGAACTATCAGGAAGTAGAGTGCTGTAGAGAGGTCGAGTGACAATCCATGCCAGATGACTTGGCAGATATCTGTGAAGGCAAAGGAGTGAGCGTGGTGGTAAGACAACATGAAGACCACCTTGGCGATAGCGAAGATGGCTACCGTCAGCAGGTAAGTCTTCAATATGTACCAAATCCGTTGCTTCATCGTTTCTGTTGCTTAGCTGTTATCACAATGACTGCATGTCGTTGAGCCGTTTATAGTATCCGTCAATGTTGAGTAGTTCTTCATGAGTTCCGCGCTCTACAATTTGTCCCTCGTGAAGCACGCATATCTCGTCAGCGTTCTTGATAGTTGACAACCTGTGGGCGATAGCTACCGTCGTTCGTGTCTTCATCAATCGCTCCAAGGCGTCCTGCACCAGTCGTTCTGATTCTGTATCAAGCGCTGAGGTAGCCTCGTCGAGAATGAGGATAGGAGGATTCTTCAGAATGGCTCGTGCTATGGAGACACGTTGGCGCTGTCCACCGCTGATACGTCCTCCGCGGTCTCCAATGTTCGTATCGAACTGGTGTTCAGATTGCATGATGAAGTCGTAGGCATTGGCAATCTTGGCAGCCTCTTCGATTTGCTGGTCGGTAGCATGATCAACACCAAACGAGATGTTGTTGCGGAAGGAGTCGTTGAAGAGAATGGCCTCCTGGTTAACGTGTCCTATCAGTTGGCGTAAATCGTAGATGCCGAGGTCTTTGACATTAATACCGTCGATAAGTACCTCGCCCTCCTGGTTGTCATAGTAGCGGGGAATGAGATCTACCAACGTGGATTTTCCACTACCGCTCTGTCCTACGATGGCTATCGTCTTGCCTTTCTCGATGATGAGGTTGATGTCTTTCAGTACCCATTGCTCACCATATCGGAAGGATACGTGACGGAATTCTATCTGGTGTTCAAAGTTCTTGATATGCACAGGGTTTGCCTTCTCCTTGATGGTGTTCTCAGCCATGAGTATCTTGTCGATGCGTTCCATGGAGGCGAGTCCCTTAGGGATGTTGTAGCCTGCCTTCGAGAAGTCTTTCAGCGGATTGATGATGCTATACAGCATGACCATATAATAAATGAATATAGGACCGCTGAGTGCCTGATAGTTCAGGACTAGCACACCTCCGAACCAAAGTACGATGACAATCATGATGGTGCCTAAGAATTCCGACATAGGATGTGCCAGTGATTGTCGGATATTGACGCGAGTCAGGTCGTCACGATAGCTGGTGTTGATTTTGTCAAAGCGGGCATCCATCTTCTTCTCTGCACAGAAGGCCTTGATGATGCGCAGTCCACCTAACGTCTCTTCCACCTGACTCATGGTGTCACTCCAGAGCGACTGTGCCTTGATGGAGTCCTGCTTCAGCTTGCGTCCCACATAACCCATGAACCATCCCATGATGGGAACGATAATGAGGGTAAATACCGTCAGCTGCCACGAGATGACGATGAGTGCTGCAAAATAGAAGATGATGAGCACGGGATTCTTGAAAATCATCTCCAGTGAGGACATGATGCTGTTCTCTATCTCCTGCACGTCACCGCTCATACGAGCTATAATGTCACCCTTACGCTCTTCAGAGAAGAACGACAGGGGAAGTGACGTAATCTTGTGATACAGTTGGTTGCGAATGTCGCGGACTACACCCGTTCGGATAGGAACAATGCAGGCAGAGGTCATGAAATAGGCTCCCGTCTTGAGGAACGTGGTGAAAGCCAGGAAAATGCCAATCAGCAGCAACGTCGTCGTGGAGCCGTAGTCGGCAATAAGGCCATTGACGTAATAGTTGAGATTGTTCATCGACACTTCCTGGACGTTCGTCCAGTCCCATTCCATCAACGTCGTTGCCGTCTTCGCATCGTTCGTCTGGAACAGAATCTGCAAGATGGGAATGAGGGCTGCGAAAGAAAAGATGTTCAGTATTGCCGACAGGATGTTAAAGATAACAGATCCTATCAAGTAACGCTTGTAGGGAGGACAAAAGCGCCTCAGTATCTGGATAAACTCTCTCATAATTATTTGCTATTCGTTTGTTACTTCTCCCAAAAGGGTGGCACTGGTGCTGCCCGTTATCTTGACGCGAACTGTCTCGCCAATGTGGTGACCGGCTTTATCAAAGACAACCATCTTGTTCTGCTCTGTTCGTCCACACAGTTGCTCACGACTACGCTTGGAGAAGTTCTCTACCAACACGTCGAACTCCTTGCCTTCGTCTTTCTTGTTTTGCTGGGCAGAAATCTCCGTCTGCAGGGCTATCAGCTCGTTTAGTCGGCGTATCTTCTCCTCTTCAGGGATGTTGTCAGGCAAATGTTTTGAAGCATACGTGCCAGGGCGTTCTGAATACTTGAACATGAAGGCCGAATCGTACCCCACCTCACGCATCAAGGACAGTGACAACTGATGGTCTTCCTCCGTTTCGTCATGGTAGCCTACGAAGATGTCTGTTGACAAGCCGCAGTCGGGAATGATGCGGCGAATGGCATCAACCCGTTCCAGATACCACTCTCGTGTGTATTTCCTGTTCATCAGCTTCAGGATACGGTTGCTGCCACTTTGCACAGGCAGGTGAATATGCTTGCAGACGTTAGGCATATCAGCAATAACGTGCAGCGTCTCGTCACTCATGTCTTTAGGATGACTGGTCGTAAAACGGACACGCATTTGGGGAGCTTCCTCTGCTACCCTGCGTAGCAACTGCGGGAATGCTATCTGAGTAGCGTTGTCTTCTGTGTTCCACAGATATGAGTTGACATTCTGTCCTAACAGAGTGACTTCCTTATAGCCTCTGTCGCGCAAATCCCTCACTTCGTTCAGAATGCTCTCTATGTCTCTCGAACGCTCGCGACCTCTGGTATAGGGTACGATACAATAATGACAGAAATTGTTGCAGCCACGCATGATGCTGACGAAACCACCGATGCGAGCTCCAAAGATTCGCTGAGGCAAGATGTCGCGATAGGTTTCCGTTGTTGACAGTTCAATGTTGATAGCTTGATGTCCGCTTTCTGCCTGAGCCACCAGGTCTGGTAATGTCAGGTAGGCATCAGGACCAGCCACCAAGTCGCAGTGGTACTTTTGTAACAGTTCCTCCCTGACGCGCTCTGCCATACATCCCACGACGCCGATGATTAAAGATGAAGGGTTTGAGTCTTCCTTCTGGCGACGTTTGCGCTCAGCGTGAAGTGCCTCCAGACGGTGATATATTTTCTGCTCAGCATTGTCACGCACAGAGCAAGTATTCAGGAGTACGGCATCAGCCAAGTCTAATTGGTCTGTCTGCTCGTAACCTGCCATCTGCATGACTGAGGCTATCACCTCTGAGTCAGCTACATTCATCTGACAGCCGTATGTTTCTATATAAAGTTTCTTCACCTTAACTTGATACTTTCCCGTCACAGTTCTTAACTCTCAATTCATCAAAAAGCCGCTTGAATCTTTGCGGCAATCTCACGGAATTCCTCCTCAGTGAGCTTCAGTTTCTCACGGCGGAAGTCGGCATCAGCCTCTGTCTGCATAGGGATGAGGTGAATATGGGCATGAGCCACCTCCAAGCCCAGTACTACCTGAGCCACCTTCTTGCAGGGGAAGGCCTTCTTAATGGCAATAGCTATACGCTTGGCAAACTGCTGGTAGCGAGCTAATTCTTCATCATCCATATCGAAGAAATAGTCAACTTCACGTCTTGGAATGACCAGTGTATGTCCTTTTACCAAGGGGTTGATGTCCAGAAAAGCATAGAATTCGTCATTCTCTGCCACCTTATAGCTGGGAATTTCGCCAGCGGCAATCTTACTGAATATATCCATAGTTGTTGTCTTTACGTTGCTTTATAGTTAAGCGATAGAAATGTTGTCAATGCGCAGTTTAATAGTGCCTCGTGGAATCTGTATCTCTGCTTCGTCGCCAACTTTCTTTCCCAACAGCCCCTGTGCAATGGGAGTCTTGATGGAAATCTTGCCAGCACGCAAGTCGGCTTCGTTCTCGCTGACAATCGTGTAAGTCATGTGGGCCTTGGTTGTCAGGTTGGTCATCTCGACTTTGGTCAGAATTTGAACGGTGTCAGTACTCAGGCGTGAGGTATCAACAACCTTGGCTTCCGCAATGGTTGTCTTCAGACGATTGATCTTGTCTTCCAGATGAGCTTGTGCTTCTTTGGCAGCATCGTACTCGCTGTTCTCACTCAAATCTCCTTTTTCACGAGCCTCTGCAATGGCTGCTGAGGCTTTTGGTCGCTCTATCGCTTCTAAGCGATGCAATTCGGCTATGAGCTTATCATAGCCCTCTTGTGACATATATGCCATAATGTTTCTTGTTTTTAAATTGTTCCTTAGTTAGATATGATACTTTTTACAGAAAAATAAAAAGAAATCCCGACTCTACTCGCTGTCGGAATCCCTGTTTCTTTCCATCGTTTTTTTATCGCTGCAAAGTTACAAAGAAAATCCGTAACCTGCAAATTTTTAGGTCAAAAACTTTCATTTTCAGTTGATTTATGTCAAGAAAGTGTTCATAAAACACCGTATTTCTTCTATTTTTCTTGTAAATTATGAGAAAAGTCGTAATTTTGCATCGTGTTTTTCATAGTATTAGATTTAAGGTTAACAAAGGTTAGGGGTTCAGCGGAGCCCCATTTTTTTGCCCATACCTCAGAAACCGCCCATGTCCTTTGGGGTTTTCAGGCGTTATAAGTTCACTTCTTTATTGGTTTCTCATGCATTCCTTGTTCGTTTGAAAGTACGGTAGCCGTAGATGATAATGACTACGAAGCACAAGAAAGGCAACACAAACGAAATATTGACAGCAGGCATACCGAAGACTTCGTGACGGTCGATGATAGAAGCCTGAAGAGGAGGGAGCACACTACCGCCTAAAATGGCCATGATAAGACCGGCAGCACCGAACTTCGCATCGTCGCCCAAGCCTTGTAGGGCAATGCCATATATCGTGGGGAACATGAGTGACATGCAAGCAGAAATGCCTACCAGACAGTAAAGTCCCCAGCGCCCGTCAATGAAGATGACACCTATCGTCAGCAAGGCACCTGCAACCGCCAGTGTTCCTAACAATGCACCGGCGTTGACGTATTTCAGGAAGAGCGTACAGATGAAACGGCTGCAGACAAAGATAGCCATCGCCACAATGTTGTAGGTCTGCGACAATACTTCTGCCTCCTGCTCTGTCATGCCTTCTTGCATGAATACGCGAGTACCATATTGGATGATGAACGTCCAACACATGATTTGCACACCTACATAGAAGAACTGTGCAATTACCCCCTCTCGATAGTAGTCAATCTTGGCAATGCGTTTAAGCGTTGTCAGCGGATGTACGTCATGGTTCTTGTCGGCATTATGTGGCATGTTTGCACGCCAAATGACGATAAACATGATGGCAATGACGGCACCAATTATCAGATATGGCTGGATAAGCACATTTAGATCAGCGTCGCGCATGGCAGCAAAGTCGGCATCACTCAGGAGTGCACGTTCTTCAGTAGAGGCAGGGTTTAGCTTTGCCTGAATGAAGTTCATGGCCACGAACATGCCGCACAGCGACCCCATCGGATTAAAGCTCTGTGCAAGGTTCAGTCGTCGTGTTGCCGTGTCCTCTCCACCCATCGAAAGGATATAAGGGTTACAGGAGGTTTCGAGGAACGATAGTCCGCAGGTCAGGATGAAGTATGCCCCTAAGAAGGGATAATACATGCCTGTCCACGATGCTGGCAGGAAAAGCAAAGCTCCTAAAGCATAAAGTCCTAACCCCATCAGTACGCCTGCCTTATAACTGTACTTTCTGATGAACATAGCAGCAGGGAACGCCATGGCGAAATAGCCTCCATAGAAAGCTACCTGTACTAAGGCGCCATCCGTGACGCTCATGCGGAATATCTTCGAGAACGCTTTCACCATGGGGTTCGTGATGTCATTGGCAAAGCCCCATAAGGCGAAGCAGGTGGTGACTAAGATGAACGGCAGCAGGTAGTTGACGCCATCCTTGGTGAGGATATGTTTGTTCTTGCTCTTTGGCTTGTGAATATGCATAGTTTTAGGTTTCTTGTTATTGATAAAAAATCAGTTTACATATTTTCCAGCATACGCTTGATGACTACCGAGCAGCTGATTTCGCGATTGGCAGCTTCTGGTATCACGATGCTGTTAGGACTTTCTATGACGTCGTCCGTGACGATAAGACCGCGACGTACCGGCAGGCAATGCATGAACTTTCCGTTGTTTGTCCACGACATGTGCTCCTCATCAACCGTCCACGACATATCCCTTGACGTGATTTTTCCGTAGTCGGCAGCGTTAGTGACGCCAGGATTCGACCAGTTCTTGGCATAGATGAAGTCTGCTCCTTCGAAGGCTTTTCTCTGGTCATACTCTACACGGGCATGTCCCACGAATTTCGGGTCAAGTTCATAGCCTTCGGGGTGGGTGATGACGAAATCGACGTCAGCAGCACGCATCCATTGGGCAAAGCTGTTAGGTACAGCTTGTGGTAATGCTCGGCAGTGGGGAGCCCAGGTGAGGACAACCTTGGGACGTTTTACCGTCTTGTATTCCTCAATGGTGATGAGGTCGGCAAAGGCCTGTAGCGGGTGGACGGTAGCAGTCTCCATGGCGAAGACGGGTTTCCCGCTGTACTTGATGAACTGCTGCAGCACGGTTTCTGCATAGTCGTATTCACGGTCGGTCAGGCCGGCAAAGCTTCGTACGCCAATCATGTCGCAGTAGCAGCCCATGACGGGAATGGCCTCCAGCAGGTGTTCCGACTTGTCGCCATCCATGATGACTCCACGCTCTGTCTCCAGTTTCCAGGCTCCGGCATTGACGTCGAGCACGATAACGTTCATGCCCAGGTTCAGCGCTGCCTTTTGAGTCGAGAGACGGGTGCGCAGGGAGTTATTAAAGAATATCATCATCAGCGTCTTGTTCTTTCCCAGGTGCTGATACTTGAAGCGATCGTTTTTTATTTCAAATGCTTCGGCCATGGCTTTGTCCAACGGGCCGATGTCTTCTACGTTGATAAATGTACGCATATCTTAATTCCTAATTTCTAATTCCTAATTCCTAATTTGTCCTTCTCCTTCGATGAGCCATTTGTAGGTGCAGATTTCCTCCAACGCCATCGGACCTCGTGGTCCTAACTTCTGGGTGGAGATGCCTATCTCAGCGCCTAAGCCAAACTGAGCGCCGTCGGTAAACGAGGTGGGAGCGTTCCAATAGACGCATGCTGCATCGACGCTTTGCTGGAAACGGCGTGCAGCCTGTTCGTCTTGGGTGATGATGGCCTCGCTGTGCCCCGAACCGTGACGGTCGATGTGGACGATGGCCTCGTCTAAAGAAGATACAGTGACGACATTCATCTTGTAATCCATAAACTCTGTGTCATATCGGCTTTCATCGTTATAGTAGAACGTAACCTTTCCCTCCATTGGTGCCAGCAGTTGTGGAATGTCTGCCTCACGGTCTTTGTGGACGAGTAGCGTGTCGAGGGCGTTGCAGACGCTGACGCGACGGGTCTTGGCATTGCAGATAATCCTCTGACCCATCTCCAGGTCGCCGTCTTTGTCGAAATAGACGTGTACCACACCGGCTCCTGTCTCGATGACGGGAATGCGGGCTGTGTCGCGTACAAAGTCGATGAGCCGTCTGCCACCACGTGGAATGCAGAGGTCAACATATCCTACCGCATTCAATAGTTCGCCGGTAGCCTCATGAGTGGCTGGCAGCAGGGTAACCATATCGGGGTTGACACCGAAGCGCTCCAGCACCTCATGAATCAGCTCTACTGCGGCTTGGTTAGAGTTGTCGGCATCTGCACCACCTTTCAGCACGCAGGCGTTACCACTCTTGAAGCAGAGCGAGAAGACGTCGAAGGTGACGTTAGGACGAGCCTCGTAAATCATGCCTATCACTCCGAAGGGCACACTGACACGGCAGAGGCGCAGTCCGTTAGGCAGCGTTTTCTGTTTGGTGACGTGTCCTAAAGGCGAGGGTAATGAGGCGACGTTGCGCATGTCAGCGGCAATGTCTTCCAGTCGCTTCTCAGTCAGTTGCAGACGGTCGTAGAGTGGATTCTCCTTGTCCATCTTTGCCAAGTCTTTGGCGTTAGCGGTCAGGAGTGGTTCCTTGTTGCTGACGATGGCGTCAGCCACGGCTTGCAGTATTTCGTTGCGTTGTTCGTCCGTCAGCAGGGAGAGTCCTTTGCTGGCAGCCTTTACACGTTTGAAGGTATCAGTCAGTTTCATGATAGGGTACGAATTCAGTATATGGTACGTTTTCTTTGTTTTCCATGAGATTCATCAGGATATCGTCACGCTCGCCATTGGCAATGATGACGCGTATGCCAGCTTGCTGCACACGCTGTGCTGTGGTGTATTTCGAGTGCATGCCTCCTCGTCCGAAGGCACTCTTCTCCACCTTGATGTAGGCAGAGAGGTCCGTACCGGGAGCGACGTTGCGAATGATTTCCGACTGCGGGTCGTCAGGATGTCCGGTGTAGATGCCGTCGATGTTGCTGAGCAGTATCAGTGTTTCCGCCTTCATCATCTGTGCGATGAGTCCCGACAGTTCGTCGTTATCGGTGAACATCAGCTCTGTGACGCTGACGGTGTCGTTCTCGTTGACGATGGGTAGCACACCGTTTTCCAGCATCACCGCCATACAAGCTTGCTGATTCTCGTACTGTTCGCCGGGGTCGAAGTTCTCCTTCATGGTGAGCACCTGTCCCACGTGGATGTTGAACTCGCGGAAGAGGTCGTAGTACAGTCCGATGAGTTTCACCTGTCCTACCGCTGAGAACAGCTGTCGTTGCTCTACAGAGTCCAACTCGTGGTGGATGTCCAGCTCGCGACGTCCACACGCCACGGCACCTGACGATACGAGGATGACCTCATAGTCGTGCTGTCGCAACCATGCTATCTGATCGACCAGTGCCGAGACACGTGTGACGTCCAGTTTTCCGTCTCGCCGTGTCAGCACGTTCGAACCAACCTTAACGACTATTCGATGTTTCATAGCGGAAGCAAATTTTTCACTTATCACTTATCACTTTTCACTTTTCGCTTTTCACTTTTCACTTATCACTTTTCACTTTTCACTTTTCACTTATCACTTTTCACTTTTCACTTTTCACTTCTTGCTGTCTTTGTTTCTGATTTCCACACGGCGAATCTTGCCGCTGATGGTCTTGGGCAGTTCATCGACGAACTCGACGATGCGTGGATACTTATAAGGTGCCGTCTCCTTCTTGACGTGCTGCTGCAGTTCCTTCACGAGGTCGTCGCCTGCCTTGTCCTTCCACTCCTTACCCAGCACGACGGTAGCTTTGACCACCATGCCTCGGATGTCATCAGGAACGCCAGTGATGGCACATTCCACCACGGCAGGGTGGGTCATCAGGGCACTCTCCACCTCGAACGGGCCGATGCGGTAGCCAGAGGACTTGATCACATCGTCGATGCGTCCTTCAAACCAGTAGTATCCGTCTTCGTCGCGCCACGCCATGTCGCCAGTATGGTAGATGCCGTCGTGCCACGCCTCGCGGGTCAGTTCAGGGTCACGGTAGTACTCCTTGAAGAGTCCGATGGGCTTATGGTCGCCGACGCGTACCACGATTTCGCCCTTTTCACCGTCTTCGCAAGGCATGCCGTTGGGCTTGATGAGGTCTATGTCGTACTGTGCGTTGGGAATGCCCATGCTGCCAGGCTTGGGTTTCATCCAGGGGAAGGTGCCCAGCGTCATGGTGGTCTCCGTCTGTCCGAAGCCTTCCATCATCTGAATGCCGGTCTTTTCCTTGAACTTGTCGAAGACGGCAGGGTTCAGGGCTTCGCCCGCTGTGGTGCAGTATTCCAGCGACGAGAGGTCGTACCTGCTGAGGTCTTCACGAATCATGAAGCGGTAGATGGTGGGTGGCGCACAGAAACTCGTCACCCGGTATTTCTCTATTTGCCGTAGCAGGGTGTCGGCATTGAACTTCTCGTGGTCGAAGACGAAGACTGTCGCACCGGCAAACCATTGTCCGTAGAATTTTCCCCAGACGGCCTTTCCCCATCCGGTGTCTGCCACGGTGAGGTGCAGCGACCCTTCGTGCAGGTTGTGCCAGAAGACACCCGTGGTCAAGTGTCCCATGGCGTAGAGGTAGTCGTGAGCCACCATCTTGGGCTCGCCGCTGGTGCCGCTGGTGAAGTACATCAGCATGGTGTCGCTGTTGTTGTTGACGAAGGCGGGCTTCACAAAACGGGGGGCCTGCTTCCATTCTGACTGGTAGTCGTGGAAACCCTCAGGGATGGGTTTGCCATGGTCAGTGATGGTGATATACTGCTTGACCGTCGGGCTTTCGGCCTTGGCAGCCTGTATCTGGCTGACGACGTAGGGGTCGTCGACGCAGACGATGGCCTTGACGGAGGCTCGGGTGTTACGATAGACAATGTCGTGCTTGGTCAGCATGTGGGTGGCGGGAATGACGATGGCACCGATTTTGTGGAGTGCCAGCATGACGACCCACCACTCGTAGCGGCGCTTCAGGATGAGCATGACGGGGTCGTTCTTGCCGATGCCCAGCGACTGAAAGTAACTGGCAGCCTGGTCGGACTGCTCCTTCAGGTCCTTGAACGTGGCACGAATCTCCTCGCCCTGGTCGTTGGTCCACAACAGGGCCAGACCGTCGGGCTTCTCTTCGGCCCACGCGTCCATGACGTCGTAGGCAAAGTTAAAGTTCTCTGGAATGATGAACTCCAGGTTTTTGTTGTAGTCCTCCACTGAGGTGAAGCTTGTCTGCTTCAGAAATCTTTCTATCATATCTTTGTGTCTTCGTGTCTTTGTGTTCCGTTAATTATTCTACCGTAAAGGCGAGGAACTTCACCGGCTTGTCGCCGACGGCCAGCATTCCGTGGGGCTTGGTCGAGTCGAAGTAGATGCTGTCGCCTTCTTCCAGCACGATGGTCTTGCCGCCGATGTAGAGTTCCATCTTGCCCTCCAACACGAGGTTGAACTCCTGCCCGGCGTGTGAGTTCTTGTAAAACGCGTGAGCCTCGGGCTTGGGCTCGACAGTCACCATGAACACGTCGGCCTTATGGCCTACGAAGCCAGACACCAGCGACTGGTACTTATACGCCTTGGTACGCTCGATGCTGACACCTTGGCCGCCTCGTACCACGAAATAGCTCTTCATGTGGGGCGTCTCGGCGAAGATGAGCTCCTCCGTTGATATGCCATACTTCTTGGCAATCTTCATCAAGTTCGAGATAGTGATGTCTGCCTCGCCTTTCTCAATCATTTCATACTTCTCCGAAGAGAGACCGATGGTTTCGGCCATTTCGCTCACTGGGATGTCCAGCACGTCGCGCAGTCCGCGCAAACGTTCTCCGATTTGTTTCAGTTGTTCGTCAACCATAATTCGTTATTTTCGTTGTTTCGATATTTCGATATTTCGATATTTCGATATTTCGATGGTTCGATGTCTCAGATAGTTACTTTGCTCCTGCTTTCAAGCCACGAATGACTGCTGATGTAAATCCATTGTGCTCCATCTCGTTCAGTCCCTTGATGGTCACACCACCTGGCGTCGTCACCAGGTCGATGGCTGCCTCGGGGTGTAGTCCTGTGGCTTGTAGCAGCTTGACGGCACCCTCCATCGTCTGTAGCACGATGTCCTTGGCCTGGTCGGCCTTGAAGCCCAGCTCCACACCGCCTTCGCTGGCGGCACGAACGTAGCGCATGGCGTAGGCAATACCGCACGAGGCAAGCGTCGTACCGGCTGCCAGGTGCTGCTCGTCGGTGATGATGGTCTTACCCATTGAGTCGAACAGCGCCACCACTTGTTCTGTATGTTGCGACTCTGTCGCAACGGCAACCAGAAACGTCATTGATGCCAACTGTGCAATGGCGATGTTGGGAATGGCCAGATGCATGGCAGGCAGCTGCCCGTCCTTCTGCATCCACGTCTTCAGCTGTTCGCCCTTGATGCCTGCTGCCACCACCACTAACTGCTGGCGACCGTAATCCATGACGTCCTTCACTTGCAGCAGTACCCGTTCTACCAGCCAGGGTTTTACCACCACGATGACCATGTCGCCCGACTTGGCGGCAACGCAGTTGTCGGTAGTGGTCTTTACGCCCTTGTCGGCAAAGCGTTTCACGGCGTCTGCTGAGGCGTCGCTGACGCAAATGCTCTCGGCATCGACATAGTGGCTCTTCAGCAAGCCTTCCACGATGGCGCCACCCATGGCGCCGGCTCCTATTATTGATATCTTCATAGTTCTATATGCGGTAGCAAATTTTTCACTTTTCATTATTCCCTATTCCCTTCAGAACGGTCTTCAGCCGTTCTATGAACAGGTCGGCATCTTGTTTCGTCAGGCACAGCGGCGGCAACAGTCGCAGGATGTTCGTGCCTGCACAGCCGGTGAAGCAGTGCTCGTCGTAGATGAGTGGCAGTCGCACGTCCTTGTGGGGAACGTCCAGCTCGATGCCAATCATCAGGCCGCGTCCGCGAACTTCCTTGATATGTGGACTGTCGATGGCCTTCAACTGTTCCATCAGGTAGTCGCCCACCTCGCGGGCGTTCTCCACCAGATGCTCCTGTTCGAAGACGTCGAGTACGGCCAGTGCTGCAGCACATGCCAGATGGTTGCCGCCGAAGGTCGTTCCTAACTGTCCATAGACGGGCTGGAAGTCGGGACTGATGAGTACGCCACCCATCGGGAAACCGTTGGCAATGCCCTTAGCAACGGTGATGATGTCGGGCTTGATGCCCAGCCACTGGTGGGCGAAGAACTTACCGCTACGGCCATAGCCGCACTGTATCTCGTCGCATATCAGCGTGGCGCCATAACGCTTGCAGGCGTAGGCCAGATCTTGGGCAAACTTCGGCGTGGCCATCTGGATGCCACCGACGCCCTGTATGCACTCCAAGATGACGGCAGCGACACCGCCGCGCGACAGTTCGCGTACCCACGGCTCGATGTCGTTCAGCGGCAGGAAACGCACGTGGTGGTTGTCGTTCAGCGGAGCCACAATCTTTGGATTGTTCGTCACCTCTACGGCCAGTGATGTGCGACCGTGGAACGCCTTCTCGCAAGAGAGGATGCGCATGGCCTGTGGATTCTTGAACGACGCCAGCTTCAGGGCGTTCTCGTTGGCCTCGGCACCACTGTTGATGAGAAACAGCTGGTAGTCCTCGTAGCCGCTGATGCGTCCCAGTCGCTCGGCCACCTGCTGCTGCAGTTTGTTGATGACGGAGTTGGAGTAGAACCCAATCTGCTGCAACTGCTCCGTCACCTTATTTATATAATGGGGGTGCGAGTGCCCGATGCTGATGACGGCATGACCGCCATAGAGATCCAGATACTCTTGTCCCTTGTCGTCCCAAACCTTGCAGCCATTGCCCTTCACAATGTTGACATCAAAAAGTGGATATACGTCGAATAGTTTCATGTGTCTTACCTTTTTATATATAAAAAATCGCTGCAAAGTTACAGGAAATATCTGAAAACACCAACTTTCCGACGTTTTTTTTGCAATAATCATTACTTTTGACCTTCGGTCGAAGGCACTCTCGCTCGAAAATAAAAACAAAAAATGGAGGTGGCAGGTGAGCAATGCCAGGTAGTAGGTAACAGGTTCCTGCTGAACATTCCCGACAAGGTAGCTGTCATTGTTCACAGGCGCTACACGGATGAGG
The DNA here is from genome assembly GCA_902775975.1 of uncultured Bacteroidales bacterium. Classification (GTDB taxonomy): domain Bacteria; phylum Bacteroidota; class Bacteroidia; order Bacteroidales; family Bacteroidaceae; genus Prevotella. The sequence goes on along the minus strand of CACYOC010000016.1, from coordinate 734 downwards.
AAAATGCACGGCTGAGAGAGGAATGGTTGTCATGCGGCGAACGCGGTGGGGTGCTTGTCAGTGCTGCCGTCTCGCCAAAGGAAAAGGAAGTGCTGCGGGAAGCGATGAACCGAGGATACAACATCATCCTGCTTAGGGAGAATGGCTTCCCGAAGCTGTACAAGCCCTCAGGTGAGGCTTTTGATGCCTGTGCCAAGGGGTTGCTGTTGCAGATAAGCCCTTGGGATTTTCATTACGAGAGACGGGTGATTACGAGGGAGCAGTGCCTCCGCCTTGTATTGGAAAGAGAACTTAACGGCTCTGCTCCTTCGGTGCTGGGACTGAAACTCGAAGTGGGCATGACGGTGAACGTGCATCTGGTGGTGGATGCCAGAAAGTGGCAGACGCAACAGGGCGAAGACCGCTACGAGAATCGTGTGACTATCACTAACATAGCGCGTTGGGAGTAAAAAGTAAAACTGACAAAAGGACAAAAGGACAAAAGGACAATAAGCGAAAAATTAAATGGTAAATATAATAATATATTATAATATATTATATATTTAAGTGTTTTCTGAAATTCTCGGAAAGTAAAAAACCGCTTAATGACAGTTTGTCCTTTTGACAGTTTGTCCTTTTCGAAAAAATTAAAACAGTAGTAATATGGCAACTAACGAATTGAAAACCAGTAAGGTAAGACGGTTGCGCGGCTCAGCCAGCATCCGTGAAGACGGCACGTTCGACTTCCGTCCCGA
>CACYOC010000015.1 GCA_902775975.1 uncultured Bacteroidales bacterium | reverse complement strand
AACGCTGGAGTGCAAGAAAGCGAAGGCTGAGGTGCCGAAGTCAATTTGGCAGACGTATTCGGCTTTTGCCAATACCATAGGCGGACTGATTCTGCTTGGTGTAGATGAAGACTTGCAGGAGAAAGATGTTAGCAAGCGATTCCAGATAATTGGTGTGGACGAGCCAAGTAAGATTATTACTGACTTCTGGAATACCCTCAACAGCGACAAGGTGAATGAGAACATTCTTCTTGACAGCGATGTGGAGGTGGTGAATGTGGATGGAGCGCAGATAATATGCATCCATGTTCCTCAGGCAGACTGGATGGCAAAACCTATCTATCTGAACGGCAATGTTTATAAAGGTACGTATAGGCGCAATAATGAAGGTGACTATCATTGTACAGAGGCTCAGGTAAAGGCGATGATACGTGATTCTAATGCAGATGGTAACGACAGCATTCTGATAGAGTATTATGGCATGGATGATATTGATCCTGATTCTTTGCGTCAGTATCGCACAGAGTTCAGACAGGAGAACAGTACCCATGTCTGGAATCAGGTTGACGATAAGACTTTCCTCAGGAATCTTGGTGGTTATACTGAAGATAGGCAGACAGGTAAGGAAGGCTTGACATTGGCAGGACTGATGATGTTTGGCAAAGGACTTGCTATTAGAGACAGATTTGCTAACTTCCGCATGGACTATCTGGACATGAGTCATCTTGTGGGTGATGAGCGTTATCACGATCGACTGACATACGATGGACTTTGGGAAAACAATCTTTATCAGTTCTTCCGCATTGTCTCACCTAAAATCCAGTTTGACTTGCCAAAGCCATTTAAACTGGAAAAAGGTTGGAAAAGAAAAGACGATACGCCACAACGTGAAGCTGTACGTGAAGCCTTTACGAATGCCATTATCCACTGCGATCTGATGATGGATGCTGGTATTCTGAGGGTAGAGAAGCATGATGACCGTCTTTGCTTCCGTAATCCAGGCTTGTTAAAGTTGCCTGTAGAGACCATCTATCGAGGTGGAAACTCCAAGGCTCGTAATCCGAAGATTCAGAATATGCTCCGCATGATAGGCTTTGGTGAGAATGTTGGTTCTGGATTCCCCAAGATTATAGCTGCATGGAAAGAAACCAATTGGGGTGATCCTCAGCTGCTGAACAAACTGGATGTTGACGAAGTTGAACTGGTTCTGCCTGTGCCTTCAACTAAGGCAAGTTCTGTAAATGCCCCTGTAAATGCACCTGTAAATGCACCTGCAAATGCACCTGCAAATGCATCTGTAAAACTTAGCAAAACGCAGATTGCTATTGTTAAAGCAATAATAAATAATAATCATGTTACATATGATGATCTAAAAACTATTCTCGGAGTTGATAGGTCGACTATTACACGTAATATTGCAGTATTAAAGGAAAAAGGTGTCATTAGACGTGTTGGTGAAGATAAAAAAGGCTATTGGGAAGTGCTATTAGACATTAAAATTGTTGATTAGTAGGCTTTATTTGGTGGTGCAAATGTGGTGCATTGCGTAAATAGAAAAATCCGGAATCACGGGACTCTAATTTTGCGCTCTGATAGAATAACAGACTGACTCTGGCGAAGCTCTGCCAATGGCTTTTAGCGCGTCAGCGAGAACTTCATGCTCAGACCGAAGTCGTGGGTCGTGGTAGGATAACTGTTGCTGGACAACAGGGGCTTGTTGGCCTGACGCTCATAGTAGGCGGAGATCGTGAGCAGACGCGACAAGGTGTAGTCGGCCATGAACGACAGCTTGACGGCGGCATTGCCACTGCTGGCAGATGATGTGCGGGTGGCAATATCGCGAGTGATGGCTGCCTGGTCGCGGAACGACAGGTCGAGGCGCAGGTTGAGGTCGTGGTTGACACCGCTCTTCTTGTTGTTCTGAGAACTCGTCGTACTCGTATCATTGTTGTTCTTCTTCGACGAGCCACCCTGGGCCTTCTTAATCTTACGCGACATGCCTCCGCCAAAGAGACGGAAGTCGCTGATCTTATAGCCCAAGCCTATGACAATGTCGTTGGAGCGGCTTTCGTTAATCTGAACGCTGGTCATGGAGAGGTTCAACGTACGGATGCGACGGAACTCGGCCTTGACGGTGAGGTTGTTCAGGAAAGTGACATCGGCACCAATCAGCGGAGCAAAGGTCTCGTTGATGCTGACGGTGGGCACGTTCCATCCCAACAGCGACGCTGTCTGACTGCTGCTGGTATAGCTGCCTACGGCGAAGATGCTCTTGTAGCCGTGATTGATGTTGACAGACTTGAAACGCTCGCTGAACCACTGCAGCTTCGACAGTCCCGAATAGCGGACGGTCCAGTTGGGCAGCATACGGGTCAACTTGGGCAACAGGTCCAGTTTCTCGCCACCGCTGCCTGTATAGGTATCGAGGAAGGCAGGAATCATCACTGCCGCACTATACTGACCGACCTCCGCGCCGTAGTGTGCCTTCGCCAGTTGCTGGAAACGCGGCAAGGCATCGCAGAAGCGGTTGAAGACCTTCGAAGGATAGCCGTTGTTGGCATCGCCCATCTTCTCTAACGACGACGAGATGGAGATGGTGGTCATGGTCAGCGAACCACTCTCCGTAGAAGGCATACCCTCTAAGAAATAACGAATGCTATTGGTACGCGTGCGCGTCCAGGAGGCGTTGAGGTCAATCTTCAGGTCACGGGCAGGTTCCAAGGTGGACTTCAGCTGCAGGTCGGACGTGCGGACGGTGGCAGCAGGCGTTGCCGTGGTGTCGCCATAGAGCCAGCCGTTGCGCTTGGCCTTCTCCAAATAGTCGTCGCCCGTCAGTCCGAAGGCAAAGTCCAAGCCTGGAGCCATGACACTGCCAGTACGCTGACCGAAGGCATCGCCGACATCGGGAATGAAGTTGGAGATAGACATGGAGTACTGGTTGCGGTAGCTGATGCCGATGTTACGCACCATCATCAGGAAGCGCGCCGCACTCTGGGCAGGCTTATACCACCACTGGTTCTCCAAGGGTGGCTTCGCCGTCACCGTCACCTTGATATCGACACTGTCAGTACCCTTGATCTGAATCTTGTTCAAATCGACCACCTTATATTTAATAGGATACGACTTGCCATCCTTGGTACGGGCGGTGACAAAGAGGCGCTTGGTCTTCTTGCCATGGGTGATGACCAGCGTGGTGTCGGGACGCAGCGACACTTCCTTCTGGAAGCTGTTCTTGTTCTTGGGAAGGGCTGCCTCTTCCTTCGTTTTACCCTTACCCTTTTCCTTACCTAAGTCTTTTTCGTCCAGGGCGGTCTTCTTGTCGTCTTTCCTGTTAGTCTGCCGCTGCCTCGTCTGATTCTTCGGAATGGCCTTCTTGAAACGCTCGTTGACCTTCTTGAGGAACGGCGAGTGGTTGTAGAGCGTCTCCATGTTCAGCGTACCGTTGATGTTGGCCTGGCGGTTGTTATTGATGATGTTGCCTGCCGAGGTGCCATCCTCCAGTTCGGTACCGCGACGCCAGTTGTAAGTGGCGGTATAGTTCGCATCGGCATTGAGCCAGTCGAAGACCGGCAGCTTATTGAGCGGCAGCTGATAGGAGGCGGTGAAGTTCTGCCGATAGTCCAACGGACGACCGAAGTGCTTGATGCTGCTCCACACGGAATCCTTCCATGCCGTATAGCGGTCGGGATAGAGGTCTTTGTTGATGGGCTTGTCGCTGTTGGGCTCCTCAATCTCAGCCTGCGTACCTGACTGGAACGTCATGTGCAGGTTCTTCGTCAAGTCCCAGCGCAGCGAGAAGTCTCGATTCCAAAGGAAGGTAGAGCCCCACGTGACAGGCAGCGACGAAGCACCCAGGTTCTCCAAGTCGCGCTCTCTCGACTCCTGATAGGCACGCCGTATCTCGGTATTGAAGGTGATGTTCTGCGGCAACCAGTTCAGACCGAAGGCCTTGGGGAAAGCCATCCACTTCGACTTGCTCTTCGAATTCTTGAAGGGTTCCCACGCCTTATACACCGGCGTATAGCTATAGTTCAAAGCACCGCGCCACTCGTCTTCCTTCTCATAGACGGTGGTGCTGCCCGAGGCATAGCGGTGGGAATGACTGTAGGAGACCGAGAAGTTGGCGGGGTCGTAAGGCATGGGGTGCCGCTTGTTGGTCTTGATGCCAAAGCGGACATTGGAGAGCGAGAAGTTGGTAGAGGTCTTCTTGGTGACGGCAATGCTCTCAATGGAGTCGCGCTCCTGCCGATCCTTGGCACTCTCCAAGGCGTCGTCCAACTCCAAGTCCGTATCCAACGGATTGTACTTCGGTCGCGTAATCTCCTTGGTCACGGAATAATAGAGCGGGGCGGTCACCTTCATCTTTTCGGGGAAGAACTTGCCGAGTTCTACGTTGGCGGTGACGGAATACGTCTTATAGTCATCGGTGGAACGCTGCATAACACCTTCCTCCAGACCGCCGAAGCCCTTCGTCATCACCTTTCCTGTGGCATTGACCATACCGACGTCAGACAGCTGCACGTTGAGCGTTCCAGAAGCTGCCCAGCCGCCCTTGTTGACAGGCTCCATCAGGCGGAGCTCGTTGACCCACACCTCACCGGACTTGGTGCCTCCCACCAGGTTGCGTACGCCAATCATCATGGTCTTCACCTCGCCCAACGTAGGATTACCCAACACGCAGACCTTGTTATTGGGATGGTCAGGGTCATAGTCGGAATACAACACCGTGAAGCTGGACGTTCCCATGGCGCGTGCCTTGTTGCGGGCCTTCTTCAGACGGGTGAAGACGCTCAAATCGATATCGAGCATATTGGCCAGCGGCCATACGGCACGACAGTCGTTCACATTATATTTATTATAGTCGTTGCGGTCGGGAGTCAACTTCAGGGGTATCACGTACTCATAGTAGTTGTTGGTGTAGTCGCTACCCAGACGAACGAAGACGGCCAACTGGTCATCCTGCAAAGAGGTGACGTCGTCTATCAGATGGTTGGCATGGACAAACATCTGGATATGCTCATACTGACGCAGGTCGAGTGTCGTATTGCGATACACCGCCTTGGACTCGCCCTTCGACAGGTTCTTCACCACCATGGACAGCGCCTGTTCGTTGGCTTCGGTGAGCTGTGGCTGGGAGGGGTCGGTCACTCGGGTAATGCCCGGAGGTAACACGTAGTTGACGGGGCGCTTGTTGTTGTTCTCTTCGATGTTGACTGCGCTCACCTCCATCGTACCGGTCTCGGTGGTCGTCGTCAATGGTTTCGTATAGACACGCCAATCGCCACGTACCAAGTCCAGCGAACCAAAGCGCAGCACGATGGGTTTCTCGAACTGGGTCAGGAACATGCGCATGAAGCGGATGTTGGTGAAGTCGCTGATGTTGCCTTCCTTGCCACTGTTCTGCCGCAGCGGGATGCGGAACTGGTACCACTTCACGGTCTCACGGGCTCCGTTGCGCAAGGTGACGGTAGCCTCGCGGATGTCGGAGATATGGTTCTGTCCGAGTACCATATCCTCCGGACGGATACTCACCTTATACTCATAGTAGCGCTCGTATTCGTTCAGCGTATAGTCCTGGTTGATATCCTCCACATCGGGATAGGTCTTGTAGGACGTGTCATAGCCTTCCGTCTGCTGGTCGTTGTCGGGGGAGTTGCCCTGCGGCATGTTGATGCGCTTGTAACGTTCCAGAATGCTGGTGCGCCGCTCGTCGTAGTCGCTGCCACGGAAGTAGTGGTAGTTATCGTTGGCGGGGTCGCTGGTCCACGCCTGACGGACACTATCGTTGACATTGACGGAGTTGAGGAAATCGGCATAAGCGGCAAAGGTACGCTCTTCGTCGTCGTTCAGACCGTTCAGACCGACGTCCTGTCTGGCACGGGCTCCGGAAGTGGTAGCAAAGGCATAGGTCTGGGTAGCCTGTTTGGGAACGCGGCCCCACTGTGTCTCGGTATAGGAGGCAGAGCCGTCAACGGGCATGCCACTCTCGTAGAACTTCTTTCCGTCGCGCAGAATATCTTCGCTGATTTCTCCGAGGTCGATATAGAGGTCGCCACCGTATTTCGAGGCTTCCGTTTCGGTCTTGCTATAGATAAAAGGATCGAGCAGCCAGAACTCGATATACTCGACATTGGCCGTCTCGAAGTCGTTGGTGTCGAGCTTACGCATCATGCCACCCCAGCGACTGAGGGGCTTGTTCAGCGCACCTTTCTCCGTGACATCGGTCGAGAGGTTATAGGGGCCGCGCTCGGTGGGATAGTATGCCAAGTCGAGGACGGGCAACGTATTCGTAGCACCGCTATAGGTCGATTGGTCACGGTTGGGATAGAGCTCGTTGACATACACCTGACGAACGTAGTGGTTCGACAGCTGCTCGAGGTCGCTCTTGATATGGCTCGGCGTAAGACTGGAGGAGCGGTTGGTAAACAGCGGGTCGATGGTGTACCATGCCAGCAGCGCACGGTTGATGCCGCTGGTAATTCCTGTCTTGTCGTCGTGCTCAGCAAAGAACGACGGTGTACTGGAGATGACCCACGCCTTCGGGTCTAAGACGCTGATGCCGTTCTTCGCACTTTCAAAATCGTCTATGTAAGAAGCATTGTCCTGAGTACCTCCGGCAGTGCCGGCAATGAGGTGAGCAAACTCGCCTGTAAAGGTAATCTTCGAGGGAACGGTACAATGCAGGAACGGCAACTTGTCGAGCATGTTGGTCAGCCACTGCGACTCGGTCTTCCAGTTCAGGTGCAATCCCCACAGGGTATTCTTCAGCGGTTCTGCACCCATGGTGACTTTCGATGTCAGCGCCTGTTCCGACAAGTGCTGGAGGGTACCGCCGACCTGGAAATCTTTCGAGAAGTCGTACTCCCAGTTGACACCGAACATGCGCTTGCGCTGCATGCCGTACTCGGTATTGCTCTCTAACGACACATTGACGTTCGTGCCGGCATCGATGATGCTTTGGTTCAGAATGGTGACCTCACCGGCGGAATAATCGACGGTATAGTCAGAACCTTCGCTCAGCAGCACGCCTCCTGCCGTCACACGGACGGAGCCTTGCGGCACGTTATAGGCGCCCAGCGAGATGACGTTGGCAGAATGGCCTTTGAACTGTCCTGTCAGACGGAAGCGGTTCTTATCGGTCATCTGCTTGGCCGCCGTGCGGGTGGTATCGTACAGCTCCTGGAAGACATAACGTGCTGCTACCGCATCGGGTACTCCCCGACCGGTGAGGAAGTCGCGCAGCGTCGTACCGAAGGGCTCTGCCGAGGGGAAGAACACACGGCCATTGCTGACCGTATAACCCTCCACAAAGTCGAAGAAACCATTGGAACGTGCCTTGTTATTATCGTCCAAACGGTCACAGCCCAGTCCTCGCAACAGGGTAACATCCTTGGCCTCGGTCTCAGGAATATAGTTGACGTAAGCGCCGGTAGAGTCGCTCTGGTACTTGATATCCAAACGGAACTTGGTACGCTCGACGTTCGATGCGAGATAGTAAACGTTCTTCATCATCAGCTTCCAGTTGGGCTGCTGAGGATTGTTGGTGGAGTTCTTCAACGCCTTGACGAAAAGCGCTTGGTTGGCATCGGTATAATCGGAGGCAAACTCACCGACTTTATAGGTAGAGCCGCCAAAGGTGTATTCGTAGGCAACGGCAAGCACCTGGTCGCTCTGCAGCGATGTCTTCAGCGAGATGTAACCCATGGCTTTGTTCAGGGTGTATTCAGAACTGTTGAGCAAGCGTGCCGACGCCAATTTCTCGTAGTCCGTACCTCCCGCGAAAAGGGGGGCAGGCAGCGCCGTGCTGACCTTATCAATGTCGCGGGCATCAGGATAGTTGGTGACCACGTCATTATATTCTCTGTTGGCAATGTTGGAGGGCAACTGCGAAGACGTTCCACCACCCCATTTCGAAGAGGTGCTCTCTGCCAACTCGGAGAATCCGATGATATTACGGGAGTTCGACGTCGTTCCGGTCTTGTTGGTAATCCACACCTCAATACGGGTAATCTCGACGCCTGTCGTAATGACGGGCAGGCGCTTCATGGCCTCATCATAGTGCTCACGGAAATACTTGGAAAGGAAGAAGTGACGGTTTTCTTCATAGTTGGCCACATCCAACTCGAACGGGGTGGTCTGGGTACCACCTTTAGAGGAGACGCTCTTCGACGTGGAGTTCTTCTGCGACAACACGGTCTGGAGCTTCAGCTTACCGAACTGCAGGTCGGTGCGCACACCAAACAAGCTGCTGGCGCCCTGAATCAGCGAGTTGTTCGACGGGAAAGTGACGTTACCGGCCTCTACCAGTTTGATAATCTCGTCCTCCTTGCCCTCATAGCGCAACTTCAGATTCTTTGTGTCGAAGTCGAAGGTAGCGTCGGTGTTGTAATTCAGCGTCATGTTCACCTTATCACCAACCTTACCCGTTACGTTGATATTGATTTTCTCATCGAAATCGACACTCTTGGTCTTACGGTTACGGACGGGGAGCGAGGGATTCTCCACGTTCTTGATATTCATACCGAGCTTCAGCTCTGCGGTACCTTGCGTCTTGATGCGCACACCACCAGGACCGAAGATTTTCTCCGCAGGGCCGAGGTTGAAGTGCATGTCGGCAAAGTTGAACTTCTCCTTGCCCTGGTTGGCAACGTTCGTAGCGTCCTTCCGACGGAAGAACTGCTCTCGTTCGCGGCGCTCGCTCCACTGCCGGTATTCCTCGGGAGTCATCACCACGGGGGTGTTGAGATACGAGTCGCCCATCTTAGAGCCGATGCGATAGGTATTCGTAGAATCATCGTACTCCACCCTTTGCTTGATGTTCTCAGGAAGATGCAGGTCTAATGCCGAGGAGTCAAGGTCTGCCACCTCGACAGGTGCCGTCTTCATCACAGGCTGAGCAGCAGCCGCAGGTTTCTTCTGCGTCTTGACATCCTGCGGGGGCATGGCCAGTGCCGTCATGCTCAGCAGGACTACTGCTATATAGGAAAACCTCTTTCTTCTCACTTAGTCTTTGACCTTATCATTCACTCTACTCCCCTCGCCCTTCGGAGAGGGGTCGGGGGTGAGGCTCTTACTTAATCTGTTTCAGCGCCAGTTTCACCACCTGTTCGACAGGCAGGTCGGGCTGTTGTTGCAAAATGGCCACAACGACCTTCTGCGTCGGAGCGGGAGCAAAGCCGAGCATCGTCAAAGCGGCTACAGCCTCATCACGAACGGCATTGTTCACGGGTGCCTGAACGCTTCCACCAGCAGGTATCTCGTCGGCAATGCCAAGTGCTACAATCTTGTCGCGCAGGTCAACAATAATGCGCTGGGCGGTCATCTTGCCGATGCCCTTGATGCCTTTAATCAGACGCTCATCACCACAAGAGATGGCATTGCACAACTCGGCAACACTCATCGAGGAAAGCATCATACGAGCCGTATTGGCACCAACACCGCTCACGGTTATTAGCAGTTCGAACATCTCGCGCTCTTTCTTGGAAACAAAGCCGTAAAGCACGTAAGCATCCTCGCGAATGGCCTCATAAACGTAAAGTTTGGCGACAGGTGCCTGACTATTGCCCGTCGGCTTGAGCCCCTGTAACGCGCTATACGTCGTCAGCGAAATGTTCAGGCTATAGCCAACACCTGCGGCTTCAACAACAGCCACGGCAGGAGTCAGTTCAGCCAGTTCTCCCTTGATATAATCTATCATTTTTTCTAATGGTTTGTGTATATATACGTTTTTAATAAACGCTCACGAACCTTTTTTATTGCATTTTACTTGATTTTTACCATAATCTTTGGTGTTCTCGGTAAAAATACCTACCTTTGCAAGATAATTCGGCTAAAGCAATAAAACAATAACGATCATGAAAAGTAAGAAACTACTACTCGCCATGCTTGCATGCTGCATGGCAGCAACAACGGCAAATGCCCAGAAGTATGTGGGCGGTGACATTTCCATGCTCACCAAGTACGAAGAGGCTGGTGTCGTGTACAAGAACAAGAGTGGCAACACCGTACAAGCATTGACATTCTTCAAGGAACAGGGGCTCAACGCTATGCGCGTCCGCTTGTTTGTCGACCCTTCCAGAGATGCCGACAAGGCTGTCTGTCAGGACTTGGCGTATGTCAAGGCATTGGGCAAGCGCATCAAGGACTGCGGAATGAAACTGATGCTCGATTTCCACTACAGCGACACATGGGCTGACCCCGCCAAGCAGTGGACACCCGACGCATGGAAGAACCTCAACGACGAACAGCTGTGCAACAAGATTTACGAATACACCAAGGACTGCCTCAGCCAAATGAAAGAGGCTGGAGCCACACCTGACTTCATTCAGACTGGCAACGAGATTAGCTATGGGATGCTGTGGGGCACAGAAGGTTCAACAGCCAACCGCTGCTATACCAGCTCGCCCAATGCCAACTGGACGCGCTTCATCAACCTGCTCAAGAAAGCCGGTGAGGCATGTCGTGAAGAGTGTCCTGATGCAAAGATTATCATTCATAGCGAGCGTACGCCAAAGCCTAACGTGCTGACAGACTTCTTCGACCGCATGAAGAACGCATCACTCGACTACGACATCATTGGACTAAGCTACTATCCTGCCCATCACGGCAATCTGGCAGCATTAGAAACCGCATTGACAACTTTGGAAAACAAAAACTATGGCAAGGACATCATGGTGGTAGAGACTGGCTACTGTTACGCATGGCCGTTGGCTGACAGCAACAACGATGGCAAGGAAGACGACTTCGACTACACAGCTACCTATCCTTATACGGAGGAAGGGCAGCGTCAGTACACAGCAGCTCTGATAGCCAAGCTAAACAGCCATAGCAGCGTCAAGGGTCTCTTCTGGTGGTGGCCCGAGGACAATGGTAACAAGAACGTAACAGCCAAATGGTGGAATGCGGCGCTCTACAACCATAGCACTGGCAAACCCTATGCTGCCCTCTACGAGCTGAAAAACTTTATCAATGACCCTGCGGGCATCGAACAAATAACCAACACCCATCACCTATCACCCAACACCTCCTACTACGACCTCCAGGGACGCAAGGTTGCACAACCCAAGCAAGGTCTCTACATCGTCAATGGGAAAAAGGTTGTGGTGAAATAAAAGAGGGACAAGTTTCATAGTGATGACGAAATAAGACACAGCGACATGATGTTCAGAAGAATATTAGCAATCAGCGCCTTAGTGGCTGCAACGACAGCCGTCAGCGCACAACCGAGACAGGAAGTTACGCTGACCGATGGCTGGCAGTTCTCACGCGACAAGCAGCAATGGCAAAACGTCAGCATTCCTCACGACTGGGCCATCAGCGGTCCCTTCGACAAAAAATGGGACTTGCAAAGTGTTGCCATCGTACAAAACGGTGAGACGACGCCAACGGAAAAGAGCGGTCGCTCAGGAGCACTGCCCTGGATTGGCAAGGGCTACTACAAACGTACCCTCAACATTCCCGCTGGCACGGAGCATGCCGAACTGCTGTTCGACGGAGCCATGGCAGAACCCACGGTTTATATCAACGGCAAGAAAGCGGGTTTCTGGGCTTACGGCTACAACGCCTTCAGGGTAGATATCACGCCTTTCATGAAAGCTGGCGACAACTTGCTGGAAGTCAGTCTGCAGAACCTGGAAGAGAGCTCGCGCTGGTATCCGGGGGCAGGCATCTACCGCCCTGTGACACTCATCCTCAATCATCAGGCAAGACTGGACGACTGGAGCCTGTTCTTCAAAACCGTTAAGTTAGAGAACGGCAAGGCTGACGTAGAGGCGGAAGGACGTGTCGTCGTAGAGGAGGAACAAACAGCCCGCCACCAGGTAGTGATGACGCTCCTCGCACCGGACGGACAGGAGGTGGCATCGAGCGGAAAACTTGCCATCAACGGTGACGGCTCTTTCTTTCACACCTTCGAGGTGGAACAGCCACAACTGTGGTCACCTGAACACCCCGTTATCTATAAGGTTCGCACACAATTGCTGAAGGACAACCAGACCGTTGACGAAAAGACCGTCAAGACGGGCATTCGCATGGTGCGCGTCAGTCGCGAACACGGTTTCCAACTGAATGGCGAGACACGGAAAATCAAGGGTGTATGCCTGCACCACGACTTGGGTCCTTTAGGTGCCGCCATCAACAAGGCAGCACTCATCCGCCAAATCAAGACGCTGAAGGAAATGGGCTGCGATGCCATCCGCACCAGCCATAATATGCCGTCACAGATGCAGATGGACCTCTGCGACTCTTTGGGAATGATGGTCATGGCTGAGTCGTTCGACATGTGGGTACATCCCAAATGCAAGAACGGCTATGCCCGCTTCTTCCAGGAATGGTGGCAAAGGGATATCACCAACCTGGTCGTTGCCAACCGTAACCATCCCGCCATTGTCATGTGGTCTATCGGCAACGAAATCTGGGAACAATGGATGCCACGCGGTCGCCAGTGGGCCATCCGACTGCAGGGACTTTGTCATGCGCTAGATCCCTCACGACCCGTTACTCAGGGCATGGATCAGCCTGACGGAGCCTTGGATAACGGTTTCGCACAAGCCATGGAGGTGCCGGGCTTCAACTACCGTGTGCATAAATATGCCGATAACCTGAAACGCCTGCCACAGGGCTTCCTGTTAGGCTCTGAGACAACCTCTACCGTCTCTTCACGCGGCGTCTATCATTTCCCCGCAGAACCCAACGATAACTCCAAGAATGCTTCGTGGCACAAGGACTATGACCCCAAGGCCATTCAGCAGCGCGACGGACAATGTACCAGCTACGACGTGGAATACTGCCCTTGGTCAAACCTGCCTGATGACGACTGGGCAGCACAGGAGGACATGCCAGAGGTCATCGGCGAGTTTGTATGGACAGGCTACGACTACTTAGGCGAGCCATCACCCTACGATGAGTACTGGCCGTCACGCAGCAGCTACTTCGGCATCTGCGACCTCGCCGGACTGCCCAAAGACCGCTACTTCCTCTACCGCTCGCACTGGAACAAGAAGCAGCACACCATCCACCTGTTGCCGCACTGGACTTGGGGCAACGAGAGTGGTACGGCGCCTAAAGGACAAAAGAGCCGTCGCGGACAGGTGACTCCCGTCTATTGCTATACCGACTACCCCACCGCAGAGCTTTTCCTCAACGGCAAGAGTCAGGGCAAGATTTCGAAGAACCCCAAAGAACGCCTCGACCGCTTCCGCCTGCGCTGGAACAACGTGCGCTACGAACCAGGAGAGTTGCGCGTCGTGGTCTATGACGCCAACGGCAACAAGGCTGGCGAACAAACGCTCCGTACTGCCGGTAAACCGGCTCACCTGAAATTGGACGCTTGGACACAACAGTCATCGTCACTTTCTTTCCTCTCTGAGGGGCAGGTTGGCACGCTAAAAGCCGATGGAGACGACTTGGCATTTGTCACCGTATCGCTTACCGACAAGCATGGAACCCTCGTTCCTGATGCTGCAGACCAACTGACTTTTGAAGTCACCGGAGCAGGACGCTTCGAAGCCGTCTGCAATGGCGATGCCACCTCGTTGGAATCGTTCACACAGCCTACCATGAAGCTCTTCAACGGACAACTCGTGGTGGTGGTGCGTGCTGCCAAACAGGCAGGAACGCTGACGCTGAAGGTGACAGATAAAAAGCGCAAAATTACCAACAGCATCAGCATCGAGGTGCAATGATTATTTCGGAATGTCGAAATATCGAAATGTCGAAATGTCGAAAAATAATAAGAGAGAGGCGAACGCCTCTCTCTTATTATTTACTAATACTCCAGCACCAACACCTGCCGGGGCTTGAGTGGCAGGTCTTTGGTGAGGTCGTAACGCTCTTGTGTAGGAATATCAAGCGCCTGTCCGGCTTTTCTGTTGCCACGTGTCAGCTCAACATATCGCTTGGCATCCATGACAACGTTCTTGCGAGTACCATTGATAATGGTCACGGCCGTACGTCCCTGATACTGACGAGCAACGACGTAGATACCTTGATAGGGAATGAACTGCTTCATGGAACCCTTGGAAATAACCTCATTGCCCTGACGCCAGTGCAGCAGACGCGAGATAAAGGTAAACATATCCTGCTCTGCCTTGGTGCGGCCTTCGGCGGTAAAACAGTTGTGTGTATCACCGGGGAAACCGCCGGGGAAGTCCTTGCGGACATGGCCATCGGTAACAGCCTTCGTGCCGTTCATCATAATCTCTGTACCGTAATACAGCTGAGGAATACGGCGCACGGTAAGCAGCAATGCCAAGCCTTGCTTCAACGCCTGGGCATCCTGTCCGTCACGCAGGAAGCGGTCGGTGTCGTGATTGTCGAGGAACGCCATGACACTCGACGGATTGGGATAAAGATAATCATAGCAGAACGAATTGTAGAGACGATTGTATCCGCGCCACCAGTTATCGGTAATCTCATGCGTTGCAGAGTCTATCTTCTCTTGGAAAGAGAAATCCATAACGGTCTTCAGATAGCTGTTGATGTCGCTCAACTTACTGTCTTTCTGCCAGGCAGCAGTATAGGCAGGCTGCGTGACCCATGTCTCACCGACGGTGTTGAAATTGGGATATTCGTCATTGAGCTCTTTCATCCACTGAGCCATCGGCTTGCGGAAAGCGTAGGGATAGGTATCCATGCGGATGCCATCAATGTCGGCAGTCTCAATCCACCAGATGCTGTTCTGGATGAGATAACGCATGAGGTGCGGATTGTTCTGGTTGAAGTCGGGCATGGTATTGACAAACCACGCCTCGGTCGTCTCTCGTAAGTCAACCTCAGAAGTATAGGGGTCCAAGACAGGGGTCAGCTTGTAGCTGGTCTGCAGGAAATCGGTTCCGCGCGTGTCGCTGGTGCCTTTGGCCTGCTCCAACCAGCCGGAGAGGTTGAACCAGTCCTTGGCAGGGATATCGGCCACCCATGGATGTTCAAAACCACAATGATTGAAAATCATATCCATGACAACCTTCAAGCCCTTCTTATGGCAAGCATCGATGAGCTGACGATACTCGGCATTGCTGCCGAAGCGGGGATCGACACGATAGTAGTCCGTGCAGGCATAACCGTGATAGGTTGACCATGACATCATGTCAGGAGAGTCGTTCTCGAGGATAGGCGTAAACCAGAGCGCTGTGACACCCAAGTCATTAAAGTAGTCGAGGTGCTGCTGCAATCCTTCAAGATCGCCACCATGGCGCAAGGAAGGTGCGCTACGGTCTTCTTTGTAGGCACGCATACCTGGCAGTTGAGACTGATGGTGAGGACCTTGGGCAAAGCGGTCGGGCATCAGCAGATAAAGCACATCGCTGATATCGAAGCCCTTGCGTGATGCTCCGGACTTCTCGCGGGCTTTCAGCTGATAAGGCACCACCTCGCTTTTCACCTTTCCTTTGTCGTTCTTCACCTGAAACGTGAGTTTCATCGTACCAGGCTGAGCATTCTTCAGATTAAGATATACCAACAGATAGTTGGGGGAATCAAGGCGCACCAGACTGTCAATGACAACGCCGGGATAGTCTGTCGTTACGCTCTCTGCATCGCGAATGCCCTTGCCATAGACGAAAAGCTGAACAGAAGGATTCTTCATGCCCACATACCAATCAGTAGGGTCGATGCGGGTAACGGTTGTCTTCTGTTTTGTTTTCTTGGCAGCAGTCATTGTTATGGTCATCGTAAACAGGAAGAGAGAAAGAATGAGTAATCTTTTCATAGTAGTATCGTATTAGTCGTGAATAATCAAAGCGGATTGAGGTAACACGGTGGCACAGGAACCATCCATGGTATCAATACCTTCCAGGTCGATGACGCCTGATGAACAAACAATCGTATAGTGACCTTCAGGAATAGTGACTTTCTGCTGCTTACGGGTCGTGTTCAATAGCACAACGACGCGCTGGACGGCATTGCCGCGAGGAGCAGTAATGCTATAGGCCACCACACCTGTAGGAGCGTCTAAGAACTGCAGGTCCTTGCGAACGAGATCGGCACTGCCCAAGCGGAAGTGGGGGAACGCCTTGCGCAGGCTGATAAGGTTCTTGTAATACTCAAACACCTGCGGATAGCGCAACTTGTTCTGCCAGTCAAGCTGGTTGATACTGTCGGGAGACTCATAAGAGTTGTGAACGCCTTTCTTATCGCGCAGCAACTCCTCGCCACTGAGCATGAAGGGTACTCCCTGAGAGGTAAATACGGCCGTCTGTGCCAGCAGGTCGAGGCGTATCAATTCGTTCTTAGTAATGCCTGGAACACTGGCTTTCAACCTGTCAACGAGACACATATCGTCGTGGCAAGACACATAGGACATCATCTGAGTAGGTTCAATAGCCCATGGTGTCTTGGAGTAGTTAACCTTCGACATATCAACCTGAGGATGACTGATGCAGCCTACAATACCAAACTTCAGACTCTCTTCCATGTTCGGTGCCCCACCTAAAATTCCTGGCTTGCTGTCGTTGTCGAACGGACCACGCAGAGCGTCACGAATCTCATCGCTGAATGCAGCAATGCCTGGCATCTGTGGAATATTGGCCTTCATGCCCAAGCGTTCATTGGGAATACCGCAACTGCCGGCACTCCAGCCCTCTCCATAGATAAAGACAGAGGGGTCTATCTCTACAGCGGCCTTACGGATGGCATTCATCGTCTCAATATCGTGAATGCCCATGAGGTCGAAGCGGAAACCATCGATGTGGTATTCGTTCATCCAGTACTTCACGCTCTCTATCATGAACTGACGCATCATAGGCTGATCGGAAGCCGTCTCGTTGCCGCACCCCGAGCCATTGCAATAGGTGCCGTCAGCATTCTTACGATAGAAGTAGTCTGGATATGTGCGCTGGAAATTGGAATGGTCAATGTCAAAGGTATGGTTATACACCACATCGAGAATGACACGGATGCCAGCCTGATGGAGTGCCTGTACCATCTGTTTGAACTCACTGATGCGTATTCCAGGATTATAGGGATCGGTGCTGTAGCCACCCTCCGGAACATTGTAGTTCACAGGGTCATAGCCCCAGTTATACTTATTATCCTGCAGACGGGTCTCATCGACCGAGCCATAGTCGTAACTGGGCAGGATATGCACAGCATTAATGCCTAATGACTTCAGGTGGTTGATAGCCCAGGGCTCGGTCAAAGCCAAGAACTTGCCGGGATGTGCAGCATCCTTGCGAGCGATGGAGAAGTCGCGATGGTGCAACTCATAGACAATAAGGTCAGAAGGACTTTTGCATTCTGGTTGACGATCACTTTCCCATCCCTTGGGATTGGTAGTCTTCATGTCAATAATGGCGCCACGCTTGCCGTTGATACCCACAGCTTTGGCAAAGACACCCGGGCACTCGCCGAGCCCGATATCAAAGGTATAGAAACGTCCCAGCTGGTCGCCTTTAACTTGGGCGGTCCATAGGTCGCCAGTACGTTTCATCTTGATGGTTTTCAGAGCCTTACCACCCATTCCCTCACGATACAAACGCACGACAGGTTTCCTGTCTGCTGGTGCAAAGAGTGTGAAAGTGGTTTGCTGAGGGGTATAGACCATCTCATTGAACAACTGCTGGGCAGTAGCCGGAACCATCATCAGAGCCATCATTCCTACTAAAAGTGCTTTCTTCATATTTTCATTGTTTTTTATTACTTTATCATCTCTTTATCAGCGATATTGCAAAGCCACCACCCGGTGCCTCTCTGAGTTTCAGAACATCGCCTTTCTTCACGGTCTTCTTGGTAATCGTGTAGGCCTTGGCATTGCCCTGCCAGTGTGCATTCTTTGCATCAGCATAAATGGTACAAGCATATCGGACGCCCTCATCAAGGAAATCGAGCTTGAGGTTGGTCTGGTGCCCGTTCTCATCACACTTGCCACCCACGAACCAATTGTCTGTACCCTTGGCCTTGCGGGCTACGGTGATATAGTCGCCAGGCTCCGCCTCTAAGTATTTGGAGTCATCCCAGTCGCATGCCACATCGCGGATGAACTGGAAGGCATCCATGTATTTGGCATAGTTCTCGGGCAGGTCGGCAGCCATCTGCAAGGGTGAATACATGGTGACATACAGTGCCAGCTGTCCTACCAACGTACTTCCAACCTGATGAGGATTATCGCTCCACGTGCTCAAATCGGTTTCCAGAACACCAGGGGTGTAATCCATCGGGCCGCCCTGCAGACGTGTAAACGGCAGAATACAGGTATGGTCGGGATGATTGGTATAGAATGCCTCGTTCTCACCACCACGGGCAGATTCATTTCCTACCATGTTTGGCCACGTACGGCAAAGACCTGTGGGACGCGTTGCTTCATGGGCGTTGACCATGATATGCCGTTTGGCAGCCTCCTTAACCACATAGAGGTAATGGTTGTTCATGGACTGCGAATAGTGATGGTCGCCACGGGGAATGATGTCTCCTACATACCCTGTCTTGACTGCATCGTAGCCGTATTTCTTCATCAGGTCGAAGGCATCGTTCAGGTGGCGTTCATAATTCTGGGTTGACGATGATGTCTCGTGGTGCATCAGCAACTTGATGCCCTTCGAATGGGCATAGTCGTTGAGCATCTTGATATCAAAGTCGGGATAAGGTGTCACGAAGTCGAAGACGTCACGCTTCCACTTGTTGGCCCAGTCTTCCCATCCGACGTTCCAACCCTCGACGAGCACCTGCTGCAAACCGTTGGCAGCAGCGAAGTCAATGTAGCGCTTCACCTTCTCGTTATTAGCGCCATGACGACCATTAGGCTTAACGGCGTTCCAGTCGATGGCATCGAGTTTGATGGAGGGGAATTCATCGGTATAATTCCAGCTGCTCTTGCCGACAATCATCTCCCACCAGACACCACAGTACTTCGTAGGATGTATCCACGACGTATCTTCTATCTGACAAGGTTCGTTGAGGTTCAAAATGAGGTTATTGGACAACATGTCGCGAGCATCATCACTGACCATGACGGTACGCCAAGGCGTCTCACAAGGTGTCTGCATACAGCCCTTTAATCCCGTGGCATCGGGAGTTAGCCAACTGACGAACGTGTAAGAAGGTTCACCCTTCTTATTACCAATCTCTAAATTGAGATGCATCGTAGCGTAATCGGCGCAAGCAGCCTCGTGAATATTGATATAGAGGCCGTCATCGGTTTTCATCTGCAAGGACGTCTGGACGCCAGTTTTCGAGAACGGTGTCCTAGAAGCATGGCCCTTTCCCTCGGCGATGATTTCATCCCAGAAGTTGGAAATCTCCGAAAGACGTGAGGTGCGGGTCTCATATTCCTGCGTGTCATAATCGCCAGGCAGCCACCAAGCCTTATGGTCACCCGTGAGAGCGAACTCGCTGCGTTCTTCTTTAATCAGGAAGTAATTCAACTCTGGCTGCTGCGGAAACTCATAGCGGAAACCGATGCCGTCGTCATAGACACGGAAGCGGATCAGGATGGTACGACGGTGCTGGCGGGGCTGCCGACGGACACCATTATTCGACTTTGGCGGCGCCGTGAGCCAGTGTTGCGACAAGGTGGCCGTATATTCATTATAGTGGTTACGAATGTACTTCGTCTCGCCCCATACAGGTTCCCATGTCTCGTCAAAAGTACTGGTCACTTCTTTGTCGAGGCTAAAATCATCCATGAGGTCACGCTCGTCCATGCCCATCGAGGCATGCTTGTCCTTGGCCAACTCAAGACCGAGATGGGAAGGACGTATAACATCCTTCCCCTTATAAGTCACACTATAAACTGGTCTTCCCGCTTCTACCTTGAAGTTCAGCGCCACGTTGCCGTTGGGCGACTTCACCTCCGTTGCCAATGCTGTCAGTGGAAACAGCAGGAGAGCCAGTAATAAGTTTCTGTGTCTCATATTCTCTTACTTTCTTCCGCTTTGCGTAATGAGTGTCTTTATCTCATTATTAAAGTCATCCTCCTTGAGCAGTTGCTCAATGGTGAGATGCATGCGATAGCGCCAGTAGTGACGCGGATTAGCAGGGATATTGATACGCTCTGCATCGGCATCGGGCAGACGCAGCGTCTCGTCCATGGCCAGCCAGTCTTGTAATGACAACAGGCAAAGCATAGACGGAGAAGTCAGCTGACGCGACACGATATCCTTGGCAAGCCATCCTGGTAGCGGATGAGGTGCCGCATCGCCACGACGCAGGGAGATGTTATAATAGGCCTGGGTCGTCTCATAGTCTTCATCCCACCACTGACGCAACGTTGGCATGTCATGAGTAGAGAAGGTACATACAGAGCGATAGGGGTTACGCTTTAATTTACCGAAACGCAAGGAAGGATCCTTTGGCATGGTCTGAATCTCCAGCGACAGGATGCGCAACTCGTTCATCACCCAAGGAACACAGTCAGGTACCATGCCAAGGTCTTCAGCACAGCACAGCATTCGGGTAGCCTGCGTCAGACGCGGCAACTTCTTCATGGCTTCCTGATACCAGAAGTGATTGTTGCGACGATAGAAATAGTCGTTGTAAAGACGGTTGAAGTTGTACTTCTCGCCCTCATTCAAACGCTGGTAAGCATCCTGATACTGCACAGCAATACGGGGATGCCAACGGTCGCTACGCTTGTGATCGACAAGGAACAAGTCGTCATGACCATAAATGCCATAGCCTTCTATCTCTTCGCGACTCAAGCCCAAGGCTGGGGCAAATTGTCCCATCAATCCGGACTTTTCGGGAACAGGAATCTCCCAGATGCGGAAGAAGCCCAACACATGATCAATACGATAGGCATCAAAGAACTGCGACATCTTACGGAAGCGGCGAACCCACCACTGGCAGCCGTCCTTCAGCATCTCATCCCAATTGTAGGTGGGGAAGCCCCAGTTCTGACCATCGGCAGAGAAGGCATCGGGTGGAGCTCCTGCCTGTCCATTCAGATTGAAGTATTTGGGTTCTACCCAAGCCTCAACACCGTCACGAGAGATGCCAATGGGGATATCGCCCTTCAAGATAATTTGGTGCTGACGGGCATATTCATGAGCGGAACGCATCTGACGGTCGAGATAATACTGCACGAAGCACCAGAAAGCGGTGACTTTCTTATCAGCCTTGGGCAGAGGATTGGGCCAGTCGTTGAACACGGCAGTACCATAGAGGTCACGATAGTAACAGAACTCTGCATAAGGCACCAGCCACTCCTTGTTCTGAGCGTAGAAATCCTTATAGTCAGCAGTTCTGCTCAACGATGTCCATTCTTGGTCAAACAGCAGGTGCAGGTAATCGAGCTTGGCCTGGAACACGCGCTCGTAGTCTATCTGAGACAGGGCATTCAGCTCCTGACGCAAGGCCTCAAACTCCTGACGCTTGGCATCGTCCTTCAGTTGTGGCATCTGCCGGAAATCGACATACTGTGGGTGCAGGGCATAGATGCTGATACTGTTATAAGGATAACTATCCTGCCAGGTTTTAGTCATATTCGTATCGTTAATAGGCAATACTTGAATGACGCTCTGGTTGGTCTTTGCCGCCCAGTCAACAAATAGTTTCAAATCACCGAAATCGCCGACGCCAAAACTTCCCTCACTACGCAACGAGAAAACAGGTATTACCACACCGGCACCCTTCCAGGCAGGCAATGGGAAATAAGCTGGAGAAAGCTCATATACCACCACTTCGCCATCACCTACATGGATAATTTCTATGCTTCGGTTGGGAATTTGTTCCCAAATGGCTTTGCCACGGCTGTCGAGTATGACAAACTTGAACTCAAAACGGCTGGTAGGCAGTTTTGAAGCATCCAGACTCACCACCCACTCGTTGCACTCATGCTCCGTCATCAGAACGGCTTTTTCAACATTCCATTCACCCAACAGGGCTGGTTCTCCGACAATGGCAAGCTTTTGATTGTTACGCAATTGAGGAGCACGAACCTTCAGGCGCACTGTCCGTTGATATTCTTCCAAAGGACTCAAAGAACGTTCACGCTTCATCACACACTCCGTGAAAGCTGAACTATAGAGATAAGAGTCTTCGGGAATATCTATCCAATGGTCGAATACTGTATAGCGAGCAGCCTGACTGGCGACCAGTTCCAGACGATGCGGTTCAGTAACCCACTCACGACGTCTCTCGTCTTTGTCAGAAACCAAATTATAATAATAGTCTATAACGTCACCAGCCTTCAGAGCCTTGTTGACCTCTACCGACCAGTTCATTCCATCGATGGTTGTCATTTTGTGTTGCGACTGTTTTGCCACAGCACCACCGGGGAGGATGTTTAACATCAAATTCTCGCCAAAAGCAGCCCGGTATTCAATATTAAAACGTATTTTCATAGTGTGATAATATGTAAGTTAGTGTTTATTCTTGATAATAGTCACACAGACAGCACCGATGAAGAGGCTGATGCCTGCTACGAGCATCATGCTGCTCTGCGTATGACCTACCAGTGACAAGATAGTACCGCCCATAATGGCAGCGATAATCTGAGGGACACAGATAGTACCATTGAAGAGACCCAGGTAAGCGCCCATGTGACCATAGCCTTGCAAAGCGTTGGTAACCAAAGCGAATGGCATAGCGAGCATTGCCGCCCAGGCACATCCAATCAGCAAGAAAGGTACAAACAACAAATACTGGTCATGGATAAACGGTACCATGGCAAAGCCGATACCTCCAAGTACCAGACTCAGCGAGTAAGCCATCTTGGCGTTCTTGAATTGTGTCAACACGGCAGCCCAAATCACAGAACCTATGGCCTGAACAGCAAAGAGAATGCCTACCCAGTTTCCTGCCAACTGATAACCTTCTGAGCTGACATCGGTAGTGTTCCAAACCGTATCAGCAATGGTGCCATTGGTGTAAGTCCACATATACATAAATGCCACCCAGCAGAAGAACTGCACCAAGCCCACTTTCCAGAACGTCGAGGGAGCATTCTTCAGTAACGTGATCCAGTTGGCGCTTTCCTCCTTCTCTTCAGATACGGGATTATACTCCTTGTATTCTTCGGGATTCCATTCCTTGACCTTCAGTGTGGTATAGATAACGCACAGTATCAGGATGGCTGCACCGACATAGAACGACCAGATGACGCTATCAGGGATAACGCCTTTCTCAGCGACATTGCTGATGCCAATGAAGGTGAAGACGAAAGGAAAAACATAGCCCATCACAGAACCGGCATTACACAGGAACGACTGGATGCTATAAGCTTTTGCCTTCTGCTCTTCATTCACCATGTCGCCCACCAACATCTTAAACGGTTGCATCGCCATGTTGATGCTGGTATCGAGGAACATCAGTGCTACCAGTCCGAACACCAGTGCGGCACTGACCGTCAGACCGAAGGAGCCGGAGTTCGGCAACAGGCACATCACCAATACGGCAACGGCAGCTCCTATAAATAAATAAGGTATGCGACGGCCCCAGCGCGTCCAGGTCTTGTCACTGCATGTACCCACTATCGGCTGCACCAAGATACCCATCAGCGGTGGAAGTATCCAGAAATAACTCAGCGAATGAGGGTCAGCACCCAATGTAGCAAAGATTCGTGAGATGTTAGCACTCTGCAAGGCATAGGCAATCTGCACGCCAAAGAAACCGAAACTCAGATTCCAAAGGCTCCAAAAAGGTAAATTAGGTTTTTGCTTCATAATGTATGTATATTTTTAGTTTACTTCTTCACATTCTTCTCGTTCGTCGTGCCACGGATGATAAGTTTGGTGCGTACTACGCGGCGAATAACCTGATGGGCATCCGTCTTTCCTTCCGCCTGGTCAATAAGGATATCCACAGCTTCCTTTCCCACTTGCCGACCACGTTGCTCAACAGTCGTCAGCATCGGGTCGCATGCCAGCGCTCGCTGACCATTGGTAAATCCGCAGATTCCGATATCTTCAGGTATTCTATATCCCAACCGCTTGGCGGCATGGAGAATACCAATGGCTGTATCATCATTGACGGCAAAGAACCCGTTGGGAGCCATTTCCTTCTGAAATACCCCAGGGGTAACGATTTCTGCATCGGCACGGTTGTCGCAAATGACGGTCAGCTCCGGATCGAAGGAAAGTCCATGTTTCAAGAGTGCATCCTTATAGCCGTTAAAACGGTTCTTGGAGATTTCCAAATTGGGTGTCGAACCATAATAGGCAATGCGGGTACATCCCGTTTCTATCAGATGACTAACGGCATTAAAAGCACCCATATAGTCATCAACCACCACACGACTGGCATTCACGCCCGTACATATTCTATCATAGAACACCAACGGAAGACCGGCATCCAGCAACATTTGGAAATGGTCGTACTTCTGCGTATCCTTCGCTTGCGACACAATAATTCCGCAGACTTTGTTTTCATAAAAAGATTGACAAGTCTTCACCTCTCGGTCATAACTTTCCGAACTCTGCGCTACCATGATGCGATAGCCTCTGCTGGAAGCCTCCTCCTCTATCCCAGAAAGAACTGTCGAGAAATAATAATGTGCCAACTCGGGAACGATGACGCCAATGATTTTCTGCGGTTGCACCCTCGCATAGCGCAGTGATTCGGCTATGACGTTAGGCACGAAATTGTGTTCCTTAGCGAATTTTTGAACAGCAGCACGACGGTCGGCAGAGATGCGTGGCGAATCCTTCAAAGCACGCGAAACAGTTGCCACCGAGATACCTAACTCGCGGGCAATATCCTTCATCGTCAATGGTGCCGAATCTTTCATTTTAGGTGCTTTAGTTATGTTTTGAAAACTGCTTTCGCATGCAAAGATATTGAAAAGTTGCATTCGACGGTTTTTCTTACTATTAATTTATGCCCCACATTCAATGCAAACGATTGCATTATTCTTATAACGAATTTAACAAACAATTGTTATGAATGAATGAAAACAAATCTTAACTTTGCAGTCGAAAAGGTAATTTTTCGAGACTAAAAACAATTTATACTAACTTAATAAACTCATGATGAAGCAAATTATCATTCGAATTCCGTTTAGGATGCTCGTCCTCATGTTTGGACTCTTCCTTTCGGTCGGAGCCTTTGCGCAGATTGACGTCAAAGGCCATGTGAAGGATGCTCAGGGTGAACCAGTCATCGGCGCAACAGTTCGTGTCGTGGGAACACAGACCGGTACTGTTACCGACTTCGATGGTAACTTCACGCTGAAAGCTAAGCAAGGTGCTGACATTACCGTGACGTTTGTCGGTTCTCAGCCCAAGACGGTGAAAGCCGCCCCCACTCTGGAGATTACGCTGCAAGACGATGCCACTACACTGAACGACGTTGTGGTCATCGGTTATGGTGTTGCCCGTAAGACCGACCTGACCGGTTCTGTGACGGCCCTCAAGCCCGATGAGAAGAACCACGGTTTACAGGTAAGTGCCCAGGACATGATTCAAGGTAAGATTGCCGGTGTGAACGTCAACTCGGCTTCTGGTGCTCCTGGTGAAGGTGCTCAGATTCGTATCCGTGGTGGTGCTTCTCTGAATGCCAGCAACGACCCGTTGATTGTGATTGACGGTATGGCCATGGATGCCAACAGCACCAAAGGTATGAACAACCCCCTGTCACTGGTTAACCCGAACGATATCGAGTCGTTCACCGTGCTGAAGGATGCCTCAGCTACTGCTATTTATGGTAGCCGTGGTTCTAACGGTGTCATCGTAATCACTACCAAGCGCGGACGCCGCAACCAAGCCCCCAAGGTTTCTTACAATGGAACCTATTCTATCAGTACAGTTGCCAAGAAGCTCGACGTGATGGATGCTGGCGAGTATGTCAACTTCATGAAGGAGAAATATGGTGAGGGTTCTGATGAGTACAATGGTCTGGGATGGAAGGAGTTCAATGCCGACGGCACGCCCAACTATGCAGCCGGCACCTACGAAACCAACTGGCAAGATGAGATTTATCGCAACAGCTTCAGCCACGACCAGAACGTTACCGTTACTGGTGGATTAGGCAACAGCAGCTGGGCCATGCCTTATCGCGCCAGCGTCGGCTATACCAACCAGCAGGGTGTTCTGAAAGGTTCTTCCTTCAGCCGTTTCACGGCAGGTATTACCTTGAACCCCTCGTTGCTGAAGGATCACCTAAACTTGAACATCAATGCCAAGTACACCTACTCCAAGAACAATCCTGGAGGCCAGGGTGCTATTGGTGAAGCGACCCGATTCGACCCGACACGCCCAGTCACAAGCACGGATTCCAAGTACGACAACTGGGGTGGCTACTGGCAATGGGCAGTAGATTGGAAAGGTGATAATGACGAGCCGTTTGACACGACATACCCATACACGAAGAATGCTGATGCTCCATCAAACCCCATGGAGTTGATTGACCACTATACTTTCTATAAAAAAGCCAACGTACTGTTAGGTAATTTTGAGGCAGACTATAAGATTCACGGCTTTGAGGATCTTCGTTTACACATGAACCTCAACGGACAGTATGCTGACGGTGGTGAGTACACTGATAATACCAACCGCCAATCTACCTACGGATTCTATTATGGAGGTTCAGGTGACAACACTGAGAAGAAATACAACCTGACATTTACAGGATATGCTCAGTATTTCAAGGACTTCAACAAGGATCATCATTTTGACGTAATGGCCGGTTACGAATACAGCCGTATGAAGTATTGGGGTGGCAGCTGGTACAAGAGTTATTACCCACTCTCTAATCCTGGAAAATACGACGATGGAACGGCCAAGGCTGGAACTATCTACGAAGAATCAGAGTCAGAATGGAAAGGTCAAACCGTACTTGTCAGCTGGATTAGCCGTGCCAACTACACCTTGTTGGATCGCTACCTCTTCACCTTTACTTTCCGTGCCGACGGTTCAAGCCGCTTTGCCGATGGTCATCGCTGGGGTTACTTCCCCGCAGCAGCCTTCGCTTGGCGCGCAAAGGACGAGAAGTTCTTGAAGAACGTCGATATCATTAGTGATGCCAAGTTGCGTCTGAGCTGGGGTAAGACTGGTCAGCAGGATACTGGTAAGGAATACTACACGCCTGCTTACAGACCAAGTCACAAGCCATGGAATCTGAACCATTACCTCTATCCTATCGGCGTCAATACCACAGGTTACCTCTATCAGCCACTGGTTTACAATGAGAAGCTGACTTGGGAAACTACAACGACTTGGAATGCCGGTATCGACTTTGGTATGTGGAACCAGCGCCTGACGCTGACCGTCGACGCATATTATCGTAAGACTACCGACCTGCTCTGCACGCCAACTATCCCTGGTGGTATGAACTTCGACAACCAGATGATGTTGAATGCCGGTTCATTGAAGAATACGGGTATTGAAATTGCCATCACAGGCAAGCCCATCCAGACCAAGGATTGGTTAATGGATGTAGGTTTCAATGTAGCGTACAATAAGAATAAGATTACCGAACTGTATGGTGGTCGCGACATGATCAACGCCGGTTTGAAAGCCGGTACCGACTCACAGCTGACCTATCACAAGGTTGGAGAGCCTGCCAACTCATTCTGGGTATATCAGCAGGTTTACGATGCCGACGGACGTCCAGTCCAGGGTGTCTATGTGGATCGTACCGGTGATGGTAAGATTGATGACAACGACCGTTACTTCTACAAGAACATTGCTGCACCTTGGACAGGTGGCTTCTACTTCAAGTTAGCCTACAAGAACTGGGATTTGGGTACCAACTTCCGTTTCAGCTTAGGCAACTACGTCTATAACGACCTCGTTCAGGGCAAGATGAACTCTTCCGTATTGTGTAACCCAAAGGGCTTTTATGAGAACAGCACCCGTGAGATTACAGATTTGAAGTGGAGTTCTTACAACTATCCTTTGAGTGACTATTTCGTACAGAACGCCTCGTTCCTGAAGTGCGATAACATCACTCTGGGCTACAATTTCGAAAACCTGCTGAAGTTCGGCAAGTATGAGGGTATCTCCGGCCGCGTCTATGCATCTTGCACCAATGTGTTCACCGTGACCAAGTACAAGGGCCTTGATCCTGAGCAGACATCAGGTAAGGAGACTAGCGTCTATCCGCGTTGCCGTACCTTCCTGCTGGGTGTTAACCTGAACTTCTAATAAACAACATTAACAAGTACAGCATTATGAAAATAAATAAGATAAAAGTAATGATTCCGGCAGTAGTCTTTTTGTTTGCTGCCAGTTTCATCTCCTGTACAAAAGACCTGGACAAGGGTAACATTGACCCGAATGTGGAAGAAAATCCAGATCGTGACGGTCTCTATGCCAAGTGTTATGCCGGTCTGATTATGGAGGGTAACGATGGCAATGCCGACTTCAGCATTGACGATGCAGGTAAGTCAACCCTGCTACGTAACGTATTTAACCTCAACTGTCTGCCCACCGATGAAGCCATCTGCTGGTGGAGTGACGGTGGTATTGTAAACCTTTGCTATAACATGCAGATGCCTGGTGACCTGATTGTGAAGTTCCCCTACTACCGACTGGTTTCCAATATTGGTTTCTGCAACCACTACATTGAGTTGTTCGCCGACCAGGATGCGACAATGACCGCTGAGGTTCGATTTATTCGCGCGTACAATTATTATATGATGCTCGACTTCTATGGCGACCCTGCATTCACAACAACTATCTCTCCAGATCCTCCCAAGCAGGCACATACTTACAACAGCAAGTTCGATGCCAATGCTTCCTATTCGCGTGCCGATTTACTGGCCATGGGACGTGAGTTCCTCTTCAACTGGGTGAAGAACGAAATCGAGACGGCATTGCCCAACTTGATTAATCCTGCACCCAAGAAAGACACTGATGCTGACTATGGCCGCATTGACAAGGCTGCTGCTTGGCTGCTGCTGAGTCGTATGTACCTAAATGCTGGTGTCTATCTGAACAACGACGGCCAAAACAACCCCTATTGGGACAAAGCGCTGTCCTATGCTGAAAAAGTCATCAACGAATCAGGCTATGAGTTGTTCGATGATAGCAAGATTTCGGCCGTTGCAACTGATAACGGCTACAGACCCTACGACTTGCTGTTCATGGGCGACAACGGTTCTAACGGTGCCAGCTGCGAGGCTATCCTGCCTCTGAAGCAGGATGGTATTAAGACCAGAGGTTGGGGTGGCTCCATGTTCTTCATTGCAGCTATGTGGAATGATAAACAGAAGACCGTTACCGGACAGGCCGCAGGAACTACGGCCAACAACTGGTCTGGTATGCGTGCCCGTCCGCAGCTGCTGGAGAAATTCACTTCCAATCCCTCTAATTTCGTGGGCAAGACAGCCAAGGAAATCCGTGAAGTGGCCAATGATGACCGCGCTTTGTTCTGGGGCGTTAATCATACACTTGAACTGGGTAATAACACAGACTTTGACCATGGTATTCCTACTGTTAAATGGAACAACAACTACTCCACCGGTGCTACCCCACATGATACCTATGCAGTAGATACAGACTTCTTCCTGTTCCGTCTTGCAGAGGCATACCTGAACGCTGCAGAGGCAGAGATTCAACTGAATGGCCCGATGTCTACCAAGGCCAAAGGATATATGGATGCCATTCGCAAGCGCGCACATGCAGCCACAAAGAGCACCTATACCCTTACCGATGTGCTCGATGAGCGTGCCCGTGAATTCTACTTTGAGGGTTATCGCCGCGTTGACCTCATCCGCAACAACAAGTTCGGTGGACAGGACAACTATAACTGGGACTACAAGAATGGTACTAAGGACGGTTCCAGCAAAATTAAGTTCGACAAGACACGTAACCTCTTCCCGCTCTATTCTGACGAGATTCTTGCCAACAGCAACCTCACGCAGATTAACGGCTATTAAACAAACATGTGAACATTTAACACGATAATAATAAGAACGCAATATGAAGAACAAACTATTGCTAGGCACCCTGCTCATTGGCATTGCCAGCTTATTCACATCCTGCAAGGACGACCGTGATGCCAATCCAACGTTGCAGTCGCCGACTTCATTCACTGTCAATACCCCTGCCTCAGCCGACCAGTATATACAGCTGTCTGCTGACAACACGGTACACCTGACCTGGTCGCAGCCTAACTACGGCTATACAACTCAAGCTACCTATAACATCCAGGCTGGTATAGTTCAGAATGACGGAAGCATCAAATGGAGCGAGAGAGATATCAAGGATGATGACGGCAACGTTATCGGACATGCCCCTGACTTCATGAGTACTAACTACTACACTTGCAATGCAGAGTTAAGTGCTGAGGAAATCGCTCAGGAGATCAACATGGCTGATGGTGTTACCAAAGAAGAACAATACGTAGACAAAGGCTTCCGCAAGATTGCCCTGCGCGTCAGAGCTGCCATTTTTGAGGCACTGACCACACTGGTTCCCGGATCAGCTATTTTCTCCGAACCTGTTTTCTTCAATCACATGGCTTCTTTCAAAACCGTAAAGGCTCCTGGCTCTATTTTCCTTATCGGTAATATCAACAATTGGCCAGCTCCAGAAAAAGGCAATGCTGAAGCATTGGAAGAATGGAAGCTCTTTGAGACTGAAATTGGTAATAAGATCTATGAAGGCACATTCGACGTTCCTGCCGGAGATATTCAATTCCGTTTCTATACCAAACTTGAGGGCTGGGGCGATGATAAAGATCCCGCTGGTTCCATTGGTCCCCAAAAGGCAGATAAAGGTATTCCTTGTGATTGGGATAAAACCAAGGCTGACGAATGGACTTATTCCGATAAGAAACTTACTGCAGGTAAAGGCTCGTGGAAGTTTGCAGGATTCCCTGGCGGCTCTATAACGTTCACTGTTGACCTGAACAAAAATGAAGTCAAATTTGTAGCAATTCCCAACTAAAGCTGGGCGTTATTAAACACTTTAAAAAGTAAAAGAACATGAAAAAGATCAGTTTATATATCATGGCTCTTCTGACGATGGTCTTAGCTGCCTGTAGCGAGGACTACATGGCTACGTCCAGTCCGCAGTCGTATCCGCAGGAGAGTGCTGTTCAGCCGAGTGCAATTTCATTCACACCGGTGAACATCGCAGCTATCGACCTTTCAAAGTTGGCAAAAGAAGGTATCATTGTGGACGACACGCCTATTCCTTTAGGTTCTGTTACAGTAGCCGAAGGTGCTCTGCCTGCCAACACCATCATGAAGGCAAAGGTTGACATCTCAAAGGACGCTGACTTTGCAAAGTTTTCTACCATTGAATGCGAGAGCATGGCTTCTACCAATACGGTCAGCGTCTTGCCCAGCAACTTGCAAGCCACTTACTACAATAACTACACTCATAGTCCCAATGAGGCTCCTTTATATATGCGCATCAGCCTTTACACGCTGACGAATGGCACGAGTGAGGCCATGATTGGTAATCCTCAAACCGCAGCCTTCTATCCAGGCAATTACACGATTGCCTTCACGCCAGTCAACGAGAAGGGCATCTACATCTCCACAGGCTACTATGCCGTTAGGAAGCTACTGAATGGCAGCTGGGAAGAGACGAAGTTCAAGCATAGCGATGTCGACGTTTACGACGATCCTGTATTCACTGGTACTATTGATGCCCTGAAGGACGGAGACGTACGCAAGGACACCGAGTATTACATTGTTGCAGAGGAAGACCTGGCTAAGTTCAAGGGTGGCGACAAGAGCGTTGCCTTCGGTAAGGGTGATGGTGAAGCTCTGTTGAAGGGCGGTCCTGCCTTCGTAGGCCCTGCAGAAGATGGCGCTGCCAAGTACAACCTGACCATGAACATGGAGAAACAGGCTATCGTCATCGAGCCGGAGATTCACTTCTATTGCTACTACCTGTATGCAAATTCAGCAAAGAAGATGAACCCTGCTGATGGAGAAACCAGTAGGAACTACATGTTCTATAAGAGTGATGAAACAACCTTCACCTATACAACCATGTGGCCAAACGATGATAATGGAAAATCGGTCTATAATGTAAAAGTATGGGAACGTGAGGACATGTTGGCTAATCTGGCTACCAATACTTGGGGCTTTGACGGAACGGCCAAAGGAACTCGTAAGGAGCAAGGCAACTTCGCACAGCCTGGACAGTGGCTTGGTCCGTTGACAGAAGGATGGTACACGTTCACTATCACCATGGACGAAGAGAATAATAAGCATTCTTATAAGTGGACATCCATACCAGCGCCCACCACTACTTACACCAATATCAGTATTATTGGTACTATCAACGGTAGCAACAGGGATAAGGACTTCGAGTTGAAGCAGTGTGCCAAGGCTCCGCACAACTGGTGTCTGTTAGACTTCGAGTTGACAGCTGAAGCTAAGCTGAAGTTCCGCGCCAACAACAACTGGGATACCAAAGACTGGGGTGGCGACGGTTCACAGCCCATCAGTCCTGTGGTTTACACGTTGCCTAAGGGCTCTACGGACATTACCGTTCCAGCCGGTAAGTACGACTTCTATCTGAACGACATCACTGGTGACTGGACAATTCTGAAAGCAGTAGAATAAACACTCCTGAATAATAACTATCAGACAGGCGGACACCCTTGGAGGCGTCCGTCTGTTTTCTTATGCAACCGATTGCGCTAAGGTGCCTTCGGTTTTTCTAACAAACCAAGGTATCGATGCAGAATTATTTCTTATCTTTGCAACGGATATAAGACTAACCAAAAAACGAACAATATGAAAAAGCTGTTACTTTCTCTATGGGTGCTGATGACATCGCTCACTACGATGGCACAGGGCTGGCCTTCTCAGTACGAAGGTGTGATGCTGCAGGGATTCTATTGGGATTCCTACAAAGAGTCAAAATGGACGGTACTGGAAAGCCAGGCCGACGAACTCTCACAGTACTTTAAACTGGTATGGATCCCCCAAAGCGGAAACTGTAAAGGAACCTCTATGGGCTACGATGACTACTGGTGGTTTCCTGGCAACAACAACAATACCAGCTACAACAGTTCATTCGGAACAGAGACCGAGCTTCGTTCCATGATTAACACCTTTAAGTCAAAGGGTATAGGCACCATTGCCGACGTAGTCATCAATCACCGCAAGAACCGTTCCAACTGGGTGGACTTCCCCACAGAGACCTATAATGGTCAGCAATACAAACTACTGTCAACGGATATTTGTAAGTATGACGACAAATACTACGATGACAAAAACAATAAATGGGTTTACCCCACCCTCGACTGGGCAACGGCAAACAACTACGAACTCAGCAGCAACCGTGACACGGGTGAGGATTGGCCTGGCATGCGTGACCTCGACCACAAGAGCGAGAATGTTCAGAACACCGTCAAGGCCTATCTGAAAATGCTGCTCAACGACCTCGGTTATGTAGGCTTCCGCTATGATATGGTGAAAGGCTATAGTGCTGAATACACCAAGTTGTACAATCAAGACAGCAATCCCACTTATTCCGTGGGTGAGTGCTGGGACTCTTCTGAAACCATCAAGAATTGGATTGAGGGTACAAGCAAGAACTCGGCAGCCTTCGACTTCCAGTTTAAATATGTTGTACGCAATGCCGTAGATGCTGGTGACTGGAGCCAGCTCGACGAAGGAAACGGCACCAACAACTATCCGCTTGTTTCCAACAAGTACAATAGTGGAAACTATCGCCAGTGGGCCGTCACCTTCGTGGAGAACCATGACACTCAGTTGCGTAATGACGGTTCATCGAATGGTCCATTAGTTGCAGACACCCTGGCTGCCAATGCCTATCTGATGGCAATGCCTGGTACACCTTGCGTATTCTTAGCCCACTGGCTTGACTGCAAACAGTACATCAAGCCGATGATTGAGGCACGCAACTTAGCAGGTCTTAAGAACACCAGCGGCTATGAGGTATTGAAGTCTCAAAAGAACTGCTTTGCCGTGAAGACTGACGACAAATTGATTTGCATTGTCGGTGACGCTACTCAATATACGCCATCTTCTGATTTCGTCAAAGTGCTCGACGGTTATCACTATGCTTACTACCTGCGCAAGAACATTGCCAATAGGGCATGGGTAAGCCATGAGTCTGGCCATTACAAGGGTGCACAGCAGGTGGTACTCGCAGCCATTACCAGTCAGAATGCCCGTATGGTCTATACTTTGGACGGTTCAAATCCTACTGCTTCCAGCCCCAGCGTAGCCAGTGGTGAGAAAATCACCATCCCTTCAGGAGACTTTGGAAATCCTGTACGCACCACCACGCTGAAGGCTGCCATGCTGGTAAACGGTGCCATTTCGGGCAATATCATCACGCGCACCTACGAAGTGGAATATGTAGAACCCTTCAGCATTCCCGAATTCTGCACGATGGCGGAAGGTGAGATTGGCGGCTTCTTTGAAGCTCCTACAACGTGGAGTAACATCAAATGCTACACTTGGACTGGCAGCACTCCGTTCGACGGCAACTGGCCTGGCAAAGCCTGCACACAGGTAGGCGTCAGAAATGGCATGAAGGTATGGAAGTGGAGCTACAACGGCACTAAGACCACAGCACCTGCCAACATCATCTTCAACGATGGCAGCAACCAGACAGGAGACCTGACATTCAAGAACGGCGGTTACTACAATAAGGAAAGCCTCTTGGGCGTAGTTACTGCCACTGGCATTGATATAATTCAAAGTTCAAAACCCAAAGTTCGAAGTAAGTTCTACACCCTCGACGGCCGCTTTGCAGGCACCGACTACAACTCGCTGCAGCGTGGCATCTATGTTACAAACGGCAAGAAAGTGGTTCGCTAACACACACGAAACACGATAGACTTCTGCTTCGGCAGGCTGTCGTTACAACGGACTGGTCGCACGACCGGTCCGTTTTTTTATGACATTGTGCAAACGTTTACGCAAATACTTCAACCTTTTTTATATTAAATATGTATCAGCATACAATGAAAATACTTAACTTTGCTACCGAAAAAGCTAACTTAGAATCTAAAAGTAACACTTATGAAAAAGATATACTCGTTTATCGCAGCGTTATTTATTGCTCAGTACACTTTTGCACAGTGGCCCGCCAACTACGACGGTGTCATGCTTCAGGGTTTCTATTGGGATTCCTACGATGACACCAAATGGGTGAACCTGACATCGAAAGTGGACGAGATTGCCCCCTACTTCGACCTCATGTGGGTTCCCAACTCAAGCAATTGTGTATCCTCTAAATCTATGGGGTATTTGCCCGTATATTGGCTTGACCATCGCAGCTCGTTTGGTGGACGTGAGCGTTACCTTACGGAGATGATTGCCGCCTACAAGGAAAAGGGCGTGGGCATCATCGGCGATGTTGTTATCAACCATAAGTCACCCTTGGGAAAGAACGGCTCCTATATCGACTTTGCCAACGAGTCGCGTCAGGGTATTGTCAATAAAGAAACAACCTACACCTTGAGCTGGACTCCTGCCGACATCTGTTCTAACGACGATGGTGGATACACCAAGAGCTTATTCCCAGAAGTCTCTGGTGCCAATGAGACAACAGAGGACTTCAGCGGAGCACGCGACTTGGATCACTCCAGTGCCAATGTTCAGCAGAACTGCAAGACCTATCTGGACTTCCTTATCAAAGAGTTGGGATATATCGGTTTCCGTCTGGACATGGTGAAAGGCTATAGTCCGGAATATACTAAGATGTACAACGAGCACGCAAAGCCCCAGTTCTGCGTCGGCGAGCGTTGGAGCGGATACGACGATATTACTTGGTGGATTCAAAATACAGGCTGGACATCAGCAGCCTTCGACTTCCCCTTGAAGTTCCAGATTAAGGAAGCCTTTAATGATGGCAACTGGGACAAACTGAAAGAAACGTCACTGGCATCCAGCAACACCTACCAGCGCTATAGCGTCACATTTATTGACAATCATGATACCTATCGTGACGAGAACAGCGAGCGTCTGCGCAACAAAGTCTTGGCAGCCAACGCCTATATGCTGGCTATGCCCGGAACGCCATGCGTATTCCTCAAGCACTGGAAGCGCTACCCTATAGCCATTGGCAACATGATTCTCACCCGCAAGGCTGCCGGCATCAACAGTCAGAGCAGCATTAAGCAACTGGAAACGGTGAATGGCGGTGGTGTCATTCTTAAGACAGAAGGAACAAAGGGTACGGTGATTGTTCATTGCGGTGCAGCAGCAAGTTACAGTACACCTGACGGCTTCAAGCTGATTTGCGAGGGCGACGGCTTTAAGTTCTACGTCAGCAACAATATCACTGTCAGTGGATTGCGCCCAGGTGAGGATAGCAATGGTGAGGATGCAGCAGACAATGCTTCTGTATATGTACAGTGTACCAGTGCGCCCAACCTCTATGCCTGGACTACCAGTGGTTTACAACTGCTTGGCGCATGGCCCGGTTCTGAGATGACTGAAACGGAAGAAGTCAAAGGAACGAACTTCTGGAAGCACACCTTTGCACAGGCTCCTGTCAATATCATCTTCAACAATGGTGAGGGTGTGCAGACTGCCGACCTTTCTATTGCTCATGACAGTTACTTCACGTTTGACCCGACGAACAGCGACAAGAACACAAACTATACCGATATTACCAGCCAGTATTACACCCCAGGAGAAGTGACCATTCCTGCCTGCGCAAAGCCGTTGACCAATCAACTCTACGTTTATTTCCGCGGTAACCTCGACTACGACGATGTCTATGCTTGGGTATGGGGCAAGGACAACAAGAACTTCTGCAAGAACCAGAACTGGCCAGGCGATAAGATGGAAATTGTCGGCAAAGACGAGAAAGGTCGCGACGTCTGGGTTTGGAAAGGTGGCAAGTTAGGCGAAGAACTTCCAACGAATATCCTCTTCAACAACTGCGGAACGCCACAGACTGCAGACTTCGCTTTTGAGAATGGCGGTTATTATACCATGTTTGGCAAGCAGGGCAACGTCACTGGTATCCAGCAGGTCAAGACCAAGACCGTCACTACCACAAATGCCACCTACAACCTCAGCGGTCAGCTCGTCACCGACGGCTATCGCGGCATCGTCATCAGGAACGGTAAGAAAATGGTTATCAAGTAAGAACAAACATAACATTTATTTATTTATTAACATTTTAAATTCAAACAATTATGAAAAAGATTTTTACTCTTTTAGCAGTTTGCATCTTTGCAATGGCTGCTCAAGCACAAGACATTCACATTCGCGTGCAGTGTGACACAGCTCCATTCATCTGGTCGTGGGGATCACCTAATCCAGATTATAACAGTAATGGTGACATTGACCCTTGGCCTGGAACGAAACAGCTGACAGACACTTGGACAGATCCTGACACAGGTGACAAATTCTGGGAATTCACCGTGCCCGAGGGTGCATATCCTATCAGCCTGCTATTCAACAATGGCGATTCTGAAGGAACAAAGAAGACAGCAGATATCAACAGTGTTAAGAGCGACCGCTACTTCATTCTTTCTTGGGGTGATGAAACCAGTGGTGTTAGCTTGGTAGATATCACCACGGATTACACCGAACTTCCCGATGCAGAAGTAAACACTGTTTCTCTCGCTGGTAACCACAACGGTTGGAGTGGCGACAGTCAGTGGTTCGACGTCGTTGAAACTGGCAAGAAATTCCAGCTGACTGTTGATGCATCAGCTGAGGGTTTTGCTGAGGAGAACCTCTGGAAGTTCAAATTCCGTCCCAATGGCCAGGAATGGGTAGGTTACTGGGATGTTTACTACGATGATGAGAACAATCCTGACCCAGAGGATGGCAGAGCTCCGAAGTCAACTGCTCCCTCATGGCTGGGGGCAACTGATGACGGAAACTTCCTGATTGACCTAGAGGAAGATACCAGAGCAACAAAAACATACACAATCACTATCACATGGGGTGGTGGTAAGGAAGCTGGTAAGAATTGGGCATTCGAGATTACAGGTCCTGCTACTGGTATCGAAACCATCAAGGCTATCCAGGAAAAGAGCAACGCTCCTATCTACAACCTGCAGGGTCAGCGCATCAGCGGCAACTACCGCGGCATCGCTATCCAGAACGGTCGTAAGGTCGTGGTGAAGTAAGCACAACACTTGCGAAATAACAAAATATTCCGAATCACATTTGGTGGTTCGGAATATTTTTTTGCTCCACGATAGTTACGAAGAGGGGTTTCGTCAACTGTGAACTAAGTCCGTTTCAGTCTTTGTTTCTTAGAATATTTTCTCATTAGCTTTTTTCGGTTTTTAACGTCATAACGTCACCTTTTTATTTATCACACTGATTGTTTGGTAGTTACGAGGTGACGTTAGCATTTTCTAACGTCACCTAACGTCACCTAACATCACCCTACCCGCACATTTCACCCGTTTTCGGGCAGTTATCAGCCCGTTTTTAACCCTTTTAAGGCGGTTTTCTACCCCACTCCAGCATACCCTTTTCATCGCACGAGGACTACTTACGCAAAGTGTTTCCCCTATAGAAACACTCTGTTTCCCTAGGAGAAACACTCTGTTTCCACGGCGGAAACACTTTTCATGTAATACTTATATAACTGATAAATAAGCATTTAGAAACGTTTCAACCTATTGTACGCCAAAAAGGTGACGTTATCAAAGTTAACATCACCCTAACGTCACCCGTATAACATGCATAATATCAGCCGTTTAACTGCTTGGTGACGTAGTGACGTTAAAATGAAGATAAAAACTCGATTTATAATTTTTAGAGCGACTACGAATAAGTGTATAATTTCCACACTAAATAACACAGGGACATTAAAAAATTGCGTTTTTTGTTTGGTAATGTTCTCACTTATTCGTACCTTTGCAGGCGATTTGAAGTAACGAGAAACTATCAACACAAAAAGACGAACCTTTAAAAAGAAGAATCGTATGAAGAAAATCAGAGCCGCCGTAGTAGGTTACGGCAACATTGGAAAGTACAGTATTCAGGCGTTGGAGGCTGCCCCCGACTTCGAGATTGCCGGTGTGGTGCGCCGCAACGGTGCAGAGAACAAGCCTGCCGAACTGGCTGCATACCCCGTAGTGAAAGACATCAAGGAGCTGAAGGACGTAGATGTCGCTATTCTTGCCACCCCTACCCGCTCGTGTGAGGAATATGCCAAGCAGATTCTGCCCTTGGGCATCAACACCGTCGATTCTTTCGATATCCATACCAATATTCGCGGTTACCGTGAGCGACTGATGGCGCTGAACAAGCAGACGAACACCGTCAGCGTGATTGCAGCCGGATGGGATCCAGGCAGCGACAGCATTGTCCGCACACTGATGCAGAGCTTGGCACCAAAGGGTCTGTCTTATACGAACTTCGGTCCCGGTATGTCGATGGGCCACAGCGTCTGCGTACGCTCGAAGGCCGGTGTGAAGAATGCCCTGTCGATGACCATTCCCTTGGGCGAGGGCATCCATCGCCGCATGGTGTATGTAGAGTTGGAAGACGGCTATACGCTGGAGCAGGTGACGAAGGACATCAAAGCCGACCCCTATTTTGCCAGCGACGAGACGCACGTGTTCCAGGTGGAGAGCGTCGATGACGTTCGCGACATGGGTCACGGCGTGAACCTGGTACGCAAGGGTGTCAGCGGACAGACACAGAACCAGCGTCTGGAGTTCAACATGCAAATCAACAACCCCGCGCTGACAGGACAGGTGCTGGT
Source organism: uncultured Bacteroidales bacterium (assembly GCA_902775975.1). GTDB lineage: Bacteria > Bacteroidota > Bacteroidia > Bacteroidales > Bacteroidaceae > Prevotella. The sequence goes on along the minus strand of CACYOC010000015.1, from coordinate 20,017 downwards.
GAACGTTGCCCGTGCCTCGATGCGCCAGCAGCCCGGCTGCTACACGATGGTGGAGATTCCCGTCATTGACATGCTGCCCGGCGAGCGTGCCGACCTGATAGAGCATCTGGTATAAGAAAATCGTTGTTATAAAACTTTGAATTATGGACAAAAACGAAGGGCAGTGCCCCCGTTTTGTCCATAATTTTGCGTTTTGTCCATACTATTCTGAAGAAAAAAAAAGAAGGGCGGAACAACAAACGACATAATTAGCTTACCTTTGCATAGAAAACAGAAAATAGTTAGTAACTGGAAAAAAAATCTGGTACCTTTAAAAAGGTATACTTTGACTTTCTAAAGCGTGGATGAGCGTCTTCCGGGAGGAAGGCGCTCATTATGTTGCAAAAAAGATTTAAATTATGAAAAGAGAATGTAGTACTTTGAAGATTTTATCGTAACTTTGCACGTCGTAAAGAAAGTCTTAACAGACAAAAAAGAAAGAAACACTATCATTAATAATTAATATTTTAAGTATCATGACTATCAATGAAATGAACTTTGCCGGTAAGAAGGCAATCGTGCGCGTCGATTTCAACGTGCCCCTGGACGAGAATGGAAAGATTACGGACGACACCCGCATCCGCGGTGCGCTGCCCACGCTGAAGAAGATTCTGGCTGACGGCGGTGCTGTCATCATCATGTCGCACATGGGTAAACCCAAAGGAAAGGTGGACATGAAGAAGTCACTGGGTCAGATTCGCGAGGCTGTAGAGAAGGCACTGGGCGTTCCCGTTGCTTTTGCTCCCGACTGCGCCAAGGCTGCTGATGCTGCCAAGGCTCTGAAGATGGGCGAGGCCCTGCTGTTGGAGAACCTGCGCTTCTATCCTGAGGAGGAAGGCAAGCCCGTAGGTGTTGAGAAGGGTACTCCCGAATACGACGAGGCTAAGAAGGCTATGAAGGCCAGCCAGAAGGAGTTTGCCAAGACTTTGGCTTCTTACGCTGACTGCTACGTGATGGATGCCTTCGGTACAGCTCACCGCAAGCACGCCTCAACGGCTGTCATCGCCGACTACTTCGACGCCAACAACAAGATGCTGGGTCTGCTGATGGAGAAGGAGGTGCAGGCTGTCGATAACGTACTGTCGAACATCAAGCGTCCGTTCGTAGCTATCATGGGCGGCTCGAAGGTTTCTTCGAAGATTGGCATCATCGAGAACCTGCTCGGCAAAGTTGACAAGCTCATCCTCTGCGGTGGTATGACCTACACCTTCGCAAAGGCTCACGGCGGCGAGATTGGCGACTCTATCGTCGAGATGGACAAGCTGGACGTAGCCTTAGGCGTTGAGGAACTGGCCAAGAAGAACGGCGTAGAGCTCGTGCTCGGCACTGACTGCACCGCTACCAACGGCCTCGACTTCGACACCATGACCGTAAAGCCCGGTTCTGAGATTATCACCTGCCCTGCCAACAAGGTTCCTGCCGGTTTCGAGGGTGTCGATGCCGGTCCTGAGAGCCAGAAGGCCTTTGCCGAGGCTATCAAGGGTGCCAAGACCATCCTGTGGAACGGTCCTGCCGGAGTCTTCGAGTGCGACGACTTCACTGCTGGTTCTCGTGCCATTGGCGATGCTATTGCCAAGGCTACTGCCGAGGGTGCTTTCTCTCTGATTGGCGGTGGTGACTCTGTAGCTTGTGTCAACAAGTTCGGTCTGGCTGACCAGGTGTCTTACATCTCTACCGGTGGCGGCGCTCTGCTCGAGGCCATCGAGGGTAAGGTACTGCCTGGCGTTGCTGCTATCAAGGGCGAATAACTGGTAATTGATAATTGATAATGGAGTTGAAGAACATTTTTGTGACTATAGCGATGGCCGCAGCATTATGTGCTTGCGGCCATCGTGCTTCTCAGCAGCATGCTGAGCAGACCGATTCCGTTTCCGTTGCTCCTGAATTTCAGGTAGATAGCACTGGCGTAGAGCGCGAAGACTCTATGGCGAGCGTCACCATCAGCATCGACTGGCCCACCAGTGGCAGCGATTCACTCATGCAGTCCGTTCGCCAATATCTCTGTGAAGAACTGGCTTCCTCCATTACTCAGGAAGGCGAGCCAACGGTGAAGTATTACGACAATCCCCAGGAGGCGGTCAAGGCCACTGCCGACAGTCGTTATGAGGAACTTGCAGCCTCGTGGAAGGAAATGCGGTCTGATGGCTATTTCGACATGTCGTTCTCTTTCTTCCTGCGCTCCATGCTGCTGGAGAATGCAGAGCGATATGTCACTTACCTGACCAAGAGCGAAGGTTTTCAGGGCGGTGCCCACGGTTTTGCCACAGCAGCAGGACAGACCTTCCGCAAGAGCGATGGCAAGCGCATCGGTTACAAGACGGTGTATAACAACAAGACGGAGACCTTCGAACAGCAAGACCAGACGCTATTCAAGGATACCAAGTCTCCCCAGTTGTATGCCCTCATCAAGGAAGGGGTTCGCAGCTATTTCAAGGAGTTCGACGAGCCCGTTGCCAGCGATGAACAGCTGAAAGACATCCTCATCAGCGTGGACGACATCAACCGCATCCCCCTGCCCAGTGCGCCCCCTACTTTCACCAAGGAGGGGCTCGCATTTCTCTACCAACAGTACGAGATTGCTCCATACGCAGCAGGCATGGTCAACTTCGACATTCCCTACGACAAGATACGCCCCTTCCTCACCCCTGAGGCGGCAGACCTCATTCCATAGTAAATTTTTGTAAGCATTTATTTGGTTATTTGCTGCGGAATCATTACCTTTGCAACAGAAACAATAAACACTATCTAATGAAGACCAAGAGAAATCTGTTTTTATTCATCGCAGCTGCCCTGACCAACCTGACGGCAACGGCTCAGCAGCAAGAAGACAAGGACTTTCTGCCCGACGGCATAGTGACCGTAGAGTGGCGCTTCAATCCTTTTGACTATGAAGAGAAGCCCAAGAATATGGCACAGCTGAACGCGCGCATGTTCCTTAACGGGAAAAGCGCCATCAGACTGGGTGTCGGCTTCGGATTCCATCGCGACAAGGACAATCAGAAGAACAGCAAGGACACACGCTGCCAAGACGCTAACAACTACGATATCATCAACGGAGAAACCAGCATCATCAACAAGGAGACCAGCCTGAAAGTAGCAGCGGGCTACGAATACCACTTCGCCGCCACGGGACATCTGGACTTCTATGTCGGTGCAGAGGCAGGATATTTAGGTCGCTTCTACTCAGCCACCAAGGAAACCGCTACGAACACGACCAACGCCAAGACGATGAGCGGCAAGTTGTCGTTGACACGCACCTCTGAGTATGATAACTACAAATACTCCAAGAGCAATGCCGACCGTACGAAATTCAACGAGAACGGATTCTTCGGAACGCTGCTCGCCGGCGTAGATTTCTACGTCTATCGCAAGCTGTACATCGGTGCAGAACTGGGCATCACGTTCAACACTGGCAAGAAGGCTAACGGCACCTACTCGAGACAGAACGGAAAAGTCCTGGTGTCTGGAACGAGCACTTCCGCCAACTGGGTAGATACCTACTCGTCGGATACGGGTCTCACCGTGCATGTGGATAACATCAACAGCAAGAACAACAAGACGACCGCCGACTTCGTCTATGACAATACGGGCACTTACACCAAGATTTATATCGAGCCCGCTATCCGTATTGGATGGATGTTTTGATGAAAGGAGGCCCACCCCCAGCCCCTCCCGGGGGGGAGGGGAGTTAGTTGAGAAGTTAAGAAGTTAAAGAAGTTAAGAAGTTAGAGTTTAAGAATTATAATACTATGAGCAAGAAATTTATCATTGGAGACCGCACGAAGGACGAGTGGATCTCCGTACTGGACAGAGAGAACAAGAAACTGGAGTTTACTAACCACATCGCAACAGCCAAGGAGTTCAAAGGCTTCGACGCCACGAAGGAAGAGCTGAAGAAACTGCAAGACGAGACAGGCTACTTCTACGACCTGCAGGTGTATGTCTTGGACGAGGACGGCAAGGCTCATCGCCCCGACGAGCGCGACATGATTCCCTGGTAATTGGTAATTGGTAATTGACAATTGATAATTGATAATTGATAATTGACAATTGATAATTCTATGCAGTATCGCCCGTTAGGAAATACAGGAATGAAGGTGTCGGAGTTAGGCTTCGGCGCCTCTTCATTAGGAGGAGTATTCCACGAGTTTGACGAGCACCGAGGCATCGATGCCGTCTTTGCCGCCGTGGAAGCAGGCATCAACATCATTGACGTGTCGCCGTACTACGGACACTACAAGGCAGAGACCGTGCTGGGCAAAGCACTGAAGGACATTCCCCGCGACCGCTACTACCTCTCGACCAAAGTAGGACGCTACGGCAAGGATGGTGTGAACACGTGGGACTATTCTGCCCGTCGCGCCAAGGAGAGCGTCTATGAAAGTCTGGAACGCCTGCACATCGACTACATCGACATCATCAACGTCCACGACATCGAGTTCCAGGGACGCATGGAGGGTGGCTTGCAGAAGGTAGTCGATGAGACACTGCCCGCCCTGCACGACCTGAAGCGCGAGGGAGTGGTACGGCACGTAGGCATCACCGATCTGCAGCTGGAAAACCTGCGGTGGGTCATTGAACACGTCGAGGACGGTACGGTAGAGAGTGTCATGAACTTCTGCCACTACTGCCTGTGCGACGATAAGCTGGTGGATTACCTCGACTTCTTCGAGCAGCACCACATCGGCGTGCTGTCGGCATCGCCCTTCTCGATGGGACTGCTCACCGAGCGCGGCGTTCCCGACTGGCACCCTGCCCCCAAGCCCTTGGTGGAAGTCTGCAAGCAGGCTGCCGCCTATTGCAAGGAGAAAGGATACCCCATCGAGAAACTCGCCATGCAGTTCTCATGCTCCAATCCACGCATCGCCAGCACAGTCTTCAGCACCACACGACCTGAGGCCATCAAGCGCAACATAGAATATCTCGAGGAACCGATGGATGAGCAACTGGTTCAAGAGGTGCGCGCCATCATTGGCGACCAGCAGCGCGTATCATGGGCCAATACGTAGTACCAAATGAGAAATGAGAAATGAGAAATGAAAAATACAAATGAAAAAATGAAAAATGATGTATATTCTCGCTTCATCGAAGCTGTCATTCCTCATTTCTCATTACTCATTACTCATTTAGAATAACGAAGTTATGAATATCATTGATGCCCATGCCCACCTGTGGCTCCACGTAGATACGGTGGTGAACGGTTCCGCCATTCACCCCTTGGAACCCAACCGCAGCAGAAGTCTCTTCTTCGGCGAGGAACGGCAGATGCTGCCACCCTTTATGACCGACGGAGAGAACAGTGCCGAGCGGTTTCTGTCAAACATGGACTATGCACAGGTGTCGGCAGCAGTCATCACACAGGAGTTCATCGACGGACAGCAGAACAGCTATCTGCAGCAGGTGCAGCGCCAATACCCTGACCGTTTCTTCTGCTTCGGCATGGCAGAGTTTCGCAAGACGGGGTTCCTTGATGAGGCCAAAAGCCTCATCGACAGTGGGTTTAAGGGACTGAAGATTCCTGCCGCCCGCTTGGAGACGCAGTTTCTGAACGACGAGTTCATGGAGCTGTTTCGCTGGATGGAGCAACACGACATCATCTTAGGCATAGAACTGGCGGACGGCAACGCCCAGGTGGCACAGATGGAGGAAGTCATCCAGGAATGTCCGCAACTGAGAATCATCATCGGCCACTTCGGCATGGTAACGCGCCCAGGGTGGATGAGTCAGATACGGCTGGCACGCCACGAGAACGTCTTCGTGGAAAGCGGAGGCATCACGTGGCTGTTCAACGACGAGTTCTACCCCTTCCCCTCAGCCGTCCGTGCCATCAAGGAAGCCGCCGAGGCTGTAGGCATGGAGAAACTGATGTGGGGCTCTGACTATCCGCGCACCATCACCGCCATCACGTATAAGATGTCGTACGACTTCGTCAGCAAGAGCCAGGAATTGACGGACGAAGAGAAAGATCTCTTCCTCTGGAGAAATGCCTGTCAGTTCTTCGGTTTCAACGACTTGAAGGTGCTGCCGTATATTAAGAATATGAGTGAGTGAGAAGTTTAGTAGTTAAGAAGTTAAAGAAGTTAAAGAAGTTAAGAAGTTAAGAAGTTAAAGAAGTTAAGATATGAAAGCATTACAGATTACAGAGACCCGTGTCATCAACATCGTAGAAATGGACATGCCCCAGTGCAGACCCGACGAGGTGTTGCTGAAGATGAAGTATGTCGGTTTCTGCGGCAGCGACCTCAATACCTGGCGCGGCCTGAACTTGATGGCAAAGCCACAGGTCATCCCCGGTCACGAGATTGGAGCAGAAATAGTCGGTGTTGGATCGGACGTTCCCGCCACGTTGCACAAGGGCATGACAGTGACCGTCAACCCCTATACCAACTGCGGCGTATGTCCTGCCTGCCGCATCCGTCGCTATAATGCCTGCGAACACAACGAGACGTTAGGCGTACAGCGCGACGGTGCCATGCGTGAATACATGGCACTGCCCTGGCAGAAGGTCATTCCCGTCGGCGACATCACGGCAGAGCATGCCGCCCTGATAGAGCCCATGAGCGTAGGTTTCCATGCTGTGAGCCGTGCGCAGGCCGTCGATACCGACGTTGTGCTGATTATCGGTTGTGGCATGGTAGGCGTAGGAGCCGTCATCCGCTCGCTGCTGCGCGGTTCAAAAGTCATCGCCTGCGATGTCGATGACCATAAGCTGGAAATCGTCAAGCGCTTAGGTGCCGACTTCACCATCAACTCTGCCAAGGAGGACGTCCACCAGCGACTGATGGAGCTGACAGACTCCATGGGACCGAACATCGTCATTGAGGCTGTGGGCTCGCCTGCTACCTACCAGATGGCCGTTAACGAAGTGGCTTTCTGCGGTCGCGTCATCTGCATCGGCTATTCCAAGAAGGACGTGGAGTTCACCACGAAGCTCTTCGTGCAGAAGGAACTCGACATCCGTGGCTCGCGCAACGCCCTGCCCGAAGACTTCGACGGTGTCATCCGTTATCTGAAGAAATACAATCCTCCCTACGAGGTGCTTACCTCGGGTGTCGTCAATCCCGAAGAGGCACAGCAGGCAATGGAGAAATGGGATGCTGAGCCCGGCAAGGTGTTCCGCATCCTCGTTAAGTTTGCATCTTAAATATCAAAAATACTATGGCAAAGACTGTTGATTTCAAGTACGCCCCTATGTTTCAGCTGGGCGAAGACAAGACCAAGTACCGCCTTCTGACGAAAGAGGGTGTCACCACAGGTAACTTTGAAGGCAAGGAAATCGTAAAGGTTTCCAAAGAAGCCCTGACACTGTTGGCCCAGCAGGCCTTCCACGACGTGGAGTTCATGCTGCGCCGCGAACATAACGAGCAGGTGGCTCAGATTCTGAACGACCCCGAAGCTTCGGAGAACGACAAATATGTTGCCCTGCAGTTCCTGCGCAACGCCGAGGTGGCCGCCAAGGGTATCCTGCCTTTCTGTCAGGACACGGGCACGGCCATTATCCATGGCGAGAAAGGCCAGCAGGTATGGACCGGATTCGAGGACGAGGAAGCACTGAGTCGTGGCGTCTTCAACACCTTCACACAGGACAACCTGCGCTATTCGCAGAATGCACCACTGAACATGTATGACGAGGTGAACACCCGTTGCAACCTGCCCGCCCAGATTGACATTGAAGCCACGGAGGGTGCCGAGTACCGCTTCGTGATGGTTGCCAAGGGCGGCGGTTCTGCCAACAAGACCTACTTCTACCCTATGACCAAGGCTACCATCCAGAACGAAGGTACGCTGTTGCCTTTCCTCGTGGAGAAGATGAAGTCGTTAGGCACGGCAGCCTGTCCCCCCTACCACATCGCCTTCGTCATCGGCGGCACATCAGCCGAGAAGAACCTGCTGACCGTAAAGCTTGCCAGCATCAAGTACTACGACTCGCTGCCCACCACCGGCGACGAGACGGGTCGTGCATTCCGTGACGTTGATCTGGAGAAGAAGCTGCTTGAGGAAGCCCACAAGATTGGCTTGGGTGCCCAGTTTGGCGGTAAGGCATTGGCTCACGACATCCGTGTAGTACGTCTGCCGCGCCACGGTGCTTCATGTCCTATCGGCATGGGCGTCTCCTGTTCAGCAGACCGCAACATCAAGGCCAAGATCAACCGCGACGGCATCTGGCTGGAGGTGATGGACAGCAATCCTACCGAACTGATTCCCGAAGAGCTGCGTAAACCCGGCGAAGGTGGCAAGGGTATTGAGATTGACCTCAACGAAGGCATCGACGCCGTTCGCAAGGAACTGTCGAAGTATCCTGTTTCCACCCGTGTCAACCTGAAGGGTACCATCATCGTTGCCCGTGACATTGCCCATGCCAAGCTGAAGGCTCGTCTGGACGCTGGCGAAGGCATGCCCGACTACTTCAAGAAATATCCCGTGCTCTATGCCGGTCCTGCCAAGACCCCCGAGGGTTATCCCTGTGGTTCGATGGGTCCGACTACCGCCAACCGTATGGATCCCTATGTAGATGAGTTCCAGGCTAACGGAGCCTCATTGGTGATGATTGCCAAGGGTAACCGCAGCGACGTGGTCACCGAGGCCTGCAAGAAGCATGGCGGTTTCTATCTCGGTACCATCGGCGGCGTAGCTGCCGTACTGTCGCAGTCGAGCATCAAGAGCATCGAGTGCGTAGAGTATCCGGAGTTAGGCATGGAGGCCATCTGGAAGATTGACGTGGAAGACTTCCCCGCCTTCATCCTCGTTGACGACAAGGGCAACGACTTCTTCAAACAGCTGAAGCCCTGGTGCCCGAATTCGAAGTGAAAAGTGAAAAGTGAAAAATTTGCTACCGCAGATTTAAATGAGGAATGAGAAATGGATAACTGTCATCCTGTTGCTGCTGCTGACCATCTCGGCGGCAGCACAGGATGCTGTTATACAGCGTGGCTGTCGCCGTGGCACGCCGCGTCCGGAAAGCATGATGCTGCGACGTGGTGCCCCTGGCGGTCAACCCAAACAGACTGGTGGTGATTTCTATCATGGAGAGCATCATCAGTTGACCGTTCTTGTGGCATTCAACGACCGCGATTTCAAAGGTGACGTGGACGCTACCTTGGCACAGTGGAACCTCATCTTTAATACCAAGAACCTGACGGAGGCGCCCTTCAAGGGTTCTGTACACGACTACTTCTATGCGCAAAGCTATACCCTCTTCGACCTTACCTTCGACTTGGTATATGTCAAGGTGAAAGGCGATGCCAAGAAGTATGCCAGCGATGCTACTGATGAGAATTCTCAGTATCTGGTGAAGGACATCATGGAGGAGCTGAAAACCCGCGATATCGACTGGAGCCTCTACGACTGGGACGGCGACGGCTTCATCAACCAGTTGCTCATCGTCTATGCCGGTCATGGCATGAACGACTATAGCGGTCCTGACCTGATTTGGCCGCACCAGTGGTGGATGAGCGAGCATTTGAAGGATGGTCAGTCAGGTGTCTATTGCGACCCCATACCCGTCACCTATAATGACAAAGAGTATAAGGTCGATTGCTACTGTGCCTTGGCGGAGCTGACCGCAAACAACGACTACGGCTCTTTCGGCACCATCTGCCATGAATATACGCATTGCTTCGGCTTTCCCGACTTTTATAATGCTTCAAGTACGTATGTCGGCTACTGGGATATCATGGCCAGTGGCAACTACAACGGAAAAGGCTATTGTCCGACCGGCTACTCTGCCCACGAGCGGTGGCTGATGGGGTGGCTGACACCTACGGAGTTAACGACAGCAGCGACCATTACCAAGATGCCTTCCCTGAGTGACGAGCCACAGGCTTACCTCATCCGCAACGACGGTCATGAGAACGAGTATTACATCGTGGAAAACCGCCAGCAGAAGGGATGGGACGCCAAGGTGCCGGGCAGCGGCATCGTCGTGTTCCATATCGACTACGACCCCGAGCTGTGGGTAAGTATGACGACCTATCCCAACACGTCAACGCGGCAGCACTATCTGATTTTCCATGCCAACAACACTCCCAGTACATCATCTGCTTTAGCCCAGAACTGGCCCTATCCCTATGACGGCAACAACCAACTGACGAACACGTCGGAGCCTTTCTCGCTGTTGTGGAATGCGAATTTAGACGGCAGCAAGGTGATGTCGAAACCGCTGACCAACATGGCGGTGAGCAACGGTCTGGCATCCTTCGACTTCATGGGTGGCACAGCAGGCATTGAAGCCCCCATCAGCGAAACGACGGCAACAGGCACCCTACTCTATCGCATGGGAAACATCAACTTCATCAGGGACGCCCAAGGCCAGGTGAGGAAGGTAGCAACAAGGAAATAACTCTTATCAGCGCTTTTGCTGGAAGAAGTCACGCATCAACTGGCGGCACTCCTCTTCAAGGATGCCGCAAGTCACCGTACATTTAGGGTGCATCGCCTGCGGAGCATAGTCGCTATAGCCACGCTTTTCGTCGCGACAGCCATAGACCACACGGGGTATCTGGCTCCATCCCAACGCTCCGGCACACATGATGCACGGCTCGACGGTGACGTACAGCGTACAGCCAGTCAGATACTTACCCCCCAACTCGTTGGCAGCAGCAGTGATGGCCTGCATCTCGGCATGTGCCGTCACATCGTTCAGCGTCTCGGTCAGGTTGTGGGCACGGGCAATGATGCGGTCCTGGCACACCACCACGGCACCAATGGGAATCTCCCCTTCACGGAATGCGGCCTCGGCTTCCATCAAAGCCTTGCGCATAAACTGTTCATCCTTATTTTTTTGTTCCATGCTGCAAAAGTACAAATAATTTTTCGTATCTTTGCATCGTGAACTGGGAAATCATACATATTGACGAAACAGACAGCACCAACCGCTGGTTGCGCGACCGCCAACAGCCAAAGGAAAGCGACGGGAACATCGGGGGTGAAGCCCGATGCGCGGTCGCTGTCGTGGCCGACTACCAGACGGCAGGGCGCGGCTGTGGCACAAACACTTGGGAGAGTGAGCGCGGCAAGAATCTGCTGTTCTCCTTGCTGATACACCCCAAGAGCATTCCCGCCAATCGCCAGTTTCTCATCTCGGAGTGGGTCAGCGTGGCGTTATGCGAACTACTGGAGCGCTATATAAATAATAAGGTGGAAATCAAATGGCCTAACGACATCTATGACAAGGGCAAGAAGATAGCCGGCATCCTGATAGAAAACCGCCTGCAGGGTGAATACATCAAGGACAGCATCGTCGGCATCGGGCTGAACGTCAACCAACAGGCATTTCATAGCGATGCGCCGAACCCCGTCTCGCTCCGACAACTCACGGGGCACGACACCGACCGTGAGGAACTGCTCCGCGAGTATCTCCAGCTCTTACAGCGTGTTCCAATGGATGATACCATCCATTCCAAGTACATGAGCAGACTGTTCCAATGGTCAGAACAAAAGGAATACCAGGACGCTGCCGGTCGTTTCCAGGCCACCATCACGGGAGTAGAGCCCGACGGGCGGCTCATCATGACGGACAGCGAGGGGTGCGAGCGGCGCTATGCCTTCAAGGAGGTGCAGTTTGTGCTGCGATAGAATCGAAGCCTAAAAAACGGATCATATTGTAAATAGTAAATAGTTAAATTGTAAATTGAAATGGCAAGATTTAAGAGAATCCTCCTGAAGCTCTCGGGTGAGAGCTTGATGGGAAAGCAGGGCTACGGCATCGACCCTGAGCGTCTGTCGGACTATGCCCGCCAGATTAAGGAAGTGAGTGAGATGGGTGTCCAGATTGGCATCGTCATCGGCGGTGGAAACATCTTCCGCGGACTAAGCGGCAGTCAGAAAGGCTTCGACCGCGTGAAGGGCGACCAGATGGGCATGTGTGCAACGGTTATCAACTCGCTGGCACTCAGTTCAGCACTGGGAGCCATCGGCGTGAAGAACAAGGTGCTGACGGCCATCCGCATGGAGCCCATCGGCGAGTTCTACACCAAGTGGAAGGCCATCGAGGCCATGGAGGCAGGCTATGTCTGCATCTTCTCGGCAGGTACGGGTTCTCCCTACTTCACCACCGATACGGGCAGCAGTCTGCGCGGCATCGAGATTGAGGCCGACGTGATGCTGAAGGGTACGCGTGTTGATGGCATCTATACCGCCGACCCTGAGAAGGACCCCACGGCAACGAAGTTTGACGCTATTACTTATAAGGAGGTACTCGCGCGCGGACTAAAGGTCATGGACCTCACCGCCATCTGCATGTGCCAGGACAACAACCTGCCCATCTACGTGTTCAATATGGACGTCGTCGGCAACCTGAAGAAGGTGATGGACGGTGAAGAGATTGGCACGCTGGTGCACAATTAGCGCTCCTCAACGAAGTCAACGTATTCGCCATCGGTATCGTCAAAGATCTTACGGTCGTTGCGATGCTGGTGGCGATGGTCTATAATCGTCTCGCCAGTATCGGTGCGTGTGGTCTTCGCCTCGGTGAAGAATTCTTCATCGTCCGACGAGGTGTACGAAGTCTGCCCGTCAGCAGTATGGCTATTGCCGGTGCGCTGACTGTACTGACGGCGGCGGCGCCCCGTCTCTTCCCGATAGCGCTGAGCCTGTGCATCGGCAGCCTGCTCGGCAGCCTTTCGCAGTTTGCGAATGGTGCCCAGAATCCATCCTCCCGCCAGCAAGACCAGCAACACGGCGAGGAAGAAGAGGAAGGCAATAAATCCGAAGAACGCTTTAAACATAGTTTATCGGTACTTTGACTTGGTAAAGGTAAGAGAAACGACTATTTAGCAAGGAAGACAGCGATGGAAGAAAGGATGACATACCACGCAATGATGATGGCGATGCCCGTCACCTGGAAGCACAGCAGCAGGGGTATGCACGTCAGCAGGAAGATGTATTTTATCTCGTTACCCTTCCATCCCCACGTCTTGAACTTCAACGCAAACATCGGAATCTCGCTCACCAACAGGTAGCTGCTGACGAAGACCATCGCCAGAACGATCCATTCGACATAAGGCACCGCAGCCAGCTGCTCGCCCAGTCCTACGATGAGTGCTCCCCAGAACAGAGCATTGGCAGGTGTCGGCAGTCCGATGAATCCCATTGCCTGACGCTCGTCGAGATTGAACTTCGCCAATCTGAGTGCCGAGAAAGCCGCCATGACGAAGGCCAAGAACGGAAGCAGGAGTATGTGGATATGGAGGCCGCTCAGGAAGCTGAACACGATAGCCGACGGTGCAAAGCCGAAGGTGATGTCGTCAGCCAGCGAGTCGAGTTCCTTGCCAATGGGTGACGAGACATGCAGCAGGCGTGCCGACATGCCGTCGAAGAAGTCGAACACGGCACCAATGACGATAAACAGCAATGCCAGTTCACAGTCAGACTGGAAAGCAAAATAGGTCGCTATACACCCTGAAATCAGGTTCAGACAAGTAATCGTATTGGGAATGTGCTTCTTCATTGTCAACTCTAAACCGTAAACTATAAACTGTAAACTCTAAACTGTAAACTCTAAACTGTAAACTGTAAACCGTAAACTGTAAACTGTAAACCGTAAACTGTAAACTCTAAACTGTAAACTCTAAACTTTAAACTCTAAACTAACCACTCCCTCCCTCACAGGGAGGGCTGGGGTGGGTCTCCCCTACGCCAACTTCGCGATGACCGTCTGGTCGCCGGTGGTAGGCTGATTCATGGTGATGCAAGCCCTGGAGGTCAGCGGCAGATAGACATCGACACGCGAGCCTAACTTGATGAATCCCAGGTGCTCGTCGATATAGCACTCCTCGCCAGCCTTGGCATAGGTGACGATGCGGCGAGCCATGGCACCAGCTATCTGGCGCACCAGCACCTCCTGCCCGTCGGGGGTGTCAATCATGATGTCGGCATGCTCGTTCTCCTCGCTTGCCTTGGGCAGCCAGGCCTTATGGTAATTGCCGTCGAAATGCTTCACAAAACGCACCTTTCCATCCACTGGGAACCAGTTGGCATGGACATTCAGCGGACTCATAAAGATGCTGATCATCAGTCGCTTGTCGTGGAAATACTCGTTCTCCTCAACCTCCTCGACCACCACAATCTTTCCGTCGGCAGGCGCTACCACCAGTTTCTCGGTGTCGCCATTGAAGTAGCGGATAGGACAGCGGTAGAAGTTGAGAGCCATGGCCCATGCGGCACCAAACACGAGTATAAAGCACCAAAAGGGAATCTTCGTGTCGATGAACACCCAAAGCAGCGTTCCCACAATAGCCACCACCAGCATGCTGATGGTCAATTCGTTCGTTCCCTCACGATGTATTCTGATTTTCTTCAGTTTCTTAATTCTTTCTCCCATGAAGTGATTTCGTAGTATTTTTTCTTTTCAAAGGGCAAAGGTACAAAAAAAAGGTAAAAGGGAAAAGTGAAAAGCGAAAAAATTTGCTACCACACCTAAATAATTATGAATTTTTTTGGTATTCTCGCTATTTAGCCGTAACTTTACACCTTCAAAAACGATAATAAGCAAAACACAATGGAAGATTTCGTACATCTTCATGTACACACATACTACTCGATACTCGACGGACAGTCGAGCATCAAGCGTCTGGTTGACAAGGCCATAGGCAACGGCATGCGCGGCATGGCGATAACCGACCATGGCGACATGTTTGGTATCAAAGAATTTCACGACTACGTCGGCGGCATCAACAAGGGACGCAAGAAAGAAGGCAAGGAGCCCTTCGTTCCCATCTTCGGCTGCGAGATGTATGTCTCACGCTACGGCTCCAAGTCGCTGCGGCGCGGCAAGGAAGACCAGAGCGGCTACCACCTCATCGTGCTCGCCAAGAACTACCAGGGCTACAAGAACCTCATCAAGCTGGTGAGTCGCTCGTGGGTGGATGGCTACTACATGCGTCCTCGTACCGACCGTGAAGACCTGGAGCGCTACCACGAAGGGCTCATCATCTGCTCGGCATGCATCGCCGGCGAGGTGCCCAAGAAGATTCTCAACGGCGACATCGCAGGAGCCCGCGAGGCCATCGAGTGGTACCATCGCGTCTTTGGCGACGACTACTATCTGGAGTTGCAGCGCCACGAGGTGAAAGACCCCACCATCCGCGCCAATCGCGAGACGTTCCCCCTGCAGCAGAAAGCCAACAAGGTGCTCATCGAGCTGGCCCACGAGTATGGCATCAAGCTCATCTGCTCGAACGATGCCCACTTCGTCGATCAGGAGAATGCCGAGGCCCACGACCACCTGCTGTGCCTCTCTACGGGCAAGGACCTTGACGACCCCTCACGAATGCTCTATTCCAAGCAGGAGTGGTTCAAGACCCGCGAGGAGATGAACGACATCTTCTCCGACGTTCCCGAAGCACTCAGCAATACCTGCGAGATTCTCGACAAGATAGAAATCTACAGCATCGACCACGACCCCATCATGCCCTTCTTCCCCATTCCCGAGGAGTTTGGCACCGAGGAAGCGTGGCGCCAGCGCATCACGGAGGAACAGCTCTACGAGGAGTTTACCCGCGACGAGAACGGCGCAAATCCCCTACCCCGTGAGGAGGGCGAGAAGAAAATCAAGAAGCTGGGCGGCTACGACAAGCTGTATCGCATCAAGTTCGAGGCCGACTATCTGGCAGAACTGGCCTACAAAGGAGCCAAGCAGCGCTATCTGCCCGACGAGGAGCTGAAGATAGAAAAGGTAAAGGTAGATACGGGCAACGAGCAGTCTTCCTACGAGATTCTGCACTCCTCGCTGCCCAAGGAAGTCGATGACCGTGTGCGCTTCGAGCTGCACATCATGAAGACCATGGGTTTCCCCGGCTACTTCCTCATCGTGCAGGACTTCATCAATTCCGCCCGCGACCTGCTCGACGTATGGGTAGGCCCCGGACGTGGCTCCGCTGCCGGCTCGGTGGTAGCCTACTGCTTGGGAATCACCAAGATAGACCCGCTGAAGTACGACTTGCTGTTCGAGCGTTTCCTGAATCCCGACCGTATCTCGCTGCCCGATATCGATACCGACTTCGACGACGACGGCCGCGGCAAAGTGCTGAAATGGGTGGAAGAGAAGTACGGCTACGAGAACTGCGCACACATCATCACCTACGCCACCATGGCCACGAAGAACTCCATCAAGGACGTGGCACGCGTGGAGAAAGTGCCGCTGTCCATCACCAACGCGCTCTGCAAGGCCATCCCCGACCGTCTGCCGGAAGGCATGAAGATGAACCTTCCCAACGCCATCAAGTGTACGCCGGAACTGCGCGACGCCGAGGCCAGCAACGACCCCGCCCTGCGCAACACCATCAAATATGCCAAGATGCTGGAAGGTACGGTACGCGGCACAGGCATCCATGCCTGCGGCTTCATCATCTGCCGCGACCCCATCAGCGACTGGGTTCCCGTCTCTACTGCCGACGACCCCGACTTCAAGGACCAGAAGACCAACTGCACACAGTACGATGGTCACGTCATCGAATCGACGGGACTCATCAAGATGGACTTCCTCGGACTGAAGACGCTGTCGGAGCTGAAGGAGGCATGTGCCATCATCAAGCAGACACGCGGCATCGACATCGACCTGGACCACATCCCCATCGACGACGCCAAGACCTTCGAGCTCTACCAGCAGGGCCGCACCATCGGCACCTTCCAGTTCGAGTCCAACGGCATGCAGAAGTATCTGCGCGAGCTGCACCCCACGGTCTTCGAAGACCTCATCGCCATGAATGCCCTCTACCGTCCGGGGCCCATGGACTACATCCCGTCGTTCATTGCCCGCAAGAACGGCAAGGAGGAAATCAAGTACGACATCCCGTGCATGGAGAAATACCTGAAGGACACCTACGGCATCACCGTCTATCAGGAGCAGGTCATGCTGCTGTCCCGACAGCTGGCAGACTTCACCCGTGGCGAGAGCGATGCCCTGCGTAAGGCGATGGGTAAGAAGAAGAAGGACATCGTCGATGCCATGAAACCCAAATTCATTGACGGTGGCAAGAAGAACGGCCACGACCCCGCCATACTGGAGAAGATATGGGCCGACTGGGAGAAGTTCGCCTCCTACGCCTTCAACAAGTCGCATGCTGCCTGCTACTCGTGGGTGGCCTACCAGACGGCATACATGAAAGCCAACTATCCCGCCGAATTCATGGCCGCCATCATGAGCCGCCGCCGAGACCAGATCACGGAAATCACCAAGCTCATGGACGAGTGCAAAGCCATGGGCATCGCCACCCTGGGTCCCGACGTCAACGAGTCGTTCCAGAAGTTCGGTGTCAACAAGAAAGGCGAGATACGCTTCGGACTGGCAGCCATCAAGGGCATGGGCGACAATGTGGCACAGGCCATCATCGACGAACGCGAGAAGAACGGACTCTACAAGGACATCTTCGACTTCGTGCAGCGCGTCAGCTTCAGCCAGGTCAACCGCAAGGCCTTCGAGTCGTTGGCACTCAGCGGCGGCTTCGACTCCTTCGGCATCGCCCGTGAAGACTTCTTCGCCCAGAACCACAAGGGCGAGACGCTCATCGACATCGTGATGCGCTACGGTCAGACCTACCAGGCAGAGAAGCAACAGGCACAAAACTCCCTCTTCGGCGGTTTCGACGACGGCGTGGAGATACAGACCCCCATGCTGCCCAAGGCCGAGATACGCTGGAGCGACATAGAGCGACTCAACAAAGAGCGCGAGCTGGTAGGCATCTACCTCTCCGCCCATCCGTTGGACGAATACAAGATCGTTCTCGACAACCTCTGCAACACCCGATGTGACGAATTGGCAGACGTCAACCAGCTGAAAGACCGCGAGGATGTCATCATCGGCGGTATCGTGACCGGCGTCCGCACCCGTTTCGACAAGCGTGGCAGACCCTGCGGCTTCGTCACCTTGGAAGATTTCGAAGGCTCCGGCGAGCTGGCCCTGTTCGGTGAAGACTGGGGACGATGGAGCGGCATGTTCACCGAAGGAGCGTCGGTCTATGTCACCGCCAAGGTACAACCCCGCTTCCAGTACAGCGACATCATGCAGCTAAAGGTGCAGAACATAGAGTACCTGCAATCCATCAAGGATCGAGCCATCGACCGCATCACCATCTCGCTGACCACCGATTTGCTCGACGACCAGATCGTCACCGAGCTCAACGAGCTCATCAGCGACTATCCGGGAACCACCAAGCTCTTCTTCCAGCTGCACGACTCCACCGGCAAACACCATGTCCTGCTTCGCAGCACCACCAAGCAGATCGACGTCAAGAGCTCCCTCCTGCAGTATATCGAGCAGACACCCGCCCTGGACTATAAAATCAATTAGAAGACCCACCCCGACCCTCCCTGTGGAGGGAGGGGGTAAAGTTTAAAGTTTAAAGGTTAACGGTTAAAGGTTAGAGCCAAGTAAAAATGAGAAATGAGTAATGAGTAATTCAAATGAGAAATGAGTAATGAGAAATGAGAAATTCAAATGAGAAATGAGAAATTAAAACTCTATATCTCTGTGTCTCTGTGTTTAAATTAAAGAAATTGTAAATCAATTGTTAAATAGCTCAATATAAAAATAAATTGTAAATTGTAAATCGTTCAATTGTAAATTAAGATTATGGAAGTAACAATCACAAGCGAAAACTTCGAGAGTTTGAAGAATGGCGCACAGCCGTTAGTAGTAGATTTCTGGGCAACATGGTGCGGTCCTTGCCGCATGCTGGCTCCTGTCATCAGCGAACTTGCCGAGCAGTATGACGGCAAGATCATCGTCGGCAAGTGCGACGTCGAGGAGAACGAAGAGCTGGCAGTAGAGTTCGGCATCCGCAACATCCCCACCATCCTGTTCTTCAAGGACGGACAGATGGTTACCAAGCTGGTAGGCGCACAGCCCAAGGCCGTATTGGAAGAGAAGATCCAGGCCCTGCTGTAAAACAGGCGTAAAAGAAAACAAGGAGGATGTGCCTATCGTGAAGGTATGTCCTCCTTCTTTATGTATTTTAGTGTCAGAAAAGTCACCTACGGTGCTTTTTATTTTTACCAAGCTTTATTTTCTGGTATTTTCCAATTCTTTAGGTGAAAGTTTTGGTGGTTTGCTTATTTCTTTGTAATTTTGTCGGCATGAAACCAATGAAGAGAGAAGCTACGAGGATGGATGTCGGTGCTAAGGTGCTGATATGCACTCAGATTTTGCCCCCCCCAGTTTCCTCAGGTAGCCCTCTCCCCACATTATATTTACTCTACGCACATTCCCTGCAGCACGAGGTTAGCCCCCGTTGCCGCAGGGCTTTGTCGTTTAATCCCTTTCGTGCATGATATGTCACAGGCGTCGTAAGCCCAACCCTCAGGATCGCATTGCCTTGCGCATTGCCGACCGCTACGGTCTGACCTTCGAGTATAAGGTTGCCCGCCGTCATGGCCTCTCGCCCGTCGAGGCACTCGACGAGTGGGACATGCTGACCGACGAGGCCTGCCGCCTGCTATGCACGTAGCCCCCTGTGCTCTGTGGAGCTCAGATGTTTCATTAAGAAACAAGCTTTGTATAAAAATTCACTAACCTCGCTGTTCGTGAGAATCGCGAGGCTTTCAAGAAAAAGCGAGCTAAAACAAGAGAAACGTAACCCTCTCCCGCGAGGACGTAAACATATTTCCCGAGTATCATTGGGAATTACGGCAAGAGAGCCGGAAAATTAAGTTATTAATAAATAAAAATAAACACCCCCTCGTTGGACTGTGAAGCTCGGCGAGGTTTCAAGAAAGTAAACGAACTAAAACAAGATATATGGACGAAGAACAATTGATATTAGAGCTGTTTCAACAGGAACGCCGTCTGGCTCCTGCTGCCGAGGATTTGCGCAGGTCTCTGAACAAGATCATAGACCGCTATAATCTCGACGGCAAAGATGTGCTCTCACTTCTGGCTCGCGTCAGTGCCGGATATATCCGTATTTTGGAGAAGGCCTTCGACATTGAAAGTGGCAAAACGCTGGTGGTAGATACCTTCCAGAATATATTATCCATATACCTC
>CACYOC010000014.1 GCA_902775975.1 uncultured Bacteroidales bacterium | reverse complement strand
ATAGATGTAGGGAGCCATTGCGGGGTTCCACTTACGCTTCAGGTGGCCGAAGTGGCAGCCAGCCTGCAGCAGTTGGTCAAAATTTGTTCTTGCCATTTTTGCTTTTCTTTTAATTGTTGTTTACTTTCTTTTTAATCTTTTGTTAGATCAACCAGCGGGTAGTCTAGTTGTACTAGTCTTACTAGCAGTACTAGCCAGAGTCCCGTCGGTTTAGATACTAAACGTAGTCCAGTATTAACGCTTACTGAACTGGAAGCGACGACGAGCCTTGGGCTGACCGGGCTTCTTACGCTCAACCTCACGAGCATCGCGGGTCAGGAAGCCATGGTCCTTCAGGTTCTTCTTGTCCTCGGCATTGATCTTAACCAGTGCACGGGCGATAGCCAGACGCAGAGCCTGGCTCTGGCCGGTGAAACCACCACCATCGAGGTTGGCCTTGATGTCATATTTCTCAGCTACCTCCAGCAGGTTCAGGGGCTGCTTTACCACGTACTGCAGGATAGCAGAGGGGAAATATACTTCCAAGTCTTTCTTGTTGATCGTGATCTTGCCAGTACCCTCTGACAGATAAACGCGAGCTACAGAGCTCTTGCGACGACCTATTGCATTGATGTATTCCATCTTATCTTTAAACTTTAAACTTTAAACTTTAAACTTATTTATACTGGTTGATGTCGATAGCCTTGGGCTTCTGTGCCTCGTGGGGATGCTCGGTACCCTCATAGATAAAGAGGTTGTTGAGCAGCGAACGACCAAGGGGACCCTTGGGCAGCATACCCTTCACAGCGTGCTTCAGAATGCGCTCTACACCGAAAGGCTTCTTGCGGAGCTCAGCGGGAGTGTTGAAACGCTGACCACCGGGATAGCCAGTGTAGCGGGTATAGACCTTATCAGTCTCTTTCTTACCAGTGAATACCACCTTCTGTGCATTGATGATGATAACGTTGTCACCACAGTCCTGGTTAGGAGTGAAGGTGGGCTTGTACTTTCCGCGAATAATCTTAGCTACTTTTGAAGCGAGGCGGCCTACTACCTGGTCGGTAGCGTCGATAACCACCCATTCCTTCTGCTCGCGAGCAGCTTCCTTGCTAACGGAAACAGTCTTGTAACTTAAAGTGTTCATTTCTTCTTTTAAATTTTACTACTAAAAAACATTCTTTAATTTCTCTCTTATGCGCACAAATAACCACCAGCGAAGGTCTAACGCTCCGCAAGTAGTCTAACGTACACTGAACCAGCGATTCACGAACCACAATGCCCGGCCAAAGACACCGCTATTCACACGGAGATTCACGGGGATTCTAAGTCTCTCCCCCATAATCGGACTGCAAAGGTACGACGAAAAAATGAAAGATGAAAGATGAAAGATGAAAAATGGGGGTAAAAGGCGTACTTTTATAATTATTTAACTATTTTAACCACCATGTCAATACATTTATCTGCCAAACTCTGCGTACCTTTGACTTCGTCGAAAGTACTTAGCACTCGGAAATGCAAAGGAAAAACGCGTTTTTCTTTTGCATTTCTCTCGTTTATGCGTACCTTTGTACCCATGAAGATACATGCACCGTTGTTTCCTTTGGCTCTCTGTCTGATAGCAGGCATCGTGTTGAACGACTACCTTCACGATGGGCTGACAGCACTCGTCGGTTATCCTACATGGACGGCGGGGCTGGCGGCGCTGGGGATAGCTGTGGTTGTCACAGCCTTGCTCTATCGCTGGCCGCGCTGGCAGACGGCAGGCATCTGGCTGTGCTGTCTGTTGTTAGGTTTGACTTTAGGGGCACGCCAGCGGCAGGCATTGGACGTCACATGGCCGAAGGAGCGCATGGAGCGGGAGGTGGTGGTCGTCAGCGAGCCAGTAGTCAAAGCGCGTTGGGTGGTACTGGACGTGCTGACGGCTACAGGGCATCACAAGCTGAAGCTACGCATCCTCCGCGATGCCGACAGCGAAAAGATTGCAATCGGTCACGGGCTGCTGATTAGCACCGCCATCCGCCCGATACACGAATGGCAGTCCGGTCATTTCAGCTACCGCCGCCATCTGCAGTGCCAAGGGTTCACGGGTGAGGCATTTGTCCGCGGCGACCAATGGCAATGGCAGGAAGTATCTTTAGAGGCGTTCTCGATCGGCGAACGACTGCGACTGCGCTTTCTGCTGTGGCGCCATCAGCTATTAGAGACCTACAGGCAATGGGAGATGCCTGCCGACAGCTATAGCGTTGTGGCTGCCATGACGCTGGGCGACAAGTCGGCATTAGACCCTCGTGTCAAAGACATCTATGCGAAGGTCGGAGCCTCCCACATCTTGGCGTTGAGCGGCATGCACCTGATGATTATCTACAGCATCGTCACCCTGCTGTTCGGCTGGCGGCGTGCCCGTCTCTTGTCGCAGGTCATCATCGTGGCAGCCATCTGGGGCTTTGCCGTCTTGACAGGACTTTCACCCAGCGTGACCCGCTCGGCATCGATGATCAGCGTTTTCGCCCTGCTGTCGGTAGGCTACCGAGGGCACGCATCGGTCAACGTGCTGGCATTCATTGCCATCGTCATGCTTCTTATCCATCCCTTGGCCCTCTACGACATCGGCTTCCAGCTGTCGTTCATGGCGGTACTCGCCATCGCGCTCTGGAATCCGTGGCTCAACAGTCTGATACCGCTGCACGTCCAGCAGCGCCACCGCTGGCTCAGCAAACTATGGGCTTTAACCACTGTCAGCATCGCAGCACAGATAGGCACAGCGCCTTTGGTGGCTTACTACTTCGGACGCTTTGCCACGTGGTTCCTGCTCAGCAACTACATCGTCGTTCCAATGGCCACGCTCCTCCTGCACCTGAGTCTCCTGCTGATTGTTGTCAGCGGGTGGCAGGTGATAGCCGTGGGAGTGGCGCAAGTGCTCAAGGGCTGTGTCGTACTGATGCAGCGGCTCCTGGAGGCGGTAGCCACACTACCCTACTGCAGCATCGACGGACTCTATCCGTCAGCCTTGCAGGTTCTCCTTATATATATAAGTATAGGGGGATGTTTCGTAGCCCTTAGCCTACGATTTCCAGCAACTCGCCGAAGTGTGTGATTTTGCGGAGACGGTCGTGGGGAAACTCCTCGCTCTTCTCCAGTTCCCATACCACATGGTAAGGGATATGTACCGCCCATGCTCCCGCTGCCAATGCCGGCGCGATGTCCGAGCGGAAGGAATTGCCAACCATCAGGGTCTCTTCGGGAGCCACGCCGAGGTTCTCGCACAACTGCCGATACTCCTGCTCCGTCTTGTTGGAGACCGTCTCGACATGCGAGAAGTACTGCTCCAGTCCAGAGCGTTGCAACTTCCCTTCCTGGTCCATCAGCTCGCCCTTGGTAAACACCACCAGGCGATAGCGGCGCAATGCTGCCAACTGGCGCAGCGTCTCTTCCACCTCGGGAAGCGGTGTGGTGGGAAAGTTCAGCAGTTCCTTGCCCAAGTCGAGCAGCTTCATGATGACATCGCCCGTCACCTGTTCGTGAGAGATGCGGACGGCATTCTCGATAAGCGACAACGTGAAGGCCTTCGTGCCATAGCCTGTCAGCGGCAGGTTCTTGCGCTCCGTCTCAAAGAGTCCTTGACCTACCTCACGCGCCGATGCCCACGGAGCCAGCAGGTCGCAGCATTTCCGCTGCACCTCGTCGAACCACGACTGGCAGTCCCATAGCGTGTCATCAGCATCAAAAGCTAATACTTTGAACATAGGAATATATAATTTCTATCTCCCCCTCCCTCACAGGGAGGGGCTGGGGGTGGGTCTCCGTTTTATTCATAATAGGCGATGGTGCGTTTCTGCAAGACGGTGGTCTGCTGACTTTGCGCACCCTTTTCCCAGTACGACAGCGACAGCGAGTTGGTAGTCCAGTTGCCGTGGTCGTCACGTGTCAGGAAGTTGTTACGCAGGGTGATGGTGAGTACACATTCTTCCTTCTCCCACACCTTCATATTCTCCGACTTCACCTCGCCATTGGCATCGTAGGTGTATTCGTGGACGTAGAGCACTCCTGCCACGGGATTTTCCTGCGTACTCCGCTTCAGCTGGTATTGGCTGTCGTATTCGTAATGAATCAGCGAGTAGCCTTTCTTCTCTACCATGCGGGCTCGCTGCAGATAGCCGTAGGTGTCGTACTGCCGCTCCTGCATGTCAGCATTCTCCAGTTGTCCGTCTTGCGAGAAGTGCATGAACTGGTCTTCGCTGACGGCATTCTCCGTTACTACCTCCTGAACAGGACCGTAGAGTCCTCTGCTGACGGCGTCCTTGTAGTAGGCACCCTCCACGAGGTAAAGCACGCGAATGTCGTGCGACCCGTTGTCGTTATCGACAATGGAGAGTTTGACGCTGCCCTCGTCGCCGATGCCTACCCACGCATTGTCATGCTGTTTCAGTTCGCCATGCTCCTGCTTCATCTTGTGCAGGAAGTACTGGAAGTTGCGCTCCAGCATCTGCTGCGTGCTGTAGGGGCCAACGGTGACGTATGCCGACGTCACCATCTTCGTCTCCGGCTTGACGCTGACCATGAGTTTGGCGCGGATGCCGTAGAACTTGCCACGGAAGAAGAAGTCTTCTCCGTCGTCGGCATCGCCCCAGGGTGTCCACTCGGCAGCTTTCAACCGGGGGATGACGCTGTCGATAACGCCTTCTAAGGGGATGCCCATCAACCTAAGACTATGCGGGTCGGAAGTAGAGGTTAGAGAATAGGCTTGTGAAGCCAGGAGCCACACAAGTATTCCTGAAAGAATACTCCGACGTAAAACCATCCTCTTACTTCTTACTTCTCACCTCTTACTTCTCACATCCCCCTCCCTATAGGGAGGGCTGGGGTGGGTCTTCTTTTACAACTTCGCCAACTCGACGACCTTGTCGATAGCGGCAGAGAGACCATCGATGTTCTTACCGCCGGCTGATGCATAGTGCGGCTGACCGCCACCACCTCCCTGGATGAGCTTGGCAGCCTCGCGAATCATCTGTCCGGCATTCAGGCCGTGGTCTTTCACCATATCGTCAGAGAGCATGACGCTGAGCAGCGGCTTGCCCTGGAACTTCGAGCCAATGACGCAGACGAGGTTCTCGGGAATGGCCTCGCGCACCTTGAAGACGAGGTCCTTGGCCATCTGCGGCTCGATGGGTAGCGTGGCGGTGACAACCTGTACGCCATTGACGTTCTGAGCCTTGCTGATGACCTTCTCCTTCAGCGTCTCGACAGCCTGAGCCTGGAACTGCTCCAGTTCGTGCTTCATTGCGTCGTGTTCATCGACATACTTCTGGATGACACCCAGCAGGTCCTGACCGTTGCTGAAGAACGAGCGGATGCTACGGATGGTATTCTCGTAAGAGTAAATCAGATCCTCGCAGTCCTGTCCAGTGACGGCCTCGATACGGCGAATACCGGCAGCCACGCTGCTCTCGCTGAGAATCTTGAAGAAACCGATGCGACCGGTACTGCTGGCATGGATACCACCGCAGAACTCGCACGACGGACCGAAGCGTACCACACGCACCTTGTCGCCATACTTCTCGCCGAAGAGGGCGATGGCACCGAGTTTCTTTGCCTCGTCGAAGGGCACGTCGCGGTGCTCGTCGATGTGGATGTCCTGGCGAATCATGTCGTTCACCATGCGCTCCACCTGTCGCAACTCGTCGTCGCTGACTTTCTGGAAGTGCGAGAAGTCGAAGCGCAGCGTGTGGGGGCTGACGAACGAACCCTTCTGCTCCACGTGGTCGCCCAGCACTTGCTTCAGGGCGTAGTCCAGCAGGTGGGTAGCAGTATGGTTGGCGGCAGAGGCATTACGCTTGTCGGTATCGACGCAAGCCATGAACTCCGCTGCGGGGTCTTTCGGCAGTTGCTTGACGATGTGGACGCTCTGTCCGTTCTCGCGTTTGGTATCGATGATTTCGACGGTCTCGTTCTCGTTGCAGAGCACACCGCAGTCTCCTACCTGACCACCCATCTCTCCGTAGAACGGGGTGTTGTCGAGCACCAGCTCGTAGAACTCGTTCTTCTTCTGAGTCACCTTGCGGTAGCGCAGGATGTGGCAGTTGTATTCGGTGTAGTCATAGCCGACGAACTTTTGTTCTGATTGAACATTGAACATTGAAGATTGAACATTGTTGGCATCCGCCTCCATTTGCGCAGCGGAATGTTCAATGTTCAATGTTGAATGGTCAATGGTCACCCAGTCGCTGTTTTCCACGGCGGCGGCGTTGCGGGCACGCTCCTTCTGCTTCTGCATCTCGACGTTGAACTGCTCCTCATCGACGGTAAAGCCGTTCTCACGGCAGATGAGCTCCGTGAGGTCGAGGGGGAAACCGTAGGTGTCGAAGAGGCGGAAGGCCTGGACGCCGTCGAGGATTAGACCCGACGGAGAAGCGTCGGGAGTTGTGGCTTTTATTTCTGCCATGGCTTTGTCGAGCAGGGCGATACCCTTGTCGAGGGTGCGCAGGAAGCTGTCTTCCTCTTCCTTGATGACCTTGGTGATGAGCTGCTGCTGGGCCTTCAACTCGGGGAAGGCGTCGCCCATCTCTTCCACCAGTGTGGGCACGAGACGGTAGAGGAATCCTTCTTTCTGTCCGAGGAAGGTGTAGGCATAGCGCACGGCACGGCGCAGGATGCGGCGGATGACGTAGCCAGCCTTCGCATTCGAGGGCAGCTGACCGTCAGCTATCGAGAAGGCAACGGCACGCAGGTGGTCTGCACAGACACGCATAGCGACGTTGATTTCCTCCTGAGCCTTATTGGCCTTATTGGCCTTATTGGCCCCATGGGCCTCTTGGGCCTCAAAGGTCTCATAAGAGAGACCCGTGAGCTGCTGCTCCATCTTGATGATGGGCTGGAAGACGTCGGTATCGTAGTTGGAGTGCTTACCCTGCAGCATGCGCACCAGACGCTCGAAGCCCATACCCGTATCGATGACGTTCATCGACAGCGGCTCCAGAGAACCATCGGCCTTGCGGTTGAACTGCATGAACACGATGTTCCATATCTCGATAACCTGCGGATCGTCCTTGTTCACGAGGTCGCGACCGCTGATACCGCTGGCCTTGCGCTGCTCGGGGGTACGGCTATCGACATGAATCTCGGAGCAGGGACCGCAGGGACCTGTGTCACCCATCTCCCAGAAGTTGTCGTGCTTGTTGCCGTTGATGATGTGGTCGGCAGGCACGTGCTTTGCCCAGTACTTCGCTGCCTCGTCGTCACGGGGAATATTCTCTTCAGGCGAGCCCTCGAACACCGTCACGTAGAGGTCTTCCGGGTTCAGCTTCAGCACGTCCACCAGATACTCCCACGCCATGTCGATGGCACCTTCCTTGAAGTAGTCGCCGAACGACCAGTTGCCCAGCATCTCGAACATGGTGTGGTGATAGGTGTCGTGACCTACCTCCTCCAAGTCATTGTGCTTACCGCTGACGCGCAGACACTTCTGCGTATCGGCACGGCGGCGTGGTTCCGGGTCGCGGGTACCCAGAATGATATCTTTCCACTGGTTCATACCGGCATTGGTGAACATCAGCGTGGGGTCGTCCTTGATAACCATCGGTGCAGAGGGCACGATGGCGTGTTGCTTCGACTCAAAGAACTTCTTGAATGAGTCGCGAATCTCGTTGGCTGTCATCATATTCATTTACAATTTGACAATTTACTATTTTACAATCTATTGTAGAGATTTACAATTCAACTGTTTTACTTTTTTACAATTTGGGTGCAAAGGTACGCAATTTCTCTGAATTTACCACCAAAGATGACGAAAAATTACGCCTCGCCGCCTTTCCACCCCCTCTTTGCCACTGGGAGGCCCCCTCTTTGCCACTGGCAGACACTATCTTAACCAACGGCAAGCACTCTCTTTGCGACCAGCGGGCACTATCTTTGCCCATGGCAAGCACGGCTTTCGTCAACCGCAAACACGGCCCTCATCAACCGCGAAAGCCGCTTTGACCGACCTGTTGACTATAGTCAAGAAATCCATTGACTACAGTCAAGACATCTCTTGACTTAAGTCACGACATCTCTTGACTTAAGTCACGAATTAACGAAAGCCGTTCTCGAGGAAGGCGAAAGCCGTTGTCGAACAAAGCAAAAGCCGTTGGCGAGCAAGGCAAAAGCCGTTGGCGCTGGTGACAAAACGACCTTACGGTCGTCTTTATAGTAGGGCTTGGTTCCGCCAAGCCCTTTTAACAGTATGTACTAAAAACAACAATAACAATGGAAACAACATTCAAAAGACCGCTGAGCGGCATCATTCCTCCGCTGGTAACACCGCTGAAGGACAACGAGACACTGGACGTAGAGAGTTTGGAACGGCTGATAGAGCACCTCATCGAAGGCGGCGTACACGGCCTCTTCGTGCTGGGAACGACCGGCGAGGAGCAGAGTCTGAGCTACGACGTCCGCAAGCAGATGATCAAGGAGTCGTGCCGCATCAACCGCGGACGCCTGCCGCTGCTGGCGTGCATCACCGACACGAGCATCGAGGAGAGCGTGCGACTGGCGAAGAAGGCTGCCGACTACGGTGCTGACGGCGTGGTTTCTGCCCCACCCTACTACTTCGCTACCGGTCAGCCCGAGCTGGCGCAGTTCTACGAGGAGCTGGTGCCGCAGTTGCCGTTGCCCGTCTTCCTCTACAACATGCCCAGCCATGTGAAGGTGAGCTTTGCCCCCGACACGGTGGCACGCTTAGGACAGTTGGAGCAGGTTGTGGGATTCAAGGACTCGAGTGCCAACGCCGTCTATTTCCAGAGTGTGATGTACAAGATGCAGCAGCGCAAGGACTTCGCTATGCTGGTAGGTCCCGAGGAGATTACCGGCGAGTGCGTGCTGATGGGCGGTCACGGCGGTATCAACGGCGGTGCGAACATGTTTCCGGAGCTGTATGTGGCGATGTACGACGCTGCCAAGGCGCGCGACATTGACCGCATGCTGAAGTTGCAGCGGCTCATCATGCAGATTTCCACCACCATCTACAGCGTTGGCAAGCACGGCTCGAGCTATCTGAAGGGTCTGAAGTGTGCGCTCAGCATCTTAGGTGTTATCAACGATGACTTCGTGGCCTCGCCTTTCTACAAGTTCGAAGTCCCCGAGCGTGCCAAGATACAGGCAGCTCTCGCCGCACTACCCATAGGAGAGATTGAGAAATTGAGAAAATGAGAAAATGAGAAATGGAGGAGCGGATTATGCTTAACAACAACTTGATAGCTAAACAGACGGAAGATTTCGCGCTGCGTATCATAGGTCTATACAAATATCTCCAAAACGAGAAACACGAAAATGTTATCTCCCTGCAGATATATAGGTCAGGCACAAGCATAGGAGCCAATATCGCAGAAAGCAAAAACGCCCAAAGTAAAGCAGACTTCACTAACAAGTTGAACATAGCACTCAAAGAAGCAAACGAAACAGAATACTGGTTAAAACTTCTTTTAAGATCCAATACCCTCACTGAAAAAGAATATTCATCAATACAAAATGATTTAAACATTATCATTGGAACATTAGTAAAAATAATAAAGAAAAGTAAAGAGAACAACAAGAAATAATTTTCTCAATCTCTCATTTTCTCATTTTCTCATTTTCTCAATCATGCATTTAATAGACTTTATCGTTTTCATCGTCTTCACGCTGGGCGTGGTGGTCTTCGGCTGCTCGTTCTTCAAGAAGGGCAGCAGCGCCGACGAATTCACCTCGGCAGGTCACAGCATCCCCGGCTGGGTGGTGGGCATGAGCATCTTTGCCACCTACGTCAGCAGCATCTCCTATATCGGCTATCCGGGCAAGGCGTTCGCTGCCGACTGGAACGCTTTCGTGTTCTCGCTCAGCATTCCTATTGCCAGCTACTTCGCCGCTAAATACTTCGTGCCGTTCTACCGCCACAGCGGCTCCGTGTCGGCATACACCTTCTTAGAGGAGAAGTTCGGGGCATGGGCGCGCATCTACGCCTCGGCCTGCTACCTGCTGACACAGATAGCCCGCATGGGTAGCATCCTCTACCTCCTGGCCGTACCGATGTACATCCTCATGGGCTGGGACATGCACTCCGTCATTATCCTCACCTCTATCGGCATCATCATCTACTCGATGATGGGAGGACTGAAAGCCGTCATCTGGGCAGACGCCATTCAGGGACTGATCCTCATCGGCGGTGCCCTGCTGTGCTTAGGCATCCTGATGTTCTCCATGCCCGAAGGACCGATGCAGACCTTCGAACTGGCAGCGAACGCGCCTATGGGCAATAAGTTCTCCTTGGGAGCGTTCACCGACGACCTGACGACTTCCACGTTCTGGGTGTGCCTCATCTACGGCATCTTCATCAACCTGCAGAACTACGGCATCGACCAGAACTACGTGCAGCGCTACCATGCCGCCAAGACCGACAAGGATGCGAAGTTCTCTGCCCTCTTCGGCGGTTATCTGTTCATCCCCGTGTCGGCACTGTTCTTCCTCATCGGCAGCGCGCTCTACAGCTACTACGCTGCCGGCGTGGCTCCCCTACCTGAGCACATTGCGGCGAAGCCAGACTATGTATTCCCCTACTTCATCGTCAACGGACTGCCTGTCGGTCTGCGCGGCTTGCTGATAGCCTCTATCTTCGCCGCAGGCATGAGCACCGTCTCGACGTCGGTCACCTCCGCTGCCACGATTATCCTCACGGACTACGTGCGACCTCTCTTTCATAAGATTCGGAGGAGCGGGGGCACGGAGGCACGGGGGAACGAGGAAAAGCACCGCCGCTTGGAACTCGCCATTGTGCGCCTCAGCAGCTTTGGCGTGGGACTCCTCGGCGCCTGCGTGGCTATTGCCATGCTGTCGGTAGAGAGCATTATCGACGCCTGGTGGACCCTGTCGAGCATCTTCTCCGGCGGTATGCTGGGACTGTTCCTCTTAGGCTGCATCCCACAGCAAATCAACCGCGCGGCAGCCGTCATAGGATGCCTCGGCGGTATACTGGTCATCGGATGGATATCGCTCGCCGATATGTGGAACTTGCCTGGCCCGCACCTGCACCCCTACTTGGCTATCGTGCTGGGCACCTGCGTCATCTTCCTCGTAGGCTTCTGCGTTACCTTCCTGCTGAAAGTCAAGCCCCGCCAATCGTAAACGCTTCATAAAACAGTAATACATAGAAACACGCGCATGTCTAAGAAAAAGAAATTCCGCTCCTTTAGCAGCCGACTGGTACGCTGGCTGACCCTCTCACTACTCATTACCATCGGAGCAGTCTCCTACGAGTTGTATATGCTGGTGGCATCGTCATTCACTGAGATAGAATGCCTCAACCGCATGAACATGCTGGACTATACCAACGAGAGCATCAACAGCAGACTTAGCTTCGTGGAGCTGGCAGCCAAGAACCATGACGTGCTGATTGAGCAAAGCCTCAACAACCGCAAGGAGTTAGAAGAGAAGCTGCGAGACATGATTCAGGAGAATCCCCACATCACGGGAGTAGGCATCGGATTCATCGACAACTACTTCCCGCAGAGAGGACGTTGGTATGAGCTCTATGCCACCCGCGACAGCACCGATGCCACGGGCATTAAAGTAGAGCAGATAGGCTCTGAAGAACACAACTACCTCCGCGCAGAATGGTTCACCAAAGGTCTGAAAGCTGACAAGGAGAACGGCTACTGGACCGACGCCTACTTTGACGACAGTGGTGCCAAGGACTTGCTGACCACCTACTCCATGCCCCTCTGCGACCAACACGGGAAAGTCGTCGCCGTCTTAGGAACCGACGTCTCGCTCAAGCAACTGCAGGAGCACCTTAAATACATTGACGAGAAAAACTACAACAGCTGGTGGTTTTCATCGAAGGATGACTTGAATAAAGATGAGACCAGAGAAAGATATGCTGCCTACAGTTTCATCCTACAGCGCGACGGCAGATACTTGGCACACCCCGACAGCAAGCGACTGCTCAGAGCCAACCTGTACGATGAGGTAGAACTCAGCAAAGACACTCTTGACAACCAGATAGCTGACTCCATCAAGTTAGGCAAGAGAGCCTATCTGGTAGATAAAGACGGCTATGCCCTCAAGACGGACTTCGAAGGAGTTTCCTCCTATATCTTCTATGGACCCGTCAAACGCACCGGATGGACTACCGTGATTGTTACACCGGCAATGGCTATCGACATCGCAGGCTACTTCGTAGGAATACTCGTCGTCATCATCATGGTCATCGGCATGATTGTAGCACTCATCGTCTGCCACTTTGTCGTGCGCCATGCTACCAAGCCCCTGAAGCGACTGGCACAACTCGTAGGTGAAGTCGGTGATGGAAACTTCGACGTGCAGCTGCCCGACGTCAAGAACCATGACGAGATACGACTGCTGCGCGACTCGTTCGAGAACATGCAGGAATCGCTGAGCCACTATATGGACGAGCTGAAGCAAAGAACAGCGGAAAAAGCCTCGATGCAGAGTGAGCTGCGCATTGCCCACAACATCCAGATGGCCATGCTGCCCAAAGTCTTTCCTCCCTTCCCGGAGCGTAACGACATCGACATCTTCGGACAGCTGACCCCTGCCAAGGGCGTGGGTGGTGACCTCTTCGACTTCTACCTGCGCGACGAGAAGCTCTTCTTCTGCATCGGCGACGTATCGGGAAAAGGCATTCCCGCCTCGCTGGTCATGGCAGTGACACGCTCGCTGTTCCGCAACATCTCGAAGCATGTCAACAAGCCAGACACCATTGTTAGCGCACTGAACAATGCCATCGTCGAAGGCAACGACTCGTGCATGTTCGTTACCCTCTTCGTCGGAGTGCTCGACCTCAGCAACGGCCACATGCTCTACTGCAATGCCGGCCACGATGCGCCGATGCTCATCGGACAAGGCGTGGGTCCACTGCTGTGCGATGCCAACCTGCCTGTAGGTGTCATACCCAACTTCAACTTCTCGCTACAGGAGACAGAGGTATCGCCGCAGACCACCATCTTCCTCTATACCGACGGTCTGAATGAGGCAGAGGACATCAACCACGCACAGTTCGGCAACAAGCGCATCCTGAAACTCGCCACCGAGCTGCTGGCTAAAAAGCAATACCAGCCACAGCCGCTCATCGAGCAGATGACGGAAGCCGTCCACCAGTTTGTAGGTAATGCCGAGCAAAGCGACGACCTCACCATGCTCGCCATACAATGGAAGAACAACTGACGGGAAAAGAAGAACAAGAAAACGGGAAGACCTTTCGTCAGTCTTCCCGTTTACATTTATAGAAGTGAGGATTTCTGCTCTATTCTCACTTAATCACGACCTTCTTGCCGTTCTTGATGACAAGACCCTTGAAGCCGTTGTCAACACGCTGACCGGCAATGTTGAACTTAGCGGCATCCTTATCCGAAGCGTTCACCTTCAGGACGTTAATGCCATCACCTGCGCTGCAAGTAAACTCAATGGTAATCTCGCCATTGGCGTTACCCTTGGCATCCTTCACCACACCGGCAGGAATGACCAGCTTATAAGTTGCACCAGCAACTGCCTGATAACTATCAACCAATCCGTAGCCGTCGTCACCCCAGATATAGAGCGTCTTGGCATCTTCCTTCAAGGCATGCCATACGTCAACAGCACCGGCATAAACGTCATCGGCACCGAAGGGCAGCTTCTCCGCATCGTTCTCGTAGAACTTCACATCGTTAGGAGTAGCAACAGCAATCTCGATATCCTCCTCGAAGGTGACATAGAACTGGAAGTTCTTGTAGCCAGGATCCACGCTGCTCTTGTTAGTAGGAGTAGTGCTCACGACGGTCAGCGGCTTAACGATACCCTTCTGGCTCAGTGTGATAACCTCGTTCTGTCCACCCTCGGCATTCTTGACGATACCAGCAGGAATAACCCAGTAGTAGTCGACATCCTCGGCCTCGAACCATACATTATTGCCTGTATTATAATCCCAAGCATCAATCAGCAGCATGTTCGGCTGCTCGTCAGCGACAACGGCTTTCCAGCCAGGAATAGGCAGAACCTCTCCGTCAGCACTGCCCTTACGCAGCTCGATGGCAGGCTTAGACTGCAGAACCTGTGCGATATTGCCGTCGAAAGTCAGCTCCAGGTGAGGCATTGCATAGTTAGCATAGAACTTGAACAGCTCATCGCCGTCGCCCGGCTCAATCTTCGTCGGGTTGAAGGCTGCAGCGGGAGCGGCAGGACCATTCAACGTAATCTTGATTTCCTCGTTCTGAGCAGTAGGAGCGGTGAACACGCCCTTAGCAATGGTCAGCACGAAGACATCGCCCTCCTCTACCTTATAGCTATCGGTGTAGCCGTCCATGTCCATACCGAACAGCTGCACGGTCTTGTTCTCATTGCTCAGGCTGAAGCCCCAAGACTCAACGTCTACCTTGGTGCCGTTCTTGGTCAGCGTCACGCCGGCATTCAGTTTCTCAGCAGTAGTCGTAGTAGCCTCAGCGAAGGTCAGGTTGAAGGTCATGGGCTGATAACCAGCCTCCAGCACAGCGCCGTTGGCAGGATTGCTGCTCTCCAGCACCAACTCGGTGATAACAAGTTCCGGACCATTCAGCGTAACCTGAATCTCATCATTCTTGGCACCATCGGCAGTCGTGAACACATCCTTGGCAATGGTCAGCACGAAGACATCACCGGCAGCCACCTGATAAGTATCGGTGTAGCCGTCCATATCCTTGCCGAACACCTGCACGGTCTTGTTCTCATTGCTCAGGCTGAAGCCCCAAGACTCTGTATCAACGACAGCACCATTCTTCTTCAGTGTTACGCCGCTGTTGATCAGCTCGTCGGTAGTAGAGACAGCCTTAGAGAAGGTCAGGCTGAAGCTCTTGGCTGTATATCCAGCCGCAAGTTTAGCACCATCAACAGGGTCGGTGCTTACCAGACTGACGGTAGGCACAGGACCATTGAGGGTCAGCGTCAGCTCGTCATTAGCAACATTGGCAGCATTCTTGACGATGCCTGCAGGGATAACCAACTGATACTTGGCACCCTCCTTGGCTGCGAAGACCTGAGTGAAGCCATCGTAGTCAGCAGCCCAGATAAAGAGGTTCTTCTTGCCACTCTCCAGACTTGCTTTCCAAGAATCGTCGGGAGTGAGTTCTGTGGTTGTCTCACCCATCTTCTCATAGAGCTTGATGTTGGCAACCTTCGACTCGTCCAGTGTCAGGGCCTCGTCAAACTTGGCGGTGAACGATGCGCTGAAGTAGTTAGGCAGTACGCTACCCTCAGCAGGGTCGAAGGCTGTGGGAGCAATCGGAGCAGGCTCGGGGCAGACGAGGGTAATCTTAATCTCCTCGTTCTCTGCCTCGGCAGCGCTCTTCACGATGCCTGCGGGAACAACCAGGATGTACTTCTTGCCAGCCTCTGGAGTTATGAACTGAGGACCCTCACCAAACTCATCCAGACTGTAGATACGCAGCGTCTTGCCGTCGCTTTCCTTGTCAAGGCTCCAAGCACCGGCCTCAGGAGCAATCTCCGTACCGCCGACTGCATCGACATACAGCTTCACTTCAGCAGCCTTGGCGTTATTGATGGTAATGGCCTTGTCGAACGTAACGTTAAACGTAGCGGCAAAGGCTGATGCCACCTCGCTGTTGTTGGCGGGGTTGGCCGCTGTCATCTTGATAGTTGGAGCAGGGCCGTTGAGCGTCAGCGTCAGCTCATCGTTAGCTACGTCAGAAGCGTTCTTGACGATACCAGCAGGAATCACGAGGATGTACTTCTGGCCCTCCTCGGTAATGATGGTCTGGACACCCTCACCGTACTCATCCATTGAGAAGATGTAGAGGTCCCTATTGCTATTCTCCAGACGTACTGACCATGCGCCAGCCTCGGGAGCAATCTCGTTGGCAGCGTCAACGCTACCCTTATACAGCTTAATTTGAGCAGCCTTCTCGCTATCCAGTGTCAGAGCCTCGTCGAACTTGGCGGTGAAAGCTGCGCTAAAGTAGCTGCCTAACGTACTATTGTCAGCAGGGTCGAAGGCTGTGGGAGCAATCGGCGTTACCTCAGCAGCAGCAGGTTTGTCGGCAAGAGTATATGTGAGAGAATAGATAATAGTAGCCGTAGTCTGTTCGCCATCAATAGCGAGAACTACTTCATTGGCATTGACATCATAACCAGCAGTCAGCTCAGCCTTTGTAATAGGATTGCCATTAATCGTAGAAAAATAGCAATTAGTACCAATATCCATCTTCAAGGTCTTTATGACTTTATCTGGATCTGTCTTCATGGTGATTGTGCCATCAAAAAGACGAACACTTGTCGTATAAGCCCCACTACGCGTGGATCGTTGAATACGATTTCGATATGTTGCCTTTGATGAGGGCTTTTCGGGAGAACATTTGAATATTGTTGTCACGCGACTTTCACCATCAATTTTGGGATTCATAGTGTCGCTATAGTCGAGATGTCCATCAACAAGCACCAAATCTTCGCTCAAATAAGATGATTCTCCATTATTGATATCAAACGCTGAATGTACTTGGGCATCGTCAATATCAAGGAAAACTATTTCTTCTGCCTCAGCAGGAGGAGTTACAGTTTCATTGTTCTTAGACGCCAGAGTAACAACCATCTTTGTTAAATAGCAGGAGCCTGAAGGTTTGAACTTCACGTAAGTAGCATTACCTGTCCATGTCTTGTCAGTGAGGCCCTCCGCACTAAGGTTAAATGTCGGAGCTGTAAACTCAATCTTAGTGACAGCTTTACCTGCAGGAGCGTAAATCTTCATGACATTGTTTTTCAATACACGAAGCTGAATAGTATTCGACATTGTCTTGCAATAGTAAGGAGCTTTACCTGCGCCCTGCTTTATAAGCATACTCGCTCCCTGTAATTCCAGGGGTTCAGTAATAATGGAGGATACAACTTCTGAGCTTGACCCTGTCGGATGCCCCCAAGGATTCGCTTCGAAGTCGAAGGTAACATCTTCTGCCCACGCTCCTGCCGAGAACAGCAGAGCCAGCGCGAGCATAAATGAATTCAATAATTTCTTTTTCATCTTCGTTTGTTTTTAGTTTATATTGTGTTAATCTGTTCACTTCACTACAACCTTGCGGATGCTGCCATCGCTGAGGCGAACTATCTGCAGACCCTTCTGCTGAGCCGTGGTCTGCTGGCCGTTGATATTGTAGCGGGCAACGACGCTACCCTTGCCAAGTGTGCCACTCTTCAGAGTCTGGTCAATACCCGTCTCGTGGCCGTAGCCATAGTAGCCCAGCACGATGCACTCGTTCTGGTCGCCAGCAGCATTTTTCACCACACCGGCAGGAATGGTAATGTAATACACATGCTCTTTGTCTGTAGCAAACGATGCCGTCTCATCAGCACCGTTCTTGGCAGTAACGGTCAGCGTCTTGCCGCTGACACTGGCTGTCCAGCCACCTTCGAACTCCATAGAGGCATTGTAGGGAGCATCCTTGCGTACACCGACAGCAGGGAGGGCGTCAATGCAAGTAACATCATCGGCAAAAGTCACCTGGAACTCAGCAGTCTGACTGGCATCCAGCACGCTGGCATAGACAGGAGCGCAACTCACATGCTTGATGATACCCTGGCTCGTCTCGACGATGTTTGCATAGTAGTTGGGCCAGTAGTTGTACATCTCGCCAATCTGTGTAGCGGCATAAGTGTCTTTACATCCCTTCGGAACATAAAGCGTGAAATCGCTGCTAAAGATATAGTAGTCTGTGTCGTAGGCATCAGCCAGTTCAGGAGGGTTGCTTCCCTTGCAGGTGACAGAGGCCAACTTGTTACAGTACACAAAGGCACTGTTGTCAATATACTGGACACTGGAGGGGATGACCACCGAGGTCAGTTCAGAGCACGCAGCAAAACATCTCTGGTCGATAAAGAACAGACTCTCGGGCAGCACGACCTCCTTCAGCTTGGTGCCGGCAAAGGCCTCGTAGCCAATATAAGTAATAGTGTTGGGCAGAGAGATATGCTCCAACGCTGTCTCGACGAAAGCATCGTCCCAGATGACCTTGACACCATCGCTCAGCTCAACTCGCTTGATTTCGCTACCCCAGAAGGCACCGCCGAAGATTCCGGCACAGTTCAGCTCCATCTCCGTGACACCCGTCATCGGAATGCTATACAGAATGCTGCCATCCTTGCTAAACAGGGCACCATATTCCTCGTCAACCATGAAGTTAGGGTTCTTCGGGTCAACGATGTACTTCGTGATATTGGTCTTGGCAAAGGCACTCTCGCCAATCTCCTCGACAGATGCGGGAATATTGATTGCCGTCAACGGAACTCGCAAGAAGGCCTCAGAGCCAATCTTCTTCAGGGTTGAAGGCAGCGTGATGCTGGTCAGATCCTTGGTGTTCTGCCAAGTATAAAGACCGTTCTGGAATGCACCATCGCCGATTTCCTCCAGTCCCTCGTTCAGCGTCAGCTTCTTCAGCTTACCAACATAGGCAAACGCATTCTTGCCGATCTTCTTGACAGAACCAGGAATCTCCAGTTCCTCCAGGCCGTGTCCCCAGAAAGCGGCATCGCCTATCTCCTCCAGGCCTTCGTGCAGCGTCAGCTTCTTCAGCTTCTGAGCAGACGAGGAGCCAAAGAAGGCATCGGCACCGATGACCTTCACAGAGCCAGGAATCTCCAACTGTTCGAGACTTCCGCCCGAGAAGGCATAGACGCCAATCTCCTCTACACCGTTACCCAGCATGATAGAGGTCAGCGAACACCTGTAGAACGTATAGTTACCGACTCGCTTTACTGAGCCTGGAATCTTAATGGTTTTAGCGTTACCATAGCCATAGACAGGGTCTTCAGACTTACTTTCATCGTCAGCAATCGACGTCACTGAGTACTTCACGTCACCGTACGTTACAGAGGAAGGAATCACCAAATCAGTTATCTTCTTGGCTTCTTCGCCGAACTTCGTCAGTTCCACCTCCGTCGTCCCTTCTTTGACGGTGTAGGTGATGTCGTCTACCACAAAAGTAGTCTGCGCAAAAGCCACGCTAATGCTTGCCCAGGCAAGCAATGATAATAATGTTCTTCTCATACTACAATCTTTATTCTTAATGTTTTCTTATTTCATCTCTTTATCGCCTGATGCAGCGCACATAGTGGCCCCAGTTGTAGCCATGAGTGGCAGACGGATTACCCTCTGTGTTATATACAATAATTCTGTTATAAATATACACAGCACCTAAAGCCGGTGTGTGGAACAACGGGTCCTCTAACTCATCGGTAGTCCAGTAGGTGGCACGTGAAAACTGATACATGTCGTCTGTATCTGCCTGAGAATTGTACATAAACAAACCACCAGGCGACATATCCAGTCCTGTCAGATTATTGCCGTTACCCGGCGTGTCATTCCATTCGAATTTCGACTTCACCTTGCCTGACTGACCTTTTGCCAGATAATCCTTCAGCAGCTGCCAGTCGGCCAAGGTCGTTACTTCCCAATTCTCGGGAGCCAGATTGTCAAAGACGCTATAGCCATTATACATGCAGCCCCATGTTTCCTTGACATCCTGAATCTCGCCATCTCCAAAGACATGATAGGCGGGAGCCGTCGTATTGTTCCATGCAGAGCCCTGTGTGGCCTTGAACATCGTGATGGGAGTACCGTCGCTCAGCATCGTAGTACGCAGGTTCTGACCCATCCAGTACTGAGTACCGACCTTCACGACATCGTAGGTCTCGGTCTCGTCGCCGCGCTTGTCTATCAGCTGATCTTTCACCTGGGTAGTTGCCACTTTGGTCACAGCCTCGGAAGCTGTGGCGAATCTTCCGTCAGCCAAGTAAACTATTGCAGGAGCGGCGGTACCTGTTCCGGCAGTATAGGCACAGGAATTTGTCTCCGTGTTCCACACCAGCGAACCGCCATTGCTGACGATATAGCCCTTGGTCAGGTCGGCAAAGCCTTCAGTACCCATAGGATAGAGCACCAACATGCGGCCGTCGATATTCAATCCTTCCTCTTCATTCACACATCTTACATACTCGTAGCAGAGCTCAGCCACCTGCTCGTTACCATTCATCACTTTCCACACGCCAGGCTCCAAGTCGTCATTAACGGCAGGAATCGCAATGGTGTAGGTCTTTGCGTCGACGGGCAGAGGCTCGTCGGGTTTCTGTTCGTCAGCGGTGAAGGTAATCTCCTCAATGTCGCTGATGTTGTAGGTGACGGGCGTCGTGCTGTTCTTCAGCAGGATGTTCATCTTGGTGGGAGCACTCTGTGCCGTTGCGCCCAGGGCCACGACGATGGCGGCCAGTGTCAGGTATATCTTTCTCATAAGTCTTTATTTACTGATTTTGATGGTTTTGTTGTTACTTTTCACGACGTAGACGCCACGCGGCAGCGACTGTACGGCTGACATGGAGCGGGCTGTCAGCACCTGACGTCCCTGCAGGTCGTAGACCGTATAGCCTTCGGCGGCAGAAACATTCAGACGCTGGACGGCGGTCTGAGAGTTCTTAAAGGTGATACGGCTAATGCCGGCAAGTGAAGCTTTCGTCACCTGTGTTGGTGCCGACGCGCTACTGGCCTGCAGCATGTCGTCGGCAAACCACAGCTTGCCAATGTCAGCCAGCGACAGGACAGTAGCCGGAGTGCCTGCCTCCTTGTAGCTTATCTCCATCACGTCTTGAGCATGGAGGGGCAGCAACAGGCATAGCAAGCCTAAAGCCATTACTTTTCTTTTCTTCATATTATTCTGTTATAATTTATAAATTCAAACATTTTTATGGTGCAAAGTTACAAAATCCCAACGTAACAGCCAAACATTTGAGGAAAAATTTACTCTTGCTATTGGAGTGCTTTGCTCCGGCCCCTGGAGTAAAAGGAGCAAAATGAATTGCAAAATGATATAGGATTGCCACGAAAAACTGTTAATTTTTAGTTAAAAAGCGGGGGTATCTATCACATCTATCACTACATCTATCACGCTGAAATGCCGATGTACAGAGGGTTTGTGATAGATGTGACAGATGTGACGCATAAAAATAAACTTTTCAGGGTAAAAATAGACTTTCAGGGGGAGTGCATAGAGATCAACGCAAACGGGAAGGCTCTTGCGAGTCTTCCCGTTTGAATATAGATAGATAATGTGTGATTACTTAATCACAATCTTTTTGCCGTTGTGGATGTAGAGGCCCTTCTGAGTGGGCTGAGCTACACGCTGACCGCCGATGGTGTACCAAGCGCCGTCGCTCTTCTGCACCTTGTCGGCATTAAGGGCATTGATACCGGTTGGCGCATCACCGATGGTCATTCCAGCCTGCCAGAAAGATTCACTCTTGATGCTATTCTTGAAACGAGTAAGAATAACGGGATTGAGTGCCATGTAGTATTCATACGTTCCGTCGTTGGTGTAGGAGAAGATAACATCCGAGACAGAACCCTCAGCACTCTCGTTCTCCTGGTAATAGCCAGTGAGATATGCACTCAAACCATTTTTTGACAGGTCACCAACATACTGGTTCATGGGGAATACAACATACTGACCATTTTCGGTGGTGGTGAAAGTGCCCTTCATCCATCCGCCTTCAACCTTGTCGGCAAACAAATTCTGAATATACAAATCAGCACCGTCACGGCCCACCTTCACGGTACCAGTCTTCTCTACAGGATCTTTTGCATCACGGTCAAAATAGTTGCCCTTCAGCGGCATATCTACCGTCTGCAGACCTGCGGGAGGAGTCACGGGAGAAGGTTTAGTACCGAGGAACAGTCCGTTGTAGAAATATGCATATGAAGTTGTCTTAGAACCCTTGTAAATCATGATGGTTGCTGAATATGAATAAGTGTCAGCATCTGCATCATAGTCAAGGACAAGTTCTTTAGGACCATCTTCGCCACCATATCCAGCAAAGAAATGAGGAGTGCCATTATCAGCGCCTGTATAGGTTACAGGGATGGTCACGGTTCCTTTTTCTGCATCGTATGTACCCTTTACCCATGCTTCTGGGATGTAAACGTCAAGTCCTTGGAAATAGATGTCGTTTTCTGACTTTGCAACTTTTGCCTTAGAGGTAACATCTTGACGTTCATCTCCGACATAAAGAGAGTAACTGAAAGGATATTCAGTGGCTGTCAGGCCTTCTGGCAAGGTAACGAGCTCACCTGTCTCTGCTTCAGGAACAGCAAATTCGGTACCGTCAGTGAGGTCGATCGTAAAGATGTCATTGGGAAAGGGAAAACCTCCAAGACCACTGATATAGTATGCCAAGCCCATTTCGGCTTTCAGCTGAGCTCCTTCCACTTTTCCAGTCAAATCATCAAGAGAATTACCATTTAAACCCCACAAGGGGAAATATCCATATTTGGAGTGGTAATATACCATCTGCTCGCCACCAGCGATTGAAAAAGTCTTGTCTGGTTCAATAGCAATATCAACGACCTCACCAAGAGTGAAGTTATGGAAGTTCCACACGGTAACGGTCTTAGCATCTTCGCTCTGCGAGATAAAACAGTTTTGAGATATCTCAACACGCGCTCCAGTTTCTTCTCCAGTTGTCTCATTAATCTCGTCTGTCTCGTATGACATCGTGCCATTGACGGGAGCCAGGAAAGTTCGGCAAATGGATCCGTTGATAGATTGCTCATCGCCAGTGCCGTAGAACTCAGCCCAGAGCTGGTCTATTCCGATGGAGCCGTCATCGTACGCTGTTCCCGTGAAGGCATCCGTGATATTTTCACCAGAACAGTTTCCCATGATGAAGTTACCATAGGTGTCATGACTCCAGAGGGTCTGTCCAGCTGCTATCGTGATAGAACCATCGTCATTGACCGTAGCGTCAATCTTCGTCTCAGAAGCCAGAGCGTTAGTGTTGATGCCGTAGATGGCAATGGTGTTCTCGCCGGTAGCCTCAATACGGGCTGTAATACCCTTACGGCTGATGGTACTGGGTACCAACTCATACGCACCAGTCGACTCATTCTTCTCAGTAACATACTGATAAGTACATGCAATGTACTCACCCTCCAGGTCGGCAGCAGAAACACGGCGTGAAACAGCCCTTCTTGTTGTCTGCTTCTTGACCGGGGCCTGAATCTTGCCTGTGAACTTCATCGGATTAACGGTGTGCTGCATGGCAGGCTTCACACCCGTTAAAATCTCTGATACAACCTGCGGTTGCTTAAGCTGTGCGAACGCAATGACAGTCATGAAACTTGCCACCAATGTTAGAAAATACTTTTTCATACGTCCAAATAGTTTAATGTTAATAAATAATGATATATGTGTTATGCATTACTGTTTCGAGAGTGTAAGTCCGAGCAGATAGTACTCGATGCTTTCGTCACCCGAACCGTCGCGGTTGGAGGCGGCAGCACCTGTAGCCTTCTTGTAGCGCGCAACGATGATACCATCGGTACTGTAGGTTGAGCTGAGCGTGCTGTTCCGAGTGTACGACAATGTTGCCTGACTGTTGCTGTCAACAGCCCAGCCCATGCTCATGCGGTTGGCCGACGTGGCGGTGTTAGTGATGACCGTGGACCAGTAGC
This sequence comes from uncultured Bacteroidales bacterium, assembly GCA_902775975.1. GTDB lineage: Bacteria > Bacteroidota > Bacteroidia > Bacteroidales > Bacteroidaceae > Prevotella. The sequence goes on along the minus strand of CACYOC010000014.1, from coordinate 72,946 downwards.
GGACACCAGTGTTGACATTGGCAGCACTTATCATGCAGCGCAGATAGACGGTGGTACCATCGGTCTTCACCTTGGTGCCTACCAGATAACCAGAGGGGATGTAGAACTCACCCTTCTTGCTGCTGTTGGTTAGCACCTGAATATCGCCCTCAGGAACGAGGCCCTTGACGAGATAGGCACCTTCCTTGGTATCGTCCTTAACAACGGTGATGGACTTACTCTGCTCATTGCCCTCACCATCGGTATAAGTTGCGGTATTCAATGAGGTAAATGGATACTCCTTACCCCACTGGATGACTTTGAAGTCTTTCTTATAGTCGGCAAACTTCAGGGTTACACTTCCAACACGGAAATCGTTACTTGCATTATCCTCTACAGAAACCGCAAAATCATGTTTGGTCTTTAACACCTTAATCCAGGAATCTGAAACCGACACCTCGAAGTCAACGTTACTATTATTGTTAATGATAGAGTCTTGATTGTCTGAATCATTAAACTGGTAGTTGTCATGAACATTCATATCGATTATCAGGCCCTTCTGCTGAGCGGTGAGCGTAGCCACAGCACCATCGGCAGAGAGGCTGATAACGGCGGTACGGGTCTGAAGGTCAGTGTTGGGCTGGGCCGTCAGCTCCAGGTTAGAGCCGTTGACCTTGATGGTCAGCCACGAGCTGCTGCTGGTGGCCGTCAGCGTACCGCTGGCTTCCGTCTTCACCGTATTGGTACCTCCATTGGGCGTAAATACGATATCAGCTGAAGTGATCTTAATCTTGGCGGGCGACTCGTAGGTGGGGTCGTCACTGCTGCAAGCCGCAAATGAACATGTCATCAGGGCAGTAATCATTATATTATATAGATGCTTCATCATAGTTGTCTTTCTAATTTTATTTCTTTGTCCACGTCATAGGAATGGGGAAGTCGTCGAAATTACCCGCAGACTCTGAGCCTTCGTCATTAGGACGAGGCTTAGTCCAGAACCAGTCGGTAATTCCCATACCATTGGCACCCACTTGAATTTTAATGGCGCTGCCAGGATAGGCTGCGGTCTTACAGGGATATTGGTCATCGAAATACACCATGTCACCATCGGTAGTGTACAGATAGATATAATAGGTTTTCTGGAAACCTGACGACTGTCCTATGAAGACGGGCTTGAAGTACAGCTTGCCCCAATACTCGTCATAGTAGGCACGGGGATTGCCATCACCCTTGAGGGGGGCGATGCCCTTGCTCTCGTCACCTGCATCTGAGTAGGCAACAGTATTGTAGCCACCGCTGCCGAGGTTCTTGACGATGTAGCTCTGTCCCTCGACGTCCTTCTGGAGGGTGACAGTGCGATTGCTCAGCTCCAGGATGGTGTAGGAGCCGATGAAGTCGTTGTAGGTCTTATAGGTCTCCTGCATCTTGAAGGTCACGTTACCAGAGGTAAAGGTCTTCTCAGCGGCATCGTCGTTGAAGGTAAAGTCCTGCAACTGTTCACCGTCCCAAGCCAGCGGAGAAGCCAGCTTGAAGCCCTTATCGGTATAGATGAGCATGCGGTGATCGACCTCGACGCCGTCTTTGTCGAGCAGCGTGAACTTACGGTTCTGCAGGTCGAAGAGGGCTGAATACTGATTGCCGCCCCACTCTGCCGTACCGGCACCATACCTATGGTACTTGGCCTTGGTTGCTTCAAGGTCGCTCAGATAGTCGGTAGGATCGCCATTCAACTTGTGCATATACATAACGTTGCCCGAGCGCTTACCCTTTAGGGTAATCTCGCTGTCAGTAACCTTCAGCAGGATGAACTCGAAATCGCCATCCTTGGCCTCGTACTCGCCCTGTGACGGTGTGGCAAAGATGTGCATCAACTTGTTGTAGGTGTCGAATGTCAGCACGGGACCGTCGTCACCAACCAGATTGTAGGTCGATGTTACGCTCTCACCTTTAGCATCCTCGTACCATACCGTCACCTTGTTGTCATCCGTAAACTTCAAGCAGTAGTTGAAGCCGCCATACTTCAGCTCGCGGTGCGGATAGTATTCCAGGTGCCATCCGTGCTCTGAATTAGTCAGCACGCTCTTGGCATTCTTCAGATAGTTCTCTACACGGTCGCCCTCGTCGCCGTACAGCTTGTCGTCGTCTTTCAGACAAGACTGGAAGAGCGCCATAGCCGTCAGCAACAAGCAGCATGTCAATATATGGAATGTCTTTTTCATATCGCTATTGTGTCTTTGATACTTTTGTTTAAAGTGAGATGTCTGTCAGGTCTATCTTGCCGTTCACTACATCGTTCTGACGACGAGCCACCGCCTCACGCATCTTGTCCAGGTCGATGTTCCAAGTGTTCAGATAGTAGTCCTTGACGATGTCCAGTTTCATCTGGATGAGGGCCGCACCCGTGTCACCTGCCTGCTTCATCCACTTGTTCCATACCTCTACAGGCTCTACGATGTACTCGGAAGCCATCTCGGCGAAGTCCTCAGTGTCAGAGTGCTGGGAATAGGCGGTGATGAAGCCGTGCTTCAGGTAGTAAGGATTGCCATCTTCCTCAAGACTGTTATAGGGTGCCTCACTCCAGCTGTCGGCCACGTACCCGGAACCCGTAATCTGCTTGAAGTCAGTGGAGTACGGACGGGTCTGGTTGACGATGTGTACAAACTCGTGATGGATGGTCTTGATGTAGTAGTGATTCAGTGCCTCTGCCACAGTTCTTGTCTTATCGTAAGTACCGGCCAACACATCGTTGATGTCATTGACACCCGTCAGCAGAATCTTCTTACCACCCTCGGCAGTACCCAGGATGAAGGTTCCGTTGTTACGATACTCCCACTCACCAATGAGGAAGAACATCTTGGGGAAGAAGCTACGGGTGAACACTGTTCCTGCCACCTCATCGTAAGCCTCTATACAGAGGTACTTGACCAGATGAGCCATCTTGATGGACATCTCGTAGTCGGCAGGGACGGTGTAATAGTCATAGTCACTCTCTATCTCCTCGTACTTGTACTTGAATGCAATGTTGTAGGGAGCGGTGAAGTTGGCATAGAGCCACTTGTCGAAGTCGTTCTGCACGACAGTACCCTCGGCAATAACTGACTTGCCGCTCATATCATCCTTGGAACAGGCAGAGAAAACGCCCAATGCACAGATGATGCAGGCTATATATAAGAATTTTCTAACCATAGTATTGTTTCTTTATTGACCTTAGTTTCTTGGATTAGGCTGAATACCAGCAGAAATAACCTTTGAAGGCAGCTGGATAGCACGACGCTCGTCGTTCTTCGGAAGTACATCGACCAACTTGACAGGATTACCCTTGTCGTCCATGATACGGCGAACAATCTCAATGCCATAGCGCTTCACATCGAACCAGCGCAGACCAGTCTGCAGAGTCTCGATGCGGCGGCACTGAAGTACGGCCTGCAACATACACTCCTGGACAGAGCCCTCGGCATCAATTTGGAATGCGGGGTGCAGGTGCTTCTTAATCGTAGAGTTCATACCACCGGCAGCAGCGTAGCTATAGTCAATTCCACTATAGAACTTCTGCACATTGTCAGAAGTGAACTTATAGCTCGTCTTATAGATGTTATGCAACCAGGTGGTCATGTCTTCACATGCCATGTCATACTGCTTCAACATAATCTCGGCCTCAGCTCTGTTCAGCAAGGTCTCGTCACCTGTAAAGGCGGGATAGACAGTACGATAGAAACCAATTCCTGCAACAGGATCTTTCTCCTCGAACAGATAAGGAAGCTTCCAGAAGATGGTACGATCCAGATTGGTAGCCGAGTATATCTTCATAGGCGAATAATAGTCGTTACGCGGATTACCACCCCAGATATTTTTAGCATTACCCGTCTCGTTGTTGGCCAGATAGGCACCGTGTGAGTAGCGGGTATAGTACTTGTAGGGACCGAATGCCAGTCCTACGGCTGAGTAAGCTGTACACAGCATCAGGTTGCAGTTCAGCGTAGAAGAGATGTAGTGGTTGACGATAGGCTCGTAGTCCTGTGTCATCGCCGCCTGTGCGGCCCAGTCGCGCAGCATCTGGTCGGGTCGAGTACCCAGCACAGCGTTGGCACACTCAATGGCTCTGTCCCACTTCTCGTAGAAGAGGAAGAAACGGGAAGCAAAGGCAAAGGCTGCCTTCTTATTGAAGTGGTACTTGGGCTGCTCATAGTAGCTCTCGCCCACCAATGGCAGCGCCTCATTCACGTCGCGCTCAATCTTCTGATAGACGTCAGCAACGGTACCGCGCTGGTATTCGGGTTTCAGCGTGCTCTCCACCTGCTCCATGTAAGGAATACCCAGGTCGGTCGAACTCGTCTGAGCATTGTAGTGCTTACAGAAGACGTTCACCAGGACGAAGTGGTTATAGGCACGGCACAGCAGAGCCTCGCCACGTGCTTCTCTCATGGTCTGAGACGTAGAGCCCAGCTCTTCAATAGACTTCAACGCCTGATTGGCGGCAGCGATAGCACTATAGGAAGCCTCCCAAATAGCCTCAACACTCTCGTTGTTAGACTCTGTCTGGTCCTTCCAGTGATAGACCTCGTCGATAAAGCGGTCGGTATTGGGGTTCTTCTCGCCGTAGTCGTCAACGTTGTCGGAACTCATCTCGGCAATCATGATATAGGTCTTCTCCGGATAAGCCGACACCAACAACTTCTCAATCTTTGCCTCCGAATCTACTTCGGCACGGTTGTCGGGCAGCTCGTCCAAGAACTTATTGCAAGAGACCAGCGTAGCTGCTCCCATCAGGAGCAATGCGAATGTCTTAATTGTTATCTTCATATCGTTAATCCTCCTGACTTTTTAGATTCCTAATTTTAATGTAAGGGTGAACTGCTTAGCCATAGGCACTGCCACACCACCAGTATTAAAGAACTCAGGATCCTGTCCGTTCAGCTTCTTGTCAGCATAGATCAGGAACAGGTTGGTTGCCTGCAGCTTCAGCGAGGCACTGTTCAGATTCAGCGGCTCAACCCACTTCTTGGGGAACTGGTAAGCCAGCGAGATTTCTTTCATACGGATGAAGTCACCCTTGGCAATACGCTCTGTAGAGTAGTTGTATGCACTGTAGGCATAGCTCAGGTTCGGATCGTTCTTGTTCTGTCGCTTAGAGGCGATGACAGGAATGGTCGTGATGTTCTCGTCGCCAGGAACCATCCAACGATTGGCAAACTCCTTCGGCATAGAGGTCAGGTCGTTATATGACTTCTGGAACACAGGATCCAGGCGCACCACGTTGCCAAAAGAATAGGTAATGAATAGGTTCAGCGTGAATCCTTTGTACTTAAAGATGTTACCCAGCGAACCCGTTGTGGTAGGATCGGCAGTACCAGAGTACTCCAGGAACTTGAACTTCTCCTCATCACTGGTCTGGAAGTAGATTCCCGTCGTAGTGATGTTGCCATCCTGGTCAAGGAACAAAGGCAGACCCTCGTTGTTCAGACCGCGGAACGGTATTGAGAACACACTGTTACGGGCATATCCCTGCAGTGAGTAACCGGTACCCTGCAGCAGGTCAATGACACGGGTTGCAGTCTTCAGGTCCGTCACCTCATTGTGAGTATGAGAATAGATGAAGCTGGTTGACCACGAGAAATCCTTGTTCTTGATATTCTGTGTAGTAATGCTCAACTCGACACCACCCGACTTCATCGTAGCAATGTTACCGTACTTCCGCACCTCACCGCCGACACCTGCTGTGGTGGCGACACCTATCAGGTCGTAGTTGTTACGGGTGTACCAATCAAACTCAACATTGATGCGGTTGTTCAGGAAACCGAACTCAGCACCGAGGTTGAACTCATGCTTCTTCTCATAGGTCAGGTCGTCGTTACCCAGACTTGAGATATACAGGGCCGTCTCCTTCACGCCGGCAAAAGGACGCCAAGGATTGGTACTGGCAATAACGGGCAACGAGTTGGTGACATAAGAAGGACCACGGTCGGCAGTCAGCGAGTAGCTGGCCTTCAGCGTAGCGTGGGTCATGATGTTCTTGAAGGTATCGGCAAACCAAGGCTCCTCGTGGGCATTCCATGCACCGGAGATGTTCCATGTCGGCAGCCAACGGGCGCTGGTAGCCTTACCTAACTTGTTAGTACCCTCATAGCGCAGGGTACCGTTGATTGTATAGCGGTGGTTCCACGAATAGGTGGCGTTTGCAAAGAAAGCCGCACTACGGTCGTGTCTGTTTGTTAACGTAAAATAGTTCGTATTCTTCTCTGAACCCTGCTTAAACGCACGATAGTCATAGGCAGAAATCTCACCCATATTATACTGCATGCCCCAGCCACGGAACCAGTCGTTCGAACGGTCAATGGACTGAATCTCAGTACCTCCGAAAAGGTTGATGATGTGCTTGTCGTTGAAGACGGTGTTATAGCTTGCACTGGCACGGAAAGTCCAGTCATTCATCTTATTCGTCGTCTTGTTCATGATACCACCATTAGGCAATACAGAGATAGGCAAGGCATAGGGGTTATCAGGATCCTTATACAAGAAGTTGTTGTTGTCACGGATGGTACTGGTCTGCATAGCACGATACGCAAGAGCCTGGTTTGAGTCGTCCAAGATGTTATGCGTATTCGTAGAACCAGCATACTCGTAGGCTGCCAATGCTGACAACTCCAAGTTCTTAATGGGCTTGTACTTCAACTCACCCTGCACACGGACGGTGAATACATCCAAATCCATGTAGTTCTTATTGAGCTCGTCCTTGATATTGAAAGGAGCATAGTTGCGGGTATAGAACTCATTGGCATCCAGTGCACGTGAGGTATTCAAGGCATAAGAATACGGGTTGATATCGAACGAACGGTTCACAGCACCTGTCACGGGGTCCAACTCGCTGCTCAGCGTACCAGGAGCACGCTGCTTACGATAACTTGCATTGCCAATCATAGTGAACGACAGCTTCTTAGACAGATTGAAAGTAGAGTTCAAACTGGCAGTATAACGCTGAACCTTCGACTGCAACGTCCAGCCCGGATCATACATAGCACTGATAGAAGCACGGGTCTGAGCTTTCTCAGTACCACTTGAAATACTGATAGAGTGGTTGTGCTGAATGTTGGTTGTGAACAACTCGTCAAACCAGTCAGTGTTGCGATACTCGGCCTGACGCAGATAGTCGGCACGAGCTGCTGCAGTATTGGCCAAGCCAAACTGTCCAGAGGTAGCATCGTACATGCTGACAAGCTGATACATCTTACCATAAATACCGCTACTGGCGGCATTGGAAAGCTCGGCATAGTTCAGGTAACCCTTCTGCTGCATTTCCTGATAGACAGACATCTGCTCCTGAGAGTTCATGATGTTGAACGTCTTATAACTGGGCTTCAGACGCATGGTAAACTCACCTGTATAGTTGATGCTGCTCTGTCCTACCTTACCTTTCTTGGTGGTAATAACAATCACACCGGCCATAGCACGTGCACCATAGATAGAGGTAGCAGAACCGTCTTTCAGAATCTGGAACGACTCAATATCATCAGAGTTCAGACCTGCAATTGCACTGGATATCAGTGTGTTGGCATCACCTGACGACAAGTCGTTGGCATCAATATCCACCACGTCTTCCATGATAACGCCATCAACCACCCACAGTGGCTTGCTACCACCGAGAATGGACGTGGCACCACGGACGCGAATCTTAGGAGCTGTACCGAAAGTACCAGACACGTTCTGCACAGACACACCAGCAGCACGGCCTTCCAACGAGCGGCTTACATCAGCAACACCGTCCAACTTGGCATCATCAGCATTAATCTTGGTAGTTGCACCGGTAAACATACGCTTATCCTGCTTCATCATACCTACTGCTACTACTTCATCCAACTGCTGAGCAGCATCTGGCTGTAACGTCACCTTCATGCCGTCACTGGCCTTCACTGTCTGGGTTTTCATACCGACATAGCTTATCACAAGCTTCTTCAAAGTCGGTCTTCGTTCCCTGTTTAGTGCCTTGAACCATCACCGTAGCACCAATACAGGGCTCGCCGGTATCTTCAAAGACAGTACCCGTAATTTTGTTCTGGGCAAAAGTCATGCCCATGCCGAACAAAAGACAGGCAAGAAACATAGTTAGTCGTTTTTCCATAAACACTCTCTTCGTTTTTTTATTTTTTAATTTTACTCTTTATCGCTACGTTCTATTCGTCATGTTTTCTCGCGCGTACCTTTATATTATTATAGAGCGCACAAAAAGTGCCCAACAAGTGCTCAAACACTAAAGGCTACTTTTATAATGAGCCACAAAGGTAACACTTTTTTATCATTTGGGCAAATAAATTTATAAAAAAGATACATTTCAGGCATCTTTTTTAACTAATTAGCCACTTTTCGTGCCAATATGTTGGTATTTCCTATCAAAAGTTATCAAGTCGTAATAAGGAGGTGCGACACCTCCATTATCACATCTTCTGACCGGCAAGATTGAACCGCTCGCCATTCTTGATAATGACAAGGCGACCACCCTCTAACACTTTCTGAGTACGAACCTTTTCAACAGCAACATTCACAGAGGTAATGCCGGAGGCATCTGTAGCGGGAACTCGTACATACATATCATAAATACGTGCACCGCCATTGGCCCCCTTCTGACGGAAAGTCAGCGAACGGATCTGCTTCGCCATGGCCTCGTTGATACCTGCCAAACTCAGGACATCCAACATGTAAGCACCTTTCTTGTATTGTGATGTAGAGACTGCAGCAGGCGTAGTACCGTTAGCTAAAGTCCAGGAAATCTCAAAGGTGCGGCCACCCGTAAAGAAGGTATTGAGCTGCAACTGCAACACACCATTCGCAAGGTTCAGTCGGATGCCACCATTGCTCTGGCCCATATTCACCGCACCAATGCTATATCCAGCACCTTGTGCGTCGCTCTCGGCCTTTTGGGGATCAATCGTTGTGTCACCTTTAGTGCCCTTGCCATCGGTAGTAGCCTCCGTGTTATCACCTTTGACGAGCTCTAACACGCCCTGCAAGTCGATAGGTAACGCATCGAAAGCATCCTGGAAGTGATACCAGTCGCCAGTAAGTATCTTATAAGGAGTAACCATCGTAATGATACCTGTGGTAACATAGTCCTTTACGCCGGCAGCCTTATCGCCACTGACCGTAAGTTTGAAGGTGCCTGCTGCGGTAGGAGTGCCGCTGATGGTCAGCGTATGGCCACTGATGTTATAAGACAGACCTTCGGGAAGATCTTCAACGACAGCACTGGTGCCTACCTCGTTCCATTTATAGACGATGTCAGCAATGGCATTCCCTTGAACGACCTCCTGCGATGAATTGGCCGTTTTACAAGTCACCTCTATCTTATCAGGAATCGTATAATCAACGGGAACACCATCAGTTTCGTAGGCGCCTAAATCGGGAGCGGCATCGTTGTAAGGAATATACAGGTCATCGGCAGTGATATACTCCAAACCTGCAGCAGTACACTCTGCCTCCGACATCTTGCGAGCAGGAGTAAAGCCAAGATAGGGAGTACCTTTGTCTTTGAAGATGCTATTAGGCTTGAGACGGGCGAAGTTGTTGTTGGGCAGCGAACCGTCATCCTCGCGGGGAGCCATGAAATCACTGACGCTGAGCGAGAGGAACTCGCCACTATGGTCTTTGGTGGCAGGAGTGTAGTCGCCCCCATCAGGTTTGTAGCTTTCCTTAATAGGACTGCATCCGTCTATCTCAATCCATGAATTGAAGGTGGTGTAAGCAGTAGGGTCCTGATAACCCGGCTTATCGGGTGAAAGGAACTCGTGGTTTCCAACCTTTTTTCCGCTCTTCGCTGCTGTAGCGCCCCAACCAATACAGTTGTGGATATCGACAAAACCATACTTAAAGAGTGTGGGGAAACGATAGTTGAACTCATTACCCCAGGCGGTACAATTGATAATATACATACCCTCATAAGCGTTATTCTGATCAAAACCCTTATGGAGGTTGTTGAAGGCGACGCAGTTGGTGACTACGTGAGCACCTGTTGACTGGTCGAAAGCTGCACCTCCTGCAGAACCACCGCCGCCTAACTTGAAGCCGTTGCCATTACCTACCTCACTACCTGTAGATGTGCGTCCGGCATTATAGGCCCAGCAATGGTCAATGACTACGGGATGATACACCATATAGAGATCCCAGTTATCGTCAGAGTTGGTCCACGCGCGACATCCACGGAACTCTGTGCCAGGACCAGGGAACAATTTACAGGCGAATCCATCGGCATCTCCATAGTCGTCAGCACCATTATAGGTGCGGGCATCGGCATTCTCATAGGAGTCGCAGTTGATAACCTTGTTGTAACGGCAGTACTTATAGCCAGGGTTAAACTCAGGAACGCCACCGCCAAGGGTCTTGGTTTCTTCAATCTTCCAGTCTTTGTACATGCCAATCTGCAAACCGGAATCGTTGTTCCAACGGAACGTACAACGCTCAATGATGTTATAGGAACCTTCCACCTTCATACCGTTGTCCTCGGCATTCTGAAGCACCAATCCATAGAACGTCCAGTAGTTGGCCAAGTGGTTCACATAGATACAACGTCCCATCTTGAAGGCAGCCTCCGTGGTATGCTTCATATTCTTGGCATCAATGATGACTTTTCCCACGGCATTTTCCGGCCAGGCACGCATCTCGCAACGCAAGTCAGGCGTTGTCGCCAGTTCGGGGATCTTGATACGTTCCGTAATATAATAGGTACCTTCATGAATCAGGATACGGTCGCCTGGCTGAACTTTCTCTACCGCCTTGGCAATTGTCAGCAGCGGAGCGGATTCCGTTCCATCGTTAGCATCATTACCTGTGGTAGCCACATGGATGTCTGTGGCTGATGCCGTCATACAAATTACTGTCATCAGTAAAAACCCCGCAATTCTTCTTACCGAGAGGGCTGAGCGTAATTTTGTTATCATATTCAAGTAGTATTAATTAGTAAATATCTTTTAAATAGTCTTGTATTCATATAAGACATTCCCACCCCATGCCACCTGACGATGCAGGACAAGATTAGCAGGAATCTGTGGTGCCTTGGTTCCGTCAGCAACGAGCATCGCAGCCTTCTCTACCCGCACCATATCATATAAACCAGCATCGATGAATGCTTCAAGCGTCTGGCGACCACCCTCTACTATCAATGACTGGACACCTTGCAGATAAAGATCATCCATGAGCTGAGGCAAAGGACGCTGGCGAGTCATCACAATGCGTTTAGGATGAGGACCATGCCAATGGCGCACTGTCAATTGCGGATGCTCGCGGGAATCAGTGGTATGCCCTACTAAAATAGCATCTTCCTCAGCACGTAGCTGATGACTAAGCATCTGGGTATGTTCGTTGCTGATGGCCAAGGCATGCCCATGATCATCGATAAAGCCGTTGGCGGTCTGGGCCCACTTCAGAATGATATAGGGACGGCGTTTAGAATGATAAGTAAAGAAACGGCGGTTCAGCCACTGGCATTCCTTCTCCAACACACCTACGGTCACCTCAATTCCTGCCTGACGCAGCATTTTGATACCCCTCCCCTGAACTTGGGCAAAAGGATCGATGCAGCCGACCACCACTCGACGTACGCCCTTACGGATAATCAACTCTGCACAAGGCGGTGTCTTGCCATAATGAGCACAGGGCTCCAAGGAGACATATAGAGTGGATTGAGGCAGCAGAGGTTCATCTTCGGGACGAACACTGGCAAAGGCATTGACTTCGGCATGTCCTTCGCCATAGCGCACATGATAGCCTTCACCGATAATATGAGAGGTCACAATAACAGCCCCCACCATAGGATTAGGACGTGCGCACTGAATCCCATTGGCAGCCAGTTGAAGGCAACGCTGCATATATCTTTCGTCAGAAGTCATCTTCCTATCAATACTTTCTTTCCACTTATTATATAAACCCCTGTAGGCAATCCCTTCAGAGACTCTCCAGACTGTCGTACGCACTGACCTTGCAGGTTAAACACAGGACCAGTAGCCGATGATGCCTTTATCGTTTGAATGCCTGTTCCATCAACAACGGCAACCCCCATCATCTGGACAGGTTGTACGGCACTACCCGTCAGCGACTGGTAGCTATAACTGAAACTGATGTTCAGCAAACCTACATTATAAAAGGTTTCGGGTACATTTTCCACCTGAACCATCATCGTCACTAAAGGATCGTATTGCCCCTTCAGTAAACGCTGGTCGTCACAGTGTATCGTCAGGTGATAGGTGCGGTCTGCCGTCTTGACCAAACGGGCATCTCCTGTCACCCCTTCCGCCAGATGGATACGGTAAGAGCTTTCTCCACTGGAGAGGAATGACAGGACCTCTGGAAGTACGATATCCATCTCCAGTTCTGTAAAGTGTACCGCCCCCCCACTACAAATAGTAAACGAACCATTTTGCCCTGCCTTTAATGTCTGCGTGGGCGTAGTTAGACCAAAAGTCTGGTAGTCGCCAAAAACATCCCAACCGCTTGTCTGGTAGTAAGCATCCTCACGACCTTGTGGGATGTAAAGAGTGGTATGGCTGAAGTCGTCAGTCTCAAAAGCCTTGGTCTCCATCGGTGCTGCGCCACAGAAAACATATTGCAGTGGACTGTCAAACACCTGGTCACCCAATACGTCGAGTGTCGAAGGCAGACTGACAGCATGCAGTCCTTCGCAATTAAGGAACGTCCAGTCACCTATCGTCTTCACGCCTTTGGGTATCGTCAGACTGGTCAGCAAACGACTACGCATAAAAGGCCCGTACTGCAGGGACGTAACGCCATCGGGTATGGTATAACTGCCTCGCTTGGCATTAGGATAGTACAAGATAGACGTCTGCTCCTTGTTAAACAAGACACCACCCTTGGCAGTATAGCCAGGATGGTCATTGCTAACCTGTATTTCTTCCAAACTATCACAAAAGACAAACGGATTCTCGCCTAACTGCGACAAATGCTCTGTTAACGTGATGGACTCTAAAGAGTCACAACCATAGAAAGCCTGATTACCTATGGTCTCGACAGTTGTCGGAATGCGGTAACTGCCACTCTTTCCACCAGGACAGGCAAGAAGTGTGGTTTTGTCCTTTGTCAGTAAAACGCCGCCTTCCATCGTATAATGACTATTCCCACTGCTGACCATAATTGACTGCAACTGCGAGCAGAAGCTGAAAGCGCCTTCACCGATATCAGCAACATGTTCTCCAAGAGTCACGGACTTCATCTCCACACATTCAGAGAATGCCCAGACACCGATACGCTCTACAGAAGAAGGTATATGAACCGACTGCAAAGCCGAGCACCCATAAAAGGCAGCATCACCTATCGTCGTCAAAGACTGAGGAAAAGATACTGACTGAAGGCGATTACAGTTCAGAAAAGCCATATTGGCAATCGTCGTAACACCAGAAGGGACGATATAATCTGTCGTCAGACGATTAGGGAACGCTATCAGACACGTGGCATTCTTACTCATCAGCACACCATCAATATCACAATAATTAGGATTGTCATCACTGACGTCAAAGGCATTCAGACGATCGCAACGAGAAAAAGCCTCATCACCAATAAACGTCAGAGAAGAGGGAATACGCATGACGTACAAACCTTTGCAACCATAGAAAGCAGCGTCAGCTACCGTCTTCACACCTTCTGGCAGGTTTATGTTAACCATCATAGAACATCCCATGAATGCTGAGCGACCGACGGATTCCAAGGTAGCAGGCAACAGGACTTCTACCAGATTGACACAGTCACAAAATGCATTTTCACCAATGGATGTCACCCGATAAGTCACCCCTTCGTGACGAATCTCTGCCGGTATCTCAAAATATCCCTCATAATGCTGTTCACCAGCAACGACAGTTACTTCATCAGAAGCAGTTACAGCATAATAAATACCACCCTCAGCGAAATCATAAGCCCAAACGCTGACGGCAGAAAGGAATAGATAGAACAGAAAACATATTCGTCTCATCAAAGCGCAAAGGAAATCAAAAAAAATGAATTCTGCAACTTTCTGAGCAAGAAAATGCAATTTTCTTTATAAATTAGTACATAAATTGAACTTTTTTTATAACTTTGCATCAAAAGTCTTGAAGATAAAGCGCAATGAACTACTCTCAACTATGGCATCAATTATCACCATTGTATGGTGAAGGCGAGGCGAAAGCTATCGCCCGCATGGTGTATGAGGTGCGTTTTGGATTGTCATTATCCGACCTCTTACTTGGCAGAGACGAGCAACTTTCTGCTACCGACCAGGAGGAATTAGAAAGTATTTCCCAGCGCTTGATGCGCATGGAGCCTGTGCAATACATATTAGGAGCAGCAGACTTTTGCGGCAGATCTTTCCATGTGGAGCCTGGTGTCTTGATACCTCGCCCAGAGACAGAAGAACTGTGTCAATGGATTGTTCAAGAGACAAAGAAGGAGGAACAGGGAAAAGAATGCCATTCCATCCTCGACATAGGGACTGGGAGCGGTTGCATCGCCATCACTTTAGCCGCAGAAATCGCCCATTCCAACGTCACTGCATGGGATATTTCAGAGCAGGCACTGGCCATTGCCAAAAGGAACGCTGACCACCTTGGCGTCTCTGTCTATTTCGAACAAGTAGATATCCTTCGACTTAAAGACCATTCTTTTGCCTGTTCTGAATCCTCCAACTACTCCATCGTCGTCAGCAATCCACCCTATATTCTTAATAATGAACATGCGCAAATGAGCGATAATGTCCTCAAATATGAGCCCCATTCTGCCCTATTTGTACCTGATGAGGACCCGCTATTATTCTATCGTGCCATTGCTGATTTTGGACTAACAGCATTGAAGAAGGGTGGAAGTCTCTTTTTTGAAATCAATCCTCTCTGTGTCAACAAATTACACGACTTACTGAGTATGCTGTTGTACCACGACATTGAAACCCGGTACGACCAATACGGGAAACCACGAATGATAAAAGCAACACGATGAAACAGAAAACCGAGCAAGATGCCTACCTGACACTGGCAGCCCTCTGTGCCCAAGGCGAGCACTGTCAATGGGAAATGACAGAGAAGATGCGACGCTGGGAGTTAGACGACGCAGCACAAGCACGTATCATGCAGAGACTGATAAAAGAACGATTTGTAGATGACGAGCGCTATACCCGTGCCTTTATCAAGGACAAAGTGCGTTACAATAAATGGGGACGCCGAAAGGTGGAGCAAGCCCTCTGGCAGAAACATATTGCAGAAGACATCCGCCAGCGTATCCTCGATGAAATCGATGACGAGGAATACTTATCGGTGCTGCGCCCGTTGCTCAAACAGAAACGGAAAAGTATCAAAGCTGCCAACGACTATGAACTCAATCAAAAACTGATGCGTTTTGCTGTAGGACGAGGTTTTACCTTCGACATCATCCGACAATGCATTGACGTGGATGAAGAAGATGACGATAGTGAATAGGGAAGAAAAAAGGATGACCGCCAGATGGTTTCTTTCGTAACTCGCATATTGGACTTAATCTCGCCACGAAGTTGCGTGGTTTGTGGACGACGACTTTCCCCAACTGAGCGGTCGCTGTGCTCCGTATGTCTGTTTCATCTGCCACGTACCACCTACCAATTCTCCTCTGACGACAACCCTGTCGATCAATTATTCTGGGGACAACTACCCGTCACACGGGCTGCCGCCCTCATGTTTTATGAGCCACATTCCGAAATGGCTCAGCTCATATACCAAATGAAATACAATAATCGTCCTGACATCGGGGAAGACATGGGACGCCTCATGGCACAAGAGATGAAAATGGGCGGATTCTTCGAAAGCATCGATGTGCTGCTACCTGTTCCACTATCCTCTAAACGACAACGGCAACGAGGCTACAATCAAAGTGAAAGGTTAGCACAAGGCATCAGCGACGTAACAGGCCTCCCCGTCTGCACCTGCGCTGTCATCCGGCAGGACTTTCAACAAAGCCAAACCATGCTCAACCGACAGGAACGCCGCAAAAATGTAGAGAAAGCATTCCTCCTGCTTCATCCCGAAATGTTAGCAAACCGCCATGTATTGCTTATAGACGATGTATGTACTACTGGTGCCACACTTATTTCCTTGGGTAGCGCCATACAACACATAGAAGGTATTAAAATCAGCATTCTTACCCTTGGATACACAAAAAAATAAAAGCTATTTGTTAAAAATATCACAGCTTTGAGTCTTTTTTGTCGTAAAACTTGAAAGAATTTAAAAATAATTATTAACTTTGCACCGAATTATCGGGTTTTTATTCGTATCATCTGAATAATAAGTATTTATAGATAAAAGAAATTGCTATGTCCGAATTAACGAAACAAGACATCGAAAATCTGCAAGAGACACTTGAATCTAATGAGCCTTCAACCTTTAGCTTCCAAGCTATATTCGCCATGTTGGTACTCAACTGGCAGTATTTTCTTCTCTCGTTGTTCATCTGCTTTTGTGGAGCATTGATTTACCTGCGTTATGCAACACCCGTCTATCAGATGTCGGCAAAGATGCTGATTAAGGACGACAACAACCGAGGACGCCGTTCTGCCAGCATGCTGAGCAATATGCAGGAGTTTGGTATTATGACCAACTCAGAAGGTATTGAAAATGAGATGGAAATCCTGCAGTCACGCCTTTTGGCTCGTGACGCTGTCATAGACTTAAAGCTTTACACAGAGTACAAGTCATCAGGTCGCTTGAAGAAGTCGCTGATGTATAACAATCAGCCCGTCTCCGTGGATTTGGACTCGGAGCACTTACTTCTCATGGACAAGGAACTCCTGAATGGTGTTCGCAGCATTTCTTTGTCGTTAACCTTCAAGAACGGCAAGTACCATGTAAAAGGTAAGACGTTGTTAAGTGGACAAATTCGCAAGGAGTTTGCATATAACGAACAAGATGGAGGAAGAAGACGAATACCTCATCACCATCACTCCCCCTATGGCGGTGGGCTCCAGCTATGCAGCACGTTTGTCCGTAGCACCATCTTCCAAGATGTCTTCGATTGCCGTATTGACACTGACCGACCTCAATCCTCGCCGTGGTTTGGATTACCTGACTCAACTGGCTGAATGTTACAACCGTCAGGCCAATGCCGACAAGAACGAGATTGCTTTACGTACGGAAGAGTTCATCAACGGTCGTCTGGAGAAGATTGATGCCGAGTTAGGTTCTACCGAAGATGCTCTTGAGAACTATAAGAGACGCCACTCTGTGGTGGAACTGAAGATGGATGCTACACAGACCCTTCAGATGTCCAGCCAGTATGAGACAAGACTTGCTGAATCAAAGGCACAGACACAACTTTTAAAGTACCTGCGCGAATTCATCGACAAGCCAGGCAATCAATACAAGATTATTCCTTCAAACGTTGGTATGACGGATGCTGCCTCAACGATGCTGATTGCTACTTACAACCAGACCGTTCAGGAGCGTAATCGCCTGATGAAAGCTGCCAGTGAGCAGTCTCCTCAGGTACAGGCGTTAACAGAAACGTTGGACGACCTGCAATCATCTATCCGTACGGCTTTGACACAGGCACGTCATTCTGCTGAAATTCAGCAGAGAAACATCCAGAATCAGTTTGACAAATACCAGAATCGTATCAGTAGCACTCCCGAACAGGAGCGTGTACTGAACCAAATTGGTCGTCAGCAAGAAGTGAAGTCGGGTCTTTACTTGCTGCTTTTGCAGAAGCGCGAGGAGAACAGTATCTCACTGGCTGCCACCGCCAACAAGGGTAAGATGATTGACGAGCCGCAGTTCAACGGCAAGGTAAGTCCCAAGAATGCCATTATACTGCTGGCAGCCTTGGTAGTCGGTTTCGCTGTACCCTTCGCCATCCTGTGGCTGTTGCAACTGCTGCGCTTCCGTATTGAAGGACACGATGACGTAGCTCGCATGACGATGCTGCCCATTGTAGCTGACATCCCTGTAGCCAGCGATAGCGTAAAGTCGTCAGCAGGTATTGTAGTACAGGCTGACAAGAACAACCAGATTGACGAGATATTCCGTTCATTGCGTACGAATGTACAATTCATGATGAAGGAGAAAGAGCAGGTCATCTTGTTTACCTCTTCTATATCTGGTGAAGGCAAGACCTTTGTCGCTGCCAACTTGGCCATGTCATTCTCCCTGTTAGGCAAGAAAGTGATTCTTTGCGGTTTGGATATCCGTAAGCCTGCCTTGGGTAAACTCTTCGGCATCAAAGACCGTCAGAAAGGTATCTCTACCCTGCTGAACAAGGACATGCTGAAAGAGAGCGACGTCTTCGACCAGATTGTTTCTTCCGGTGTCAATGAGAATCTGGACCTGCTGATGGCTGGTCCTACACCTCCCAACCCCACCGAGTTGCTGGCCCGCGAGAACTTGCCTCAGGTACTGAACCTGTTGAAGCAACATTACGATTACATCATCCTCGACACCGCTCCCGTAGGACTTGTTGCCGACACCATGCAGATAGCCCGTTACGCTAACGTCTGCTGCTACCTGCTGCGTGCTGACTACACACCAAAGACCAACATGGAATTGATTAACTCGTTGTCTAAGAGCGGCAAGATGCCAAACCTCTGCCTGATTCTCAACGGTGTGGATATGTCGAAGAAGAAGTACGGTTATTACTATGGCTATGGCAAATACGGCAAATACGGTCGCTACGGCTATGGAAGGTACGGCAAATACGGATACGGCCGTTATGGCTACGGCAACTATGGCAATTACGGCAATTACGGTAACTATGGTAACTATGGCAATTATGCCAACAGTCACTATGGCAATAAGAACGATGACTCTATCAAACGATAAGTTGAACCATAAAAAATAAAAAACAGAATTGACTATCGCAGTTGATTTTGACGGAACAATCGTCAAGCACAAGTACCCTGAGATTGGGGAAGAGATACCTTTTGCTGTGGAAACACTGAAAGAGCTCCAGAAAGAGCGACATCGTATCATTCTTTGGAGTGTTCGTGAAGGAGCATTATTGGACGAGGCTGTTCAGTGGTGCCACGAAAGAGGACTGGATTTTTATGCCGTCAACCGCGACTATCCTGAAGAGACGACGGAGAACAATCCTCACTTCTCACGCAAGCTGAAGGTTGACGTCTTCATTGATGACCGCAACTTAGGCGGATTGCCCGAATGGGGGACCATCTACAAAATGATAACCCGTCGCAAGAAGTGGGCAGACATTATCGAAGAAGAGTATGCGATTGGCAATTCAAAACATACACCTAAGCCTCCTAAGCGCAAGTGGTGGAATTTTTAGACAAATTGAAAACTAAGGATATGAAACAAGTAAAGCTATTATTTGCCCTGTTCGTTATCAGTATGATGATAACAGGTTGCGGTAGTACAAAGAATGTGGCCTATTTCAAGAATTCCGACTCTGTCAGTCTGGAAATGTCACGAGTGCTTTATGATGCACGCATCATGCCGAAGGACATCTTGACAATTACGGTAAGTACCACTAACCAAGAGGCCTCAGCACCTTTCAACCTGACCGTGGCTACCGCACAGAGTCTCTCGTTGCGTGCTTCATCGACCTCTCAGCCTGCGCTACAGAGCTACATTGTTGACAACAGCGGTAACATTGAATTCCCCATCGTTGGTACACTCCATGTAGCAGGTCTTACCAAGAACGAAGCCGAAGAGTTAGTCTTGTCAAAAATCAGGTCTTACATGAGCGATAACGAGAAGCCCATCGTGACGGTACGCATGATTAACTATAAGATTTCCGTCATCGGTGAGGTAAATCGTCCAGGCATGTTCACCGTTGCTAACGAGAAAATCAATATCCTCGAAGCCCTAGCACAGGCAGGCGATCTGACTATCTATGGTGTTCGCGACCGCGTCAAACTGATTCGTGAGGATGCCATAGGTAAGAAGGAGATTCACACCCTGAACCTCAACGATGCCAATATCATCAACTCGCCGTACTATTATCTGCAACAGAACGACATTATTTATGTAGAGCCTAACAAGGTGAAGTCTCAAAACTCGAATATCGGTTCTATGACGACGCTGTGGTTCTCTGCCACCAGCATCCTCATTTCACTGACTTCTCTGCTCTACAACATTCTGAAGAAGTAATAACAACAAAACAGTTATAAGAACGAAAAACGTACTATTATGGCTGAGCATGAGCATCACCATCATCACCATCACAGGAAAGACGGTTCCACACGATTCAAGGAGAAGAGCCTGAATGCTATTGAGCGTCGCAAGAAGATGGGGAAATTCATTAAGACTGTGCTGACGGTTATTGCCATCATCATGGGATTAGCGGTCATGGTACTATATACTTTTATGTGATACGCTCATATCATCACAACATAGAAAAGCGGGTGCTTCACAAAGAAACACCCGCTTATTCTTATCCTTATGCTTGTTATTAGCCTACCTGACTACCAGGCTTCACTTCCTTGGTAGTAGTAACCACGCTCAGACTCTCGTCGGCATCAACGGCAGAGAGTATCATTCCCTGACTCTCGATACCCATCATCTGACGGGGAGCAAAGTTTGCCACGAAAAGGATGCGCTTGCCTATCAGTTCCTCGGGGTTCTCATAGAAAGCCGCAATACCCGAACAAATCGTACGGTCAGTACCAGAGCCGTCATCAATAGTAAACTGCAACAGTTTCTTCGACTTCTTCACCTTTTGGCAGTCCTTCACCAGTCCTACGCGAATATCCAACTTCTCGAAGTCTTCAAAAGACACCGTATCCTTGATGGGAGCAGCCTTATACTGTGCAGCAGCATTGGCCTTCTTGGTAGCCTCCAGCTTGTCGAGTTGTTTCTGAATGACGTCATCCTCTATCTTCTCGAAGAGCAGGGCGGGTTCACCCAGTTGGTGACCAGCAGGCAACAAATCGGTAGCACCAAGCTGATCCCACTCAAAGGTCTTCATATTCAGCATCTCACGCAACTTCTTGCTTGAGAACGGCAGGAACGGCTCGAAGGCAATTGCCAAGTTGGCCGTCAACTGCAGGCAGATATTCAGAATCGTCTCACAACGCTTAGGATCCGTCTTCCAGACCTTCCAAGGTTCACACTCAGTAATATAGCGGTTACCGATACGTGCCAGGTTCATGGCCTCAAACTGAGCATCGCGGAACTTAAACTGGTCGAGCAGTGTTTCCACCTTCTCCTTCACATCCTTGAACTCTGCCAAGGCAGCCTTATCGACATCGAGCAGTTCACCACAGGCAGGAACCACACCGTTCCTGTATTTCTTCGTCAATTGCAGCGCACGATTTACGAAGTTGCCATAGACCGCCACGAGTTCGTTATTATTACGGTCTTGGAAATCCTTCCATGTGAAGTTATTATCCTTGGTCTCAGGAGCATTAGCCGTCAATACATATCTTAATACATCCTGCTTGCCGGGCATATCCTCCAAGTATTCGTGCAACCATACAGCCCAGTTGCGCGACGTCGAAATCTTGTCGTTCTCCAAGTTCAGAAATTCGTTGGCAGGCACGTTGTCGGGCATGATATACTTGCCGTGTGCCTTCATCATCACAGGGAAGATGATGCAATGGAAAACAATGTTATCCTTGCCGATAAAATGAACAAGGCGCGTGTCTTCGTCCTGCCACCATTTCTCCCAGTTGCCCCACTTTTCGGGTTCCTTCTCACAGAGCTCTTTGGTATTAGAGACATAGCCGATAGGTGCATCAAACCACACGTACAACACCTTACCTTCTGCACCCTCGACAGGTACAGGGATACCCCAGTTCAGGTCGCGGGTCATGGCACGAGGCTGCAAATCCATATCCAGCCAGGACTTACACTGTCCATAGACGTTAGAACGCCACTCCTTATGACCTTGCAGAATCCATTCTTTCAGCCAGTCCTGATATTCGTTCAAAGGCAGATACCAGTTCTTTGTCTCTTTCATCACAGGTGTCGAACCACTGATGGTTGATTTCGGATGGATGAGTTCTGTAGGACTCAGGTCGCGCCCACACTTCTCGCATTGGTCACCGTAGGCACCCTCATTATGGCAATAAGGACATTCACCCACAACGTAGCGGTCTGCCAAGAACTGCTTCGCCTCCTCATCGTATAGCTGCTCGGTGGTCTTCTCCACCAGCTTGCCTTCATCGTACAATTTGCGAAACCAGTTGGCAGCGAACTCATGATGCGTCTTTGAGGTGGTACGGCTGTAGATGTCGAACGAGATTCCAAACTCTTCGAACGACTTCTTAATCATTGCATGATAGCGATCCACCACGTCCTGAGGAGTAATACCTTCCTTACGGGCTCTCACCGTAATGGGCACGCCATGCTCGTCAGAGCCGCCGATGAACATAACATCCTCCTTCTTCAAGCGCAGATAGCGGACATAAATATCGGCAGGAACATAAACGCCTGCCAAGTGTCCTATGTGTACGCCGCCATTAGCATACGGCAATGCCGACGTCACGGTAGTTCTCTTAAACTTCTTCTCTGTCATAATTGATAATACCTTTGTTTTTCTTTTTGTGGTGCAAAGGTACAAAAAATTCAGTAAAAAGTGTTGTTCCCTCTATTTTTTTTATTAACTTTGCACACGAATATACTAAAACAACGAATATCGATATTTAGATTTTAAACAATGGAACAAGTCTTTAGTTACATTATCAGCCTCGGTGCCAGTGTGATGATGCCCATCCTGTTTACCATCATCGGACTGTGTATCGGCATGAAGTTTGGCAAGTCGTTAAAGTCAGGACTCTACGTCGGAGTCGGTTTCGTGGGACTCGGCATTGTGACAGCTCTGCTGACCAACAATTTCGGTTCTCCACTGAGTGAAATCTCACGACTCTATGATCTGCAGTTAGGTGTCTTCGATATGGGATGGCCCGCAGCAGCAGCTGTTGCCTATAACACGGCAGTTGGCGCACTGATTATCCCTATCTGCTTAGGAGTCAATTTCCTATTACTCATTACAGGATGTACGCGTACCGTTAACATAGACCTTTGGAACTACTGGCACTTTGCCTTTATCGGTGCCGTGGCTTATTTCGTCATGGACCAGAGTCTGGCATGGGGCTACTTCGCTGCCATTGTCTGCTATATCATCACCTTAGTGATGGCCGACCTGACGGCTGATAAGTTTCAGGGCTACTACGAGGATATGGACGGCATCTCCATCCCCCAGCCTTTCTGCCAGAGCTTCACGGCTTTTGCCATCGGTATCAACTGGTTGCTAGACCGTATTCCAGGATTCTCGAAGCTCGACATTGACGCCGAAGGTCTGAAGAAGAAGTTCGGTGTACTCGGTGAGCCTATCGTATTAGGTGTCATCGTAGGTGCCTTGATTGGTGCCGTAGCACAGTTAGACATCAAGAAAGTCCTCTTCTTAGGTGTGACCATGGGTGCCGTGATGGAATTGATACCCCGTATCACGAAACTCTTCATCGACGGTCTGAAGCCCATTGCTGAAAAGACACAGGAGGTCGTACAGAAGAAGTGGGCCGGCAAGAAGGTTTATATCGGCATGTCTCCGGCACTGGTCATCGGACATCCCACGACTCTCGTTGCCTCCCTGATTCTGATACCGTTGGCTTTGCTGATGGCCGTCGCCCTGCCGGGCAACGAGTTCCTACCCTTGGCATCGCTCGCCGGTATGTTCTATGTATTCGTGATGGTGCTGCCCTATACAAAGGGTAACGTGGTGAAGACCCTGATTATAGGTATCATCACTGTAGGTATCGGTTTGTGGTTCGTCACCGATATGGCTCCAGCCTTTACGCAAGCAGCCCAGACGGTATATGCCCAGACACAGGATCCCGCAGCCAAGATTCCCGAGGGATTCCAAGCCGGCGCCATTGACTTTGCCTCCTCCCTCTTCGGATGGGTTATCTACAAGTGTGTGGATAGCCTGGCCTATGTCGGTGCTGGCATCCTCACCATCATCACCATTGCTATGGTGGTATGGAACCGCATTCGTATTGCCAAGGAAGAAAACAACAAATAATATCACATTATGAAGAAAACCATTCTGACAATTGCAGGAGCCATGCTCCTCTCACTCTCTACGGTCTATGCTCAGGAGGCCGACAGATTCGTTGGCGCACAGCATGTGAAGTTCCAGACGGCCTGTCATCCTGAAGACGTGAAACACTATGACACGAAGCTGCTTCGCGAGCGCTTTGTAATGGAAAAGGTAATGGCACCAGACTCTATTCTGCTCACCTATTCACACTACGACCGTTTCATCTTCGGTGGAGCCATGCCCGTCAACACCACCCTGACGCTGGAGAACTTCTTTGAGTTGGGGCTTGACGTAGATAAAGACATTAAGGAGAAATACTTCATGTATAACCGCGAGCTTGGCGTCGTCAACTGCGGTCTGGGCGACGGTGTTGTCATCGTTGACGGCAAGGAGTATGCCCTCTCGCCCAAGGAGGCTCTCTATATCGGTCGCGGTCACATCGGCAAGGGCAAGGATGTGAACAAGTCTGTTCAGTTCCGCTCCAAGGATGCTTCCAAGCCTGCCAAGTTCTACCTGAACTCCGCCACTGCTCACCAGCATTACAAGACCCAGTGGATTACGCTGGATGGTCGTAAGGGTTCGCTGAAGGCTGCCGTATGGGGACCCGTGGGTTCTTTGGAGGAGTGCAACAACCGTACCGTCTATAAGCTTATTGTCAACGACGTACTGGAGGAAGGTCCCTGTCAGTTGCAGTTGGGTTTGACGCAGCTCAATCCCGGTGCAGCCTGGAACACGATGCCTCCCCACACCCATGGACGCCGCATCGAGGCTTATTATTACTTCAACCTGCCTCAGGAGCAGACCATTGCCCACATCATGGGACAGCCCGAAGAGAGTCGCGTGGTATGGCTGCACAACGACCAGGCCATCATGTCGCCTGAGTGGTCTATGCATGCTGCTGCCGGCACCTACTATTATACCTTCATCTGGGGTATGGCCGGTGAGAACCTCTACTATAACGACAAGGACAACATCCCCGTTATTGACATCAAGTAAGACTGACGGGACGGCATAAGCCTCTAAGCAGAAAAAGAGAAACCCAAGCGAACTGACCTGCAGTCGTTTGGGTTTCTTTTTGTGTCGACACTTGGATTCGAACCAAGGACCCCCACCATGTCAAGGTGATACTCTAACCAGCTGAGCTATGCCGACAATTGCGAATTGCGGGTGCAAAGGTACACATTTTCTTTTAAAAACCAAAATAATTCATAATATATTTTCTGTTCACCGTAATTATTCGTACCTTTGCAGATAGTTTTAATAAATATAATGTACGCATGAAAATGAAAAAGACTCTGATGATGTCTGCCATAGCCGTTGCTATGCTGACGTCTTGCTCAGGCAAACTGGGCCAGTTATCCAGTGATTACTTCAAGGTGAACCCTAACCCGTTGGTAGCCGAATCCGGTCAGGTAGATGCCACCATCAATGGCATGTTCCCGGAGAAATATATGAACAAGAAAGCGGTTGTCACCGTAACTCCTGAGTTGCGTTACACCAAGAATGGCGTGCAGGCCGTTGCCAAGGGACAGCCGACCACGTTCCAGGGCGAGAAGGTCATCGGCAACGACCAGACCATCAACTATCGTCTGGGCGGTCGCTACTCCATGAAGAGCAGTTTCCCCTACGAGGCTGCCATGCAGAAGAGCGACCTCTATCTGACCTTCGATGCCAAAATTGGCAAGAAGATGGTCGAGGTTCCTGCTGTCAAAATTGCCGAGGGCGTCATCTCCACCAGCGAGTTGTACCACCGCACCCTGTCGTCTGCCCAGCCTTCCGTGGCTCCCGACGCCTTCCAGCGTGTTGTTGAACAGAAGCAGCAGGCCAACATCAAGTTCCTCATCCAGCAGGCCGAGCTTCGCAAGAGCGAGCTGAAGAACAACTCCGTGCAAGAGTTTGTCAGCCTTCTGAAGCGCATCAGTGCCGACCGTGAGGGTCTGAACCTCAACAATGTCGAGGTTTCTGCCTACGCTTCTCCCGATGGTGGCTTTGACCTGAACGAGAAGTTGGCCAACAAGCGTCAGCAGAATGCCGAAGGCTATGTCAAGCAGCAGATGCAACAAGCCAAGATGGAGGGTGAGATTGAGGCCAGCTACACCGCCCAGGACTGGGAAGGTTTCCAGGAACTGGTAGCCGCCTCCAACATTCAGGATAAGGAGGTGATTCTCCGCGTACTCTCCATGTATAAGGATCCTCAGGAGCGTGAACAACAAATCAAGAACATGAGCCATGCCTTCAAGGAGCTGGCTGACGGCATTCTGCCCGAACTTCGCCGTGCCCGACTGATTATCAACTACGAGACCATCGGCCGCGACGACGACCAGATTGCCGCCCAGTACAAGCAAGACGCCAGCAAGCTCAGCGTTGAGGAGCTACTGTATGCTGCCTCTATCGCTGACGACAAGGCTCAGCAAGAAGATATTCTGAAGACCACTACCCGTCTGTATCCGAAGGATGCCCGTGCCTACAACAACCTGGCAGTCTTAGCTTACCAGAAAGGTCAGTACGATGTTACCCGCCAGTACCTGCAGCAAGCCATCCAGACGGATGGTCGCCAGCAGGAGGCCCAAGCTAACTTAGGACTGTTAGCCTTGCTGCAGGGCGACATCCAGACCGCTGAGACCCATATCGGTCAGGCTGGTCAGGCCAACGGTCTTGCCGAGACCTTAGGCAACCTGCACTTGGCTCAGGGTAACTATGCCCTGGCTCAGCAGGACTTCAAGGGCGTCAGTTCCAATAGTGCCGCTCTGGCTCAGATTCTGAACAAGGACTATGCTCAGGCAGCGCAGACGCTGAGAAACGTGCCACAGGCTGACGCCATGACCGATTATCTGCTGGCTATCGTCAATGCTCGTCAGGGTAACCACGATGCTGCTGCTTCGTTCGTACGCTCTGCCGTCCAGAAGGATCCGTCGCTAAAGCAGTATGCCGACAACGATTTGGAATTCAAGAGATGAAAGGTGCTATTCTGTCTCTCCTCTCCCTACTCCTGCTGCTGACCTCCTGCGGTTCCAAGGGTGACACCTTCCGTCTGGAGGGTCGTATGCGCAACATGAACCAAGGCGAATTCTGGGTCTATAGTCCCGATGGTGGCATGGTGGGCATCGACACCATCAAGGTGCGCGACAGTCGTTTCTCCTACGAGTTGGAACTCTCCGACGACGCCACGCTGATGATTGTCTTTCCCAACTACTCCGAGCAGCCCGTCTTTGCCTCCCCTGGTGCTACGGTAAGCATCAAGGGCGATGCCAGCCACCTGAAGGAAATGATCATCCAAGGTACCACCGACAACGAGGATCTGACCACGCTGCGCTTAGAGTTGAACGACCTCACTCCGCCAGACATCCCTAAAGCCGTCAGCGACTTCATCGAAGAGAATCCTGCCTCACGAGTCAGCATCTACCTGTTACAGCGTTACTTCCTTCAGCCTCCCGACCTCGACTATCGTCAGGCCTCCAAGCTGACGAAGCTGATGCTGGCGGCCAATCCGGACAACATCACGCTGCAACGCCTCAACAAGCAGCTGGCAACCCTGAAGAATGCCAGTGTGGGCAGCCGTCTGCCAAAGTTCACAGCCACCGACATCAAAGGCAAGAAGGTTACGGAGGCAGCCTTGAGACAGAAAGTCAACGTCGTCAGCGCCTGGGCGAGCTGGAACTATACCAGCATCAACACCCAGCAGCGCCTGCGACTGCTGAAGGTCAAATACGGCAAACGCCTCGGACTGGTCAGCATCTGCATGGATAGCCGTGTCAACGAATGCCGCAGCCGTGCCAACCGCGACTCGCTGAATTGGCAAATTGTCTGCGACGGTCGCATGTGGGACTCTCCCCTGATGAACCATTTCGGCATGGCCGACATCACCAGCAACGTGCTCATCGACAGCGTAGGACGCATCATCGCCCGCGATCTGCCGACTCAACAGTTAGAGGAGCGCATCAACAGCATCCTCCGATAAACGCTACCCACCTCATTCTCGTCCCTGACAGCCCTCTCACAACGCTATGAAGAAAGCCCTCGTAATAACTCTAAAGATTCTGGGTGGCACCGTGCTCACCTTAATTGTCTTGTCATTAGCCCTCGTCGGACTCTTCCATACCGACTGGGTGCAGGAGCGTGCTTCCCGTCAGGTGACGACCTTGTTAAAGGACTACCTGAACACCCATATTGAGATTGGCCATGTCGGCGTCAGCCTCTTTGGACAGGATCTCAAGATTCACAACTTGATGATAGAAGACCGCCAGCACCGCAAGATGCTGGAAATGGAGGAGCTGGGCGTAGAGCTCGACCTCTGGCGGCTTCTTCATCACGAGTTACATATTACCGAGGCAAAGGTTCGGGGACTGGAGGCGAAGATTCACAAACCGGCTTCCGACAGCGACAGCGTTGCCAACTTCCAGTTTATCGTAGAAGCCTTCAAGAGCAAGAAGCCCAAGGCCGACCGTCAGGCGCAGCCTGCTGACAGCGCCAAGAAGGCCAAGTTGACATTAGATGTCGCCAAGCTGAACTTAGAACGTATCAGCGTCAGCTACAACGACACGACGCATGCCCACCTGGGCAGCTTCCGTTTCCGCAAGAACAGCCGAGGTGAACAGAAGGCCATCATCACGGAACTCACCACCGCTTTCGTGCAGCGCACCAAGAAAGGTCCTGTTGATAGTCGCCTGCGCATCGGTCGCTTGGAGGCCAAGGCCGACGGCAAGCAACAGTCGTTCAGCGGTTCCCTCATCAGCATTGACAGTCTCTGCTTCTTTACCGACAACCACAAGCCACGCCTGAATACAGGCAAACCCAAGCGAGGCGCCTTCGATGCCGGCCATCTTGACGTCGTCGCCCAGCTGCAGCTTCGTTTAGACAGCATCGGCAAGGACACGCTGATGGCAACGCTTACCGACATGCAAGTCCTGGACCGAGGTTCGGGCCTCAACATTACCAGCATCACCCTCAAGGCCGCTGCCAACAAGGAGAAGCTGCACGTGAACGATGTCTGCATCAAGATGCCCAACACCCAGCTCACCTTCGACCACGGAGAGATGACGCTGCCCAGCAAGAAGTTAGGGCGCAAGTTATCCTTCCAGACCACGACTATCAACGGCAACACGCTGCTGAAGGACATCTCAAAACCTTTCTCCAAGGTCTTGTACAAGTTCAGTATTCCCCTGTACTTCCAGACGGAGATGAACGGCAACGACGACCTGCTGAACTTCCGCAACGTCCGCGTCTATACCAAGGGACACAGGCTCGACATCTTTGCCTCCGGCCACATTACGGGTCTGAAGAACAAGTATGACCTCAACGTCCACTTCGACGTCCAGAAGATGACCACCACCGGCAAGGAAGCCATCCGCATCATCAACGAGTTCCCTGTCAAGAAGTTCATGATGAAGCAGGTCGATGCCTTAGGACGCATCAGCTATCGCGGCTACTTCGAAGTGCTGTGGAAACGCGAGCAGTTCTTCGGTACGCTCAACACCAGCGTCGGTGCCCTGCGCTTCCAGTTTGCCCTCGACGAGCTTAACAAATACGTGACGGGTACTGCCAGCACCGACTCCTTGGAGTTAGGCAAGGCGATGGACATGCCCGGCCTGGGCAAGATAGCCAGCACCGCCAAGTTCCGTTTCGACATTTCGAAGCCCCGCACCCTGAAGATGCGTAAGCGCTTAGGCGGCAAACTGCCCATCGGCGACATTCAGGCCGAGGTGAAAGAAGGCAGCTACAAGAAGGTAAAGGTACGCAATGTGTTTGGCGAAATCAAGAGTAACGGAGCCATTGCCGAGGGTAAAGTCACCGTCAAGGGCAAGCGCGTTGACTTGTCTTGCGCCTTCTCGTTCACCAATACCAACGAGATGAAGAAGACCAAGATCAAGCCCGGCATCAGTTTCCACGGCCTCTCCGCCGAAGACAAGGCGAAGAAGGAAGCCGACAAGGCTGCGAAGAAAGCTCAGAAGGATGCCGACAAAGCTGCGAAGAAAGCCCAGAAGGATGCCGAAAAGGCCCAAAGGGATGCCGAGAAGGCTGTCAAGAAGGCGCAGAAGGAAGAGGAGAAGGCTCGCAAGCGTGCCGAGAAAGAAGCCCGCAAGGCCGCCAAACAAGCCGCCAAGGATTCCACCAACACCTAACACCTAACACCCAACACCTAACACCCAACACCTAACACCCATCATACGTCCGGAACACCAAGTAGTAGCCGTCAGCCTCTAACGTAAAGCTGTCGCCTACCGCCTCGTTCAGCGTACCCTGCCACCACTCCTCATAGCCGTACGACTGCCAGCGCAAACCTTCGCTGACTATCTTTGTGCTTCCGAAGTTGAAGATGCTCACCTGCTGTCCCTCGAAACTCTCAAAGGTCTGCCGTCCTTGGGCAGGCGTAAAGACGCCGTGATTGGTCAGCATCACCCCATCAACTCCCATCGTCCTATAGTAGCGCATCAGCAGCGAGATGTTTCCTATCGTATGGTCTTCGCGCTTGCCGGTAGCGCCAAGGTAGGCAATGCGGTGCCAACCTTGTGCCAAGCAGTAGCGCGTTGCCTTGGTCAGGTCGTTGTCTTCCTGCTCATCGACTTGTATCAGGCGCTCCCGATACGCTGCAGGTATCGAATCGCCGTCTCCCACGACCACCTCTGCCTGCGGCACGTTTCTGACGGCCCCATCGCAGGCCACCACATGAGTGGCTTCCTGCAGGACGGCAAGAGGAACGGTGTGCGTGGGGAACTCGCCGTTGGCAACAATGACAGCATCAAACTTTTTCATACTTCGTAATCTTTCTCATCTTCATCCATTTGAAATAGCCCACGACGGCTATCACTACGTAAAGTCCATAAAGCCCTGCCTTGAAGGGGATGCCTTTCTGGATGTAGAGCACGCTACACACCGCATCGACCACAATCCAGAAGAGCCACTGCTCCACATACTTGCGAGCCAGCGCCCACATGCCGACGAAGCTGAGTGCATTGGTAAACGAGTCTTGCAGGGGAACGGTCGAGTTCGTCCACCTTATTAATATATAATAGGTGACGCCCCAAGCCAGGAAGAAACAGACAGCGACAGGGAGATATTTGTCGCGAGGCATCTTGATGATGGGCAGTTCTTCGTGAGTGTTGCGCGTCTTCTTGAATTTCCAAACGGCGAAGCCGTAAATGGCGGCTAACACATAGTAGCACGCCATTCCGGCATCGCCATAAAGACCGTGGCTCCAGTAGAGATAGATGTCCAAGGCCGGCATGATAATACCGAAGAGCCACAGCCATACGCTGGCCCGATACTCCAGCAAGATGTATATCAAGCCGAGTATCGTGGTCAATATGTCCAACCAGTCAAGCGTCATCTTTCACTAATAACTAACCACTAATCACTAATCACTTAAAAATTCACCGACAGGTGCGCCATCATGTTGAATGGTGCCGAGGGTGCAAAGCCAGCCTCGTACTGGTCATGAGTGCCGTAGCCAGTAGCCACAACGTTGCCGTTCTCCTTGGTATAGGCAGGAGCGGCCCATCCGTTGTTGTCGTATTCAGCAGAGAACAGGTTGTAGAGTGTTACACCGATGGTAGCATCCTTTAGGCCGAACTTGGGTAGTTTGAAGTTATACGACAGGTCAATGTTGGTGGTGAAGTGTCCGTCGAGCATCATGCCCACATCTACGGGCTTATCATTATCATCGAGTGTCCGATAGCTCTCGAAGCCAGTGTTCGTCAGGTACTGCTTGCTGACATATTGGCTCTGGATGCTGGCTTTCATGCCTTTGTAATTGAATGTGAAGATGTTGTTGGCTATCCATTCTGGCGAGAAAGCCAGCGGCTGGTTGCCAAGGTTAGCCACGCTGCCATCAGCCAACTGCACGGTGATGTCCTTTACGCGGTTCTTCGACCAGGTGGCATTCACGTCCCAGCGGAACCAGTCGATAGGTTTTACGGCAGCCTCCAGTTCGATACCCAGACGATAGCTCTTCGGCATGTTGCGTGTGATGGCCTCGCCAATTTGGTCGATTTCACCAGTCAATACAAACTGGTCCTTGTAGTCCATCCAGTAGAGGTTCGCGCCAGCTGTGAACACCTTGCTCTGGTATTTATAGCCCACTTCCAGGTCATTCAGTCGCTCGGCCTTAGGCATCTCCAGTCCGGCATTCAGGCTGTTCTGGAAGTTGTTACGCGTAGGTTCTTTGTGGGCAATGGCATACGACACGAAAACCTTGTGGTTGGGGGTGATGTCATAGTTCAATCCGACTTTGGGATTGAAGAAGTCGAAAGACTCTTTCATACCATAGACGATGCGCTTGTTGACATTCCAGTCGATTTCATCAGTGGGACCGTCCATCTTAAGTCCCACGTGTCGATATTGCAGGTCAACGTAGGCATTCAGACCGCGCAGGAATTCGTAGGTCACCTTTCCATAGACGTTGAAGTCGGTCTTCTTTGTCTTGTCGTCGTAATATTTGTGGTCAGGCATCAGAGCTTTTACAGGATTCTTCACCCATGTTACCAAACCGTAGTGGTCACCTTTATACTTGTTCCATCCGCCTCCCAGTACAGCCTGCAGGTTGCTCTTGTTGTCATACTGAATCGAAGCCACAGCGCCATAGAAGTCGTTAGCCATCTTCTTCTTGCGCACCAGGTCGCTGCTGGCCCATGTCATCTCGGGATCCAAGTCGTACTCAAACAAGGTGCGCTTACGTTTGTATTCCTCGTAATAGCCATCACCTCTGGTATAGTGCAGGGCTGCGTTGAGGTTCAGAACATTGTTCAGGCGCTGGTTCCATATCAGCTGGTAGTTCTGCTGGTGGTAGTTGTCCGTCTGGTCCTTATAGTAAGCGGTGGGATTGCCGTTAGCATCCTTGCTGATGAGTCCGCACGAGTTGTAGCGGCGTCCGAAGCGCGACTGCTCATACTTCGACGTGTAGTTCCAGGCGTGGTAGGTCTCCTCTATGCCGTTCCACGTGACGAGCTTCACCACGGTGTTCTCGCCGAAGTATCCTGCCTGCAGCAGATAGCTGTTCAGCTTTGTGGAGGCACGGTCCAGATAGCCCTTCGAACCGATGTTGCTGAGTCGGCCCTGTATGCCCCAGTGACCGTTAATCATTCCCGTGCCGAAGCGCACCGTCTCCTTGTGACTGTAGTACGAGCCGCCACTCATGTCGATGCCTACGAAGGGCGTCGTGCCGATGTTCTCCGTCAACATATTCAACGTGGCACCGAAGGCTCCGGCGCCGTTCGTCGATGTTCCTACGCCGCGCTGTATCTGCATCGACTTCACGCTGCTGGCGAAATCGCCCATGTTCACCCAGAACACCGTAGAGCTCTCAGCGTCGTTCAGGGGAATACCGTTTGCCGTAATGTTGATACGACTGGGGTCGGTACCACGCACTCTGAGCGACGTGTAACCGATGCCGTTGCCCGCGTCGCTGGTCATCGTCACGCTGGGCGTCAGCGACAACAGATAGGGCACGTCCTGTCCGAAGTTGACGGCCTTCAGCTGCTGTTGCGTGACGTCAGAGAACGCCATTGGCGTCTTCTTCGACGCACGCGTCGATACCACCTGCACATCTTGCAGCAAATACGTCTTCAGCGTATCCTCCTGCTGAGCCTGAACACTCATGGCAGTTGCTGCCAAAACCATAAAGAAAATCTTTCTCATTTCTTATACCTTATTATTATATAGAACAAATAAGGGGAGAAATAAAACACTCTGTCATCCCTACGACGGCATTATCCGTATCAGGTTCGAGGGTATCATCTCAGCCCACACTCGTGAGCACCCCTTGACAAGCACTTTGCTAATCGCCTGCAAAGGTAGTGCAAATTGAGCGAAATACAAAACAAAAAAAAGGATTTTTTGTTTTTATTTCCGAAATGCAGCCTACTTTCGACGTTAGTCAAAGTACGAATAAGTGAGTAAAAAGCCAAACAAAAAGCCATTTATTTGCTTTTACCCCCCAGTTTGCGAGTTGTTTAAGCCGTCTGAACAAGTTGTTTATATGGTCTAAACAAGTTGTTTAAGCCGTCTAAACAAATTGTTTATACCGTCCGGACAAAATGTAAACAAAGTGTTCACTTGTTGCAAGCGCCCTCCTGAACACTTGCAAATGTAGAGCGTTGCACAACTATTTGCACACAAAAATAAAAATTTTTGCCTTTTTTCTTTGTTGTTTCGTTGAAAGTTTGTACTTTTGCCCCCGAAAAATGTTTGCAGTTGTGGGTGAGCTGATGCTCAGAATTCCTAACTTCGTTTAGTTTTCCCCTCCCGACTGCGGCATTTTGTCTATGGGTTAGATGATAATTCATAATAAAAATACTAATTAACAAAAAAAACTATGCTTATGAAAAAATTAGTTACTCTTATCCTCGTATTGGCGGGGATAGTTGGTACGGCGAGTGCGACAACTACTAGATTGTTCATTTACATGGTGGACAACTGGAAAACTTACTCTGGAGGAACGAAAATATATACTTGGGACACTTCTGGAAATAAGTATACAGGAGAATACAACTCTGAAGACAATCGCATGACCCAAATTGGCTCAACTAACTGGTATTATATTGATGCCGATTTTCCAGAAACAATTAATATGATATTGATTTCAGGTAATGGTGATAGCTGGAAATCTGCAAATATTGAAAATGTGACCATTAAAGATAAGTATTTAATGTTCTCTAGTGACGGAAATGGTACAGTATTTTCCTATACCACACATGACATGGGCTATTATCTGTACAAAGCTGATGGAACGAAAACTGCAATGACTTCTACAGATGGAAATACTTTTACGGCTACATTGAATAACCAAACTTCACCAGGAAATGGAGAATACTTTATGGTTCCTTATTTTGCAATAGACAATTATGGTTCTAGCGATGATCGTTGGTATTACATGTTGCGTCCATGGAACGAACATCAAATTCTTAGTTTTAAGAATGCATCCAATAGAAATTGTGGCTATTTCAAAGCTCTTGACGGTGAGAATTCTAATAGTTGGAAAACAAATTATGTCCCTGCTTATTTTGAATTTACACTTGATGCAGAAAACGATTCTTACTCAATTGCTCCTTACTTCACTCGCACCATCAACCCCAGTATTGGGTATGCTACCTTCAGCTCTACTTACGATGTAGCCGTTGATGGTGCCACAGCATACTATTGCACAGGTATAGATGGAGGACAACTTTCAATCAGTGAATTCTCTGATGGTATTCCTGCAGATCAAGGTGCTTTGTTGGAAGGTTCTGGTGAAGTGACGTTTACCCCTGCCGCTTCAGCACTGAGCGCTCCTGGAACAAACTGGCTGAAGCCTGGAACAGGAGCAACAGTTCCTCAGACAGACGGTAGTGGTAACACCAACTTTATTCTTACGAACAAGACAGTCAGCGGTTCTGCTGATCTGAAGTTCTACAAAGTTAACTCGGATGGCAATACTGTTGCAACAGGCAAAGCATACTTGCAGATTCCTTCTACTTACGTTGGTGCTCATGAGTATTTCTGGTTCGAGGACGAAACCACAGGCATTGAGGCTGCTAAGGCTTCACAGAAGATGAATGGTGAGTTCTTCAACCTCGCTGGTCAGCGTGTAGCTCAGCCTGCTAAGGGTCTGTACATCGTGAATGGTAAGAAAGTAATCATGAAATAATCTATTAGGAGGACACAAATATGAAAAAGACATATATTGCACCTATCACCAACGTGGTAAAGATGAAGTACACGACACTTCTCGTGAGCTATAGTACAACAGAAGCAGCATCCGATGCAGAAGTTCTCGGTCGCGAATACGAATTCGACGACGATGAGTATTAATCTCTGAATAGCAATACAACAATGAATGCGGCAAGCCCCCGAACGGCCTGCCGCATTTGTTTTTCCCCTTTTTATTTGGTTTTCTCACTTATTATGCTTACTTTTGCAGCGAGAAACAAGAATTGCAATTATGGAAACAAGGAAATTTAAGCAAGTACCTTCTATTAACCGTATAGGTGGTAGGAATCTCAAGATTCCTGTTCCTGTCATTGTGAGTAGCGGAAAAAAGAATTCAGAACATGAACGTACGATTACCCGCCCCATGCGTACAAATTCACGTCCCATTAGTGCTGGAGAACCCATCAACTGGGATGAGGTGTATGATTGATGCCAAAGTTGATACTGGGTCTTTTGCTACTGTTATCTCATCTGCCACTATGCAGAAAATGGGATTGCAGCCTTTTACAGAAGAAGACTGGCTGATATAAATCTCTGAATAGCAATACAACATGGATACAATCAAGAAACGCTTCGCACAGAAGCTGATGGATATCAAAGCCATCAAACTGCAGCCCAACGACCCGTTCACATGGGCCAGCGGCTGGAAATCGCCCATCTATACCGACAACCGCAAGACGTTAGGATACGCTGACGTCCGCTCGTTTGTGAAACTGGAGCTATGTCACGCCATACAGCAGCACTTCCCTGAGGCTGAGGCGGTGGCAGGAGTGGCAACAGGCGCCATTGCTCAAGGAGCCTTGGTGGCCGACGAGTTAGGACTGCCCTACGCCTATGTCCGTCCGAAGCCGAAAGACCATGGCATGGGCAACCAGGTGGAGGGAGAACTCCAGAAGGGTGTCAAGGTGGTAGTGGTAGAAGACCTCATCTCTACGGGCGGCAGTAGTCTGAAGGCTGTCGAAGCTCTGCGCCAGTACGGCGTAGAAGTAGTGGGCATGGTGGCATCGTTCACCTACGGCTTCCCCGTTGCCGAAGAGGCTTTCCGCCAAGCTGGCGTGCAGCTGGTAACGCTCAGCGACTACAATGCCGTGCTGGAGCAGGCTGCCGAGACGGGCTATATCAAGAAAGACGAACTGGAAGTGCTGAAGGAGTGGCGCAAAGACCCCAGCAAGTGGGGAGTATAGTTCCCATCCCGCCCATCATTCCCATTAATCCCATCATACAATGTCAAAATTTGAAAGTAGCATTAAGCAGATACCCTACCCCGTAGAGGCTGTCTATAAAAATATCAGCGACCTGAGCAATCTGGAGCGTGTCCGCGACAGAGTGCCGGAGGACAAGCTGCAGGACTTTGCGTTCGACAGCGACTCCGTACAGGTCAGCGTGCCTCCTGTAGGCACCATCAAGCTGCGCATCATTGAGCGCGAAGAAAACAAGTGTGTCAAGTTCGAGGCCGAGCAGTCGCCGCTGCCCTTCAACCTGTGGATTCAGGTGCTGCCCGTGGATACAAACACCAGCAAGATGAAGGTGACGGTGAAGGCCGACATCCCCATCATGCTGAAGGGAATGGTCGCCGGACCGCTGCAGGACGGCATAGAGAAGATAGCCGACGTGCTGGCACAGATTCCTTATAACTCATAAGCCCTATAAGCCTTACAGGCCCTATAGGACCCATAAGCCCCATAAGAAAAAACAACTATGGCAAACAAACTCTGGGAAAAGAACTTCGAGGTGAACGCCGAGATTGAGCGCTTTACGGTAGGCCGCGACCGCGAGATGGACCTCTATCTTGCCAAGTACGACGTGCTGGGCTCTATGGCGCACATCACCATGCTGGAGTCGATAGGCCTCATCGGCAAGGACGAACTGCCCCTGCTGTTGCAGGAGTTGCGCAACATCTATGCCATCTGCGAACGCGGCGAGTTCCGCATCGAGGACGGTGTAGAGGATGTCCACTCGCAGGTAGAGCTGATGCTGACCCGCAAATTGGGCGACATGGGCAAGAAGATTCACTCCGGTCGCTCACGCAACGACCAGGTGCTGGTCGATCTGAAACTCTTCACCCGCCACGAACTCATGGAGGTGGCTGACGGCGTGAAGGTACTCTTCGACGAGCTCATCCAGAAGAGCGAGCAGTACAAGCACGTGCTGATGCCCGGCTATACGCATCTACAGGTGGCGATGCCCAGCAGCTTCGGACTGTGGTTCGGTGCTTACGCCGAGAGTCTTTGCGACGATATGCTCTTCCTACAGGCCGCCTACAAGATGACGAACCGCAATCCGTTAGGCTCTGCCGCCGGTTACGGCTCGTCGTTCCCCTTGAACCGACAGATGACCACCGACCTGCTGGGCTTTGACACGATGGACTATAACGTGGTGTATGCCCAGATGGGACGCGGCAAGACGGAGCGCAACGTAGGCTTTGCCCTTGCCACCATCGCCGGCACACTGGCAAAGCTGGCGTTCGACGCTTGCCTGTTCAACTCGCAGAACTTCTCGTTCGTCCGCTTGCCGAAGGAGTGTACCACGGGCTCAAGCATCATGCCGCATAAGAAGAACCCCGACGTCTTCGAACTCATTCGTGCCAAGTGCAACAAGATACAGGCGCTGCCCCAGCAGATTATGCTCATCATGAACAACCTACCTGTGGGCTACTTCCGCGACCTGCAGATTATCAAGGAGGTGTTCCTGCCTGCCTTCGATGAGCTGAAGGACTGTCTGCAGATGACCGCCTACATCATCAATAAGATAGAGGTACGCGAGGACATCCTCGACAACCCCATGTACGACCCGATGTTCAGCGTAGAGACCGTCAACAAGCTCGCGTCTGAAGGTTTACCCTTCAGAGACGCCTACAAGCAAGTCGGCCTCGACATCGAGGCTGGCACCTTCCGTCCCGACAAGAACATTCATCACACCCATGAAGGCTCCATCGGCAACCTGTGCAACGACCGCATCAGCGCCCTGATGGCTACCGTGCTCGAAGGTTTCGCCTTCGAGAAAATGCAAAAGGCAGAGAAGCAGCTGCTGAATAGCAAATAAAGTAACGACAACAACCCACCATGAGAGGTAAGCAACAACATAGAACAGAAGCCATCAAGAGAGGACGCCGCCTGACAGTACGCAGCGCTCTGCTCTGCCTGATGGTGGTTCTTTACACCTCTTGTGGAAAGTCGGGGGAGATGTTGGGCGACATCTTCAATCCTACCTCGACAGGCGAATACAGCACGTGGCCCTGCCGCTTTGCCTACAACAACCTGATACACCAGGACGCCACGCTGGCAGCTTCCATGAGCGAAGCCTCACGGGGCATCTTCTGCATCATTAGCGAGACGACACACGCCGGCAGGAAGTTCGTAGTATTCGAAAACAACAACGGCAGCAGTTCCGAGCAGCCCGAGTCGGAAGAGGAGAAGATGGCGAAGTTCATCCTGGGCCTCAACAACGGCATCATCGTCGGTTTCCAGACCTTGATAAACGAACCTAACGGCGGCTTTGTGGCTTACGACCTGCAATGTCCCAACTGCGTACGTCGCGACAACAACACGTTGACGCCCACCTACCGGCTGACTATCGACAGCAAGGGCATTGCCACTTGTCAGAAGTGCAAGAAGACCTACGATATGAACAACGGTGGCATCGTGCAGAACGGTGAAGAGGGAGATACCGGACTGGCTAAATATCTCGGTAGGACAATGGGGCCTTACGACTTTGTCAGCGTGGTTACAAGACAATAGAAAAGCCCACCCCCTGCCCCTCCCCAAGGGAGGGGATTAGATAGAGAAGAAGATTATTGATAATAGAATTATAAGATATATGCAAATAGAACAACAGATACAACAGGCGGCACAAGCTGCCGTGAAGGCACTCTACGGACAGGAGGTGCCTGAAAAGATGGTTCAGCTGCAGAAGACGCGCAGCGAGTTTGAGGGCAGTCTTACCCTCGTCGTGTTCCCCTTCGTCAAGATGGCTCGCAAGAGCCCTGAGCAGACAGGTGCAGAGATTGGCGAATACCTCGTTGCCAACTGCCCCGCCATCAGCAAATACAATGTGGTGAAGGGCTTCCTGAACCTCAGCATTGCTGATGCCGCTTGGTCTCAGCTGCTGCAAGACATCAACGCCGACGCCCACTATGGCGAAAAGGCTGTGCACGAGGGTTCACCCCTCGTGATGATCGAATATAGCAGCCCCAACACGAACAAACCCCTGCACTTGGGCCACGTCCGCAACAACCTCTTAGGCTGGTCGTTAGCCCAGATTATGCAGGCTAACGGCTACAAGGTCGTTAAGACCAACATCGTCAACGACCGTGGCATCCACATCTGCAAGTCTATGCTGGCATGGCTGAAGTGGGGCAACGGCGAGACCCCCGAAAGCAGCGGCAAGAAGGGCGATCACCTCATCGGCGACTACTACGTAGCCTTCGACAAGCACTACCGCGAGGAGGTAAAGGCCCTTGCCGAAAAACTCGCTCTTAGCGGTTTACCCGCTGAGCAAGCCGAAGAGAAAGCCAAGCAGGAGGCTCCGCTCATCAAGGAAGCCCACGAGATGCTCGTCAAGTGGGAGCAGAACGACCCTGAGGTGCGTGCCCTGTGGGAGAAGATGAACGGCTGGGTATATGCCGGTTTCGACGAGACCTACAAGAAGATGGGCGTCTCGTTCGACAAGATTTACTACGAAAGCCAGACCTACCTGAAGGGTAAGGCAAAAGTGGAGGAAGGTCTCGCCAAGGGACTTTTCGAGCGTCACGACGACGGCTCGGTATGGGCAGACCTCACCAACGAGGGACTGGACCAGAAGCTCTTGCTGCGCTCCGATGGCACCAGCGTCTATATGACGCAGGACATCGGCACGGCAGAAATGCGCTTCCAGGACTACCCCATCGACAAGATGATCTACGTCGTAGGCAACGAGCAGAACTACCACTTCCAGGTGCTCAGCATCCTGCTCGACCGTCTGGGCTTCAAGTGGGGCAAGGAACTCGTCCACTTCTCCTACGGTATGGTAGAGTTGCCCAACGGTAAGATGAAGAGTCGTGAAGGAACGGTGGTCGATGCCGACGACTTGATGGAACTGATGGTCAGCGATGCCCGCCGCGTCAGCGACGAAGCCGGCAAGAATGCCGACATGACGGAGGAAGAGAAGCAGGAGATAGCACGCATCGTAGGTATGGGTGCCCTGAAATACTTCATCCTCAAGGTCGATGCCCGCAAGAACATGCTCTTCAATCCCGAGGAGAGTATCGACTTCAACGGCAATACGGGTCCTTTCATCCAATATACTCATGCCCGCATCCGTTCTATCTTACGTAAAGCTGCTAATACTAGTACGCCTAGTCTTTCTAGTACACCTAGTCTTGCAGATAAGGAGGTAGAGCTCATCCAGAAAATGAGCGAATACGGTGCTGCCGTGGAGCAGGCTGGCAAGGACTATAGTCCCAGCGGTATTGCTAACTACTGCTACGAACTGACAAAGGTCTTCAACCAGTTCTACCACGACTACAGCATCCTCAACGAGCCGGATGCCGACAAGAAAGCCTTCCGTCTGGTCTTGGCACGCAACGTTGCCAAGATTCTGAAGAACGGCATGAACCTGTTAGGTATTGAAGTTCCTGAGCGCATGTAAGAAACTCGGAGCGAGATAATAAAAAAGAATCGTGCTGCAAACCTCATTTGCAGCACGATTTCTTTTGCCTAAGCGTTGTACCCAGACCCGGGCTCGAACCGGGATGGGTTGCCCCACTGGTGTTTGAGACCAGCGCGTCTACCGATTCCGCCATCTGGGCTTAAGCGGGTGCAAAGGTACAACAAATGCGGCAAAAAACCAAAGAAAAGAATAAAAAAATTAAAAAAGAGCGTATTTTCTTGTACGTTATCTAAAAACTTTGTACCTTAGTAGTCGAAAAAGCACTAAATCTACTAACTTATGAAAATAAACGAAGATAATTTCTGTGTCATCTTAGCGGGAGGAAGAGGCCGCCGACTGTGGCCCAGCAGCCGTATGGAGCTGCCGAAGCAGTTCATTGACTTCTTCGGAGTGGGGCGCACACAGCTACAGCAAACCTTCGACCGATTCGTCAAGATACTTCCCAAGGAGAACATTCTCATCTGCACCAACAAGGAGTATGCTCCGCTGGTTCGGCAGCAGTTGCCCGAGCTACACGAGGAGAACCTGATGATTGAACCCATCTACCGAGGGACGGCTCCCAGCGTCGCTTGGGCAGACATGCGAGTCTGTCGCCGCAATCACGAAGGCTATATCGTAGTCACTCCCAGCGACCAGTTCGTGCAGAACGAAGAGGCATTCTATGCCAACATCGAAGAAGCCTTTAACTTTATTCGTCACCACGACATTCTGCTGACAATGGGCGTTAAGCCCACACGTCCCGAACCAGGCTACGGATACATTCAGAAAGGCGACCCTTCGGATACGGACGGCATCTATCAAATACAGTCGTTTACCGAGAAGCCCGAGCGCGAATTTGCCAAGATGTTCATGGAGAGCGGCGAGTTTCTGTGGAACACTGGGCTGTTGTTTGCCAATGCCCGCTATCTGCACGACTGCTTCCGCAAGCTGTTCCCCGAGGTCTTGAACCAGTTTGACACCTCCAGCTTCAACTACACCATCGAACAGGAAATGGCGTTTGTCGACGAGAACTACCCCTCCTACCCCAAGCTGAGTATCGACCAGTGTGTACTGGAGCGAGGAAGCAATGTGTATGTGATGACCTGCGACTTTGGCTGGGCAGACCTGGGCACATGGCATTCTATCTATGAAAGCATGAGCAAGGGCGATGGCGACAATGTCGTCATCGACTCGGAAGTGATGCTGGAAGACGCTCATAACAATGTCATCAAACTGCCGAAAGGAAAGTTGGGCGTCATCAACGGACTGGATGGCTACATCGTGGCCGAAGAAGGTAACGTGCTGTTTATCTGCAAGAAAGGCGACTCGTCGGCTATGGTCAGAAAGTACGTGTCGGAGGTGCAGATAAAATACGGCGACGACTTTGTATAAGAGCAAGAGACAAGACAAGGAATAATTTATATGATAGTAGGTATTGACGCTAAGCGCATTGTGCGCAACGGCACAGGTTTGGGAAGCTACGGACGCACGTTGGTGAACGATCTTATCCGGTTGGGCGACAACGACATGGAACTCAGGCTCTATGCGCCGGACGAAGGACGCGAGGACTTGCGCAGTCAGATGATTGAGGGTACAGAGTTCTTCTATCCCAAGGGAAATCCTTCGGCTATCAGAAAGGCATGGTGGCGCTCACGGGGTATCATCAAAGACCTGCTGCACGACGGAGTGACCGTCTATCACGGACTGTCAGGCGAACTGCCGACAGGACTGCGCCAGGCAGGCATCCGAGGTATTGTGACCATCCACGACCTTATCTTTATGCGTCATCCCGAATACTATCACTGGTTAGACACGAAAATCTACGAATGGAAATTCCGGCAGGCACTCAAGGAGGCAGACCATATCATTGCCATCAGCGAGCGCACCCGGCAAGACATCTTAGAATTGGGCGGCGAGGAGTATGCCGACCGCATCAGCGTCATCTATCAGAGTTTTGCTCCCCGTTTCTCTACGGAGGTGAGTGCCGAACGCAAGGACGACGTACGGAAACGCTACAAGCTGCCCCAGCGTTTCGTGCTGAACGTAGGAACCATCGAGAAGCGCAAGAATCTGGCAGTAGCGATAGAGGCTGTAGAACTGTTGCCGCAGGACATTCATCTGGTGGCGGTAGGTCGCCAGACAGACTATGTCAAGGAACTGCCGAATAGCGAGCGTCTGCACATGCTGAGCGGCGTGCCCGATGAAGATTTGGCGGCCATCTATGCGCTGGCAGAAGTCTTTGTCTATCCGTCACGCTACGAAGGTTTCGGCATTCCCATCATCGAAGCCATTGCCGCCGGACTGCCCGTGGTGGCTTGTACCGGCTCCTGCTTAGAGGAGGCAGGCGGTCCCTACAACCGCTATATCAGTCCTGACGATGCCATCGGCATGTCGGAAGCGTTGAAGATGTCGCTGCGAGGCGGTCGCAACCGACAGGAGCGCATCGCCAAAAGCAGGGAGTACATCAAACGCTTTGAGGGCAACAACGTCGCCCAGCAGGTGGCTGAACTATACAGAAGGTAAGACACTACAGTTGACAGCTTAGCTGTAGCAGCAAGTCGCACAGGGAGGAGTGGTTGACTTGCTGGAGACCGGTTCCGATGACAGAACGGTCCAAGTAGCGGGTAATGCCGACCTTCGCCGTCGCAGAGAACCGTCCGACATCAGCGCGGAGCTGCAAGGCAGAGCGAAGGCCGCGACCATAGTAGGCAGGAAAGGAGAAATCGTAACGCACAGAAGGTTCATACTGATAGAGGCGACTGTCATAGTCGTCCGTGCAGAACCATGCCAACACGGCACTGGTGCGCAGCCAGCGCCACTGCCACCGCAGCTGTTCTCCCACCATCACACCACGACTGCTTTTCCCTTGAAACTGACTGGCGACAGCATCAGCCTGACTATGCAGAGTCAGCTGTGGGGTTACGCTATAGTCAGCACTGAAACGTAGGCGGTGCTCCGTTCGGTTGAGCAGGTTCTTCTTCTCGCTGTCATCCCGTTGACGAAGATGAAAGCGATAGCGGCCATAGAGTGTCCATCGATGAGAACGGCACTGGGCAGACAGCAAGGCGTCGAAGGCATCGCTGGGAGCAGACACCAGATAGCGTGCCCAAGGAAAGTGCGCATAGTCAACATACCCTTGCAACTGCCATGACCACGACGGTTGCCACGTAGCACCCAGATAAACCCCATGCTCGTTCTGCACACTGCTGCCCTCTCTGAAGCTGCCGGAGTGAAGTGCTGTATAGCGCTTGTCGTAATAGCGGTGCAACAACATGAGCGACCACGTATCAGAGGCTTTCAGACTGACACTGTGAATAGCCGCTAACGAACCATTCCTGTTGAGAGCCGTCTCGCCAGCAAAAGACCACGGATAGTTGGTATATCCATAATCCAGACTGACATTGAAGAAATCACTGCCGGTGGCGGCATAGCGGCGGTAGAGCGTGGCGGTCTGCGGTTGCAGCGAGCGGTCGAAATGCGTATAAACGGCATTGGCATTCACATAGAGCGAGCCCTGACGCCAGCCGATTCTTCCTCCTAAGTCCGTCTCACGGGTGTTATGTTTCTTCTCCATCTC
Organism: uncultured Bacteroidales bacterium; assembly: GCA_902775975.1. Classification (GTDB taxonomy): domain Bacteria; phylum Bacteroidota; class Bacteroidia; order Bacteroidales; family Bacteroidaceae; genus Prevotella. Next base: position 28,107 of record CACYOC010000014.1, on the reverse strand, counting down.
TGCCGGCGTGCGGTGATAGCCGTCGGTAACAAGCGTTCGCGCCGTACCATCCATGTTCAGCGTAGCATCGACAGGCCGTGACGAAGCAAACGCCATCACCTGCCAATGGTCTGACAATTGCACCGTAGCGGCAGCTCCCTGCAGATAGTTGGCCGACGACCGCGAGCTGTAAGCCGTCAGAAGACGAGACGAACGTCCCAGCGACTGCAACATCGCCAGCTTACCCAAATAGAAGCCTGTATTCATCAGCAGTCCCATACCCATCTGAACGCGATACATTCCGATGTTTAGCTCCTTCAACCGTCCGATGTCCCGCAACTGGAAATAGTAGCTGTAGTGGTCGTATCCCCACTTGTTCCTATTGGTAAAGAAGGGCTCACCGGCATCCTGTGCTGCCGTCAGTCCGAACTTGACACGGTTGTTATAGTTAAACTGATAGCGGACATCGTGACGGTAGCGATAGCCTAAATAGCCGTTACGGTCGCCACGACGCTCATAGAAAGGAATCTTACCCGTAGCCATCAGGTTATGATGACCATATTTCGCCACCGTGTCCAGCGGAGGGAAAAGGCGACGGGGAGCCATCTCGCCAACATATACGAAGTGTTGGAGCAGATGTCGCGTATAATAGTCAAGGGCTTTGATGACCTGCAGCTCGCTCAACGAGCGGATGGGACTATGTCGGTCGATATATTCCACCAATCCTTCCACCTGCTGTTCAGAGAGAAACGGCAACTGCTCCAACTCCTCACGACTGGTCTGGTTGAGGTTAATCGGGTCGGCTGCCAACTGCTCAAACAGTTCCAGGGTTTCCTCCCCGTAATTCTCTTCTATATCTTCTTTCATCAACCATTGCCGCAAGGTCTCACGCCAGTCGCTCTGAGCGATTGAGGTGAGAGGTAAAAGACAGGCGATAAGTAACAATATCCGTTTCACGGGAGCAAAATTACAAAATATTCTTCACTTTTTCATTCATTATCTTCAATTATTTTGTACCTTTGTACCCAGTTATGGAATGGAAACAGCTAATATCGAACAAGCGGTTAGGACAGGAACACCGCCACACGGAGCGGCATGACGACCGCACGGAGTTCAAGCGCGACTATGACCGACTGATTTTCTCGGCACCTTTTCGTCGTCTGCAAAACAAGACGCAGGTCTTCCCCTTGCCGGGCAGCGTCTTCGTACACAACCGACTGACGCACTCGTTGGAAGTGTCGAGTGTAGGCATGTCGTTAGGCAATGATGTCGCTCAGCGCATCGTCCAGAAGCGCCCGGAACTGAAAGATACGCTGTTTGAACAGATAGGACAGATCGTTGCCACCGCCTGTCTGGCACACGACTTGGGCAATCCGCCTTTCGGTCACAGTGGCGAGAAAGCCATCCAGACTTTTTTTACCGAAGGGAACGGCCGTCAGTTGAAGGCACTTGTCAGTCCTGCTTTCTGGGACGACATCACCCACTTCGAGGGTAATGCCAACGCCTTCCGACTGCTCACCCACCAGTTCAAGGGGCGCCGTCCCGGCGGTTTCGTGATGACCTACTCCACCATTGCCAGTATCGTGAAGTATCCTTATGCCTCGTCGGCAGCAGGAAAGAAGGGGAAGTTCGGCTTCTTCCAAACGGAGCAAGACATCTACCAGCGACTGGCGGAAGAGATGGGACTCTTGCGCCTCTCGGCAGACGGAGAACCGCTGCGCTATGCCCGTCATCCACTCGTGTATCTGGTAGAGGCCGCCGATGACATCTGTTATGAAATCATGGACTTGGAGGATGCCCATAAGCTGAAAATCGTTTCTTTAAACGAGACTTCACAGCTGATGCTGGGATTCTTTGACGACGAGACACAGCAGCGCATTCTGCAGCGCATCCAGGACGAACAGCTGACAGACCCCAACGAACAGATTGTCTATATGAGGTCGTGCGTCATCGGCAAGTTAGAAAATGAATGTGTAAATGCCTTCATGGAACACGAGGAAGAGATACTCAACGGCACTTTCACCAAGGGACTTATCGACCATATCGCTCCCCTGCAACGCGATGCCTATCGCCGCTGCTCAGAACTGTCGGTTGACCGTATCTACAAGAGTCGCCCGGTGCTGGACGTAGAGTTGTCGGGTTATAAAATCATGGCAACACTGATGGAGCAGATGGTAGAAGCGGTGATGCACCCCGAGCGCTATTATTCGCAACAGCTCATAGGCCGCGTGTCCAGTCAGTACGACATTGACGCGCAAGACTTAGAGACTCGTCTCATGGCGGTTATCGACTACATATCAGGCATGACCGATGTCTATGCCCTGGATGTCTATCAGAAAATCAACGGCATCTCACTACCTATTATATAATATAGGTGAGGCCGGTTAGACAATAAACAAGACGAATGAGCGTTATTTATAACGTGCTTATACGAAGATACGTCATATCGGCATTCCTCCTGTTGACGGTGCTGACTGCTCAGGCGCAACAGGAGCCCCACTTCTCCCACTACTGGGCGATGGAGCCTTCGTATAACCCTGCGGCAGCCGGCAAAGACCCCGTTGTCAACGTGACGGGAGCTTACAACATGACGCTGACAGGTTTTGAGAATGCCCCCAAGACTATGTATATCGGAGCCGACATGCCCTTTCGTCTGCTCAACCACTTCCATGGCGTTGGCATCCAGCTCATGAACGACCAGATTGGTCTGTTCAATCACCAGCGACTGGTGCTCCAGTACAACTTCAAGGTAAATCTTTTCGGTGGTTCGCTGAGCACCGGCGTACAGTTTGGCTTGCTCAGCGAAAAGTTCAAGGGCAGCAGTCTGGACTTGGAGAACACCGATGACCCCGCCTTTACGAAATCAGACGTCAACAACGTAGGCATAGACCTCTCGGCAGGTCTGTACTACAAGCACCGCAACTGGTACGCCGGAGTCTCTGTGCTACACACCACAGCACCCTCTATAGAACTGGGCGACCGCTCCATTTTGAACATCAGTCGTGCATATTATTTAACGGGTGGATACAATATTCGGTTGAGGAATCCGTTCTTTACAATACACCCCTCTGTGTTAGGAACGTACGACGGTACGAACTACAGGGCAGATATAACGACACGTGTGAAATACACCCATGAGCAGAAAATGCTCTATGCCGGCATAGGATACAGCCCCAAGAATTCAGTAACAGGATTCATCGGCGGCAATTTCCACGGCATCTGCTTGGGATACAGCTACGAGTTCTACACCTCCGTGCTGAAGATTGGCAACGGCAGCCACGAGCTGTTTGTAGGCTACCAGACGACGCTGAACTTTGAGAAAAAAGGTCGTAACAGGCACCAAAGTGTAAGAATACTTTAATCTCTCCTCACTTCTTTTGAGGATAGCAGGGGAGTCCAAACGAAGAAACAAAATTATAAAAATACGGATATATGAAAGAAAGAGCAAATACGAAGAAGCAAGAAGGCAGATGGGCAGAAAAGCTTTTATCTCTTTGCCTTTTTACCTTTTTACTATTACTGACCGGTTGCTTCGGTGGCAAGCACGTATCAGCAACCGGCGGCGAGGTGACAGGTGTCAGCGGAAGGGCCTTCAATGAGCCTGCTCCCTACGGCATGACGCTGATCAAGCGTGGTCATCTGAAGATGGGTCTTGACAAGCAAGACTCTTTGTGGGGCAAACAGACTCCCGTAAAGGACATCTCCATAGAAGGTTTCTGGATGGACGAGCGTGAGGTCACGAACTCCATGTATCGTCAGTTTGTGATGTATGTCCGCGACTCTATTATCCGCGAGCGTCTGGCAGACCCTGCCTACGGTGGTGATGAGACCTACAAGATTGAAGAGGACAAGAACGGCGATCCCGTGAAGCCTCATCTGAACTGGAAGAAGCCCCTGCCCCGCAAGCCTAACGAGGACGAGCAGCGCGCCATCGAGAGTGTCTATACCATCAACCCTGTGACGGACGAGAAGATGCTCGACTGGCGACAGATGAACTATCGCTACGAAGTCTTTGACTATACGGAAGCCGCTAAGCGCAAGTATCGTCTAAAGCACGAGGAGCGTGTGCTGAACACCGACATCCGTGAGAACCCGAACGAGAAGATTATGATTTCGAAGGATACCGCCTATGTCAACGATGAGGGCGTGATTATCCGCGAGACCATCAACCGTGAACATACAGGTCCCTGGGATTTCCTGAACACCTACATCATCAACATCTATCCCGACACCACTTGCTGGGTGAACGACTTCCCCAATGCCGACAACGAGAGCTACATGCGCTATTACTTCTCGAATGCCGCCTATAACGACTATCCCGTGGTAGGTGTCACCTGGGAGCAAGCCAACGCTTTCTGTGCCTGGCGTACCGAGTTCCTGTTGAAAGGACTTGGTGGAGCAGCCCGTTACATACAGCGTTATCGCCTGCCGACAGAAGCAGAATGGGAGTATGCTGCCCGTGGCAAGGACCAGAACGAGTTCCCCTGGGAGAACCAGGATGTTGTCAGCGGCAACGGCTGCTTCTTTGCCAACTTCAAGCCCGACAACGGTAACTATACCAAAGACGGTAATCTGATTACCAGCAGGACGGGTATCTACTCTTCGAACTCCAATGGACTCTACGATATGGCAGGTAACGTGGCGGAATGGTGTAGCACCATCTATACCGAAGCAGGTGTGGAAGCCATGAACGACATCAATCCACAGCTGCAGTACAATGCCGCCAAGGAAGACCCCTACCGACTGAAGAAGAAGAGTGTGCGCGGAGGTTCATGGAAAGACCCTGAGAGCTACATCCGCTCGGCATGGCGCTCGTACGAATACCAGAACCAGCCCCGTTCCTACATTGGTTTCCGTTGTGTTCGCTCTCTGGCCAACACCACCAGCGACAAGATGAAAGTCAAGAAGTCGAAGAAGTAAATCGTAAATTGTAAATCGTCAAATAGTAAATTATCATGACTACATATAGCAAACTGAACTTCGTCTATCGCCTGCAGAAGTGGATGGACAGCGTGGCAGGACAGACTTTCCTGAACTACGCATACAGCTGGGGTGCCTCTATCGTCATATTAGGTACTCTCTTTAAACTGACCCACCTGCCAGGAGCGAACTTCTTCCTGTTCTTAGGTATGGGTACAGAGGTCTTCGTATTCTTTATCTCAGCCTTTGACCGTCCGTTTGACAAGACGGCCGACGGCATGGATCTGGACATTCACATGGACGATGAAGGAAGCGCCGAGGGCGTCACCGTAGCTGGTCAGCCGGGTGTTGCCGGCGGCGGCACGGTCATCATCAATGGTGGTGGTGGCGGTGCAGTCATCGGAGGCGGTGGCAGCGGTGCAGTCATCGGAGACGGCTCTGGCGAGCAGGCTGAAGGCGGTACCATCAGCTTTGCCGGCGGTGGTGGTGTCATCGGAGGAGGTGTTGCCGGAGGCGGCGCTGTGGTTGGCGGCGCTGTGGTCGGCGGTTCACCCGCTGACGTCACCATGGGCGACGAGATGAAGGAGGCTACCTCTAACTACATTGAAGAGCTGAACCGCCTGACGGAGATGCTCTCGCAAGTTTCTGAGCAGAGCCAGCGCCTGACACGTGACTCCGAGGAGATGGAGAACCTGAACCGCACGCTGACCGGCATCAGCCGCGTCTATGAGATGCAGTTGAAGAGTGCCTCAGCACAGATTAGCACCATCGACGAGATCAACGAGCAGACCCGTCACATGGCTGAACAGATTATCGAGCTGAACAAGATTTACGCTCGCATGATTGAGGCCATGACGACCAACATGCCCGTAGCGCCGAAAGCATAAACAACGAGCGTAACAGCGTTATAACTTCATAACGAAACAAGCAAACGAGATGGCAATAAAGAAAAGACCGGTTTCCCCTCGCCAGAAGATGATCAACCTGATGTATGTCGTGTTGATGGCGATGCTGGCGCTGAACGTCTCGAACGAGGTGCTCAACGGATTCTCCATCGTGGAGGAGAGCCTGAAGCGTACCACCGAGAGCACTATCAAGGCAAACCAAAACATATACGATGACTTTGCGGAACAGATGAAGAAGAATCCGCAGAAGGTCAAGCAATGGTTCGACAGGTCGCAGAAAGTCAAGCAGATGAGCGATGACCTCTACAACCTTGCTGCCGAGCTGAAGATGGCTATTGCCAAGGAAGCCGATGGCAGCGATGGAGATCCTCAGCAGCTGCGCAACAAGGAAGACCTGGAGGCCGCCAATCAAGTGATGCTGTCACCCAGTGGCGGTCGTGGCAAGGAACTCTTCGACGCTATCAACAACTATCGTGAACAGATGGTGAAGATGGTGACCGACAAGGATCAGCGGAAGAACATTTCGTCCAACCTGTCAACTACCGTTCCCGAAGGTGAGGAGACCTTAGGCAAGAACTGGCAGGAGTATCTGTTCGAATCGATGCCTGCAGCCGCAGCCATCACGCTGTTGAGCAAACTACAGAGTGACGTCCGCGCTACGGAGGGTGAGGTGCTACACACCCTGGTATCAAACATCGACGTAAAGGATATCCGTGTGAATGCCCTCAATGCCTTTGTCATTCCGAACTCGCAGACCATCGTGCGCGGTGACAAGTTCTCTGCTCACATCGTCATGGCTGCCGTCGATACGACGCAGAAGCCACAGATATTCATCGGCGGCAAGGAGATGAACCTGCCCAACGGTTTGTATGAAACGGTGACGGGTCGCACCGGCGACTTCACGCTGTCAGGATACATCCAGGTGGAGAACGGCAACGGCGAACTGCTGAAGCGCAACTTTGAACAGAAATACACGGTGGTAGATCCTTCCGCAACGGTTTCTGCCGACCTGATGAACGTGCTCTATGCCGGATATAACAACCCGTTGAGTGTGTCAGTTCCCGGTGTGCCTGTCAATAAAGTACAGGCAACGATGACTGGCGGTACCTTGCAACCTGTAGGACCTGGTAAATATATCGCCCGTCCGGCAGCAGTGGGACAGAACGTCACTATCACCGTCACATCGACCAATACGGGCCGTGCGCAGCAAATGGGACAATACACCTTCCGAGTACGTCGTCTGCCAGACCCCACGCCGTACATCGCCATGAAGGATGAGTTAGGAAGTCCCTTGCGCTACAAGGGCGGCGGTGTGGCCAAAGCCCAGCTGATGGCTGTTGAAGGCATCGGTGCCGCTATTGACGACGGTATTCTGGACATTGCCTTCACCGTACAGAGCTTCGAGACGGTGTTCTTCGACAATATGGGTAATGCCGTGCCGATGGTGAGCGACGGCTCACGCTTCTCGGCACGCCAGAAGGATGCCTTCCGCAAGTTACAGCGTAACCGCCGTTTCTACATCTCACGTGTCAATGCCATCGGACCTGACGGCATACAGCGTAAGTTGAATGCCTCGATGGAGGTGATAGTGAAATAATTGAGAGTTGACAATTGATAATTGATAATTGATAGTTATGAAAAGAGTATTGTTCTTATTGATGATAACACTGGTGGTTAGCGAAGCGCTTGCCCAGCCTAAGGCACGTCGCCAACAGCAGAGAAAGGGTCAGCAGACTCAGCAGGCTCAGCAGAGGACGCAGAACCAGGGTATGTCGGTGCGCGCCCAACTGATGTTCCCCACGGCTATCGACATGCCAGAAGACGTCGTGTGGCGCCGTGATATCTATCGTGAGATTGACCTCAACCAAGATGCCAACGCCGGTCTCTACTACCCTGTAGAACCTATCGACAGACAGGTAAACCTCTTTACCTATATCTTCAAGTTGGCGCTGAACAACTACCTGCCAGTCTATGAATACCGACTGGACGGCAATGAGGTGTTCAACGATTCGGCAAAGGTACAGATGAAGACCGTGCTGGACAACTACCACATCTTCTATGAAGAGAAGGATGGCAAGATACGCGTCGATAACAGCGATATTCCGTCGGCAGAGGTGAAGATGTACTACCTGAAGGAGAGTGCCTACTACGACCAGGCCAACGCCACTTTCCACCGCAAGGTGCTAAGCCTCTGTCCCGTCATGGTGCGCGAGGACGACTTCGGCGGTGAGGCATCGAAGTATCCCCTCTTCTGGATTAAGTATTCCGATCTGGAGCCGTTCTTAAGCCGTCAGACGGTGATGACCTCCAACCTGAACAATGCCGCCACGATGTCCACGGACGACTATTTCACGATGAACCGCTATAAGGGCAAGATTTACAAGACCACCAACATGCTGGGAAAGACGTTGGCACAATACTGTCCTAACGACACGGCACTTGCCAAGGAGCAGAAGCGCATCGAGGCAGAGCTGAAGGCCTTCGAGGAGAACATCTTCGGCGACAAGGCCCGCAAGGACTCGTTAGACTCTATCGCCAAGGTTGACCCGAAGGTGATGAAGGCTACTAAGAAAGGCAAGAGCGGCAGCAAGAGCAGTGCCCGCAAGTCGAGGAGTCGCCAGAGCAATAGTGGCAGTTCTTCTGGCTCGGCACGTGTCAGCGTTCGTCGCCAGAGACACTAATCAAGAATAAGATAAAGAAGTTAAACGATATTTTAAATGTATAACGGTATGAAGAAAGTATTTGTAGTAATGCTGATGGCAGTAGCTTTCGCTATGCCTTCCAAAGCACAGTTTAAGTTTGGTGTTACGGGTGGTCTGAATATGACCAATGTCAACACGAAAGACCTTCCCGCAAGTGTAAAGAGTCGTGCAGGCTTCTTTGTAGGTCCTACCGTCAAGTTCTCATTCCCGATGCTCCCCATCGCCATCGACGCTGCTGCAGTCTATGACCAGCGCGAGGGCAAGGCTGGAGAAGGAGACTATACACAGACCATCAAGTCGCAGTCTATCCAGATTCCCATCAACCTCCGTTACGGTGTTGGTCTTGGCGACATGGCAGAGGTATTCCTCTTTGCTGGTCCTCAGTTCGGTTTTAACGTCGGCAGTAACAAGAAGTTTGAAGACATAGCCGCAGAATGGACGCTGAAGTCTTCGAACCTCAGTGCTAACGTCGGTCTCGGTCTGACACTGCTCAGCAAGCTGCAGCTGAAGGCCAACTACAACTTTGCACTGGGCAAGACTGGCGAGGTGAAGCCCATAGATGCCGCCAAGAATGTCATCAAGAGAACGGGCAGTGCTAAGTTCAATGCCTGGCAGATTTCGCTGGCTTACTGGTTCTAAACCACCGGCATGCTACGCAATCATTGAAAGCTGGCATACCCCCTTCAATATCGGTATTCGTTTAACAGCGAATACCGTATTTTTTTATAAAAACGGAGGCGGAAACGAGGGAGGACAAGGATTGTTTTTAACAATCTGTAACGATAAATGAAAAATATTCCCTTTTTTTCTTGGTCGATTGCGGAAAAATGTCTATATTTGCCTTGTCGTAATGACATTATGAAACTAAAATAACTTTAAAAACCTTTATACTATGAACGTAGAAAAAATCATGCAGGCCTTGGAGCAGAAGCATCCTGGCGAAGTAGAGTTCTTACAAGCAGTACGCGAAGTCCTTGAATCTATCAAAGACGTGTATAACCAGCATCCTGAGTTTGAGAAGGCTAAAATTGTGGAGCGCATCGTTGAACCGGAGCGTATCATCACCTTCCGTGTGCCCTGGGTGGACGACAAGGGCGAGGTGCAGGTAAACATCGGCTATCGTGTGCAGTTCAACAGCGCCATCGGTCCGTACAAGGGCGGTTTGCGCTTCCACCCGTCAGTGAACCTGAGTATCCTAAAGTTCCTCGGTTTTGAGCAGACTTTCAAGAACGCGCTGACGACACTGCCTATGGGCGGTGGCAAGGGCGGATCAGACTTTGCTCCTCGCGGCAAGAGCGATGCCGAGATTATGCGCTTCTGTCAGGCCTTCATGTGTGAACTCTATAAGGTGATAGGTCCCGACATGGACGTTCCCGCTGGCGATATCGGTGTGGGTGGTCGCGAAATCGGCTACCTGTTTGGCATGTACAAGAAGCTGACCTCACAGTTCCACGGTGCTACCCTGACGGGTAAAGGCATCGAATGGGGCGGCAGTATTCTGCGTCCGGAAGCTACGGGTTACGGAGCCCTCTACTTTGTTCACCAGATGATGCAGACCCACGGACTGGACATCAAGGGAAAGACCGTTGCCCTGTCTGGCTTCGGCAATGTGGCCTGGGGTGCTGCCAAGAAGGCAACGGAGCTGGGCGCCAAAGTCATTACCATCAGCGGTCCCGACGGCTATATCTATGACCCTGCCGGGCTGGATGATGAGAAGATTGACTATCTGTTGGAGCTGCGTGCCTCGGGCAATGACATCTGCCAGCCCTATGCCGACGAGTTCCCCGGCTCTACCTTCTATGCCGGCAAGAAGCCCTGGGAGCAGAAAGCCGACATCTATCTGCCATGTGCCACTCAGAACGAGCTGAACGGCGACGATGCCGACAAGATTCTTGCCAACAAGCCGCTGTGTGTTGCCGAGGTGTCGAACATGGGATGTACCGCTGATGCCGTCAACAAGTTCATTGCTGCCGGTCAGCTGTTTGCTCCCGGAAAGGCTGTCAATGCCGGAGGTGTAGCCACCAGCGGACTGGAGATGACGCAGAACTCTATGCGTATCTCTTGGACAGAAGAGGAGGTGGACCAGAAGCTGCACCAGATCATGTCGGGCATCCACGCCCAGTGTGTCAAATACGGCAAGGAAGGCAACTACATCAACTACGTCAAGGGTGCAAACGTAGCCGGCTTCATGAAAGTCGCCAAGGCCATGCTGGCACAGGGGATAGTATAGTTAAGAGTTAAGAGTTAAGAGTTAAGAGTTGAGAGTTGAGAGTTGAGAGTTGACAATTGACAATTGACAATTGATAAACAAGACATGAAACATCAGACATTTAACCTCTACAGGCGATGGGCAGTAGTTTTACTCTTGCTTGTCAATTGCCAGTTGTCAATGGTCAACGGCCAGACAGCGCAACGCGGCAAGGCATCGTATTACGCCAAGAACTTAACCGGACGGCGCACGGCAAGTGGCGAACGGCTGCATCCGGACAGCTTGACGTGTGCCCACCGTAGCTATCCGTTCGGGACGATGTTGCAGGTGTATAACCCCGCCAATGGCCGCCGAGTCATCGTCCGCGTCACCGACAGAGGACCTTTTGTCCACGGTCGCATCATCGACCTCTCCTGGCGTGCCGCCAAGGAGTTGGACATCATCGGTGCTGGCGTTACCATGGTGGTGGTACAGAAAGTTGACCACCTCATCATTCCCTTCCAGCCCATCGACGAGATTGAGATTCCCGACTTAGAACTGCAAACCAACGAAGGTCCGCCACCCTTGACTCCCTACTGGCAAGACATGAAGCGCGACCAGCACGAATACAACACCAAGGTCAAGGAGCGAACGGCATCAAAGCGTTCGCAAAAGTAGCATTTTTGCAACGCGGAGTTAGCAATGCGGCGTGTTTTCATATTTAATAACAATAAATTTGACCGTTGAGCATTGGGCTTTGAGAATTATTTCGTAACTTTGCAGACAGAAATTTCAAAACACATAATGTTATGGCTTTTTTAACAAACGAGAAATTAACCATCGTCGGCGCAGCCGGCATGATTGGTTCTAACATGGCTCAGACCGCCCTGATGATGGGTCTGACAAACGAGATTTGTCTTTACGATGTATTCTCTCCCGAAGGTGTTGCCGAGGAGATGCGCCAGAGCGGCTTTGATGACGTCAACATCGTAGCCACCACCAATGCCGAAGAGGCATTCAAGAACGCTAAGTATATCATTTCTTCGGGCGGTGCTCCCCGTAAGGCTGGCATGACCCGTGAAGACCTGCTGGCCGGCAACTGCAAGATTGCCGAGGAGCTGGGTCAGAACATCAAGAAGTATTGCCCCGACGTGAAGCACGTCGTCATCATCTTCAACCCCGCCGACCTTACCGGTCTGGTAACACTGCTCTACTCTGGCTTGAAACCCGGTCAGGTAACAACACTGGCTGGTCTGGACACCACCCGTCTGCAGTCGGCTCTCGCCAAGAAGTTCGGCGTGATGCAGAACGAGATTACAGGCTGTGCAACCTACGGCGGACACGGCGAGCAGATGGCAGTCTTCGGCAGCCACGTAGAAATCAAGGGTCGCAAGTTGACCGACATCATCGGCACTGCCGAGTTCCCCACAGAGGAGTGGGAAGAGATGAAGACCGCCGTTACCAAGGGCGGTGCCAAGATCATCGAGCTCCGCGGACGTTCTTCATTCCAGAGCCCCTCATACCTCTCTGTAGAGATGATTCGCTCTGCCATGGGTGGTGAGCCCTTCCGCTTCCCCGTCGGCACCTATGTCAAGACCGACAAGTACGACCACATCATGATGGCCATGAAGACTACACTCGACAAGAACGGCGCTCACTACGAGGTTCCCCAGGGTCTGCCCGAGGAGAATGCCAAACTCGACCAGAGCTACGAGCACCTCTGCAAGATGCGCGACGAGCTGGTAACGCTGAACATCGTACCGCCTATCGCTGAGTGGAGCAAGATCAACCCGAATTTGTAAATCAGTTGATAGTTTACAGTTTACGGTTTACAGACGATTAGTAAACCATTTACTGGCTGATTCATCATAAAAAACAGGGCGTTCGCTGAAATAATTTGCGGACGTCCTGTTTTCTTTTTACCTTTGCATCAGCATTAAGGTTCTAATGCATAAGTTTATAGGTTAGTAGTTTTTTCATAGTAAATGGATTGTATGCTCGTCGGGATGACGAGCATTTTTCTATTTTCAACGTCATAACGTCACCTTTTCGTCTATCACACTGGTTTACTGCGTTTTACGAGGTGACGTTACGTTTTTATAACGTCACCTAACGTCACCAAACGTCACCTTTGAGCGCAGATTTACATCTTTATTTACATTCTTATACGCTTTTTCGCGATTTTCGCACGGCTTTACACTCCCTTAAGACGACAGCTCTTACATCATGAGCCCTATCCAGACAAAGTGTTTCCCCTAGAGAAACACTCTGTTTCCCCTATGGAAACACTCTGTTTCTACGGCAGAAACAACTTGCAAAAACTATCTAAAACGCTATTATTCAATATATTTGCAAAATCATAGGAGCAGATGCAAGATAAAAGGTGACGTTATAAACCATAACGTCACCATAACGTCACCCTTCTAACAAACAATAGATTAGAAATTTACAAACAAGGTGACATGGTGACGTTAAAATCGCAATTAAAATTCATTTTGGATTTTTTCAATCGACTACACGATTTTGCAAAATTCAGAAAGTCTTTGACATCTTTTCATCCCCTCCCCCATCTATTGTGCTTTATGTCCCAAAATAAGCCAGGAATACAAGCACCAACGTGCTATTGAGGCGGGAAAACAGTTGCCTTTCATGGGCGGACGTTTAGTTTTAATTGTCTTGGTTCATGGATGTTCATAAGATAAAAAGAGTTATCGCTGCACTGGCTTCGGATCTCCCAGCTGTTTCAATCCACAACATTAACAACATCAATCAACCGAAATAATTTTTATCATTGTCTTTGCAATGTTTTTATGATATTTTCGGCTTTTATCTTTGCATTTACAATTTTTATTTGTATCTTTGCAACCGAAATACATAAGACATTGATAATATGTGGACAGAACTTAGTGATACAGCCATACTAAACAAGCTTGGAACAAGGCTAAAAGCTTATCGTATATCAAGTGGTCTAAAACAGCAGGAACTGGCCATAGAGTCAGGCGTTGGCGTAAGCACCATCGCCAAGATAGAAAGTGGGCAGTCCGTTTCGTTCTCATTATTAATCAGTGTCATGAGAACGCTTGGATTACTTGAAAACTTAGACTTGCTTGTACCCGAACAGAAGCCATCGCCAATGGAACTGCTGAAAATGCAGGGCAAGCAGGTAAAGCGTGTAAGAACAAAGAAAGATTAAGCAATGGAAGAAATACCAGTTATACAGATATATCTGTGGGGGAACCTTGTGGGAGCCATGTCATGGGATGATGAAAGAGGCTATGCAGATTTCCAGTTTGATGACCGTTTTCGCAGGTCTGGCTTGGATATCGCCCCACTAATGATGCCATTGGCAAGAACCCGTGGTGTCGTCTCATTTCCCACAAATGCAAGAACGAAATGTTTCAGCGGTCTTCCTGGTTTGATAGCTGATGCCCTCCCCGATAAGTTTGGTAGCCAACTTATCACGGAATGGTTCGCGCAACAAGGTAAAACGGAGGGTATGATTACTCCGCTTGATCGTCTATGCTATGTAGGCAAACGAGCCATGGGGGCTTTGGAGTTTGTACCTGCTGCCAATGTGGAAGGTGTAAACGAATCGACAGAAATCTATATACGCGAACTGATGGCATTATCTGATACAATCTTCAAAGAACGAAGTAGGTTTCAGGAACTCATTCGCCAGAACGACAAGTCGATTCTTGACATCCTTAAAGTTGGAACGTCTGCAGGCGGTGCGAAACCAAAGGCGATTATTGCCTACAAAGAAGAAACAGGAGAAGTACGTTCTGGCCAGGTTCCTGCACCAGAAGGATTTTCATATTGGCTGTTGAAGTTTGACGGAGGCACATATAGCGAGCATAATGAGATAACCGATAATCCGCAAGGCATCGGAAACATAGAATATGCCTACTATAAGATGGCTACTGCCTGCGGCATCACCATGTCGGAGTGTCGACTGTTGCCGGAAGGGGACTGCAACCACTTCATGACACGCCGTTTCGACCGAACACCAACAGGTGAGAAAATCCATATGCAGACAGCTGCTGGTATTGCTCATCTGGACAGAGACGTGCGCCATTCATATGAAGAACTATTTGGCGTATTACGCCGATTAGGACTGAACTACAAAGACTTCGAGCAGTTGTATCGTCGCATGGTGTTCAACGTCATAGCACGTAACCACGATGACCATACCAAGAATTTTTCTTTCCTCATGGACAAGACTGGTAAATGGTCGTTTGCCCCAGCTTATGACTTATGCTACTCCTACAATCCTGCAGGACGATGGACAAGCCGTCACCAGCTTTCACTCAACAGCAAGACTGATGACTTTACACGGGAGGACTTGATGGCTGTGGCACAGAACATCGGCATACGTGATGCCAACCACATCATTGAGGAAGTTCTCTCCACGGTAGCATCTTGGCCTGATACAGCAAAAGATTGTGGAGTAAGACCTGATCACATAGAGGCTATCGGTAAGACTCTACTGCTGAAAATATGATAATGGTATTGCCGACCAAAAGAGAAAGATGAAGGTGCGGATTGGATTGAATATGGTGCAGTTTAGTTTATACCCATATTAAATATCCATAACCTAAACTAAACCTTAATGCAAGAATGTGCAAAAATCTGCATTAAAAAGTGTAAACGTGCAAAGAACTGGAAAGTCGATTTTGCAGATGTTTGCATTTTCTTTTTTTGAAGGCAGTCATATTTGCAGATTTTACATTCTGCATCGGAAAGTAGATTTTGCGTGGACATAGTTAAGTAGTTGTAACACGCTCAAATCGCATAAGGCTAATTTTCTTCCTCTTTCCTTTCTCTTTATCCCAAATCGGTCGTTAGACTGAATTGGGATTATCAACTCTAAGAAGAGCCATTTCCTCAAGACAATCAGGTACAAGATACTCAGTATTCCTGCATATCTTGAAAAGAAAGGAAATAAAAATATTTTACGTCTTGTGAGAACCATGAATCAGCGGCAGGCATTCCTGGGACTCTGGAGGACAACTGAAAACTTTGACATCACCAAAACTAATTGGGTCTAACGACCGATTTGGGTTAAATTCAAGCGACTACACAATTTGGCAAAATTCAGAAAGTCCTTGACATCTTTTCACCCCCTCTCCCTTCTATTATGCCTTATGTCCAATAACGAACCATCAATACAAGCGCATCAAGATGTCGGAGAATCGGAAAAACAAGTCGCCTTTCATAGTCTTTAGATTGTAGGGATGACGAAGCACAAAAATCCCTATTTTTATTTTGTTGTTAAGGAAAAACTTTGTAACTTTGCAACTACAAAGGTATTGTCAGGCCTTGCGCATGTTAAGCTAATGCCAGTGGGCGGCTAGTGCGACAAACGATTTTGCAGAATGAAGAATGCAAAAATAACAGTCAGTTTCGCTTGCGGAATGGGAGTATAGAGCAAGTCTCCGAGTATGCAAATCATGGCCTTTTTATTGATTTCCAAGTGATTAAGAACCATAGGGTGTTAATCACCCAGAAATGTAGGCTAGTGACAGGGCGTCGAAGTCGATACACTTCTCAGCATCAGGTGTTAATCACCCAGAAATGTAGGCTAGTGACAGGTTGTTGAAGTTCACGTTCCTTACGTTGTTGGGTGTCAATCACCCAGAAATGTAGGCTATTAAAACCTAAATGAACGAAGTATTTGTATTAGAATTGCCTTTGCAAGTTGAGAAATATCAGGCTGATCTCCTCAACAAGCGCTATGAGCAGCTTCGCCAATTGTACAACTATGTGCAAGGCAAGTTGCTCCGTCAATACAGGTACTTTGAGCAAATGAAAGAGTATCAAGCCTGCAAGACTATTAAAGAAAAGAGAGATTTCTTTAGAAGTCACCCGTTCCAGATAAATGAAACACTGAAAGGCAACAAAACACCCGTTATGGTTTCTTTTGAGGAATACAGCATAAAGGGCTTTGTTGAGAAGTTGGCTCAAAAGCCAGTTGGACCCAACATAACCTATGCAAACCTGGGCTTTACAACTTATATTTTAGACCATTTAGGAGCAAGCATCTGGGCAGCTTGGGACAAGAAGTTGTATGACTTCAAAGCCAAACGAATCTCATTTAAGAAATATGGTGAATTGGATTCATTCTCAAGCAGAAGAAAAGTTGTTGGAGGAAAAGTTTATTTCTCTGGTATGGAACTGCATCTTGACTCGATGGAGTTGGCTATCAAGATGAATGGCAAACAAGGGAATAATGCCAAGTACATTATGCTAAAGATGCTACACAATCTCAAGCATGCAGACTATGAGATGTGGGCGTTAAAGGATGGTGTTGAAAGTGTGAAAGTGGTAAAGGTTATACGGCGATTGGTGCGCAGCCAGTACAAGTACTATGTACAGCTGACCATTGAGGGCGAGAAACCTCAAAAAGGCAGAACGCTGGGTAAAGGCAATGTGGGTATAGACTTGGGACCGACCACGGTGGCTGTAAGTGGCATGAATATAGTAAGTATCGACAAACTGGCCTCGAAGTGCGATAATATCCAGCCAAAGATTACCCGCCTGAGCAGGAAACTGGATCGTAGTCGTAGAGCCAATAATCCACAGAACTTCAACGAAGACGGCACCATTAAACGAGGTGTTAAACTTGTTTGGAATGACTCCAAACGCTACAAGGAGTTACGTCGCGAGTTGGCAGAACTACGTCGCAAGCAGGCTGCAATTCGTAAGCTGCAACACATAGAAAGAGCCAATGCCTTGTTGAAAGAAGGCGATACGTTTATCGTGGAAAACAACCCCGTGAAGGCCTGGAGTGCCAAAAAGAAGGAAACGAAAATTGATGAGAAAACGGGTAAATACAAATCGAAGAGAGGTAGTGGAAGGTCTATTGGCAATCACGCACCCTCGATGTTTGTAGATATTTTAGAGAACAAAGTGAAGTCATTGGGCGGCAGATTTGAAAGAGTGAACACACAGAACGCTGCCAGCCAGTACGACTTTACGAACGACAGCTTTAAAACTGGAGACGAAAAGCATAAACTGAATGAGCGTGCCATCACCCTGTCGAACGGCGACATCCATCAGCGCGATATGCTTGCAGCCTTTAATCTTCAACATCTGAAATACAATGAGCCAGAGGCGAAGCAGTATGACACAGAAGCAATGGCGGCAGACTACGAGCGTTTCTGTCAGTTGGAGCAGGAAGAAATCTTGCGCTATAAAAATAAGGAGAAGAAGGACGACCGAGGCACGATAGGAGCAGAGAAACTATAAGTACTCAAACGAAACCGTTCCTTCTGTGTTCACTGTTCAAGGTGGAAATTGAAAGATTTCCGCTTTTTCTTTTGAAGTTTCGGAAATAATGCTTATATTTGCAGCAGTAAAACAATGAATTCTGCGTATGTTAGACAGAGCAATGACTATAGAAAAGTTGAAAGGGACACGTCAATATCTTAGTGAACATTATGGCGTCAGTTCTATGATGCTCTTTGGTTCAGTTGCACGCAACGAGCAGAAAGAGGATAGCGATGTTGATGTCTGTGTGGAGATGACGCCTAATTTGTTTAAGCAGTCAGGTGTTAAGATTTACCTTCAGGAGCTCCTTGGTTGCGATGTCGATGTTGTCAGAATGCGAGAGGGGTTAACTCCTGTGTTTAAACGCCAAATCCAAAAGCATGGAATTCGAGTCTACTGATAAGATAGAGATGCTCTATGAAACCTTAAGCAACATAGAGCTTGCAATCAATAGAATAGAGGAGCGGACAGCTCAAATACACTCGGTAGATGATTTTATTGCGTCATCAACGGGAATGGAGAAGCTTGATGCTGCTTGTATGGTACTTTTGGCAATTGGGGAAGCTGTCAAAACTTTAGATAAGCTAACAGA
Source organism: uncultured Bacteroidales bacterium (assembly GCA_902775975.1). Lineage (GTDB taxonomy): Bacteria > Bacteroidota > Bacteroidia > Bacteroidales > Bacteroidaceae > Prevotella. The sequence goes on along the minus strand of CACYOC010000014.1, from coordinate 9,552 downwards.
AAAACAGTTGTTACCATCTTATCCGTCTATCGATTGGAAGGGGATTATGGGAGTTCGCGACATCATTGCTCATCATTATTTCCAGGTTGACCCTGATGCTGTGTTTGACATACTTGCGAACGACATCGAACCATTGAAAGAAGCTATTCTATTCTTCAAGAATCAGCTATTCTTCGATGATAATAAATCATTATAAATATAAAACTACGATGCCTATGGGCCGAGTACACAAACGGAACCGTCCCTTCTGTGTACACCCCACCCTTGCCAAGAGCAGACGGCTGGGGTGGAGTGAATGAAGAGGATTACCCGATGACAACTAACTTGTTGTCGGGCAAATCGTACCTGACAGGATGAGCAAAAGAAATGGCTTTACCGTCATATATGGCTGAGACATCGATGCCGCGTCGTTGGAACTCGTCGATAAGGGCACGGTCGTGGTAGGCTCGCATACCAGTCCAGCCGGCATTACCGACTTGACGATTGAATACTGTTACTAACTCGTTGATTTGCATGCTTGCGAATTGCAGAGCATACTTGGCCTGTGGCCGAACCTGCTTTCGCTCAACAAAGAAAGCGAGCTTTCTCTGTATTCGCTTAATCGCAGCCTTGATGAAATAAATGTGCTGTTGCATAATAGGAATTTTTTTGAAGTTATAACTACCACATCGTACTGACCACCGTGGCTTCCATTGCTCGGTTGGCGAGTTACCCATTCGGGCACTGCTCTTGATGCTTCGGGTGCAAAGGTACAAATAAGTGGGCAGAATACCAAAAGAAAAAACATTTTTCTTATGAGTATTCTTACCCTAACGAGCACAATACTAGAAGGAGGGCAGGACAATGGGACGCTTTTGAGGCGTGACTTTAACAACAGTTACCTTGCCATCCTTCAGCTCTGCCTCAACGACCGTTCCTCGGGAAGCGTGGAGCTTGAAGCGCACATCCCACTCCTTGGGCCAGGCGGGAAACAGGTAGAGCGTGTCGCCCACTTCCTGCATGAGCATCTCCTGTAGCGCTATCATTCCCGAACCGCCCCAGTTATGGTCGGGCGTCCAGTCGTAACCGGGACCCCAGAAAGCCGGGAAGCGGTGCGGACCGTCGGCAAGTTTCTGCTGTATCAGTCGTGAAGCCTCATCGGTCAGTCCTAAACATGCCGCCCAGATGGCATCTTGTTTCCAACCGATGTGCGAGCGGAACTTGACCGCCAACGAGTCGTTGAGATAGGTATTACGGGCTACTTCCAAATCTGGACGGCCAATGCCATACATGCGCCAAGGGAAGACAGGGTAAAGCTGCGTACTTTCCACATTCTGCACCCGTTCATAGTGCAAGGCGGGAGCTATCATGCCGTCCTTGACAGTGATGTCAGGAATACGAGAGGTAAGTGATAAGAGGTAAGAGGTAAGAGCAGTGTCACCCTGCTCTTGGCTATAAGTCATCAGAGCCTTTGAAACGGTGCGCAGGGCGGAGATGGTGGAAGTGCTGTTATAGGCTCCCTTATAGGTCTCACCGCCAGAGCCCGGATAAAGCACCAGTTTCCCGTTGCCATCCAGGCGCTTGGCTCCGCGCTGGTTTGCCAAATACTGATAATGCTCATCGAAGAAGCAAAGACAGGAACGTATCATCGGCAGATAGCGCTCTATATCCATACCACTATATTGATGAGCCTCCAAGGCCATCATACAAAATTCCAGGCAAGTATCCCATTCATACTCCAACCAGGCGTTGCGCTCCATGCCTGGGTCGAAGTCGGCAGGACGCTTCGTGCCATATTCCGGATAGCAAGGCAGTCCGTAGTTCTCTACCTGCTCCGTCAGACAAGCACCTTCGTGTCCCCAATAGTGACGGGAACGCTCCTCAGCATTTTTATATATGTTCATATAAAAATCTAACTGCGGCAGCAGCAGGTCGTAGTCGCCACTCTTGAGCATTGGCCAATAGACCAGTCGCTGGTTCTGCGCCGTATGCACGCCACCACCCCAGTTGCGAAAGTCTGGCGACAAGCGATACTCGTCGGCAGCATTGACGTATTCAGGGTCGAAGGTAAACAAGCCGCCATTGAACTTCGTGGGCCACGATCCGCGACTGTTACATCCTAACATATAGCGGAAGAGCGTGTAGTTGCGAGCGAGGGCTGAGGGCTGAGGGCTGAGGGCTGAGGGCTTACCTCTTCCATCTTCCTTCTTACTTCCCACCTCTATGTAGCTACGCTGCCAGAACTGGTGCCACCAGTCACGCGTCACCTTCTGATCGCGTTTGGTCTGTATCTGTCGCTCCGTCAGGCGAAGGGCGTTCTCCCAATCGGCTAAAGAGCCTTGTACGGTAGCCAGCGTGATGCAGAAAGCATGACGCTGTGAGGTACGTTTCGAAATATACGTCCATCCCTCGTAGTCGTGACTGGCATAGTGACCCGTCGTGTGTTCCTTGAAAGTGAACTGATCGCCATGCAGGCGACCGCCAAAAGTCAGGTTCTTCAGCGGGTTTGTCAGCCGGTCTTTCACACTATCCATCTGCTGTTGGCGGACAGTAGCGTCAAAGATGGTCACCTCACCATTATGGTGTACAAAACTGATGCCGTCCTCACGAGCCATGATGCTGTCGTGAAGGGTCGTCAGTCCTTTTGGAGCAGCAAACTTATAACTCGTCTGGAAACGTTCGCGCTTGGTGAGCACGATATCCTTTGTGCGCCACGACTCGTAAGTCACCTCGACATCTGTCTTTTCTTTCTCTACCGATACTTCGACGTGTACTACCGGTTTCTCTACATCCACCCACAGCACGACCCACGTCTGACCGTCTGTCACCTGACAGTAGCCATCCTTCAGTACCAGCTGCTGACGAAACGACGACAGGTGCAGTGGCTTCGACAAATGAATGCGGAAACGTCCCAGTTTCAACAGCGTATTGTTTTCGTCGAAACAACCGCTACGACTCAGATAGAACAACACATCGCCCTGCTCCACCCAGACGTTCATACCCACATCGCCACCACCGCAGGGCATCGACTCTGACGAGTTTTTGCTGGGTGTTGTCCATTCATAGGTATCTGGTTGGGCGCATAGCGAGACGGTCCAATAAATAAAAAAACAAAAAAACAGAATCCTTTTCATACTACTATGACGGAAAAGTTATAACTTTGCACCCAAATTTCAACACGCAATCAACATGAATATGTGGATGATAGCCTTTCTGTTGCTGCCTATAGCCGCCATGAGTTATATTGGCTGGCATCTCTGGTGTCTGCTGCCGTTAGGAGGAATATGGAAAACCATCGTCATTGCCCTGATGGTGATTTCTTTCCTCTTACTCTTTGCCGGCATACGGCGTACCACCGACCAGCTCTCTATGCCATGGGCTACGGCCGTCTATGAAATAGGCACGAGCAGCATCTTTATCCTCCTCTACCTGTTCATGCTCTTCCTGCTGTTGGACTTAGGACGACTGGTGCATCTCATACCACGAACGCTACTCTATCAGAACTGGTGGACAACAGGTGGCATTGCACTCTTCATGACAGCACTCTTCGTCTATGGACACCTGCACTATCGGCATAAGGTTCGTGAAGAGCTGGCCCTACACACAGAGAAACCGTTGGAGCGCCCCATCAGACTGGTGATGATGAGCGACCTCCATCTGGGCTATCACAACCAGCGGGAGGAACTGCGTCGGTGGGTAGATATGATCAATCGCGAACATCCTGACCTCATCCTCATTGCAGGAGACATCATTGACGGCAGCATGCGTCCGCTGCTGGAGCAGCAGATGTCGCAAGAGTTCCACCGTTTCACCGCTCCCGTCTATGCCTGTGTGGGAAACCATGAATACTACAGTGGAGAGCCTGATGCCGTCAGGTTTTATCATGATGCCGGCATCCACCTGCTGCAAGACAGCGTTGCCGTCGTTGGCGACCTGTGCATCGTCGGCCGTGACGACCGCAGCAACGTTCATCGTAAATCTTTGGGAAAAATCATGGCAGAGAGTCGTGAGGCCACTAAGCACTTCACTATTTTGCTGGACCACCAGCCCTACCACTTAGAGCAGGCCGAGCGACAGGGCATAGACTTCCAGTTCAGCGGACATACCCATCACGGACAGGTATGGCCCATCTCATGGATTACCGAGTCTATCTATGAATGTGCCTTCGGAGCCCATCAGCGTGGCAACACCCGCTATTACATCAGCAGCGGTATTGGCATCTGGGGCGGTAAGTTCCGTATAGGTACGCAGTCAGAATATGTCGTAGCAACCATCAGCCGTTGAACCGACAGTCGGGATTCTCCTCCATAAACGTCTTGGCATATTCCACGTAATGTTGTCCGTCTGTCCCGGACGGACGGGCTTCAAGTATTTGGCAGGCACACCGCCCCAAATCTCGTGGGGAGGAATCTTGGTGTTCTGCAGCACCAAGGCGCCAGCAGCAACGATAGAGCCCTCTCCTACCTCACAACCGTCTAATAGCGTAGAACCCATGCCTATCAACGCACCATCGTGAATCGTACAGGCATGCACCGTCACGTTATGACCAATGGTAACGTCTGAACCGATATGTGTAGGACCTGTATCATGCGTCACATGAACACAAGAGCCGTCCTGTACGTTCGAACGGTCGCCTATCGTAATAGGTGCTACATCGCCGCGAACAACGGCATTGAACCAGATGGAACACTGATCGCCTATCGTCACATCACCGACGATGGTGGCATTCTCACTGAAATAGCAATCTCTGCCCCACTTAGGCGTCAGACCCTTGTAACTCTTGATTAATGCCATAAAAATTTTCTATTTTCATTTTGCGTGTGCAAAGGTAGTGTATTTTTCTGAAATGACCAAATAAAAAGTGCCTTGTCTGTTGTTTCAATACAGACAAAGCACCACAATAGAAAACAAAAACTATCCGTAGGTCAGACAACAGCGTTAGCGCGCAATGGCTACTTTGGTGCAGCGATTTCCAACCTTCACGACATAGATACCGCCAGGCAACTGTTGAGAAACACTGGAGTAATCAATGCTACGACGGATGAGCTGACCATTCAGCGAATAGATGTCTGCCAATGTTGTGGAATTTGCAGACGCAAGACTAATACCTGTAGTTGAGGGGTCTGCGGTAATATTGTAATACTGGTCGCGGCACTCGTCATTATAGGTATGCAAGTCCTCTGACTTGGAGCCTGTACCTGGTGAGGTCAGGATATAGCTGATTCCCTTCGAATTGTCAACATCGGCAAATGTCCAATAATACCAACCGTCATAACCCTCTAAGGGGTTCATTTCTGGACGCATGGCCCATTCATAGGTCTTAGAGGCGCTAGGACACTTGTCACCACCACCCCACCACCAGATAGTAGGAACACCATCAGGTGAATAGGCTTTTACGGTAATGTTCTTGTAAACTTTGCTATTGAGCTTCTCATTCATCTTGTCAATCTGCTCTTGGGTCAAATAACCATTGGTGATGAAGTAATTGCTGAGGGCTTCCTTCAGATTTTCAACGGTACTGACATCATAGACGTTTAACAGCTGACGGAAGGTGTAGGCCAACAGATGCCAGTCACGGAACTCACGGATTTGCATGTTATTAGTAGCCTGATAGTCAGCAGTGATGGCGTCCCACTGTGCTCCGCAAAGGGCTGCCAATACGGCGCAGAAGACACCTGTGCGGTCGGTTCCCAGACGACAGTGAATTTGAAAGGGTGCAGGAGTGTTGTCGTCAATAATGAATTCCACAATCTGCTTCACCCAATCGCCAAAGTATTTTGAGGTTGGCTTGGTATAGACGTAACTGTAGGAAGGCACCTTGTTATTGGCATTTACATAGAGTACATGCTGGTTGTCTATAATCTTCTGATAGTATTCGGGAATGGTCTCCATATAAGTCTGCCCGTTGGTGGTGTAGGTGGTAAGCGTATTCTCATCATTGTCAGAGAGGCAAATATCCGATACGATTCCGTGGTCGGTAGCCAGTTTATCTACATAGTAGAGACGCCAATACTCCGTATCAACGCCTTTGTTGTCGCCACGTGAGGACTTATAGGGATGATAGGAACGGAACAACTGTTTGGTACCAGGCACACAACGGAAGTTGGAGATAGCTGCCTGGTCAACAGGGTCGTCCAAATTGAAGTCGGCCAGCGGACGGATGTATCCAGCAATGGCACTATTGGCTTTGATTTGTTCAAAATCATCGGTAGAGAACACCACAATCATGTTCTGGTCGGAGGTCATGAACACATAGCCGTCAGTCAACCAACTGGGAGCAGACTTGTAACTTCCGTTGATGACAAACTTGTACTCAGGCTGTCCGCTGTTGCCGGGAACATTGACGTAGTCATAGGAAACGGTACAATACCAGCAATTGCTTTCCTCGTCAAAAGAGAGCTTGGTAATTTCAGCATCCTTCCAGTTGTTGAAAGAGCCACGAACATAAGCCGTATTCACAGTTCCTGTCCAGTAACCTTCATCCATACAATATAAGAAGGTAATAGTACGACCTTCAGGGTCGTCCATGAAACAGCGACGCTTGTCGGCTTCTGTAGGGTTGAGCGCATGTGCCTGACAGATGAAAAGAGTAAGCAGGCACGTTAATAATGTACGTAATGTCTTGTAGTTCATAATGAGTATGTTTTTAAGTTAATGAATGATTAAATGATTTCCGCTGCAAAATTACAGAATATCGTAACACGCTCCAATAGGCAAAAAGCCTAAAGTAAGTGTTTTAGGTATATAAAAGCGTAAGACCGTACTGATAATCAGCACGTTCCGTTTTTGTAGCCCTTTAAAAAAAGTAAACTAAAATTAGAGGCTTTGTACCTGAAGCATAAAGTTTTCTTGCTTGTTATGAGCCTTGTTGCGGATTTTTTGTCGGTAATTATATACCGTTTGCGGCGAAAAATGCAGGAAACAGGCGATTTTGGTGCTGTCGGTAATGCCCAGCCGTACCAATGCGTAGATGCGCAGTTCAGGAGAGAGCAGTGCACCCTCTTTCACTTTCAGCTCTTCGCCAGGACACAGCAAACTGTTGAATTTCTCGATGAAATCGGGGAAAAGTTGCAAAAAGACGGCATCAAAACGATGAAAGAACGACTTGAGAGATTCCTGTGTCCTGGAATGTTCCAACTGAAGGGCCAATTCCTTATGCTGTCCTGTTTTTAACTTATTGAGTACAGACATGCGCAGGTGTTCCAACTGGTCGATATTTTCGGAACAGAGATTAAACAATTGGGCGATATATACCTCTTTAATCTTGTTACTCTCCAGCAATGCCTTATTAGCACGTTCCAATTTGTCGTTTAATTCGCGCAATTTCACATTACTGTCTGTCAGTTGGACGCGAATGGCTGCCAAGTACTTGTTGCTGCGATAAAGTAACAAGAGCAATATAGCCATCATAATAGCTGACAACGAAACAACAGCTATGATGATGTTTCGTTTCTCAACCACTTCCTGTTGTTGTTGCTCATGGGCACCATTGATAATGGACAGATAGCCTGTCACCAGCGAAAGTCGTTGGCGAGCACCAGAACGGATGACGTCATGTAGTGAAGTGGTAATATAGTAGTAGGCGCGATCCAAGTCTCCCTCCTGGTACAACAGCATGGACAAGTTCTGCAGTGCCGTATACGTCTTGCTGCATCGGCGCTTGTCAATGATAGCAGCCATAGCATAACCGTATTTGGCTTCTTCTATCTTTCCAAGATGTTCGTAGGCATCTGCCAACGAAAACCAAAAGATGGCATTATGTTGCAACTCGTCTGGGTGTTCGTTCCGAATTTGTTCCAATAGCATGACGGCCTCTTGGTATTGCCGTTTCGTCTTCAGAATTTCACCCTGATTGATGCGCAGAGAGATATCATCATTGCCACCTCGGATGTCGGTACTGTCTCGATAGAGTTTCATCAGTTTCTGATAATACTGTCTATCCTCATTGTCTGATGCCATTTCATAGAGAGACAGCAGGTTGCTGTGATACTGATAATAATAGGAAGGACTAACGGGATGCCTGACATCATGACGAATGCCATTCAACACCTGCAGTGCTTCATAGTGACGCCCCAAGCATTTAAATGCTTCTGCCTCTATCAACTGTGCCTTAACTAACGAATCAGGATTATCCAATAACTGACCTAAATGAACGCCTAGTCTCGCATAATGTAGGGCAGAATCAAGCTGTAGCCGGTGATAGTTGTAATAGATTTTACGTGATAAGGTAAATTGTCTAGGTATGGCGTGACTGGTCCTAAAAGCACTTTTCAACTCGTCTACCCGTCTTTGCAAGATGGCTTCCCGTTGTGCCGAATGTTCTATTACAGTATCCAAGACAGCAAGCAGAGAGTCAGTAGGCGATGCTAGCATTACTGTTGTCTGAAAGAAGGCCAGACAAGTAAGCATTGATACATACAAAACTCTCTTCAATGGTTTGGAAATTACAAAGGTTCAGAGTTATAAGGAGATGTCAGCGAGAATCTTACGGGTGGCGCCCGTCATACTCTCGACGAAGGCGCCAGCCTTCTCACCCAGTTCCTTGGCCAGCGTGGGATGGTCTTCAAAGCCTTGCATCAGTCGACGGAAGTCATCAGCGTTGCCGATCTCTAGACCGGCACCACACAGCTTCAAACCCTGAGCCTCCTGAAAGCGCTGGTTGTTGGGACCGAAGAATACAGGAACATCCCAGACAGCAGCCTCCAAGGTATTGTGAATTCCCACACCAAAGCCACCACCGACATACGTTACATCGGCATAGCCATAGATGCTGGAGAGCAGGCCAAAGCAGTTAATCATCAACACCTCAGCACCTTTCACGTTTTCTTCTGTTGCCTCCGTATAGCGCACCACCTTACGACCTTCCAACATCTAAGCCAAGGGATGAAGATCTCCTCATCGGGTTGCCAACTGCTGCCTGCAATAAAGACTTTCTTCTTATCGCAGAAGGCTTCAACGATAGGCAACTTCTTCGCAGCTTCTTTGATTTGCAGCACACGGTCGAAACGGGTGTCTCCCACAACGGTGACATCATGGATGCCAATCTTTGCCAACAGTTCACGGCTCACCTCATTCTGTACATAGAAATGGGTGAAGCACTTCAGCACGTGACCATATTGCCGGCCATACCACTTAAAGAATACTTGGTCTGGACGGAAGATGCTACTGACACTATATACTGGAATGTTGCGGTGCTTCAGGATATGCAGGTAATTATACCAGAACTCGTACTTGATGAAGAACGCCATGACGGGACGAATGGTCCGCAGAAAACGGCGGGCGTTGGTAATGGTGTCTAACGGCAGATAGCAAATGATATCGGCACCTTCGTAGTTCTTACGTACCTCGTAGCCTGACGGCGAGAAGAAGGTCAGCAGAATCTTGTACTCCGGATGGTCGTGGCGTAGCTGTTCCATCAGCGGGCGTCCCTGTTCGAACTCACCCAGCGAGGCAGCATGAAACCACACATACTTAGCGTTAGCATCCATCTTCTCCCTGATGGTGCGGATGGCATCATGTTCGCCACGCCACATCTTACGCACCTTTTCATTGAAAAGACTCGTAATGAAAACA
>CACYOC010000013.1 GCA_902775975.1 uncultured Bacteroidales bacterium | reverse complement strand
GATATGCACCCAGCCAATGTGTTTATAGACACAATTACGGAAAGTCCCATTTGTATTGACTGCATCGTAAAATTTTCGAAATAGTTATACCGCAGCCATGCTACACGGAAAAGAGCAGGAGGAGTAAAACTCTCTCCAGCTATAGGCTCAAGGCAGAAACCAAAAGATTTCCGCCTTTTTCTTTTGTCTCGGACATCTTTTGTCCGTCTGTACGTGTAACTTTGCCCTCGAAAACAAAACAATAGGAGGCAAAAGTTATGAATCAAGACAAAGACCTGACGTTTCTTGCATCGTGCGACAATGAAGACCTGCGTACCTTGTGCGACATTCTCACCTATAATAATAAAGGTGAGCTGAGAATGAGTGAACAGTTGACAAACTCTGATGCTTATATCAAGTATTATCCCAACCAGATGACTCTGATGGCAAATGAGATTGCAGATGAATTACGCAAGTTCGGTAGTAATACCGTCAAGACCATTTTCCGCAAGGGAGAACCTGACAGCTATGAGACAATCGTTCGGCGTGTCTGCAATAGGATGAAGGTGAATGTTGGTGATGGTGACGATACACAGTCAATGGAACGCGAGTTGTTGACTGCCATCTGTGAACAGACTACCGCAAGGCTTTCGGATAACGAATTGAGAACGCTGGCTGACAAAGCAGGTGTTGAGCACAAGAGCCTGAACCACCAAATGCTGGTTTCGGTCATGATATTTGCCATCCGCAGAAACACCTTTCTGTTGACGGAGATGATTTACTATGTCACCGCCCGTATTGCAAACATGCTATTAGGACGTTGGATTACTATGATGGGCATGAGTACTGTAGGCCGCTATTTGAGTATTGTGGCTGGTCCTGTGGGATGGGCTGCATTAGCCGGATGGACTATCAGCGATATTGCATCGCCTGCATATCGAGTGATGATTCCAGCTGTTATCATGGTAGCCTCCATGCGCTATCGTCAAACAGCTTTGTTGACTCAAAAACTTTAGCATTATGAACGCCTGTGACATTATGCATCCCGATGATGCGAAGGCACTTCGGATGCTCAAAAAGCTGAAAGGCTTCGACGAACTGATTCGCGCTTCCATGGAATATGGCTACGAGCAGGTTTTCCGTGGTGAGAACATGGGTTTTATGGTAAAGGTCACCAGGCAGAACTTCCCCGACCTCTACAATACTTTCAAAGGTGTCGTGAGGATTGTTGGAATCCGCGAGCCAGAGCTCTGCATATATAACGATCCGGTAATGAATGCCTACACTTATGGCGAGACCAATACCTTTGTTGCTGTCAGTCATTCGCTCGTTGAGAAGATGACGATGGACGAGGTGCGATGCGTCTTAGCTCATGAGTGTGGACACATCCTCTGCCAGCATACTTTGTATAACACGCTGCTTCGGACCATCGAGGAGTTGGGCACTCTGCTGCAGGTTATTTCCCGTGCAGCCTTGGGGCCAATACTGATTGCTATGCAGTATTGGAGTCGTAAGAGCGAACTCTCAGCCGACCGATGTGCCGCAGCTGTTGTTGGCGAACGAACTTTCCAGACAGCCATGCTTAAGCTTACTTGTGGATTGACCGAGATACAAGGTAGCCCCTACCAGTTAGTTGACCAAGCCCGTGAGTATCATCGTTTCGAGAACGATTCCTGGTGGAACCGCATCCAGCAGAACTGCCGCATAGCCTTCAACAGCCATCCTCAGATGTGCGAACGAGCCTGGGAGATAGACCGTTGGAAGCATTCCTATCAATATCGTAAACTATATGTCGGACAATAAAAACATAGAATCAATGAACAACTACAAGCTTTTCAAGAGACTGCGTGACATCACCGTCGACTTATCGGTACTAATTCTTGCGCATCATTTCTGCAACGACTATTATACCTCCAATGGACAACACTTTTGGAGTCTTTTCGCTGCAGTAGCGCTCATATTACTGACCATTCCTTTCCTGTTGACGAACCTGATTGCACTTTTGCTGCCAATACTGAACAGGAGCAGAAAACTCGTAACATTGTTGGTTGAAGACGAAGATTGTTGAAAAAAAGTCCGTGCCCTATGATTACATTTCAGAAAATTGTTGTATCTTTGCAGCGTGCTTTTGCTAAGCAGAGGCATCAACATTGCTGGAAACAAAAGACATTGGAAGTCTATTGGGTATCTGAAACCGCCAAAAATCAAAGCCCCACAAGCAGACCGACAGTGTCCGTGATTATAGGCACGGACTACTGTTGCTGGAGGGGCAAAGGCGCTTGGCGGTGCCAAGATACCACGGTGACAGAAAGACCGTGCTTATTTTTAATTTACTACTAAAATATACAATTATGGCAAAGAATTTGAATTTCAAATCATTAGACTCATTGAAGTCTGTTGAAAACGTGATTAATGAAGCATCTGCTGCTCTTAAGGACAAAAGTCGTACTATTGCCAAGAGTGCTATTCCAGAGGCATTAGCGGGTGCTGTAGGATTAGGTGCGGGGGGAGCTGTAGGATTCGCTGCACTTTATTTTGGAGGATCAGTCGTTGGATTGAGTGCTGCAGGTATCACTTCTGGATTAGCCGCAGCAGGAGCTTTAGTTGGAGGTGGTATGGCAGCTGGTGTTGCTGTACTTGCAGCACCTGCTGTCGCACTTGGTGGTGCAGGATATATAATTGCGCGCAACCGAAAAGAAAAGAAATTGAAGCAAGAAAAGGAGCGCCTTTATAACTTGGCTCTGCAAAAGCAACAGGCCATCATCAACGAATTAAATCATACGGCCAGCGATGCTAATGAGCGTATAGAATACCTTACAGGATTAAACGTATTGTTACGCCAGGCTATCAAAGAACTGAAAGAAGATTTGGGCAAGTAAGATGTCAAAAGATTACGACTACACTCCAGAAGAACAGCAGCGAAACCGAGTTCTGAAATATCAGTTCCAACAACTGAAAGACATTCATTTTAATATGTCTGATGCAGAAGATTGTATTTCAGAATCGGAGGAACTGCTGTCCTCTCTTGGATACGAAAAAGAGATAGCCAAGCAAAAACAAAAAGCCAAAGAAAAAGCAGGGCATCGTACGCGCCATGTTAAGGTGATGCCGGAATGGGAAGAATTGTGTAAAGAGGCAAATGCACAAACACCAGAAAAAGTTTCTTTGACTGACTTTTTTACTGAAGAGGAACTTTCTGTCAACAGGAAGTATATTGAGAAACTTAACGATGACTATAATGCAATTCACCGCTTAGACAAAACGGATTGGACTATCTGTGTTGTAGCAGGAATTGTTTCAGCAGCAGTGGATATTCTCTTCGTAGGAATACCAGAGCGATCTAAAACTGGTACAAAAGCAGGAGCTCTCTCCAATTATATTCGTAGCTATTTCGAAAAGAAATTCCCTCCTGAAGAGATGGAAATGTTGGGGGGCAAGCACTTTGTCAAAACTCCCTATGACGCTCAAGATAACAGAAATACAACTGTCTATGTAGATGGACTATCTACTTATTACCATCGGTTGTTATCATTAGGTCACGATCCTATTTTGGGTTTTATTGTTGGGGTGATGGACATAATGAGAGGTACAATGACAACAATTGACAAAAAAGGAAAAATTGTATCTCAAGTTATGGATGTATATACCGATAGAAAAGAAACAAATCTTTTTGAAGCACTCACCAAACATCTTCTTCATTTGAAATCAGACCTAACGACTTCAATGGGACTTCCTGTACCATTGATGGGGCTTTTTAATTTATTGCAATTCGGCAGTATTGGCGAGGAGAAACAAACAATAGCAGAAATAGTTCAAGGCATGTACTATGAAGGGTATGATTTCATCCACTTCTGTTCAATGTCTATCCCTGTAATGCTGACAGAAATAATAGTTCGTCTTTGTTGGTGCATTAAAAGAATAAAAGAAGGGTATACGCTAAAGGAGTCTCTTCCTTATTCTACCAATAGAGAAACTAAACCAAAATTAGCAACTATGTTGTTTATTGCTCATTCTGCCGCTACCGCAATCAATGCCGGAAAGGTGGCATTTACCGAAAACCCTATGGCCATCAACTATCCTCAGTGGCTAGCCTTTGGCAAATATGCTTTCTCGCAATTGCAATGGAGTCTTATACAGAAGCCCCAATTGAGAGACAGATATGTAATGCAAATAATTGAGGAAGAAAGAACGGGAATTCTTGAAGAAATCAACAAGAACTATGATGAATTCATATGCGGCTAAAAATAACATCAAATACTACAATGGAAAAACACGAATAATAATATTCCTATGCGTAAATCATCATTAGAACAACAAATCAACGAAATGTCTGACTTGGAAGAGTTGGAGAGGATTGCCTTTCGATATGCACAAGGTGGGAACAAGGCCTATGCGTTGCTGGCGTGGTTGCGGGCAGAGGAACTGGGTTGCACGAAGTATCGGAAGAATATCACAGCTCAATTGTTCTCTCCTGAACTTCATGGTGACGAGCGAAAGAGGGTTACAGCGATGGTGAAGCAATGGGTGAAAGAGGATGACAAGGATGTAAAAGAAACGATAGAACTAATGAAGGCTATTCATGGTTGGAAGGAACCTGAATAGCGAAAATGAATTTCTGACTCAATTATTTGTTTGTTTCAAAAATAATCACTACCTTTGCCGATGATAGATAATATGTTTTTGATATGAAGACACAAGATATAGCTACTAAGAAAATGGACAATATGAACTACCAGTTCATTGGTAAGGACTTTGGACTTCCAAAAACCATAGAAGAAGTGAACATAGAATTGGAGGCTGCCGAAAAGGATCTTGAGACTCCTTCTGCATGGTCTTCACTTGGTAGTTTCGTATCAGAATTCAGACAGGAGCACGAGACATGGCTCAGGTAGTAATCAGAAATAGGGCACGGAAACGCCTTGAGACAATATTGGAATGTGCCTACATAGAGTATGGTCGAACAACGCTTGAAAGGTTTTTGAAGGGAATTGAGCATATTAATCAAAGGCTCTCAACTCAGCCGAAATCATATCCTATAGAACCGCTACTTGGTCATAAGAAAAAGGAATATCGTGGGTGCATACTGAAAAAGAATTTCAAACTAATTTACTACTATCAGGAATCCACCGATACGGTTTATATTTCAACTATTTGGGATATGAGGATGTCTCCAGAAAAGTTATTGCGCGATTTTTAAATATGTCAAAACTTAAGAAATGCCTATATCTGATTAATCTTCTGGAGCGCAAAGGTGGCTTGACGCTGAAGGAGATAAACGACTACTACCAATACTCGTCGCTCTGTGAAGGTGATGAGATTCAAGCCCGTACTTTTACCCGGTATAAGGACTATATCGCAGAGACGTTTCCCTGCTATATAGAATACAATCCGAGGACGGGAAAATATGAGCTGCATCGCCATCAGGCCCTTTATGGCGAGGATGACTCGCTGTATGACTATCTGTTGTCGGCTTATCATATCGAGGGTTTGACTGAACTGGCCCTGAAGCATCGTGACAAGATTATATTGACAGAAGCACCAACAGGTGTGGAAAACGTACAGATTATTCTGGAAGCAATTGACAAGAAGAAGGGTATAGAGTGTGACTACTATTCTTATAATAAGAAATCCGTTAAACAGCAGATATTAATACCTTATTTCCTACGTACTTGGGAGAATCGTTGGTATCTGGTGGCTGAACCTGACAATCATCATCATGGTCAATCTGTTTTTGCCTTAGAGAGAATGGACAATATTCGTCTAACAGAAGAAAAGATGCTTCCCTCCAAGAAGGTAACTGCAGAGGAGTATTTTGACGGCAGTTTTGGCGTGAATCATTCAGATGATCAGAAACCAGAGAAAATCCTAATTAAGGTATATAGTACACAAGCAGAATATGTAAGAGCTCTACCTATTCATGAGTCTCAGAAAGAAGTTGAGACGACAGACGAATGGAGTATCTTTGAATATAGGTTGATTCCTTGCTTTAATTTTTATCAGCAGTTGCTTTGGCACAGGGAAAGGCTGGAGGTGTTGGAGCCTCTTCATGTCAGGGATAAAATGAAGAAAACGATAGAGGAGATGTTAGAACATTACAGTACACATCGAATGCCTTAATGAAAGTGTCTCGTAAACCGCCGGGACAGTACTGTTCATATAAACGACAAACTGAATCATCAACACCTCGGAGAATCATGACGGTTCGCCCGAGGCGTTTTTGTTTTCTTTTGGCACAATAATTATAAACAATAGAGTTTTTGCCTATCTCCCTCATTTTGGGGGCAAGAATCTTCTGGAACGCCGATAGATAAAGGGACTGAAGGCATGAGGGGGATGCACCAAATACCCCTCATGTGTGTCACATTACCCTCTCACTGGGATTCAGCGCCAGTTCTGACAAATAGTCATCCCAAACCTTTTCATTGCAGGAACTTACTACACTGTAACTCATATTCACTGTAACTCATATTGCATAATCAGATAAAAAAATGAATATGCAAAGGTAAGCACTTTCAGAAAAGCCTGCAAGGCGTCAGAGCGGATACGCTTACAATTTTATGAGGGGGTCATGAGGGGGATATGTGACGGATCAAGCCAATCCCCCTCATCGCTAAAACGCCCTGTACATCGGCATTGTGGGCGGTTTTACGCCAAAAATGAGTGGGAGGGCGGTTTTAAAGTGAAAAGTGAAAAATGAAAAGTGAAAAATGAAAAGTGAAAAATGAAAAGTGAAGGCGGCGATTGAGCGAGAATAGGTCTCGCATCGGACGAGCCGTACTCTCGCAGCCGTCAAAACGTAACTTTGCAAGCGTCAAAAGGTAACTTTGAAGCCTTCAAAGCGTAACTTCGTCAGCTGCAAAACAGTCGCGGAAGCAAATTTTTCACTTTTCACTTTTCACTTTTCACTTATTTGTTGTACCTTTGCATTGCAAAAGAAGAAACGATGAGAATGAATAATGCGATATTCCGAAGGAATGAGTTGTTGCTAGGCGGCGAGACGATGGAGCGCATCGCCCGGAAAAGGGTTGTCATCTTTGGCGTGGGCGGCGTAGGGTCGTGGTGCGCCGAGAGCTTGGTGCGCAGCGGCATCCGCCAGCTGACGATTGTTGACAGCGACCGCGTGTGCATCACCAACATCAACCGACAGCTGATGGCAACGACAAAGACTGTTGGAGAAGTAAAGGTGGACGCCCTGAAGGAGCGGCTGCTGACCATCAATCCGGATGCGGAGATTACGGCGCTGCAGCAGATTTTCTCGGAAGAGACAGCAGAGGGTTTCCAACTGGAAACCTACGACTACGTCATCGACGCCATCGACTCGCTGAAGGACAAGGCGGCACTGATTTTGTTGGCGTGCCAGACGAAAGCCAAACTGTTCTCATCGATGGGGGCAGCGCTGAAGCTGGACCCCACCCGCATTCAGACGGCGGAGTTCTGGAAGGTGAAGGGCGACCCGCTGGCTCGGGCGCTGAGAAACAAGTTCAAGAAGGAGAAGGTGTTCCCCAAGCGCAAGTTCGTGTGTGTCTTTAGTGACGAACTGCTGGAGAACCTTGGTTGCCCACCTGATGACGACGAGGTGCCTTCGATGTTCAACAAACCTCATACCAACGGCACGCTGGCGCACATCACCGCCATCTTCGGATTCATGCTGGCTGGACTGGTGGTGCAGGATATCGCCAAAAACGAATAGGCAGGAAACACACCATAAGAAAAGCGTGAGCACTTGTCTCACGCTTTTTTCGTTTAGATATAGAACTCGGAGGAATCTATCAGCCCCGCTCGCAGAGCATATTTGATGACCTCATGGGCGGTGTTGATGCCCAGTTTGCGGAAGATGTTCTTGCGATGGGTCGTCACGGTATGAATGCTTGAGAACCGCTCGGCGGCAATCTCCTTCGTCGTCTTGCCTTGAGCGATGGCCCTCACAATCTCCTTCTCCGTATTGGTCAGGAGGCTGGGAACTTCCTCCTCCTGCTGCTGGTTGATAATGGTCTCAAGGGCTCGCTGACTCAGGTAGCGAGTGTGGCGCCCAATGGCACTGAGAGCGCTGCGCACCTCGCTCAGAGGACTGTCCTTGAACACGACGCTGAACTGGTGAGAGGAATAGACCACCCGGCGAAGAAATTGCGGTGTCAGCTCGTCGCTGAGGAGTATCCAGTCAGACAGGTTGAAACGCTCAGCGATAATCAGCAGTTGGTCTTCGTCGGCAAAGTCGAACAGCGTGTAGTCGAGTATCACCACGGCACTCTCGTGCTCCTTGAGCAGTTCTACAAGGCCAGTTTTGTCGCTGGCCTTATAGATGGCATTCTCTTCGTCATTGCGGAGAAGACTCTCCAGCGCGAAGCGTGTCAGTTCCTGGTTATCTGCTAAGATATAGTTTCTTTTCATACACTTAAATCTGGTCGAAGGCCTGCTTCAGGTCGTCAAGGATATCGTCAATATGCTCCGTACCGATGCTCAGACGAACGGTTGCAGGCGTGATGTGCTGCTCTGCCAACTCTTCGGGCGACAGTTGCGAGTGGGTGGTGGTGTAAGGATGAATCACCAAGCTCTTCACATCAGCGACATTAGCCAGCAGGGAGAAGATTTGCAGCGAGTCGATAAACTTCCAAGCCTCTTTCTCACCACCCTTGATTTCGAAGGTGAAGATGCTGCCAGCGCCCTTGGGGAAGTACTTCTGGTAGAGCGCATGGTCGGGATGTGTCGGCAGGCTGGGGTGATTGATGCGAGCCACCTTGGGATGACCTGCGAGGAAATTGATGACCTTCAAGGCGTTTTCCACATGGCGCTCCACACGAAGGCTCAGTGTCTCCAAGCCCTGCAATAGGATGAACGCATTGAAGGGGGAAATGGTGGCACCAGTGTCGCGCAGAATCACGGCACGGATGCGGGTGACGAAGGCTGCTGCTCCTGCTACGTCGGCAAAAACGGCACCATGATACGAAGGATCGGGCTTCGCCAGCGAGGGGAACTTGTCGGCATTGGCCTTCCAGTCGAACGTGCCGCCATCGACAATAACGCCTCCTAAAGATGTTCCATGTCCGCCAATGAACTTCGTAGCAGAGTGTACCACGACGTCAGCACCATGCTCAATAGGACGAATGAGGAAGGGCGTGCCAAAGGTATTGTCAATGATAAGCGGAATGTGGTGGCGATGGGCTATCTCTGCCAAAGCGTCAATGTCGGTCACATCGGAATTGGGATTGCCGAAAGTCTCGGCATATAGCACTTTTGTGTTGGGACGAATAGCGGCATCGACTGCCTTGAGGTCACGGACATTCACAATGCTGTTAGTGATGCCCTGCGTTGCCAAGGTGTGGGTAATCAGGTTATAGGAACCGCCATAGAGGTTGTCGGCAGCAACGATATGATCGCCTGCCTGGGCAATGTTCTGCAACGCATAGGTAATGGCAGCAGCTCCGGAGGCCACAGCCAGACCGGCAACACCTCCTTCAAGAGCTGCCACACGCTCTTCGAACACGCCCTGAGTGGAGTTGGTCAGTCGGCCGTAGATATTTCCGGCATCGCGAAGGCCGAAGCGGTCGGCAGCGTGCTGGGAGTTGCGGAACACATAACTGGTGGTCTGATAGATGGGCACGGCACGGGCATCGGTTGCGGGGTCAGCCTGTTCTTGGCCTACATGGAGTTGCAGAGTCTCGAAACGATAGTTTTTGTTGTTGCTCATAATCTTTAATGTTTAATTATTAATGTTTAATGTTTAATCTTTAATTCTTAATCTTCACTGTTTTCTGGGTGCAAAGTTACGAAGTTTAGAAATTCCCACCAAATTTCTTGCGTAATTCAGAAAATATCACTACTTTTGCAGTGTTGAAAGAATAAATCACCTAAACAGCCCTCAGTAAGGACTGTCAAACAGAATAATATTCCAAGAAATGGCTACCACACTCGACGAAACTGACTTGCAGATACTGAAAACGCTGCAAAAAAATGCAAAACTCACGACCAAGGAACTGGCTGATGCTGTGCATCTGACCCCTACCCCAGTCTTCGAACGACAGAAAAGACTGGAGCGCAAGGGATACATCAAAAAATACGTGGCTGTGCTCGATCCCGAGAAACTGGGACAGGGGCTGCAGGTCTTCTGCAAGGTGAAACTCAAGCAGATCAATCACGAGATAGCAGACGCCTTTACCCGTCGCATTCAGCGCATTCCGGAAGTGACCGAGTGCTACAATACCAGTGGAGCCTACGACTATCTATTAAAGGTTCGTGCGCGCGATATGAAGCAATATCAAGAGTTTATCCTCAATCAGCTGGGCAACATCGAACACGTAGCATCCATCGAGAGCACCTTCGTCATGAGCGAAATCAAGCAAAGCTACGGCATCAACATCTGATAGCATAAAAATTCTGCCATAACGCTTGGTAAACTCAAAGATTTTTTATATCTTTGCAACTTGGTATAAAAAGCCAACAACTAATGACGACATTTATCATCATATCTATCATAGCAGCCTTCTGCTGCATCGCCCTGGCAACACTATTCGAAAGTGCTGTCAGTTTTGGCGACTCCTGTTCCACCTCCAGGCATCTTCCTATGCCTGCCAACTACAGGGGCTGGAACAACATTCACGCCATCAATACTGAAAGGAACTGCAACATAACCAGTATTAAAAAGAAAACCCTACGACAAGCTTTGGCTCGCATGCCAATACCTCTGAAAGTCCCTGTTTACAGGGGGTTCAGCATGCAACAAAACAATACCTCACGAGCACTACTGACCCGTGAGGCTGGATTTCTTTTGCTCGTAAAACTAAAACCTCAAAGCTCCTAAAACCACAAAATTTATGTTCACGAGCCTGAGCATTAAAAACTCGTGAACTTGAGAGCTGAAGGTTCTCGAAGAATAAATTCTACTTCTTTGAAGGCACAAAAGTTTCGTAAGTCTGGTCGTCATAATAGACGCGAATTTCGGTCACACGACGCGGATCTTTCTCAATGATACGGACCTCTTCAAAGCCTTTCTCCGAATGTGTAGTTTTAACACCCTGAGGATGAGAATACGCCTGAGATGAAAATTGAGCACCATTTTGATGAACTGGAGCAGGGTTTGGAGCATCAAAATTGAGCATTAAGTCACCAGTTTGCGTTTTTCCGTCCAAAATTCCATCAGACACCTCCTCGGGGTGGGTAATACGCATCTCTCCAACACCATATAAAAGCCACTCTATACTAATGTCAGGAATTTTCGCTTTAATAGCATCCACCACATTCAGGGTTGGACGTGTGCGTCCATTGAAAATACTGGAGAGGGTAGCAGGGGACTGTTGGAGGAAATCGGCGAACTCCTGCTGCGTCATTTTCTGATCCTCCATGATAATTTTGATTCGATCTTTCGTTTCCATACACTAAAATAGGGCAAAAAATGCCATTTTTGATTGATTTTACAAAGGTAAATCATTTTTTTGACATACGCAAGAAATCTAAAGAAATTTTTGTTTGTAATATTTGAATTCGTAATTCAATAATTAAAATTTCGAATTAAGAAATCCTATATTTACGCTTTAGATTTACAAAGATATATATTTGGCGATTATTATTTACAAAGTATTTCTTTGGAATATTTTAGCTAACTTACTGGTTATAAATATGGTATTTATCTAAAATAGACCGTATTTAGACTATATGCAAAAAGGAGGGAAGTAGAGGTGGTCGATTTTTCTAAATCCTTATAGGTAATATATATAAATGATTGGTTTTTAAGCACTTATTATATATAATAGTGTCTGTATATTTATTAATCTACAAAACAAAACCACAATATTTGACTTTACAAACCTACACTGATTGCTACATCTTTCACTTTCTGTTTCCGAATTTACATAAAAGTATCTAAAATAGTTCCTCTCTGTAATTTGTGTTTGTTTTTGTAAATTCGAAATTAAAAACCCTAAAGATGGTTAACTCTAAATTTTAACGAATTTTTGGAGTCAATTTTTCCATTTTGCTACGTTTTTCGAGCAAATGGCGGAAAAAAAATAAATCCGCGAAATATAAGGGGATATATTTCGAAGAAACCCAATGGCCATCGGCATTTGAGGCCAGTTTTTTATGTACAGCATTTTTTTGATTCTAGAATTCAATTCCAGAAAAAAGCATGTTATACGTAAGGATTGTAAAGATTATTCGCTAAAAGATAAAGGATTAGTGCAGAATAAAGAAGAGCAATTCCTTCATCAACTCCCCTGCTGGAGTGTTCGGATTATCTAATCCCTTACTTTTTGCGTCAATTTCGCGCATTTTGGAAATAATCTGCAAAACCTTCATTCCTGAGTAATTTTGCATTCCGGTGAGATAATCACGCGTTCCCCAGGTGTTTTTCATGTCGAGCCACTTAGCCAATGCCTCCTGATTGTTCTTCTGAGGACAGTAATGAGCCACCATCAGGTTCTGGAAGTAGTTGAAAAGCAGCGGAAGCAGGGCGTAAAGTCCCCCAGCCTTCGGATTCTCATCGAAATACTTGATGATTTGGTTTGCTTTGAGGACGTTGCGATTGACAATTGCATCGCGCAGTTCAAAGGCATTATAGTCCTTGCTCACCCCTATCTGGTCTTCCACAACCTGAGGAGTTACCCGCTTATCGTCCTTCGGCAAGCTGAGGAGCACCTTGTCTAATTCGCCCGTCAGACGGCTCAGATCAGCACCAATGGCATCAGCAATCATCTGTGTCGATTTAGGGTCAATAGAAGCTTCACGGGCCTTTAAATAACGTTCTATGAAGCCTGGCAGCTCCCTTTCATAGAGCTTTTTGCTCTCGAACAGCACCCCAGCTTCACGGATAGCCTTCGTATAGCCTACTTTACGACCGTCAATCTTGCCGTTTTTGTGGCACATGACGAGGATGGTAGAGGGCATAGGCTGCTTAAAATACTTCTCTAACGGCTCCGTATTCTTAATGTTTTGCGCCTCTTTGACGATGACCACCTGTCGTTCGGCCATCATCGGATAGCGCTTGGCAGCATCGACAATCTGGGAAGCATTCACGTCAGAACCGAAGAGAATGGTCTGGTTGAAGTCGCGCTCCTCAGGCTGCAGTACGTTTTCCGCTATCCAGTCGCTGATCTTGTCGATATAATACGGCTCATCGCCCATCAGGTAATAGACGGGCTTAAACTGGTGCTCCTTGAGCTCCTTCATAATACTGTCGTATGTCACTGCTATCTGAGCCATAGTTGCTGCAAAGGTAATCATTTTAAGTGAAAAGTAAAAAATGAAAAGTGAAAAATATGCTAACAATCGCATTTTTTCATTTTTAGCGCTTCATTTCTCACTTCTTTTCGTACCTTTGCACCATGAACGAACTAAACCTTCCTGCATTTGACGTCAAGTTACGGGGAACACGCGAGAAACCGGAGATATTCGATTTCCTGCGCAGGAAATATGTGGCGCTGACTCCCGAAGAGTGGGTTCGCCAGCACTTTACGCACTGGCTGGTAGAGCATAAAGGCTATCCCAAAGGACTGTTGGGCAACGAGATAGCGCTGACGTGTGGAGATAAAACGCTGCGCTGTGACTCTATCTTATATAATAAGGTGTCGCAGGCGCAAATGATAATAGAATACAAAGCTCCCTCCGTGGCAATAACGCAGCGGGTGTTCAATCAGATTTCCACCTATAACCTCCTACTCCACGTCGATTACTTGATGGTCTCCAATGGTTTGCAGCACTACTGCTGCCGCATGGACTACAAGCACCAGACGTACGAGTTCCTGCAAGAAATACCAGACTATGCAGACATCAAAGAGAGCGATGCAGGATAAAAACACCTGCATCGCTCTCCTACTTTATTTCCCAACAGTATTAAGCCTCTGCCTCGGGCACTTCCGGAGTCTCCGCTTCTGCCTTCTTCACAGTCTTGCGGATAGCACGCTTACGGGTCTTCTTCTCCTCCTGACCAGTCACTTTGTCAATCTTCACACCAGCCAGTTCAGGATCGATGAGGATGCGACCACAGTATTCACAGACAATAATCTTCTTGTGCATCTTGATGTCGAGCTGACGCTGGGGCGGAATCTTATTGAAGCAACCACCGCAGGCATCACGCTGCACATAGACGATTCCCAAACCATTGCGGGCATTCTTGCGAATACGCTTGAAGGAAGTGAGCAGACGGGGTTCGATTTTCACCTCCAGGTCCTTGACCTTCAGCTTCAGCTTGTCCTCTTCGGCACGGGTCTCTTCCATGATTTCGTCCAGCTCGTTCTTCTTCACTTCAAGAGCCTGGCGACGGTCTTCAATAATCTCCTGGTTCTGGGCCAGTTCACCCTTCTTCTCTTCAATCTTGGTGCTTGCCTCCTTGATTTTCTTGTTGCAGAGCTCAATCTCCAGAGTCTGATACTCGATTTCCTTTGACAGCGTGTCGTACTCACGGTTGTTCTTCACATCGTTCAGCTGTGTCTTGTAGCGCTCCACGCTGGCCTTGGCAGTTTCAATCTCACCTTTCTTCTGATTGACAGCCTGCTCATACTCGGTGATGTCAGACTGAATCTTCTCAATGCGGGTTGTCAGACCGGCAATTTCGTCTTCCAGGTCCTGAACTTCCAAGGGTAACTCGCCTCTGAGGGCACGCTTCTCGTCAATACTCGAGAGGGTAGTCTGCAGCTGATAGAGGGTTTTCAGGCGCTCTTCAACCGACAAATCTGTAGGATCTTTCTTTGCCATAATTCTAATTTACAATTTAACGATTTACTATTTTACAATTTATTTCTCTATTCTTATATTGTCCCATTTAGAGACATACAATCGGATTCGTACAGGTCTCTGCTATCTCGGTGCGTACACCAGGACACGTTTTCTGAATGATATCACGGAAGATTTCTGCCGTATATTGCTCACTCTGGTAATGGCCAATGACGCATATCTGGATGCGCTGCTCGTAGCCGAAATACTGGTGGTAGTGCATCTCGCCTGTAATAAAGGCATCGGCACCCTGTCGGCAAGCGTCCTCAAGCAGAAAGTCGCCAGCACCACCACAGATAGCCACCTTGCTAACAGGGCGGCGCAGCAGTTCGTTGCACATGGCGCAGTCACAGTGGAACTGCTTCTTGACCAGTTCTACAAACTCACCGGCACCCATTGCTGAGGGCAGTTCGCCTATGACACCACTACCCGCCTCTATTCCTTCTACCGCCTTCTGGGCGAAGAATGTGCAGTTGCTCAGTCCCAGCTTCTCGGCGATTTTCCAGTTAACACCCTTTTTGGCGTTATCCATATTCGTATGCATAGACACCACCACAATGTCGTTCTTCAGCGCCTTGATGACACAACGCTGCACATAGTCGGCACCGCTGATTTGCTTCAGTCCGTGAAACAGCAGCGGATGATGGCTGACAATGAGATTGCAGCCCTTCAGGATAGCCTCGTCAACTATCTTTTCGTTGACGTCTAAACACAATAATGCCCCTGAAACCTCCGCCTCTGTCAGTCCCAATTGCAGGCCAGCATTATCCCAGCTTTCCTGCAAGGGCAGAGGCGCGAACTGTTCAAGGGCGTCGAGCACTTGTCGTATTTTCACGCTTCTATAATGTTTTCAGACTGCAAAGTTACAAAAATTAGTGAAAAGTGAAGAGTGAAAAGTGAAAAATTTGCTTCCGCAAGCACTTTTTTCTTAATTATTAACGCTTATCGCTTATCTTTTAACTATTCCTCGTCCTTCTCGTGGCAATAGCTGCTACCATCAAAACAATGGGTGCAGACACGCTCCTTGGGCAGTCCGATAGACTCAATCAAATCTTCAATAGTAGCAAACTTTAGCGAGGTGAGTCCCAGACGACGGGCTATTTCATTGACCATGCGCTCATATTCCTGGGTTCCTGTCTTGGCATACTCCTCCAGATTCTTGTTCTCGTCGCCCTCAAAGTCCTTGATGATACGGCGGGTTATCAGTTCCAAATCGCTCTTCGACGAGGTAAAGCCAATGAACGGACAGCCATAGACCAGCGGAGGACAAGAGATGCGGACATGCACCTCCTTGGCACCATTGTCGAAGAAGGTGCGCACATTGTCGCGAAGCTGTGTTCCACGGACGATACTGTCATCACAGAACACGATGCGTTGGTCTTTCAGCACAGCAGGGTTTGGAATGAGTTTCATCTTTGCCACCAGTGCCCGTCTGTTCTGATTGCCGGGAGTAAAGGAGCGCGGCCAGGTGGGAGTATATTTCACCACGGCACGCTTATAGGGAATATTCTTTCCTTCGGAATAGCCCAGCGCCATACCGACGCCAGAGTCAGGAATGCCACACACGATATCGGCATCGACGTCATCCTTCTCACCTAAGATACGACCATTCTTCTCACGGACAAACTCTGTGTTGATGCCCTCGTAGTCGCTGGCAGGGAAGCCGTAATAAACCCATAGGAACGAACATATCTGGCAGCGGCTGAGCGGCTTCTGCAGCACTTCAATGCCATCGGCCTTCAGCTTCACAATCTCTCCAGGACCTATGTCGCGTAGTATCTTGTAGTCCAGATTCGGAAAACTGGTGGTTTCGCTGCTGACGGCATAAGCCTCCAACAACTCGTCGGTGCCGAAAGGCGACAGGCGGTGCAGCGACTTCTGACCAATGACGATGGGGGTACGTCCCAAAAAATCGCGGGCAGCAATGATGCCGTCTTCCGTGAGAATCAGCATGGAGCACGAACCTTCTATCTTCTTATACACCATGTTGATGCCTTCCACAAAGTCATTACCCATATTGATGAGCAACGCCACCAGTTCCGTAGGGTTGATATTGTTGGCAGACATCTCGCTGAGATGCATCCGTTTTTCTAACAATTCGTCGGCTAATTGGGGCACATTGTTGATTTTGGCCACCGTCACTACCGCGTAGCGTCCCAAGTGCGAATTGATGATGATGGGTTGTGGGTCGTTATCGCTGATGACTCCGATGCCCTGATGTCCTTTGAAGTTATTCAGTTCATCCTCGAAACGCGAGCGGAAATACTGACGCTCCAGCGAGTGAATAGCCCGATGAAAACCTCCTTCTTCATCGTATGTCACCATTCCAGCGCGTTTGGTACCTAAGTGCGAGTTGTAATCAGTCCCGTAAAACAAGTCGTTTACGCAGTCCCGTTTAGAAATTGTGCCAAAAAAGCCACCCATAAAAATCTTTACCTTTTGTGTGTAGATAATACCTTAATCGCCCACAAAGATACAAAAAAAATGGCAACCACAAAGAATTGCCACTATTTTTTTTCAAGAAAAACGCTTCATTTTTATGACATATCAATTCCGAGCCTTTTACCTTCTTATGTCAGCCACACGACAAGAACGCCCAGCAACAACAGCAACAGCCACAAGCGCCACATCGACAGCAGGGGCAAGAACGCCCTTTGCAATGCGTGACGATAAAAAGGCCATAGCGACTGCCACGTCGTAGCACCGTTGCCCAGCAGATATTCACGCAGGGAGTCGTGCATCAAGCGGTCGTTATGGTAGGTTTTCATACCACGCCGACATGCCAGATAGCCCTTCCAAGCCACAACGGCCAACAGTAGTACAAGATATGCAGTCATCATAAGCTAATGCGGTTTTCTGAGAGGTGATCGTTCACGGCAAACACCGTTTTTCCATTGTTGACAGCCTCTTCGAGCAAGCTGTCCACCTTTTCCGTCTCATATTCATCTAACGGCTCTTGAGGCTCATCGATGATCAGCAGTGGCTTTTCTGAGTGAACAGCCCTGGTGAGCAACGAGATATAGTCGGTGCTAATGTCGGTATAGCCTTCGGGAAGCGACAAGTGCTGCGGCACATAGGCCGTCTGTCTGCGGAAATAAGGTGCCGAATGGGGCGTCAGCAGTTCACCGTCAATACTGATGTGCCCTCCGTCGATAGGGATGAAACCCATGATAGCACGTACCAACGTGGTCTTCCCCGTGCCAGCCGCTCCCGTAAGGCACAACAGCTGACCGTTTTCCACGGTGGCAGACACGTTGCGTATCCGCTCACCAATCGTCACATTATGCAGTTCTATCATCATAATCGGATGCAAAGGTACGAATAAGCGAGAAGAAAACCAAAATATTTTTTGAGTTTTCTCGAGCGAGAGTGCTTTCGATGAAGTCAAAGGTACGAATAAGCGAGAAGAAAACCAAAAAAACTATAAACTTTAAACTATAAACTATAAACTTTTTTGTACCTTTGCAGCATGAAAACGAACAAACGACGCATGCCCGCCGAATGGGAGCACCAAAGTTGTGTTCAGTTGACGTGGCCTCACAAAGACACCGACTGGGCAGACATACTGCCTGAGATTACTGCTGTCTATGAGGAGATGGCACGTGAAATCAGTAAGCGCGAGGGGTTGCTGATTGTTGCTCCAAAGAGCGTGTTGCCTCACCTCTCACCTCTCACCTCTCACCTCTTACCTTTAAATACCAATGACACTTGGGCTCGCGACCACGGATTCATCACGGTGACGGAAGAAGGAAGATGGAATAAGGAAGATGTCTGCCATCAGACATCAGACATCATATTGCTCGACTTCTGCTTCAACGGCTGGGGCGAGAAGTTCGAGGCGACGCTTGACAACCAGATTAACCGCCACCTCTACGAGGAAGGCTTGGTGAAGGGCACGTACGAAGACCATCTGGACTTCGTGCTCGAGGGCGGTTCGATAGAGAGCGATGGCAAGGGTACCATCTTCACAACGGAATGCTGTCTGATGGCGCCACATCGCAACCAGCCGCTGACCAAGCAGCAAATAGAAGAGAGACTGAAGGAGTGGCTCGGTGCCGAGCGCATTGTATGGCTACAGCACGGTAGCCTCATCGGCGACGATACCGACGGACATATCGATACTTTAGTACGCGTATGCCCCCACGATACCTTATTATATACAGGGGGCGACGCTGACCATCCTGACCTTGCCTTAATGGAGGAAGAACTGCAGGCGCTACGGACGATGGAAGGAAAACCGTATAGGTTGTTAAAACTACCATTACCGAGACCCATCTACGATACGACAGCCATCAGCCATCAGCCATCAGCCATCAATCGACTGCCTGCCACCTATGCCAACTATCTGGTCATCAACGGTGCTGTCCTCGTTCCCACCTATGCCCAACCCGACCTCGACACAGAGGCTCTGCGCATCATCGGCGAAGCTTTCCCCGACCGCGAAATCGTAGGCATCGACTGTCGCGCCGTCATCCGTCAGCACGGCTCTCTCCATTGCTGCACCATGCAGTATTATTAACGGAAAATATTATATGATTAATTAATATCTAAAAATCACCAATGAAAGTACTTTGTTTCCTTACCTTATTGTTTTGGATGCAGTTTGCTTATGCCCAGCGCATCAACTTTAAAACAATCGGCAATCACATGATTGCCGATGTGATGATTAATGATAGTGTGGCAGCAAAAGCTTTTATGGACACAGGCTGCCCAATAACCATCATAGACAGCACATTTGCCGTGAATTCCGGTTTCAAAATAAACCAAGAAGGGAAACGCCTCAGATATCACACCTTCTCCAGTACCAGCTATTGCTATCCCCTTATGGACGACACCATCAATGTCAATGGACTTCGCAACTCCCGTCCTGTCTATGTAGGAAATCTAAAGAGGAGAAAAGGTGTTAGCGATATTGACATAATTTTAGGTAGCGACTATATTGCCCAGGACGGCAGTCGTATGCTTACACTCAATATAGCTAAAGGGTATGTAGAGTATGGCAGGAAGGAGATAGGAAAAGGATTCAAAGAAGCTATCATGACGGTTGACGAGCGTGGCTTTGTCAGCACAGATGCACCTTTGAGACTATATACCCAAAACGACGGGAATGGTCAGTTAGGTGGCCGATTTGTCATTGACACAGGTAATGCCAACTACTTTTTCCTTTGTGGAAAGAACGAGCGTGTCAGCGAGTTTTTGAAGATGAAAGGCATAGAGCCTGAAGAGAAAATCATGCATGGGAAAACCATCCAATACATACGGATGCTATCTGCAGAGATATTGGGCAAGGAAGTGATGATGAAAGGTGCGCCTCTTGTCATCTTGCCTCGTATGCGTTTCTATGACTATACGGGTGCCATCGGCTTCAAATTCCTAAAAGAAGTAGAGATGATACTTGACTACGACAACAATCTGCTATATGTCAAGTAGAGGAGCTACCTTTGACTTCGTCGAAAAGTTGACTAAAGTCGAACTAAACCTTCTCTCGCTCTAGAAAACTCAAAAATGATTTGGTTTTCTACTCGCTTATTCGTACCTTTGCACCGTCATAAGCATGGAAACGATGAAGATAGGAATCATACAACAGCATAATAGTGCCGACCGCGAGGACAACAAGCAGAGGTTGGCTGAGAAAATCAGGAAAGTAGCCCAAGCTGGCGCTGAACTCGTTGTACTGCAGGAGTTGCACAACGGCCTGTATTTCTGTCAGGAGGAAAACGTGGATACCTTCGACCAGGCAGAACCCATTCCCGGCCCCTCGACGGAGTTCTACGGTGCACTGGCGAAGGAGTTGAAGGTGGTTATCGTGACTTCCCTGTTCGAGCGTCGTGCTACAGGACTGTATCACAACACCGCCGTCGTATTGGAGAAAGACGGCACGATAGCGGGCAAATACCGCAAGATGCACATTCCCGACGACCCGGGCTACTACGAGAAGTTCTACTTCACCCCCGGTGACCTGGGCTTTGAACCCATCGACACCAGCGTAGGCCGACTGGGTGTACTCGTTTGTTGGGACCAGTGGTATCCTGAAGCAGCCCGCCTGATGGCATTGGCAGGAGCCGAACTGATCATCTATCCCACAGCCATCGGTTACGACCCTAACGACACACCCGAGGAACAGCAGCGCCAGCGCATGGCTTGGCAAACCGTACAACGCGGTCACGCCGTAGCCAACGGACTGCCCGTTGTAACCGTCAACCGTGTTGGCGATGAGGACGGAGTGCCTTTCTGGGGCACCTCCTTTGTCGCAGGACCACAGGGCGAATTGCTCTTTGAGGCTCCCACCGACCAAGAAACTGAAGCCGTCGTGGAGGTAGATATGCAACGCTCCGAACAAGTGCGCCGCTGGTGGCCGTTCCTCCGCGACCGCAGGATAGAGGCCTACCACGCACTCACCAAGCGCTTCATCGACTAAAAAGCCATCAACTTTTTGTTATCACTCCTTTCATATTCCATCCATAGGGTTTCATCCCCATGGATGCCTTTCCTCATACAAGATATCTTCTGCCAAATCGTGCGTCTTTCTCGCCAAGTCGCCTAACAAACTGTCATCCTGCAGACGTGCTATAATCTCTTGTGTGGTGCCATATCCCATCGTAGATTCTGCCCCATAAGGACTGGGATAGTTCACGGCACCTAACTCCAGATAGCGTTTATCCTCGCTACCCTTAACACCCACGCAAGTCACCTTCAGTATCAGGTGTGACAATCCGATGTGCAGATCTTTAACCTCCTCTCGTTCATACACCACGTCGAACTTTCCATGCTGTGGCACCTTCCTAATCGCTTGCCCCCTCAGCCCACGAATCATCTTCGCCAGCAACATCCTCAAAGGGTCACCCTGCGCTTTCTTTCCTAACTTTGCGTCCAGCCTACTCGTACGCCGTCCCCGCCTCACCTCCAGCAAATTGCCTGGAGATTGCGTCACTCTGCATCTCGTCTTCTTTCCTCTTTTCATATCTCTAATCTGTCAATGCTATTATCACCTTGGTCCCTGGCAATATGTTCTACTATCTTGGTCTTTGCAAACTTGTGCATCTTGACGCAGAAATAGATGAGGACGATGGTACCGATTCCACCGACATAGGGATTGACAGTACCGCTGAGAGCAAGGGCATCATAGACGCCGTGAGCCACAACGGGAACGAGCAGGACACATGCGGCGGTACGCGAAGAGTGATCTACAAAGCGATAGACGGAATAATAGTACCCCATCAGTACGGCGAAGGCATAGTGCCCCGGAACGGCTAACAACGCACGGCTCACGGCTACCCCCATCCAGTTTCCTTCTTCCCCAACGACAAAGAACACATTCTCTACTGCTGCAAAACCAAGTCCCACGCAGACGGCATAGACAATACCGTCGAAATGCTCATCGAAATAGGGATTCTTCCGCAAGAGAAGCCATAGGGCCAACAGTTTGAAGCTCTCTTCGGGAAGAGCCGCCACAAAGAAAGCTTGTATAGTGGTGTCAAAAAGATCCGTCGGACTGCCTCCAAGCATCGCTTGCTCTATCGCCATTTCCAACATAGCGACAGGAATGCAAATTCCCACGCCATACATAACCGCCTTTACCAACCAGCTTATGGGTTCTGGCTGTGGGTCTTGCCTACATATATATATTAAAAGGAATATAACTGGCAGAAGTGCTGCAGCAAACATAATCAATGTATCCATGGGCATTATTGTTTCTCCGTTTCTATAAATAATTTCTAATTCTGGCTTTGTGACCAGTTTGATTGAGCGATTTGTTCCATATTGGTTAGTAATTTCGGCTTCAAAATTACGAAACTTTTTGGAGAATCAGCAATAAAAGGATAATAAAATTCGCAGAAAGGTGTAATTTTGTTATTATTGGTTTCTCTTTGCACTGGGTCAAGGAGGTTGGGTAAAAAGGCGAAAAAACGTGGAAAAGCTTTGCGGTTTACGAAATTTCTCGTAATTTTGCAGCCAATTAAGCACAAAACTGAATAAAAAAGATGGCAAACAATTTAAGATTCCAAGTTGTAGAAGAGGCTTTCAAGAAACGTGCCGTTGATGTAAAGGTGCCTGCGGAACGTCCGTCGGCATATTTTGGCAAGTATGTGTTCAACCGCCAGAAGATGCAGAAGTACCTTCCGAAGAACGTCTTCAAGAAGATGATTGACGTGATGGACAACGGTGCCAGTCTGGACCGCTCGATAGCCGATGCTGTGGCAGAAGGCATGAAGCAATGGGCGCTGGAGATGGGTGTCACTCACTATACGCACTGGTTCCAGCCGCTGACGGAGGGTACTGCCGAGAAGCACGACGCCTTCGTGGAGCACGACGGCAAGGGCGGCATGATAGAGAAGTTTGACGGCAAGCTGCTCGTACAGCAGGAGCCTGACGCTTCCAGCTTCCCCAACGGTGGCATCCGCAACACTTTCGAGGCACGCGGCTACTCGGCTTGGGACCCCACGAGTCCGGTGTTCATCATCGACGACACGCTGTGTATTCCCACCATCTTCATTGCCTATACTGGCGAAGCCCTCGACTACAAGGCTCCCTTACTGCGCTCGCTGCATGCCGTCGATAAGGCGGCTACCGAGGTGTGTCGCTACTTCTACGACGACGTGACGAAGGTTCAGGTGAATCTGGGTTGGGAGCAGGAATACTTCCTCGTCGATGAAGGTCTCTACTCCGCCCGTCCCGACCTGCTGATGACGGGGCGCACGCTGATGGGTCACGAGAGTGCCAAGAACCAGCAGATGGACGACCACTACTTCGGCACTATTCCCGACCGTGTGCAGGCTTTCATGAAAGACCTTGAAATACAAGCCTTAGAACTTGCCATACCCGTCAAGACACGCCATAACGAGGTGGCCCCCAACCAGTTTGAGTTGGCGCCCATATTCGAGGAGTGCAACTTGGCTGTCGATCATAACATGCTCCTGATGTCGCTCATGAAGAAGGTGGCGCGCAACCACGGCTTCCGCGTCTTGCTGCACGAGAAACCCTTCGACGGCATCAACGGTTCGGGTAAGCACCAGAACTGGAGCCTGTCAGCCGACAACGGCGTGTTGCTGCACGCTCCAGGCAAGACAGATGCCGCCCAGCCGCAAGCCACTGCCAACGAGACGCTGCGCTTCGTAACGTTTATCGTCGAGACGCTCATGGCCGTCTATCGCCATAACGGACTGTTGAAGGCTTCGATTATGAGTGCCACGAACGCCCATCGCCTGGGTGGCAACGAGGCACCGCCGGCCATCATCTCGTCGTTCCTCGGCACCCAGCTGACGGAACTGCTCGACCACATAGAAGAGTCAGACGCCAGCGAACTGCTGACGCTGAAGGGCAAGAAGGGTATGGCCATTGACATACCGCAGATTCCCGACCTCATCATCGACAATACCGACCGCAACCGCACGTCGCCCTTTGCCTTTACGGGTAACCGCTTCGAGTTTCGTGCCCCTGGCAGCAGCGTCAACTGCGCCTCGGCCATGATATCGCTCAACGCTGCTATGGCTGAAGCCTTGGAGTCGTTCAAGCGTCGTGTAGATGAGAAGATTGCTGAGTACTCCAAGAATCCTGCCTTTGACAAGAATTCGGGACATACCGCCAAGTTCCACGCCATCCTCGACGTGCTGCGCGACGACATCAAGACCTGCAAGCCCGTGCGCTTCGACGGCAACGGCTACAGCGAGGAGTGGGTCAAGGAGGCTGCACGTCGCGGTTTGGACGTAGAGAAGTCGTGCCCCATCATCTTCGAGCGGTATCTTGACGAGTCTTCCGTCAAGATGTTCGAATCGACAAGGGTGATGAACCGTAAAGAACTGGAGGCCCGCAACGAAGTGAAGTGGGAGACCTACGTCAAGACGGTACAGATTGAGGCCCGTGTGCTGGGCGATATGGCAATGAACCACATCATTCCCGTTGCTACGCACTATCAGTCGAAACTCATCAAGAACGTGCAGGGCATCAAGGAGATTTTCACTTTGGAGAAAGCCAACCAACTCTCTGCCCGTAACACTAAACTCATCGAGGAGGTGGCTGAGCGCACGGAGAAGATTGAGCAGCTGGTGGAGGAACTGACCGATGCCCGCCGCGTAGCCAACCGTGTTGCCGACATCCACCAGCGAGCCATCCAGTATCACGACACCGTATGCCCGAAAATGGAGGCTATACGCTATGAGACTGACAAGTTGGAAATGATTGTCGAGGACGGTCTCTGGACGCTGCCCAAGTATCGCGAACTGCTGTTTATCAGATAAAATAAGGTTAGCAGATAAAAAAAGTTGGGGGTTACCGCGGTAATCCCCAACTTTATGTCTTGCCTTTACACCCTTACTTCACCGTGAAGTCGAAGCCGAAGGGATGCTCCTTGAAGGCCTCGCTGCCCAGACCGCCCTTATAGAAGAAGCAATACTCACCGGGCTCCAGACCTTGGGGGAAGGTCACCTCGAAGGTATTGTTGTTGATGTCCTTGATTTCAAAGTCGATGATGGTACGGTTGGAGGCATTGGTGCCCTCGAAGCCCGCCACCGAGTACGACATGTTATCGGGGAACAGACGGCGACCGCCCTTGCCCTTCTTGTTGGGCTCCTTCACCTGCATCTTCACGCATTGGAACTCGTTGGGGCTCTCAATGTTGTTCATCACTATCTGATACCAGTTGTCGGCAGCCTTCTCAAAGCTCTTGGGGTCTTGCTTGGGGAAGTAGAAACGGAACACGGGATTCTGCGTCTCCACCTGTGTCTTGGAGGTCACACCGGGCAGCATCAGTTTCTGCACGTCCTTGCCCGACGACATCATGAGGATGGCACCTGCCGTGGCTCCTGCAGCAACACCGGAAGAGGGTTTGGAACCGGCAATAGCCGAACCCACCACAAGGGCACCGGCACCCGCCAGTGCCAAAGTACCTAAATTGAAGCCTTTCTGCTCCTTCTCAAACTGCGTGCGATGCATCTTCCTGGGCTTCTCGCCGGTATTCCACCAGAATACGCCCTCATAGCCGTAATCCACCTTGGCAATCTTCTGGATATAGGTTATCAGCGTCGCATCGGCACCGGCAGCCTTCAGCTGTCGCAGGTAGTTGATGTCGTAGGAAATGGTGCGCTCCGTACTGTTTTCCAACGCCCCGATAATCTCTTCCGAAGAGAAACCCTCGCTCAGCAGTTGCAGCACGGTCTCGTTGGTAATGGTCTCATTCTGTGCCTGAACAGTAAAGGCTGCTGCCAGCAGGCAGATGGTCAGGAATAGTTTTTTCATATTCGTCATTGATTTCTGATTTTACGCTGCAAAGGTACAACATATTTCCATTTTTGCAAAAGATTTTAAGGAAAAGAAGAAAAAATAAAAAAAACAATTACCTTTGCAACTTATTACGGCGTTGTTGCGTCAAACAGACAAAAAGAAACCCGAAAAAGACAGAATAATATGAAAAAGGTATTTATGACATTGGCCTTGCTGCTTACGATAGCAGGTGGCATACAGGCCGCAGGACAAGAAGAGTTGCAGGACTCTACCAATAAGGACGCCATTGAGCTCTACTCGGACACGACGTCCACCAGTCAGACAGCAACGGCAGCCGACGACAGCCAGGACGACACGACGGTGCAGGACCCCAGTCCCATGATCAATCAGTGGATTAACAAGCTCGACAGCAACGACATTGCCGGCATGCTGTTCGTACTGGCCATCATCTTCATCATCTTCGTGTTGGCTCCGGTGCTCATCATCATCGCCCTCTTCTACTTCCTCCACAAGAACCGCAAGGAGAAAATGCGACTGGCACAGATGGCCCTTCAGCAGGGACAGCCCATTCCCAACAAGTTGCTCAACGAGGGACCGGCCGATATCAACGACGAGTATCAGAAAGGCCTGCGCCAATGCTTCGCAGGCATCGGCCTGATGTTCTTCCTCGGATATGCCGCCGGCGAAGTAGGCTTCGGCATCGGCGCCCTGGTGTGCTGCATCGGGCTCGGCAAGGTGGTAGCCTCCAAGACGGCACGCAAGAATCAGGACGGCAGGGATTCCCATTCTATATCGTAGCATGGATTATCATGCCCGCCAAGAACAACCTGACTAATCTTTAGGAACAATGGCTCTGCTCACTGACCTCTCCCTCGTTGCACAGGTGACGCTGTTCGGCAACCAACGGGCTTTCGACCAGCTCGTGCGCCGCTATCAGTCACCTGTTCGCAGGTTCTTCCTGCATCAGACGCTAGGCGATAGTCAGTTGAGCGACGATCTGGCACAAGACACGTTTATCAAGGCCTATACCAATATCGGTTCCTTCCACGGGCTGTCGTCCTTTCAGACGTGGCTCATGCGCATCGCCTACAACGTGTTCTACGACTATACGAGAAAAGAGAAGACCCACCCCCAACTCCTCCCTGTGATGGAGGGGCGCAAATACAATCAAGGTGGAAATGCTATAACAGAAGTAACTACTCCCCTCCTTAATAGGGAGGGGCTGGAGGTGGGTCTTCAAATGGACCTCTACGCTGCCCTGGCGCTCCTAAAGCCCGACGAACGCACATGCATCACCCTGCAGCTCATCGACGGCTACGACATTGCTGCCATTGCAAAGATAACCCATCTGAAAGAGGGAACGGTAAAGTCGCACCTCTCAAGAGGCAAAGAAAAATTAGCAAACTATTTAAGACAGAACGGATATGACAGAAGATAACGAACACTTGCTACAACAGTTTTTCAGCGATACCGCCCATGAGCAGATAGCCGACAACGGTTTTACGGAGCGCGTCATGCGGCAGTTGCCAGCCCGTACAGGTTGGTTCTTCAGACTGTGGACACCCTTCTGCATCACCTTCTTCGTGGTGCTGTTCATCGTCTTCCGAGGTTGGGAACAGCTCTTCATTCACTTTGAAGACATGCTGCAAGCCATCGCCTCACAGACATTCACTACCAACATGCTCATGTTGCTCGCCATATTCTTCGGTCTCTTCTTCGTCGGCACCGGCGAGCTCCTGCTCCGCAACGCAGACAATCTCTAAACACTCTGACCGAAAGGACAACAGTTCTCTTCTGAATAGTTACTTCTCGAAGTGCTGATAGTCCTTGAGGGTGCGCCAGGAGCCGCCCCAGCGGAAACCGTGCTGGAGAAAGAGGCGGTAGCAGAGGTCGTTGGTGGTAATCTTGTACTTGAATGACTTCGAACGGTCAACATACGGACGGCCTGTAGCAGGTTCAACCTTCAACGTGCCGTCTTTCTTTCTGCGAACACAGGGATTGTACAGCGGATTGATGTCGATGGCCATTCCTCGGGCATGGTTCGACAGTTTCGTGCTGCCGGCAATGGGGCGGTAGCAGTAGCAAGAGGTGTTGTTAGCCTGCATGGAGCGCTCGTCGTCATTGTCATAGTCGGAAATGGGACGGATGCGCTCGATGGGATATTTCTGACGGTACAGCTCTGCGAATATCTCCTGCAAGTCCTTGGCAATTGCCGTATTGCAGATGATGACGCCCTGCTGGGAGCGTCCCTGGAAATCGATATGCTGCACCTGCAGGGTGTCCAGTTGCACACCTGCCGGCTGTGCCGTCAGCCATTGTGCCGCCAACAGCCAGCACCCAGTTATCAAGAGTCTTTTCATCATATTGTCAACAGTTCTTGGGGAGTAGAAACAAAGGTCGTCGCACCATGCTCCAGCAGGAACGGCTTGTCGCGGAAGCCCCACAGCACGCTGATGCAGGGAAGCCCGCTATTGCGAGCCGTCGCTATGTCAACGTCACTGTCGCCGACATAGACAGCGTCGGCGGGGAGACCGCCGACCACAAGCCCCAACTGGCGCAGGGCCTCATAAACGGTATCGGGAGCCGGTTTCTTACGGATGCCTGCCGCCTCGTGCTCGCCAATAGCCACCTCTATCTCCGGAAAGAAGTGGGCAACGAGTTCCTGGGTGGCAGCCATCATCTTGTTGCTGACCACCGCTAGGCGACAACCGCGCTGCTTCAGTTCGTGGATAGTTTCCACGATGCCTTCGTATGGACGGGTCGTGTCCAGCGAGTGCTCCATGTAGTGCTGGCGGAAGGTGGCAAAGACGGCTTCGAACTGCGGATGCTGCGCTCCATCAGGGACGGCACGCTCCATGAGCAGTCGCACTCCGTTTCCAACAAAGCGACGCACATCGTCTAACGAATGCTCAGGCAGCCCATATTGTCGCAGAGCATAGTTAACGCTATTCGCCAAGTCCTGCAACGTGTCTAATAGTGTTCCGTCGAGGTCGAAGATATAAGTATTGTATTTCATCGTTTGCTGCGACTGATCATGGTCTTCACCTTATTATTATAACGCGAGGCCTCCAAGAGCTGCTCGATGGTGAGGTGCATACGATACTGCCAGCGGTTATGCACATCGCTGGGGGTATTGATGCGTTCCATCTGCGGACGGTTTGAGCGCAGTTCGCTATCCATCGACAGCCAGTCCTGCAACTGCAGAATGCAGAACATGGAGGGACAATAGAGGTGGCGGGCTATTATCTCCTCGGCAAGATGCGGTGGCAGTTGCACGGGAGCCCTACCCTCTTTCTGCAACATGCTGACATAATAACGCTGTCGGCGCTCGGGGTTCTCCTCCCACCAAAGGCGCAGCGGTGCCATGTCGTGAGTGGTGATGGTGCATACCGAGCGGATGGGCATCGCCTCCAGATGGGTATATTCGAAGCCATAGTGCTTGGGCAGCTGTTGTATCTCTAGCGTCAAGATGCGCAGTTCGTCGAGTACGGGTGCCACACAGTCGGGTTGCAAGCCCAAGTCCTCGGCACAGAACAGCATTCGTGAACCACGCATGACGGCAGCCAGCCGATGCAGCGCCTGCTGTCGCCAGAAGTCATGATGGCGCACTGTGAAGTAGTTGTCGTAAAGCCGTCGGAAGGCATCCTTCTCGTCTGCCGACAGTGCCTCAAAGACAGGTTCGTTGATGACGTCGATGCGAGGATGGTACATCTCCGGCTGCCGAGGGTCTTCGACAAAGAGGACGTTACTGATGAGCCGCATGAGTCCTTCACGAATCCAGAGGCTGTTCTCGTCGGTGCGTCCGCTGAAGACCTCTGCTACCTTCCGCTGGGTACTCACCTCATCAACGAGGTCGTACAGGTGATAGGCCGTCGGTTGCAGGTAGTTTTCCCGAACGTACTGGGCATGGATGCCGAAGAGACGGTCGATGAGTTTGTCGTTGATGAAAGGACGGGTAAAGAACCCCTTGCGGAACGGCAGTCCGAAATACTCTATCTCATCGATGGTCAGCGGCAACGATGGCGAGTAGTGCCCCAGCACGCCATAGACGGCATCAGAGGGAATCTCCCAGATGCGGAAATAACCCAGCACATGATCCAAACGGACTGCGTCGAAATACTGTGCCATGTGGGCAAGCCGCTGTCGCTGCATCTGCAGCAGGTCTTCACTCCATTGATAGGTAGGAAACTCCCAGTTCTGTCCCTGCTTGGAAAAACTGTCAGGCGGTGCTCCTGTCTGTGAGTCTAAATGGAAGAACTCAGGATGCTGGCGCACCTCCACACTCTGTCGGCAGAGTCCGATGGGCAAATCACCCTTCAGCACGATGCCCTTGCTGCGAGCATAGTCGGCAGCTTCCTTCAGCTGTGTGTGCAGAAGGAACTGAACAAAGCAGACGAAGGGGTAGCCCACCCCTGAGCCCTCCCCAAGGGAGGGAGATTTGGAATCATCGA
Source organism: uncultured Bacteroidales bacterium (assembly GCA_902775975.1). GTDB lineage: Bacteria > Bacteroidota > Bacteroidia > Bacteroidales > Bacteroidaceae > Prevotella. The sequence goes on along the minus strand of CACYOC010000013.1, from coordinate 28,710 downwards.
GACCTGCCCCAAAGCTCTTGGCATAATACTCGGCATAAGGTTTAAGCCACTCTTCGTTGTCGTGAACGAAAGCTTTTCCTTCCGTTGACTCCAGCACCCGTTTTCCCTGTTCGGCAAAGAGCTGTTTCAAGTATTCTGTCTTGACACGGTCAACAGCCTCATAGTCACTTTCAGACAAGGCGTTGAGCTCCTGCCGGCGACGCAGGAACTGCGTCATCTTCTCCTTGGAGCGCAAGGTCCCTGCCGCCTCCAAATCGACGTAGTGCGGATGGAGTGCAAAAGCGCTGCTGACGTTATAAGGACAGGAGTCGCCCCAATGGTGAAAACGTGTAGTGTCGTTGACGGGCAGCAACTGGATGACCTTCATACCCGTGGCTACAGCCCAATCGACAAACCGGCGCAGGTCACCGAAGTCGCCAACACCATAGCTATGCTCCGAACGCAGCGAAAAGACGGGAACACAGACTCCTGCCGCACGCCACTGTTCTTCACATACCCGCAGTCCGTCACCATAAAGTACCAACACCTGACCTTCTGCCAATTGGGTATTGGATGTTGGTTGGTGGGTGGAGGGTGATAGGTGGTGGTTATTAGTCTCTATGAGAGGATTGTAGGTATTATCCGATGCCCAACCTTCAGCAGTTATCACCCTATTATCACCTTCTTCCCAGCAGACGACGGCATGCGTCTCGTCATCGACAATGACATATTTATACTCTATCGGCAACAGCCATCCCATGGCGTTGACAGAAAGCATCCATTCGTGCTGTCCGGCATACTGCATCTGAAGATAACGAGACACATTCCATGAGCCTAAGGCAGGATGACTGCCACAGATAGCTACCGAATGGCCGGGTTTGACCTGCGGTGCCGAGACGCGGAAAATAACGGTGCGGCGGAACAGGGGCAGGCGAAGTGCCTCGACAACTTCGTCACGACGACCATGAACCGTCGTCAGATAGGCATTGCTATAGAGATGAAACGGCAACGGACGCTCACGCCACTGGTCAGGAAAGACATAGTCCTGCGAGGCATCGAAGAAGTAAATACGGGGCACCAGTTGCCACTCTTGCCGCAGCACATCACCACGTTCATTCTCCACCTGATAGTGATAGACGATATGTGAAACGGGATGCTGGCGGCTCACCATGGCAGCCGTTTCAAGCGTCCACAGCTCACCGTCGCTGGTCTGCATCATCAGATGCTGACGCCTAACGGTACCGTCCTGCCTGTGAAAATCCAGACAGATATGAAGGCTCTCACCCCATGCCGTATGATAGTGAATAGAGAACTTCAGTTTCATAATTTAGTATTGTTTTTGCAAAGGTACGAAATATTTATTAAATATCCGTTGCCAATTATCTATTTTTTTGTACCTTTGCATCGTTTAAAACAAAAGTAAAGATGAAAACGTTTAACGCACGTACCTATTTATATATAGCAGGAAGTGGCATCGTCATCATTCTGCTACTGGCTCTTTTTACCCTATTCATCCCTGTTTCACATGCTGACGACACGCAATTCATTTATGTTGACGAGGATGACACACAGGATTCTGTACTCAACAAAGTAAGCGCTTTCGGCCGCACCACAGGACTGAGTATCCTGATGCGTCACACCGACTACGGCAACCACATACGTACGGGCCGTTACGCCATTGAGCCCTATGAAGGAGCCTTTCTGGTGTTACGGCACCTAAAGAACGGACAACAGAAGAGCCTCAACGTCACCATTCCAGAAGTGAGAACCATGGACCGTCTGGCAGCTGTGTTATCGAAACGGCTGATGATTGACTCTACCACCATTGCCGATGCCTTGCGCGACTCTGCCATGCTACAGAAGTTGGGCTACGACACCTGTACCATCAGCGCCATGTTTGTTCCAAACACTTACGACCTATACTGGAACGTCAGCGTAGAAGCTTTCCTGAAACGCATGAAGAAGGAGCACGACGACTTTTGGTTAGGCGACCGTCAGGCGAAAGCCAACCGCTTAGGACTGACGCCCAACGAGGTGTGTACCCTGGCCAGTATCATCGACGAAGAAACGTCAAACAATGCCGAGAAACCCATGATAGCCGGTATGTACCTGAACCGTCTGGCACAAAACATGCCACTGCAGGCAGACCCTACTATCAAGTTTGCCTTGCGGCAGTTTGAACTGAAACGCATCTATCGTAACATGTTGCAAACGGACTCGCCCTATAACACCTATCGCTACGAAGGATTGCCTCCTGGTCCTATCAAGATTGCCAGCATACGAGGCATTGATGCCGTGCTGAGTCCGGTAGAGCATTCTTATCTTTATATGTGTGCCAAGGAGGATTTCTCCGGTACCCACAACTTTGCCACTACTTACTCGGAGCACCAGAAGAATGCCAGCCGCTATGCTAAAGCCCTGAACGACAGGGGAATCAAGTAAATCAACCGCTTTCGTCAAAGTCCTTTTCACCTCCTCAAACTTCGAAGAAATAGCAAAAAAAAAATGTCCCTCACTTCACAGTGAAGGGCATCTGTAGCTAATAGGTATTAGTCTTTAAGGTAAAAAGATTGTATTCAGGATAACGATGCAAAGGTAATTGATTTATATCAATCCACCAAATTTTTTTGAACCTTTTTTCACTTTGTTCTAAAAAATACTATTCTTTTGGTACTACCGCTCATTTCCTTTTTGAACCAAGAATTAAGAATATTCTTAACAATCAATAGTTGTAAAAGAGCGAAGCAACCAACAACTTCCATACATAGAATCGCAAAGTACAAAGCATAAACATAATATATTATTATTATGCGTTTTACAAAACACTCCCCCCCCCTTTAATATCTTCAAAAAGTTAGTCAAAATAACCACTATATTATTCTACATTACCACAAGTTATTCCATTACAACGTAAAGAAGCTCTCATTATTTTCATCCACAATTCTTTACATTCTAAAACTTACTGGTAAAAATTCTAATTTATTTGCATGGTGCTTTGAGAGAAATTTCGTACCTTTGCATGCAAAATATACATTATTAATTAAATTTATGGAAGACAAGAACATCACGACAGGCGAAGAAAAGAAGAGCCTTAGTTTCGTAGAACAATTTGTAAAAGAAGACTTGGAGGCCGGCAAGAACGGTGGTCGCATTCAGACCCGTTTCCCACCAGAGCCCAACGGATATATCCATATTGGACATGCCAAAGCCATCTGCATGGACTTCGGCGTCGCTGAGGAGTTTGGCGGCATTTGCAACCTACGCTTCGACGACACGAACCCCACCAAGGAAAACACGGAGTATGTAGAAAACATCATGAGTGACATTCAGTGGCTGGGTTTCCATTGGAAGAACATCTATTACGCATCTGACTATTTTGAGAAGCTGTGGGATTTCGCCGTATGGCTCATCAAGAAGGGATTGGCTTACGTTGACGAGCAGACCTCAGAGCAGATAGCCGAACAGAAGGGCACTCCCACACAACCCGGACGTCCAAGTCCTTATCGTGACCGTCCTATTGAGGAGAATCTGCGACTGTTTGGGCACATGAACACCCCCGAAGCCGTAGAAGGTTCGATGGTGCTGCGTGCCAAACTGGACATGGCAAATCCCAACATGCACTTCCGCGATCCTATCATCTATCGCATCATCCAGATTCCTCACCACCGCACAGGAACCAAGTGGCACTGCTATCCCATGTACGACTTTGCCCACGGACAGAGCGACTACTTTGAAGGTGTCACGCACTCTATCTGTACCCTGGAGTTTGTACCTCACCGTCCATTATACGACAAATTCGTTGACTTGCTTCGTGAGTACATCCAGGAAAAGAAAGCCAATGGTGAAGACCTGAGTGACTATAATGCCGACATTACCAGCGACACCTATGACGGCACCCGCCAGATAGAGTTCAACCGCCTGAACATCACTTACACCGTGATGTCAAAACGTAAGCTGAAGGCATTGGTCGATGAGAACTTGGTCAACGGATGGGATGACCCCCGCATGCCGACAGTTTGTGGTATGCGTCGCCGCGGTTATTCCTCACAAAGCGTCCGCAACTTCATCGATGCCATCGGATACACAAAGTTTGACGCTTTGAACGACTTCGCACTGCTGGAAGCCTCCGTCCGCGAAGACCTCAACAAGAAAGCTTGTCGTGTCAGTGCAGTTCTTAATCCTGTTAAACTGGTGCTCACCAACTATCCTGAGGGGAAAACCGAGGAACTGGTAGCCATCAACAACCCCGAAAACGAGGCTGACGGCACACATACCATCACTTTCGGTCGTGAGCTCTGGATTGAGCGCGATGACTTCATGGAGGTGGCTGAGAAGAAGTTCCAGCGTCTGGCACCTGGCAAAGAGGTGCGTCTGAAGAACGCCTATATCATTAAATGCGACGAGGAGCATCCCTGCGACAAAGACGCAGAGGGCAACATCACCACTATCTATGCCACGTATGACCCAGACACTCGCAGCGGCATGCCTGGTGCCGATCGTAAGATCAAGGGCAAGACGCTCCACTGGCTGAACTGTCAGGATGCCGTTCCCGCAGAAGTCCGCCTCTATGACCGTCTGTTCTCCGTAGAGAGCGTTGATGCTGACGGACGCGACTTCCGCGAGTTACTCAACCCCGACTCTCTGCGGGTTCTCGACAATTGTCATGTAGAGCCTTACCTGATGGAAAAGAAGGCTGGCGACTTCCTGCAGTTCCAGCGTATCGGATATTTCACTCTTGACATTGACTCCACACCCGACCACCTCATCTTTAACAAGACCGTTGGTCTGAAAAGTTAATAGTTAGAGACAAGTATTATGGAATTTGACAAGGAGTATTTTGAGAGCGAAGACTTCCGCGAACTACTTGACAGCTACGAGACGGCTGCCACTACAGGAGCATATCCGTTCATGGATGCCGACGACCTCATAGACATTGCCGACTACTACAACATGATTGAAGAACACGACAAAGCCGTGAATGTAGTCGAGCATGCCTTACAACTCTATCCCAATGCCACTCTTCCCAATGTCTTCATGGCTCGTGAAGCCCTGATGACCGGTAATTTTGAACTGGCATGTCAACATGCAGACACCATAGAAAATAAAGATGACCCTGACTACCACTACCTAATGGCAGAAATAATGATTGCCAACGGTGACATAGAGGGAGCTGACGAATATCTGCGTAACTATGGCAAGACTGTTTCCGCTGACGAGTACATAGATTTCGTGAAAGACTGTGCCAACCTATTCATCGACTACCAAGTTAGCGACAAAGCCTACGAATGGATGTCGCGCATAAAGGGTAATGATAGAAGTACAGACTTTAACGAATTAATGGCACGTACGCTTCTGGGATTAGGCAAATTCAAGGAATCACAGATACTTCTCAACAAGTTATTAGACAAAGATCCCTTTTGCAAGGAGTACTGGAATGCGCTGGCCAATTCCCAGCTCATGAGCGAGGAATATCACGATGCCATCACCAGCAGCGAATATGCTCTGGCGATAGATCCTAAAGATACGGAAGCGCTGGCAAACAAAGCGAACGGCCTGGCAAATCTGAGCAACTTTGAGGAAGCATTGAAATACTACCAACGCTACATCGAGATAGAGCCAGACAATGCGTATATCCTCTTTCAGTCAGGGGCCTGTCTGGTCAATCTGGGACGTAATGAGGAAGCACTTGACGTATTGCTGAAAGCACTATCCTTAACACCGGAAGACGCAGAGCAACTGCCCATACTATATCAGGAGCTGGCTTTCTGCTATAATGCCTTGAAGCAATTCGACAAAGCCATGGAAATGCTTGACAAGACGAAGGATTTAGACTGTGACCACGTTGACGTAATGGTTACCAGAGGACACTTGCAACTGGGAAACGGCAACGTCAAGGCTGCCCAGAAATCTTTTATCCAAGCCATTGCCGATTCAGAGAGCGACCCTTACGTGATACTCCGTATCGCCATTTCTCTCTATGACAACGCTTATATCCAAGCCTGCTATGATATGTTCATAAAACTCTTCAGTGTTATCTGGAAGAACCATCCTGAATTTACCGAAGGCTATTCCTATTTGGCACTGTGTTGCTATGAACTGAACAAGTCCGATGAATTCTTGAAGTATTTGAAGCTGGCTTGTGAAAAGGATCCATTGGAGGCCAAAAGCATACTGGCTTTCCTATTCCCAGAAGAAATGGAGGTGAAAGAATATTACCGATATATGAAGGAACTTATCAATAGCAAATCTGTCAATTAACACGAAAGAAAAATGAATATCATATCTTCACTACTGAGCAACCTCAACTACGGAACCATCCTCTTCCTCATGTTGCTGGAGAGTACGGTTATTCCTGTTCCCTCAGAGTTCGTCGTCACCCCAGCAGCCTATCATGCTGCCGGCGGAGACCTTGACGTGTGGCTCGTCATCCTTTTTGCTACCATCGGTGCCGACCTTGGCGCCAGCATCAACTACGTTGTTGCTTATTATGTAGGGCGGCCCGTCATCTATAAATTTGCTAACAGCAAATGGGGAAAGATGTGCCTGCTCAGTCAGGAGAAAGTAGAGAAGAGTGAACGTTACTTCGACGACCACGGCATCGTAGCAACCCTGACTGGAAGACTCATTCCCGGCATACGCCACCTGATCAGCATTCCAGCAGGACTGGCAAAAATGAACTATTGGAAATTCCTGCTTTACACCACCATAGGTGCTGGTGTCTGGCATGCCATTCTGGCTGCACTGGGTTGGTATCTGCATGCCATCGTACCTGAAAACCAACTGGACGACAAGATAGTGGAGTATGCCGAGTACATCAAACTCACCATCGTTGCATTGGTCATCCTGGCTATTGCCTATTTTATCATCAAGAAAATCATTAAAAAGAAATAAAGAACTATGGCAAAAATCAACAACCATCTCGTCATTATGGCAGGCGGTGTAGGCAGCCGCTTCTGGCCCATGAGTACACCTGAGAAGCCTAAGCAGTTCATTGACGTTCTGGGCATCGGCAAGTCATTACTTCAACTGACCGTTGAGCGCTTCGACACCATCGTGCCAGCAGAGAACGTTTGGGTCGTTATCAACAAGAACTATGCAGCCATCGTTGCCGAGCAACTGCCCGACATACCGGCAGACCACATCCTTTGTGAGCCCTGCCGCCGTAATACGGCTCCCTGTATTGCCTATGTTTCATGGCGCATCAAGTCGAAAGATCCCAAGGCGAACATTGTTGTGTCGCCCAGCGACCATATTGTCATGAAGACTCAGGAGTTCCGCCGCGTCATCAGCTCCTGTCTGGAGTTCACTTCCGAGAGCGACTCCATAGTCACTCTCGGTATGAAACCTACCCGTCCCGAAACGGGTTACGGATACATTGAGGCCAACCTCTCCGCTCAGTCGTTGCGCAACAAAGAAATCTTCCGCGTTGATTCCTTCCGGGAAAAGCCCGACTTAAAAACTGCCAAGAAATACATCGCGAAGAGTAACTATTTCTGGAACGCCGGAATCTTCATCTGGAACGTGGCAACGATTGTCAACGCATTCCGCATCTATCAGCCTTCTATGGCCAAGATTTTCGAGAGTCTGCTACCGGTTTATGGTACGCCACAGGAGCAAGAGAAGATAGACCAGCTCTTCCCCGAGTGCGAAAACATCAGTGTTGACTATGGCATCATGGAGAAGGCAGAGGAAATCTTCGTATGTCCTGCCGACTTCGGATGGAGCGATCTCGGCACATGGGGTTCGCTGCAGCAACAGACGAAGAAAGACCTCTATGGCAACGCCTGCATTGGAGACGACATCAATGTCTTTGAAACCCACAACTGCATTATCCACACTACACAGGAGAAGAAAGTCGTCGTACAAGGACTCGACGGATTTATCGTGGCAGAAAACGACAATACATTGCTTATCTGCAAACTCTCCGAGGAACAACGCATCAAGCAGTTCAGCGGACAGTCATAAAAACGTCTTATCACTCCACCAATAATTAAAACCTAATCTATGAAAGCCTTCCAATCTTTCGATGCACTGAGAGACAGAGTAAAGACATTAGCCAAGCCGTTCCGCATCGTTGTCGTCAATCCTGACGACGAAGCCTCAAAGGCGGCCCTTCTGAAGTTACAAAACGAGAAACTGGCACAAGTCATCGCTATCAACAACGACTGTCCTGAGACAGCGGCTGCCGAAGCCGTAGCAATGGTGCGTGAGGGGAAAGCTGACGTGCTGATGAAAGGGCTCATCGGAACAGATCAATTGTTGAGGGCCGTACTAAACAAGGAAAGCGGCTTGCTACCTGCTGGTAAGGTGCTGACGCATCTGGCTGCTGCCGAGATTCCCGGCTATCCGAAGTTGCTGTTCTTTACCGATGCAGCTGTCATCCCCTACCCGACCCATGAACAGCGCATCGAACAAGTACGCTATGCCTCACTCATCTGTCACCGATTAGGCATCGACAATCCTAAAATAGCACTTATTCACTGTGCCGAGCATGGCGGAAAACAGTTCCCCTTTGTCGATGGCTATGCAGAAATCAAGCAGAGGGCTGTTGCTGGCGACTTCGGGACCTGTATCATAGATGGTCCGATGGACGTCAAGTGTGCTTGTTCTGCTCACGCTTTGGCAGCCAAAGGCATGACATCTCCACTGCAGGGCGAAGCTGACGTCTTGGTGATGCCCGACATTGAAGCCGGCAACACCTTTTATAAATCACTGACCTTCTTTGCTCATGCCAAGACCGCCGGCATGCTTTGCGGCACACAGTGCCCAGTCATCGTTCCTTCACGAGGCGACGATGCAGAGGCTAAATACAACAGCATCCTTTTAGCAATAGCAAGTCTATGAAGATATTAGTTATCAATCCAGGCTCTACCTCCACCAAGATGGCCGTCTATGAAGACGAGAAGCCTATCTTGTTGCGAAGCATTACTCACAGTGCTGAAGAGCTGGCACTTTTCGGTGATGTCACCGAGCAGCAGGATTTCCGTCGTCAACTGGTTCTCAACGAGTTACACATGGCGGATATTCCTGTACAGTTTGATGCTGTCATCGGTCGCGGTGGACTGGTAAAGCCTATTGCAGGTGGTGTCTATGAAATCAACCAGCAGATGCTGGACGACACACTGCATGGTTGTGTCATGCATAACCATGCCTGCAACTTAGGTTGTCTGATAGCCTATGAGATAGCCGCCAGCATTCCCGGCTGCCGTTCTTTCATTGCCGATCCGGGAGTCGTTGATGAACTGTCACCCTTGGCACGCATCAGCGGCAGTCCTCTGATGCCCCGTATCTGTATCTGGCATGCCTTGAACCAGCGTGCCATAGCCCGTCGCTATGCCCGAGGCATCGGTAAGGAATACGAAGACTTGAACCTCATCATCTGCCATTTAGGCGGCGGCATCAGCATTGCTGCCCATGAACACGGAAGAGCTATTGATGCCAACAATGCTTTGGATGGTGAAGGTCCTTTCTCACCGGAGCGTGCAGGCAGTCTTCCTGCCGCAGACCTCATCCGTCTTTGTTTCAGCGGTAAATACAACGAGAAACAACTTCTCAAGCGCATAGCCGGAAAAGCCGGACTGAATGCCCATTTGGGCACTAACGACATGCGAGAAATCCTGGAACGCATCCAACAGGGAGACCAGCATGCCCAACTCATCGTAGATGCCATGCTCTATCATGTAGCGAAGAATATTGCTGCAGAAAGTGCCGTGCTGTGTGGACAAGTTGATGCCATTCTGCTGACAGGTGGCATGGCCCGTTCGGAATATATCGTCAATGAGTTACGCCGCCGTATTGGTTTTCTTGCACCCGTCTATACCTTCCCCGGTGAAGACGAGATGGAAGCCCTCGCCCTCAATGCCCTCGCCGTACTGCAAGGAAAACGTGAAGCGAAGATCTACGACTAATGTCTTAATCTTGAAAGCGGAAAAGAAAAAACATCGGCATGGTCGCATGACCATGCCGATGTCGTTATTATCAGATATTTATTATTTAGCATAGAGGGCCACAATGGTCTCATACTTCTCCTGCTTACCACTGGTCTGCTTGGGCTCCTCGACTTTCTTGCCGTACTCGTAAGCCTGCTCGAAGGTCAGCTTGCCGTCCTCGAAGTCCTTGCCAATGCCCTTGTCGAACGAAGCATAACGCTCCTTCTTCATCTTCGGCAACTCGCTGTGCTCCAGAATGTCAGCAGCATTCAGCAAGGCACGAGCCATCGCATCCATACCACTGATATGAGCAATGAAGAGGTCTTCCAAATCGGTAGAGTTGCGGCGAATCTTAGCGTCGAAGTTGGTACCGCCCAAACCCAGACCGCCACCACGGATAATCTCCAGCATGGCCTGTGTCAGCTCATAGTTGTCAATGGGGAACTGGTCGGTATCCCAACCGTTCTGAGCATCGCCACGGTTGGCATCGATGCTGCCCAGCATACCGGCATCAACAGCACAAGCCAGTTCATGCTCGAAGGTGTGGCCTGCCAGTGTGGCATGGTTCACCTCAATGTTTACCTTGAAGTCCTTGTCAAGACCGTGGGCTTTCAGGAAGCCGATAACGGTCTCTGTATCTACATCGTACTGGTGCTTCGAAGGCTCCATAGGCTTCGGCTCAATGAGGAAGTTACCCTTGAAGCCCTTGCTGCGGGCATAGTCACGAGCCATGGTCAGCATCGTTGCCATGTGTTCCTTCTCGCGCTTCTGGTCGGTATTCAGCAGACTCATATAGCCCTCACGGCCACCCCAGAAGACGTAGTTCTGACCACCCAGCTTGATGGTAGCGTCAATGGCATTCTTAATCTGTACGATGGCACGGGCCACAACGTCAAAGTCGGGGTTGGTAGAGGCACCGTTCATATAGCGCTTGTTGCCGAATACATTGGCAGTTCCCCACAGGTTCTTGATGTTGGGATACTGCTTCATCTTCTCCAAGGCATAGTCGGTGATTTCCTTCATACGACGTTCATACTCGGCAACTGTCTCACCTTCCTCGACGAGGTCAACATCATGGAAACAGAAATACTCAATGCCTAACTTGTCCATGAACTCGAAACCGGCATCCATCTTGTCCTTGGCACGCTGAACAGGATCTGCGGCTTTGTCCCACTCGTAGCTGCGGGTCTGGCCACCGAACTGGTCGGCACTGGCACCACCCAGCGTGTGCCACCAGGCCATGGCGTACTTCATCCAGTCCTTCATCTTCTTGCCCATCACTACGCGCTCCGGCTCATAATAGTGGAATGCCATCACGTTCTTACTCTCTTTTCCCTCGAAGGGAATCTTGCCTGTAAAAGCGAAATACTCTTTCATACGATTTACAATTTTACAATTTACTATTTACTATTTATTTTGAGATTTTGCTGTTTTATGATTTGTTGGCCAACAACTGCTTCCAGTTGGCGTAGGCGGCACGGTAGGCCTCGCGGTTGTTTGCATCGGGCTCGATGACTGCCAACTTCTTCAACGTGGCAAAGGCCTCCTTGTTATCTTTGTAGATGCCTGCACCGATACCTGCTCCCTTGGCAGCACCGACGGAGCCATCAGTATCATACAGCTCTATCGTAGCACCACTGACACCTGCCAAGGTGTCGCGGAACAGCGGAGACAAGAACATATTGGCACGACCGGCATGAATCGTTCGGATGTCCATACCCATCTGCTGCATCACCTCCATGCCGTAGCAGAAGGAGAACACGATACCCTCCTGGGCGGCTCGAACCAGGTGCGAGCGGTTGTGCTTGTTGAAATTCACGCCATGAATGCTGCAACCCAACTCTTTATTCTCCAGAACACGCTCGGCACCATTGCCAAACGGAAGGATACAGACGCCATCGCTGCCGATAGGAGCCTGGGCTGCCAGGGTGTTCATCTCTGCATAGTCCATGTCGAAGGTGACATTGCGGTGCATCCATGCATTCAGGATGCCCGTGCCGTTGATGCAGAGCAGCACGCCAAGGCGGGTCGCGTCGCTGGCTGAACCAGCGACCACGCTGTGGTGGTTGACATGGGCAAAGGTGTTGACACGCGACTTCGGGTCGTAGCCGACCTCGCCCAACACACCGTACACCACTCCTGACGTTCCTGCCGTGGCAGCAATCTCGCCCGGATTGAATACATTCAGCGACAGGGCATTGTTGGGCTGGTCACCACCTCTATAAGATATGGGAGTACCGGCCTTCAGACCTAATTCCGCAGCGGCCTCTGCACTCACAGCACATTGAATGCCGAACGTCGGAACGATATCAGCCATCAGGGAGGAGTCAAAACCATAATAATTGAGAAGGAAGTCTGCCACACGGTTCTCCTTGAAGTCCCAGAACATTCCCTCAGAAAGACCGCTGACGGTCGTATTCACCTCGCCGGAGAGGCGCATGGCAATATAGTCGCCCGGAAGCATCACCTTATATATCTTACTGAACACTTCCGGCTCATTCTCCTTCACCCACGCCAGCTTGGCGGCAGTGAAGTTGCCGGGGGAGTTCAGCAGGTGAGACAGGCACTGTTCAGCACCCAAGTCACGGAAAGCACGCTCGCCGTACGGAACGGCACGGGAGTCGCACCAGATGATGGAAGGACGAAGCACCTGCTGGTGCTGATCGACACACACCAAGCCATGCATCTGATAGGAGATGCCGATGGCAGCGATGTCGTCGCCCGTAGCTCCAGCCTCAACCATTATTTTATTTAAAGCCAATTTAGCATTATCCCACCACATCTGTGGTTCTTGCTCAGCCCATCCTGCCTTCTCAGCAATAATAGGAGCCTCATGCTCAGGATAAAATGCTGAAGCCACACATACACCGGTTTCGACATTCACCAACGAAGCTTTCACTGACGAGCTGCCGATGTCAAATCCCAACAAATACCGACTTTCCATATTACTTTTTTTTATGAATTATCCGATTTTCAAATCATTAATATTACGTTTTGCACTACAAATTTCCTTAAATTATTTTTAAAAACCAACTATTTTGGGTTTTTTCTGCATTTTTTTATCATTATTTGACTACAATTAAAAATTATTTTTTACCTTTGCACGTTAGAACATGAACCAGTAGCTAAGGTTATATTCAGTTATGAAAAAGAAAATATTAATCCTTGATGACAAAGAGACCATCGCAAAGGTGCTCTCTATTTACTTGATGAGTGACTATGACGTGCAATGGCTGCCCGATGGTCTGCAAGGTGTAAAATGGTTGCAAGCAGGCAACACTCCCGACTTGATCATCTCAGACATCCGTATGCCGGGAATGCGTGGTGATGACTTTCTGGAATGGATCAAGCAGAACGAGTTGTTCCGCAACATCCCTGTCATCATGTTGTCCAGCGAAGATTCCACCAGCGAGCGTATCCGTTTGTTGGAAATCGGTGCCGTTGACTATATTGTCAAGCCATTCAATCCCATGGAATTGAAGATTCGCGTCAAGAAGATTCTTCCCAACGAATAAAAAACAGATACTCTACCTTATTTATAATTATAGTATGATAGGTGTAGTTTACTTAGGTGATAACCAAAAGACGCAAGAACGTCTGAAATACATACCTGGACAGTTGGTACGAATGGCCAAGACCTACAATGAGGCTGCCCAGATATGCGCTCAGCACGTTGCCAATGAGCACTATTTGGTGTTCTTTGAACGTTCCGTGCGTGAAGAGGACATTACTGCCATCACCTATCTACGAAAGAAATGCCATAACGTCTATATCGTTCTCATCACTGCTCCATTACAGCCTGAAGATCGTGACGAATATATCAAATGCGGTATTAACGACACCATCAAACAAGGTGCGACAGTGACAGAATTTAATAAGAAAATCCAATTTATCTCAGAACGCGAGGATGCCCTGTATGACAGCAAAGCTGCCAAGCATAGCATCTTGAAATTCACGATTCCTCTTTGGAAGCGTTTGTTCGACATCGTATTCTCTATCTTAGCCATTGTGGTATTGTCACCCGTCTTCATCCTGACAGCCATTGCTATTCGCTTGGAGAGTAAAGGCCCCATCCTGTTCCGTTCCAAGCGTGTGGGAGCCAATTACACCATCTTTGAATTCCTTAAGTTCCGCAGCATGTATGTTGATGCCGAACAAAGACTGATGGAGTTAAGTAAGCATCACAATCAGTATGCTGGAAACCAAAAATCACAAGAGTCTGCCCAGCCTATTACCATGCCATTGAACGAACAGACGGGTATGGACATGGCTGTTGCAGGAATGAGTGACGATATATTGATGGGCGATGAAGAGGTCATGCTGGTTGGTGACGACTTTGTTGTTTCCGAAAGCGACTTCAACAAGAAGAAAGAAGAAGATATCAACAATGCTTTCATCAAGATTGAGAACGATCCGCGTGTAACAAAGGTCGGTCGCTTTATCCGCAAATACAGCATTGACGAGTTACCACAATTGTTTAACATTCTCAAAGGTGACATGTCTATTGTGGGTAACCGTCCGTTGCCACTCTACGAAGCAGAAAAACTGACCGCTGACAACAATATCGACCGCTTTATGGCTCCTGCCGGACTAACAGGTCTGTGGCAAGTAGAAGAACGCGGCAGAGGCGGTACTATGTCGGCAGAAGAGCGCAAGCAGTTAGACATCCAGTATGGACAGACCTATAACTTCTGGCTCGACATTAAGATTATCTTCCGTACATTAAAAGCATTTATCCAAAAAGAGAACGTATAATTCTTTTATCCAAGAATAAAATCAGGGACATTATAAATGAATAGTTTCATACATATCATCTTAACCCTTGCGTTGGCTGTGCTCTCAACATCCGTTTATGCACAGTACAACGACAGTGGCATCAGCGCTGGTTTCTTTGATTCCAGCGAAAATAAGACGATAAACTTTTCGACTTTCCATTTACCTCCTTTGGCTGTTCTCTATGAAAATGCCAAACAGAACCCCAAGATCTTATCCTTAGCCAAAGCCCAGGAGATAGCACAGGCAGAAGTTTCCAAACAAAAGCGTCATATCTTCTCGTATGTCATGGGACATGCCAGTTATGCGTATGGCAAAACGGACATGTGGGGTAATAACAGTACCACTCAGAGCTACACCACCATCTTCCAGTTCCAAGGTTCCGAACAGAGTTATTGGAATGTCGGAGTCAACGTCAGTGTACCTTTAGAGGACATCCTCGACTTGACAGCTGCTGTACGTCGTAAAAAGTTATTAGTTGACAAGGCTCGTATTGAGAAGGATTTGGCATTTGACAACCTGAAATTAGAAATTGCCAGTTTATATATTAAAATCACCAACAACCTCGTCGCTTTGAAGACCTCCAGTGAAGCTGCTGCTATCTATCAAGGTGCCGGAGCTCTGAATCAGGAAGACTTCCATCAGGGTAACATGACCATTGAGGACTTTGCCTATACCAAGCTCCACGAAATCAGTGTGGTATCAGGCTACCAAGCGATGCAGACAACCATCACCACAGACATTATCACCTTGGAGATTTTATGTCACACGCCCATTCTCACCAATACGACGACAGACATCACGCTTGATGAAGAGCAGAAATCGGAGAAACAAATACGAAAAGAGAATCGTGCAGTAGCGAAGAGCATTAAGAAGGCAGCAGCTGAGGAAGAAAAGAAATTCCGGAAATTAGAGCAAGCCGACCGCAAAGCCTCCCGAAAAGCGAAAGCACAACAATAACAACCGCCTCATTATGGATTTATTTAGATATTTTGTCAGATTCCTATATAAGATACGCTGGTACTTGGTTACCTTGCCATTGATAGCTCTTGTCGTGGCATGGTTCCTGACCCGCAATATGGAACGTATCTATGATGCCAACACCACCATTTATACGGGAATGATAACAGGCTATAATATCGAAGGTACTGGTGCTGTAGGAGGTAATGCCCAAACCAACATTGCCAACCTGATGCTCATTATCACGACCGACAACACCATTCATGAGGTATCACTGCGCTTGTTTGCCCGTTGCATGATGTATGGCAATCCGAAGAAGAACAACAACTACATCTCAGCAGAACATTTTCGTGAGCTCAATGCCATGACTCCCCCAGAGGTTAAGGCCTTGATCAATCGCTCCAGCGAATTAGCGACTTATGCCAATTTGAAGGCATACGAGAAACCGTCACAGGACAACTTCCTGTTTGGTCTTCTCAACTACCACCCCTATTTTGGCATCAACAACATTACAAGTCGCCTGAAAGTATTACAGCTCCCTTCAAGTGATATTATTGACATCTCCTATTCTGCCAACGATGCCGGTGTAGTCTATAATACCTTGGACATCTTGAACGATGTTTTTGCCCGGCAGTACCAGCAGATTCGTTTTGGAGAGACAGGCAATGTCATCAATTTCTTCAAACGCGAGGTCAATCGTCTGTGGCGCATCCTCACCAGTGCTGAAGACGACCTGATTCGCTATAACATCTCCAAACGCATCATCAACTACGGAGAGCAGACCAAGCAGCTGGCAGCTTTGGAAGCACAACAGCAGAATTTCCGTAACGACCAGTTGATGAACTACACCACATCAAAGGCTTTGCTGGATTATTTGGAGCGCCAGTTAGGCAATCGTGCCCAGGTCATCCGTTCTAACAGGGAGTTTACTGACCAGATTCGTGACATTTCGCGTATCCAGTCACGCATCTCCAACCTTAAGCTGATGAGCAGCGAAGGTGGAGGCAACAATAATGAATCTCAGGAAGAGCTGGCCAAAGCCCAGCGTGACTTGCAGAAAGCGACGAGCCGCGTCACTCAGTTGACCAAGGATATTGAAGCCTCCATATATAGTACTGAGACTGGTGTCAAAGCCAAAGACATGTTGTCGCGATGGCTGGAGCAGCTGCTGCTGTTAGAGAAGACCAAGGCGGAACAGTCTGCAACGAACATCATGAAAGAGAATCTGGACCAGCAGTATCTCTATTATGCACCTATTGGAGCAACACTGGACCGTAAAGCCCGCCACATCACTTTTATTGAAGGCAACTACATGGAGATGCTGAAAGCATTGAATGCTGCCCGTCTCCGCCAGAAGAACCTCCAGATGTCCACGGCAACGCTGCGTGTCCTGAATCCGCCGATGTTCCCGCTGAATGCCCAGCCGACAAACCGTATGATGATCTTATTAGGATCCTTCATGCTGGCTTTTATGTTGACAGCCCTCTACTTCTTGTTGATAGAGTTGCTTGACAGGACACTTCGTGACAGAATGCGTTCTGAACGCATCACAAAAGTTCCAGTCATGGGCTGTTTCCCGAAGGAAAGCAATCTTCGCTATCGTCGTTTCAACAAGACCATTGCAGACATGGCCATGAAGCAACTCAGCAAAGCCTTGCTGCCCCATTTCAAGGAAGGTCAGCAAAATGTGCTCAATCTCCTTTCTACAGACTGTGGAAACGGAAAGAGCTATCTGGCACAGGAGCTGGAGGACTACTGGATATCCATCGGTTTGCAAGTCCGTCGTCTCACTTACGACGAAGACTTCCTCGCTGAGGACAGCAAGTTTATTCTTGCCAAAGACATCAAAGACCTCTGTCCTGACATTCTGCCTGACGAGATTGCCATCATCGAATACCCGAATCTGGATGACTATTCCATTTCACCTGCCCTGCTGAATATGGGCACCATTAACCTGATGGTAACCCGTGCCAACCGCACTTGGAAGGATGTTGACCAGAAGGCCCTGAAAGAAGTACAAGCCATGCTGGATGAAGAGCACAAGAGCACGCTCTTCATGTATCTCACAGAAGCTAACCGATATGCCGTCGAGGAATTTGTCGGTCAGCTGCCTCCTTACACGAAGTTCAGCAACTTCGTATATCGCATGTCGCAATTAGGATTGACCGCTACAGAAAACGAACACGCAAAGTAAATGGCCAATACTGCGTTCAAGACATACGCCAAAGACAATGGAGGAAGAGTCGTGGTACTCTTTCTTCTGTTTTTACTTGCCCTCTATGAATTTTACAGCGCAGGTTTCACTGCCTTCGCCATCGTCTGTCTTCTACCCGTTTTAGGTCTTTTGGTTGCTGGCACCTTCAGCCACGGAATGTTCTTGTTTTGGGTTTTGATAGGCATCAACTACATCATTCAATGGCATAGTCTAACCTTGCCACAAGGCATACCGATGTCTCTGTACAACGAGATGATAGAGATACTGCTTTTATTCATGGCCATTCTCAACGTCAAGGATACTAAGTTTGAACGAACCGCCAACCCCATGCTTGTTGCATTGCTTGCCTGGTGCGGATTTTGTACGCTGGAAGTACTCAACGACACTTGTAATATCGGTATTGATGTGGGTAGTTGGTACACCTCCGCTCGTATGATTGCTTTCCAGCTGCTCTATGCTTTCCTTGTTTTTTCCATATATATTAGTAAACCGAAGATTCTCATCCGTTACATCTTCGTATGGGGAGCTTTGGCCCTATTTGCGTCCTTTTGGGTATGGAAACAACAATACATCGGCCTGACTTCCTCTGAGAATGCATGGCTTCAGACGCGAGGCCGTTCAACACATATTCTCCAAGCTGGTACGCTCATTCGCTATTTCTCTATCTATTCTGATGCCGCCAACTTCGGCATCGGCATTGCTTCTACAGCCGTAGCCTTTCTTATCTTCGCCATCACCAGCAAAATCAAAAGACATAAAATATTCTTTCTTATTGTTGGTGCTGCCTGCACATGGGCTATATTCCCTTCAGGTACTCGCACAGCCATAGCCTGTTTGATGGCTGGTTTCGCAGCCTATATCTTTTTGTCTAAATCTTTCAAGATTGCCATACCCGTTACCATTCTCTTTGCGCTATTCTTATTCATTCTTGCCTTTACCGACATTGGTCAAGGCAACCAACAGATACGCCGTATGCGTTCGGCTTTTGACAAGAATGATGCTTCAGCAGGAGTACGTGCCAACAATCAAAAAGCGATGAAGAAGTATTTGGCAGAAGCCCCTTGGGGTATCGGCATGCACATCGGATACCAGAATGCTCCAGCCAACAACAAATACACCTATATGGCAACGGTTCCACCAGACTCCGAGTATGTCTTCATTTGGATCCATACTGGCATTATAGGTATCACCACCTTCTTGATTTGTACTGCCATCATGATCATCGGAGCTTGTTGGATTGTGCTTTTCCGATTGCGAAGTCCGTCCTTACGAGGTATCGGAGCAGGTTTCTGCTGTGCCATGGTTTCTCAGCAGTTAGGCGGATACGGAAACCAAGTACTGATGCAATTTCCCAATTGTCTGACCTTCTATGGCGGATTAGCCATCGTATATATCTTGCCCTATCTGGAAAACGACTGGGTAGCTTATGAAGCTGAACAACTCGCCAGACAAGAAGAAAAGAAACGACTGAAATTAGAAAAGAAACGTGCGGCAAAAGTATGAGATATCTGTCATCACCATCAACTATAACGGACTGAAGGACACCTGCGAGCTGATGGAGACATTACCTTTAGAAGACCCGTCTTTAGAGGTAATCGTGGTGGATAATGCCTCACGGGAAGACGAGGCAACGGTCATTGAGCAGCGTTATCCGCAAGTAAAGGTCGTGCGTAGTCAGCGTAACTTAGGCTTTGCCGGAGGCAACAACCTCGGTATCAAGGCTGCAACAGGACAATACCTGTTCTTTCTTAACAACGACACGCTAATAGGAAAGGAAAAAGGAAAAGAGAAAAGTGAAAAATTTGCTTCCGCACTGATAGAAAGGCTGGAGTCTGATGCGAAGATTGGGGCGGTATGTCCTAAGATTCGTTTCTCCTGGGGCGAGCATCTTATCCAATATACCGGTTACACTCCCCTATCGCCCATCACACTGCGTAACCGCTCCATTGGTTTCGGCGAGAAGGACTGCGGACAGTATGACCAAGCTCACACCACACCATACGCTCATGGCGCTGCCATGATGGTAAAGCGGGAGGCTATCGAAAAAGCCGGGCTCATGCCCGAATGCTATTTCCTCTACTACGAAGAGCTGGACTGGTCGCTGATGTTGCGACGGGCGGGTTATGACATCTGGTACGAGCCAGCAGTAACCGTGTTTCACAAAGAAAGTCAGACGACAGGACAGCAAAGTCCTTTGCGTACCTATTATATTACACGTAACCGTCTGTTGTTCGTCCGGCGGAACCAGCATCGTGCCACTCGCTATCTGTCCTATCTCTATCTGATGTTCATCGTCACAGGAAAGGACGTTGCTAAATATATGTCCAAAAACCGCTGGGACATGGTTCGTGCCACGCTGCGCGGGGTATATCACTTCTTAAAGTTATAGTCATTATGCAATACTGGGATATCATCTTTTATACCGACCTCATATTCTTTATTTTCGTTTCCATGACGGTACTGTATATGGGAGTCTTTGCCCTTGCATCCATGTTCAACCGCCACGGAGAGACGCCCAAAAGCAGAAAGCAGAACCGTTTCATCATCTTTATTCCTGCCTATAAGAACGGACTGGCAACGGAGCGCACCGTACAATGCATTCTTGGCCAGATATATCCTCAACGAGAGTTCGACGTTACCGTCATTGCCGACCACTTGGACGAGATGAGCAATTTCAGACTTGCCCAGCATCCTATTACCCTGCTGACGCCCAACTTCAAGAAGCATTCCAGGGCCAAGTCGTTACAATTAGGCATCAACAATCTTCCTCGCCTTAAGATTTACGACGTTGCAGTAGTTCTGAATCCTGGCGACATTGTTGAACCGGAATTCCTGTCACAGCTCAACGATGCTTACGAGGCAGCAGGCACCAAGGCCATCCAGACACACTGCGTATCGCAAAATCACGACACTGCGCCAGCCCGTCTGAGTGCCATCTTTGAAGAAATCAACAATTCCATCTTCCGCCGTGGTCATGTGGCCCTTGGCCTGTCTTCCGCCATATCCAGTTCAGGCATGGCTTTCGACTTCAACTGGTTCAAGAAGAATATCATGTCGGCAAAGACCTCCTATGACGAGAAGGAGCTGGAACTGCTGTTAGTACGGCAAAACATCTATGTTGATTATTTCGACAACATCATGGTCTTTGACGAAAAGGCTCGTTCAGCTGAAGACTTCAACCGTCAGCGAGGCCACTGGTTCATCTCTCAGGCCGTCAGTATTCTGCGCAGCATTCGCTTTCTCCCCGGAGCCATCATCAATCGCCAGTACAACCTTATCGACAAGATCCTGCAATGGAGCCTCATTCCTCGCATCATCCTGATGGGAATCATTATTTTCATGGGAGCCATTATGCCGTTTATCTACTTCACGCTGGCTCTGAAGTGGTGGGCATTGTTTGCCACAGTCCTCTTCATCTTTGCCCTTGCCACACCCAACTATCTGGTCGATAGCAAGTGGAACCGCACCTTCTTCCTGATACCTGTTATCCTGCTGAGTTCCCTACTGGCAAAAACGCCCTTAGGCAAATCACTGAAAGAGTATGTCAATCAAAAACTATAGACTATGATTATCTGGAGCATCATCCATGTCGTTGAAATCTTTCTGTGGCTGATGCTGGCTGCATCGGGTACCTATATTCTGTTCTTTGCATTGGTATCCATGATGTGGAAGAAACAGGAGTCACCCTTATCGTCGTATATGGACAGGCTGTCAGCCCTGCGGGAACCGAAGAGCCACACTTTCCTGGTGTTATTCCCCGCCTATAACGAAGACCGCGTCATCGTCAATTCAGTACACACTTTCTTAGGGCAATACTATCCTTACGAAGACTTTCATGTCTGCGTCATCTCCGACCACATGCAACCTGAGACGAACGAAAAGCTTCGTCAACTACCCATCACCTTGCTACAGCCCATTTTCGAAAAGAGCTCCAAGGCAAAGGCCATGCAGTATGCCATGGACCATTTCAAGTCGCGCGACTTCGACTATATTGTCATCCTTGATGCCGATAACGTGGTGGGCTCCGACTTTTTAGACAAGCTCAACGGTGTTTGTCAAAAAGGCTACCAAGCCATACAATGTCACCGCTGCGCCAAGAATGCAAACAATGACATCGCTGTGCTCGACGGTGTCAGCGAAGAAATCAACAACACCCTCTTCCGCAAGGCTCACAACCGCATCGGTCTCTCTTCCGCCCTCATCGGCAGCGGCATGGCTTTCGACTACCAGTGGTTTCGTAAGAATGTATATAAACTCTCTACGGCAGGTGAAGACCGCGAATTGGAAGCCCTACTTCTCAAGCAGAGAATCCACATCCACTACGAGGCTGACATCCACGTCTATGACGAGAAAGTCAGCAATACGGACAATTTCCAGAAACAGCGCTTACGCTGGATGACAGCGCAGATACAGAGTCTGCTGAGACTGCTGCCTTACATTCCCAAGGCCATCGTCACGGGCAATATCGACTTCATCGACAAGACCATTCAGCAAGCGCTCATTCCGCGCTCCATGCTCATCGTCATCACCTTCGTCATGGCATGCCTCATTACCCTGCTCTCTCGTGTCTGGTGCCTCAAGTGGTGGCTGCTGTTCCTCTTCATCTGCCTGTCGCTCTACGTTTCCACACCTCGCCAACTGCGTAAGCACTCGGTCTATGGGAAATTGCTTGCTCTGCCCAATCTGGTTGCAAGAATGCTGCTCAACTTGATGAAGATTGACCATAAGAACACAGACTTTCTCCATACGGAACATGGCAAATAGTTAAACTTTATTATAACCATAATTATTATAAGTACGATTATTATAGTATGATAATTATAGTATGATAATTATAGTATGATAATTATAGTATGATAATTGCTTTTGCCTTATAAGATAGATTATAAAACATTTTACCAACTTTGGAAATAAAATTCGGTCGACTTTGAAAATAAACACTCTAAATAGTTTGTAATAACAAGATTTTTTTGTATCTTTGCAAACACACCACACACGATAATATATATATGATGTCTAAAGAAAAAGAGCACTGGGATATCGTTATTCGACCAGACAGGGAACTGTTCAGTTTAGATCTCCAAGAAGTATGGAGATACAAGGACTTATTGGCGATGTATGTAAAGCGCGACATTGTTACCATGTACAAACAGACCATCCTAGGCCCTTTATGGTATGTCATACAGCCACTGTTTACCACCATCATGTTTATGTTTGTATTTGGAGGTATTGCAGGAATTCCTACCGATGGTTTGCCACAACCTTTGTTCTATATGGCAGGCATCCTATGCTGGAACTATTTCTCAGAGTGTCTGACCAAGTGCTCTGAGACCTTCATTTCCAACCAACAGATTTTTGGTAAAGTATATTTTCCTCGATTGGTTGTACCATTCTCCATCACCATATCAAGCCTGCTAAAAATGGGCATCCAGTTCATACTATTTTTATCCATCTATGTTTTCTATATATGCAATGGTTATTCCATCAATGTCACTTGGTACATACTGCTGTTACCCCTGCTTGTGGCTATGTTGGCAGGATTAGGACTGGGATTTGGTCTTATAATATCCTCCATGACCACCAAATATCGTGATCTGCGTTTCCTGGTATCATTCGGTGTACAGCTGTGGATGTACATCACGCCCATCATCTATCCATTGTCCATTCTCAAGAACAACTATCCTAATTATGTTTGGGCTATTGTCATCAATCCACTGACATCCATTATTGAAACCTTCAAGATTGCCTTTTTGGGACAAGGTTCCTTCAATTGGTTATATTTACTCTATTCCCTTGTGTTTACCATAGCTATCATGCTATTGGGCATGCTGACTTTCAATAAGGTACAGCGTAGTTTTATGGATGTCATATAAGAAACTTACAAATAGTGAATGACTATGTCAAATACAGTTATCGAATTTAATCATGTCGGAAAACAATATCGCCTTGGAACCATAGGTACTGGCACATTAAGCCAAGACCTCAATCGCTGGTGGGCTAACATCCGAGGTAAAGAAGATCCATATCTGAAGATTGGTGAAACCAACGATCGCACCCAAAAGGGAAATAGTCGTTTTGTTTGGGCGCTACGTGATATCAATTTTAAGGTGGAGCAAGGTGATGTCATTGGTATAGTCGGTAAGAATGGTGCAGGCAAATCCACCCTCTTAAAAATTCTCTCTCGTGTCACCTCACCCACCATTGGTGACATCAAGATTAAAGGCCGAATAGCCTCCCTTCTTGAAGTGGGAACAGGTTTCCATCCAGAAATGACCGGCCGAGAAAATATTTTCATGAACGGCTCAATTATGGGAATGACTAAAACAGAAATTAAAAGTAAGTTTGATGAGATTGTGAATTTTGCCGGTGTTGCCAAATACGTGGATACCCCAGTAAAACGCTATTCATCCGGCATGATGGTTCGCCTTGGCTTTGCCATTGCTGCCCACTTGGAACCAGAGATATTGGTTGTTGATGAGGTTTTAGCTGTAGGTGATGCTGAATTTCAAAAGAAAGCCATCGGCAAGATGCAGGATGTCAGCAAGGGTGAAGGCCGAACTGTCCTATTTGTCAGTCACAACATGGCTGCTGTTCGCAGCCTATGCACACGTGGTGTTATGATGAAGAATGGTATGGTAGACTTCATAGGTAACATCCCTGATACGCTTGGCCATTACCTAAAGAATAATGATTCTATAAAAAACGAAAAAATAGTAGATAACGTCATATGGAGTAAAAATACGCTACATATCGAGCGAATCAGCATTAATGACACAGAGGAGTCTACTTCTACAATAAAAAATGGACAAAAGTCTCTCAAAATTTGTATAGATGGCCATTCGGACGAAGACATGAACTATGACATCATGCTTACCTTTAAAAGTAAAGAAGGTATTCCTTTAGCCACTTATGCGATAGGCCATTACTTCGGACAAATACAGCATCAACATAAAGGAGACTTCTCATTGGAGAGAATTATTGAGTTACCCAAGATTCTTAGCAAGGGTATTTTAACAGCGGATTTATATATGCATCATCCAATGGTAGAATATTTGATGAAGGCGCCCGACTGTTGTACATTAGTAAGTGAAGGATTCCAAGAAGGGTTCGGACGTGCATTAAGTCAAGAACAAAATGGATTTATGGGGTTTAATAATTATGAGGAAAAATAAGATCATATATAGTCTCTCTACTAGAGGTTTATATTCAGAGCTTTTCAATCTCTGCCTTGCAATGGTGTATGCACGACAAAAAAATTTACATATAGAATTAAATACTTACCTATGGAACTCACGCTTCAAAAGCGGCTGGATAGACTATTTTGAATCAACTATTGAGAGTTCTAATAATTCGTTCTCAGCCCAAGACAAAGTATATACCAATGAAAAACCATGGATAGGAAAAGTCTATTACAAACCTAAAGAATTTTTCACATTCTACTATAGGTCTTTCCTCAATCAAATATATAAAATTGTTCACCCCCGGCACCTTCTCACAAAGGATATATTTAAGGAGATGCGCTCCTCTGACTTTATTTATAACGCCCTAGGAGACAATGCATTTAATTTAATGGAATCCTCATTCAAACAAATCTATATATTAAATCCCAAAACGAAGAATTTAATTAAACAAAGAATCAGAGAATTGGAAATTCCTGATGATTATATTGGGGTACACATACGTAGAGGTGACAAAATTACTTCTAAAGAAATGAATTACATCCATAATCAAAAGTACGTAAAAGCCATTGTAGACCATAAGATGTTGAGTAATAATATATATATTGCGACTGACGATACAGGTGTTATTAACAGTCTCAAAACGGAATTGGAGTCTTTGGGTTTTATTGTTTATTATAACTTACAAAATGATAGTAAAGGATTTGATGAAGCAGTCTTTAATCAGACTGCTAAACAACATAGATACAAAGAAACAATTAATGTCCTGCTAGATATGGAAATCCTTACTCACTCCAAATTTTTCATAGGTACTTATACCTCAAATCTTAGTCGTGTAGTACCATTTTACTTAGGAATAGATCATTGTATTAGCTTAGACAATGAGTGGAACATCATTAATAGTATAAATGGATTGTAAATAGAATAGTGCTATGAAGTACTCTATTATAACAATTAATTATAATGACAAGAAAGGATTGCGCCAAACCATTGAAAGCGTGATTAACCAAACGTATGATGATTTTGAATATATCATCATCGATGGCGGTTCTACCGATGGTAGCGTAGATGTTATCAAGGAATATGACGCCCAAATTAATTACTGGGTATCGGAACCAGACAAGGGCATTTACAATGCCATGAACAAAGGCATCAAGAAAGCCACAGGCGAATACCTAAACTTCATGAACTCCGGCGATTGCTTCTATGATCAGCACGTATTAAGCAACGTACTATCCTATCTGGAGGCCGACATTGTTCATGGCAGATATTATGACAGAAGTCGGCAGTGTTTTCCTGATATTATGGTGCAAGTTCCAACGATGATGTATTTTTACGAGTCTAGTATTCAACACCAATCCTGTTTTATTCGCCGTTCCTTATTTCATTCGAAACACTACGACGAAAACCTTCAAATTGTTTCCGATTGGAAGTTCTTCTTAGAGCAGATTGTTTTTCAAAATAGTTCTATTAAGTTCATGCCCGTTACTGTTGTCTCTTACGAAGGAAGTGGAATTTCTGTTTCCCAAAAAAATAAGCTTTTCAAAGAGCGAGAAGCGGTCCTTTTCAAGCTTCTTCCGCCTCGCGTCTTGCAAGACTATCAGCGCTATGCAGGGAAAGAATCGCCCATGATTGACCTGATTCCTCTTTTCAACCGAACCAGAGGACTACAGAATTTAATTATCCGCGTAGTAAAAGCCATTCTGAAGATTTACTATCTCTTTCATAAAAAGCCGCTATGATTTCAGTTGTTATTCCTCTATATAATAAGGAGCACTACATTGCCGATACGCTGAAGTCGGTGCTCAAGCAGACCTGTTCCGACTTTGAGGTCATTGTTATCGACGATGGCTCTACAGACCATAGTGCCAAGATTGTTGCGACCTTTCATGACGAGCGGATTCACTATATCTTCCAGGAGAACCAAGGAGTGGCAGCGGCTCGTAACAGAGGCATTCGGGAAGCCACGGGTGAGTTCATTGCCTTCCTCGATGCTGACGACTGTTGGTTTCCCGACTATCTGGAGAAAATGACGCAGCTCGCAGCAGCATACCCTCATCAGCACGTGTTCTGTTCCGCTCAGGAGAACCGTATCATCAACACCCTCCCTGACGGGGTCACCATCATCAGCGACCACTGCCTCTTTGACTATATCTACTTCACCGGCTGCATGTTTCTCAGGCGTGATGTATTCGACAAAGCAGGCTATTTCCGTGAGGGCATTCAATTGGGCGAAGACCGTGATATGTGGCTACGCATGGCCTGCCACTATCCCACCGTCTATCTGAACGAAGCAACGGTCAGTCACTCCTATCAAACGGAAAACAACCTCTCACGCTCTTTCAACCCATCCACCTGCTGTCCGTACTGGGAGTGGTATTCCTACCCCTACAAGCCTAAAAGCAGTTTGTATCGTTACACCACCAACCAGATCGTTGACGCCGTTTCGGCACTCATTGCCCGTCACGACTATCGGCAGGCTCTGCAGTGGCTGAACCGCTGTAGGGGCTGGTCAGCACTAAGGCCACGACTTAAACTATATAGCAGAATCGTGTATCTCCTCCTGACGGAACACTAATATTTCATCCATGCCTACTGCATCGCGTAACACCTACCTCGACGTTGTCAAGGTTAACCGCTCAAACACCGCCAGCAAGCTACTACTGGGTGGATAAGCATGTACACAGAAGGTTCGATTCCATTTTTATACGATTTACCTACATTCATACATACTCAGCTCCTAAATAGCTAATAATTAGTGTTGTACAAGTTAGTTTAATCATCAGGCACCTACATATTTCCTACATATTACATACAAACTTCCTACACTATTCAATAGCATAAAGTATCAAAATAAGGTGCGAGGACTATGCTTGATGGCCTTCAGAACCCCCTTTCCAATTGATCAGCCCTAGGTTAACCAAGAAATTCTCTAGAGAATTGATCGGCAAAGCCTATCCTCGTTGATTGCAAAGCCTATCTTTGTTGGTTGCAAAGCCTATCCTTGTTGGTTGCAAAGACCGCTCTCGTTAGGAGTGCGGATAGTCCGCACTCATGGTGGGGACTATACACACCAGGCTTGCGCATAGTCCGCACTAAAGGCGGGAAGGGTTTGTTCCACGCAAGCCGACTTTAAGCAATAGTCGCAAAATACCTATTGCATAATGTAGGAAACATGTAAGTTAAATGTATGTAATATGTATATTAATATTTAATTATCTTACTCATAAACAACTGTTTATACAAATAATGTAGGTAAAAGACAAAAAAAATCTTTGGTTTATTGATACAGACATTATACCTCCGAATATCTCTGGTAAAATGGATCAGCAGAACCCCCATGATTCTTTGATTGATATTATACGGTCATTCTCCAATCTTGCCCTCCCCCCTCATCAGATGGCGAAGGGCGCTGAGGAGTTCTTGGGACTCCTGTACTACGCTTAGGAATACGGTCATGGCTTCGATGTTGAGTTGGCGGGTCTGTATATCGTGAATGATGCGCTTGCGATAATCGGAAAGTGATGATTGAAGTATGGCTGCATCATTGCGTATCAGGGATGCCGCCTCGCTATCGAGAGACCGAAGGTACAAACGCATAATCTCATTTCGCAAAACAAGAAACTCATTGGCGTATTCGCTTGGAGCGGGACTGAAATTGTTGCCGACATGCTCC
>CACYOC010000012.1 GCA_902775975.1 uncultured Bacteroidales bacterium | reverse complement strand
CAATCTTTCCCAAGATTGTCATCAATACAAAAAGATAATCCGTTCAATCCGAGTCATCCGTGGTCAAATAAAAAAGATAAATATGAAATGTGTTGTAATAGCGGCGGGTTACGCCACTCGGCTGGGAGAGTTGACTAAAAACTTTCCGAAGCCGTTATTGAAAATAGGCGAGAATACTATTCTGGGAAGAATGTTGGATGATATCGATGGGATTCCTGAGATAGATGAACATATTATTATCACCAACCATAAGTTTGCTGGTATTTTCGAGGAATGGAAGAAGGATTTGCACTATAGCAAGCCTATTACCATCGTTGATGATGGAACAGAGACAAACGAAACTCGTCTTGGGGCTGTGTGCGACTTGCTGTTTGCAATGGATAAGCTCCACATCAATGAAGACTTGTTGGTAGTGGCGGCAGATAATCTGCTGTTCTTCTCGTTCCAGGAATTTGTGGATTTTGCTAAAGAAAAGCAGACGAGTTGTATCATGTGCCATGAGCAGCCGAGCATCGAGAAGTTGCAGAGGACGGGAGTAGTCGAACTGGATGAGAACTATCGTGTGCTGGGTATGGAGGAGAAGCCACAGGTGCCCAAGAGCCACTGGGCAGTACCGCCGTTCTATATCTATCTAAAGAAAGACCTCGACTTGGTACGTCACTCCGTAGAGAATGGCTGTGGCAAGGATGCTCCGGGTAATCTGGCGCACTATATGGTGGAGCATACCACCATGCACGCCTGGCCCATGAGTGCTGGACGATTTGATATAGGTAGCCTCGATACTTATTACGAGGCGGTTGAGAAGTTTGGAGACCCCTCCAACTCCCCTGTATAGGGGAGAGCCAGCGATGGATATACAAATGAACAAAATTTTAGATATAACAATTAATGATTTTAAAGTCTCCCTAAACAGGGAGATTTAGAGAGTCTTATGGAAAAAATATTATTGGACAACAAGACAATTCTTGTAACAGGTGCTGCTGGTTTTATAGGATCGAACTTGGTGAAGCGTCTGTTCAAAGACGTGAAAGGTGCTACCATCATTGGTATTGACAATATGAACGACTACTATGATGTGGCACTGAAGGAATATCGATTAAGGGAATTAGAGACCAGACTCCCTCAGTCCCCCTGCATAGGGGGAAGTGAAGAGTCCTCCCTAAACAGGGAGAATTTAGGAGGGTCTTGGCATTTCATTAAAGGTGATATTGCCGACAAGCAGACCATTGACGGCATCTTTGAGGAGTATAAGCCGCAGGTGGTGGTGAACCTCGCTGCACAGGCTGGTGTACGCTATAGCATCACCAATCCTGATGCCTATATCCAGAGCAATATGATTGGGTTCTACAATATACTGGAGGCGTGCAGGCACTCGATGGATGAAGTAAGATGTAAGAAGGAAGATGTGAATGCTCAGCCATCAGCCATCAACCATCAGACATATCGTGGCGTTGAACACCTTGTATATGCCTCGAGTAGTTCTGTGTATGGTGGAAACAAGAAAGTACCATTCTCAACGGATGACAGGGTGGATAATCCTGTGTCGCTATATGCAGCTACCAAGAAGAGCAACGAGCTGTTTGCCCACTGCTATTCGAAGTTGTATGACATACCTACGACGGGCTTGCGGTTCTTTACGGTGTATGGTCCTGCCGGGCGTCCGGACATGGCGTACTTCGGGTTTACCAACAAACTACTGAAGGGTGAAACCATCCAGATATTCAACTATGGCAACTGCCGTCGAGATTTTACTTATGTCGATGACATCGTGGAGGGTGTATATCGTGTGATGCAAGGTGCTCCTGAGCGAAAGAAGGGTGAGGATGGATTGCCTATCCCGCCATACGCAGTATATAACATCGGAGGTGGTCAGCCTGAGAGTCTGCTTGATTTCGTACAGATTCTACAAGAGGAATTAGTTCGCGCAGGCGTCCTTCCTGCAGACTTCGACTTCGAGGCACACAAGCAATTGGTTGCCATGCAACCAGGTGACGTTCCAACCACGTATGCCGATGCCACGGCCCTGGAGCGTGATTTCGGGTTTACCCCGAAGATTACGTTGAGGGAAGGATTGAGAGCTTTTGCCCAATGGTATAAGGCTTTTTACTGTAAATGAATCCCTGCATTATAGCCGTCCCTTCACTGGAGGGACTCTAAAGGTATAAAGAGTTCTATGGATAAATCCCTGCATTCTCAAGACCTTCGGCCTTTTTTTGTGCCTGTCAGATGAATTCCTGAAAGGAATTGTGTAAAAAGTAAAATATTTTGTGGGTTAAGTTGTTAATTATAAATGGTGGCCGGGTGGGTCACCGTTTATTTTTTTTATTAACAACTTAAAAAATTTATCATTATGAAAAAATTATTTTTCATTGCGGGATTAGTCCTGTTGTTTGCTGCATGCAGCAAGGAGAGTGAGAACATGGTTAGTAACGTTCAGATGGAGAAGACTACAACAGCTCCGGTTAGGGTGCATGTCAGCGGCTTCACCGTTAGCCAAGAGGAGTTTCAGGCTCCACGACGAGCTGCACAGTCTTTGGCTGATTACACTGGCGTGAAGGCTATCATGCTGGCATTTTATAGCGGCAGTACTGAGACTTATAAGCACGAGCAGGTGAGGGGAGCCTTGGAAGAGGGCGAGACCCTTGGCGAGTTTGAGTGCTCGTTGCCTATGGGTAGCTACACGATGGTGGTGATTGCCCGAGGTCAGGGCGATAACGATGTGTTCACATTGACCAGCCCCACCGAGGCCGCTTACACCGGTGACCATTCGCGCGAGACATTCGCCTATACGCAAGTGGTGAACGTCACCAACACGAGTGCGGTGGATATCAGTGCAACACTCAATCGTATCGTGGCAAAACTGGAGGTTCACTCTTCCGACGGTCGCACGGCCAATGCCACCAAGGTGCGCATGACGATGTCAGCCGGTGGCAAGAGTTTCAATCCCACCACGGGTCTGACTACCGCCAATACAGGTTTTGCCAACACAGTGCCCATCAGTGCAGCAGTAGGAAACACCTCCAGTTCTACCAGCTACGTTTTCCTGGCCACTGATGAACAGAATGTCAATGTCACCATCGAGACATTGGATAATGACGGTGCTGTGTTGTTCAGCAAGACAGTAGATAACGTCCCTTTCAAGCGCAATCGCGTCACCATACTCACCGGTGCCATGTACACCAACGATGCCGTGAATGGAACCTTCTTGCTGGAGACGGCTTGGCTCTCTAATGAGAATGTTGCATTCTAATGAACGGGAGAATATGTTATGTCAGGATTTTCATTCATCATGAGAGCACTCTATGCGCTCGCCATGACGGTGGCGCTGGTGTCTTGCGAGAAAGCCATTATGGCTGTGGATTCTACGACATCCGGTGACAAGAACGGCAACCTGCGCGTCAGCGTCTATCAGATAGAACAGACGCCTTTTACCTCTATCACACGTCGGGCAGATAACGCCACAACCCGAGCGGCACAAAATGCCTCCAAGGCTTGCACCCGTTTGAACTTCGCCATCTACGATGAAGGCGGTGCCCGTCTCAAGCAGGTGAACCAGACGTCGGACAACGCCAGTTTTGGCCAGTGCGCCTTTCAACTCGAAGAGGGCACCTACCAGTTGGTGGTCGTAGGTCACAGTGCCAGCAGCAATCCCACGATGACTGTCCCCACGAAGATACAGTTCACTAATGCTACGGGCTATACCGACACCTTCCTGTGCTATGGCGAGGTGACCATCGGTGAAGAGTCGGTGGATTACGAGGTCTCCCTCGACCGTATCGTGGCGCTCTGTCGCTTCGTCGTCACCGACGAGATCCCGGCTGAAGTCAAGAAGATGCGGTTCTACTATACCGGCGGCTCCGGCGCTTTCAATGCAGTGACGGGTCTCGGCTGTGTGGCCAGCAAGCAGGACGTGAAGTTCGACGTCACCCCTACGGGCAGTAAGCAGTTCGACCTCTACACCTTCCTGCACGACCTGTCGGACAATATCGCCCTCACGGTCACGGCTCTCGATGCCGGTGGCAATGAACTCTATAGCCGCCAGTTCGACGTGCCCATGCAGCAGAACCACATTACGTGGCTCTCGGGAGCGTTCTTCAGCGACTCCGGTTCCTCCTCCACCACCATCTCTGGTGTGACGGTCAATACCGACTGGGCAGGAGAGACCTATCTGACGTTTTAAATAAAAAGTGGAGGGTGGGAGGGCGTTTGTAGTTTACAGTTTACAGTTTACAGTTTACAGTTTATGGTTTACGGTTTACGGGTGAAGAAAATGGGGATTTATTTGGTGATTATGGAAAAAATGAGTATTTTTGCAAACCGATAGAGAAATTGAGATAATGAGAAATTGAGATAATGAGATAATGAGAAATTGAGATAATGAGAAAGGGAGTATTATGGTTGTTGATGGTCGTCGGTGTGGCGTGCCACGGACAGGAGAAGACGCAGGTGGATTTGTTCTGCGGTGCGGACCTGTCGTATAGCGACACGAACTTTGAGCGACTCTACAACGTGATGATTAATGTGACGCCAGGCGTGAAGTGGTATATGGGTCACGACTGGATGTTGGCAGGACAGCTGAACTATGCCGCCGTGAACTACGGCTATGCGGAGCGTAACAACTACCTGCGAGTGGGGATGGTGGCACTGTCGAAGGAGATGACCTTTGCTGCCGACCAGCATGTGAAGTTCACGGGTGGTCTGTTCTCGAGAGAGCGCTACGGCGTGGATGCCCGTTGGATGATGCCTATCAACTCGTGGCTGCTGGTGCAGGCACGGGCAGGACTGACGAATACGTGGTGGATGTCAACAGACGAGACGCGTTTTGAAGGAAAGAAGTGGACACCGAACGCTATCATCGGTGCCAACGTATGGATAGACCCGTGGGCTACGGAATTCCGAGTGAGTGGTGGACGCTACATCAACAAGGACTACGGCATAGAAGGAGAAGTGTATTGTCATTTTAAGCACTGCTCTGTGGGACTCTTTGCCCAGTACCATGAGTTGTATTACGAGCCATACGCTCGCAGTAATTACAGGTATTCGGGAGGCTTCCGTGTGGTGATGATGATCCCACCGTATAAGAAGTCGGAGAAGAAGGTGAGGATACGTCCTGCCTCGAACTTCCGACTGACCTACAATGCACAGTCGGATGGATACTCGATGAAGAAGTATCATACGGATCCGGAGGAGAACGAACGTGATTATCAAACGAAGGTGTTATGGGGAACAGGATTGTATCGATAATAGCAGCGGTGCTGCTGATGACGGGAGCATCGGCACAGCAATATACAGGTATGGGAGGACTTATCCAGGTGCCGTCGGCAGACATGGATACAGTGCCCGTGGCACATATTGGAGCACACTATGTGGACAAGCACATGGTGCCTGATAAGATGACGGTAGATGGCGAAAAGTTTAACTCATGGACGAACTACCTGACCATTCAGCCGTTCCGCTGGATAGAAATAGGTTACGGCTATACGTTATGGAAGTTCCATAAGAATAAGGATCCTAAAGCAGAAGTAGGATTCTATGCCAAGGACCGCTATTTCTCAGTGAGAGTACAGCCTATCCGTGAAGCACGCTGGTGGCCATCGGTGGTGCTGGGCGGCAATGACGTCTGGGGTTCAGGTGACGAGGGACGGTCTGGTTCGAACTTCTACAAGAACTTCTATGTGGCCCTGTCGAAGCATGTAGAGGTAGAAGGACAGTGGATCGGCGCTCACATTGCCTACAGAAAGTGGAAGCGTGACTATAACAGAAAGTGGGATGGTGTCGTGGGAGGCATCACGGTACAACCCTCGTTCTACCGGCCGCTGCGATTCATCGCAGAGTGGGATGGCTGTGAGCCGAACGTGGGTGTCGATTGTACCTTGTTCCGATATGTGATGCTGCAGGCCTCCCTGCAGAATATGCAGTATTTCTCGGGAGGTGTCTGCCTGAGGATACCGTTGGTTAGAATCGGTAGTCGATGCCGAGGCCTATGACGTGGTTGGTACGTGAGTAGGTCTCCGTGCCGTAGGTTGTCGCTTTTTTGTAGTCGCTATAGAGACTACAGAAGTAGCCGGCATTGAGGCGTATCTGTTGGTTGATGTTCCACGCGCCACCGAAGCCGATGGACCAGCTGTCGCAGGCAAAGGAGGTGTTCTGCTCGTAGCCGTCGGAGAGGCCGTAGTCGGTGCGCTGACCGCCACAGCTGATGGTAAACTTCTCGTTGATGTCCCATTCTACACCTGCCAGCAGCTCGTGGGTGCCGTGTTTCAGTTCTTTCTGTCGGTCGTTGGCCATCTTGGCGTTCTTGTCGTCGAAGAAGTGATACTCCAGGGTAGCACGCAACTTGGGCGTGAACTCATAGCCGGCAGCGACGGCGAGTAGCGCAGGCATGTCGTAACGGGTGCGGACACCATCCTCGAAGGGGGCCTTGGCAGCCGTTAAGGCTGTACCCATCTCCTTCAGGGCAGCAGGACCATAGCCAGGGATGGCAGCGACCTTTGCCTTCAGTGCGCTTCCGAGGTCGGCAAACAGGATGTTGGTGTCGTTCTTGGGGTTCACCTTGGTGCGGAACTCATAACGGGCGGCAAAGGTGAAGGCACCCATGTGGAAGTTGGCGGCAACAATCGGGGTAAAGCCCCAACCCTTCTGATCGACATCGATGAGCATGGTGGCTGCGTCTCCATAGGTGGCATGACCACCGGCGATGACGTGTCCACGGTAGTAGCCGTCGTAGTAGTTGGCACGGAAACCGACGGCTGCCGACAGACAGTCGAGGATTTTGTAGGAGAAGTTCACCTGTCCACCATAGATATACTGCTTGCCCTTCATCTCGGAATTCATGGTGTAGGAGCCTTCCGGCGTGTTGACGCCCGGAAGCTGGTTGAGCTTAGTCAGGGCGTTGGTCACCATGAGGTTATACTGAGGTACACCGTCGGCGTACTTGACAAAGCCGCCGCTTCCCACGATGCCTATCATGGAAGAGATGGCCCAGCGGTCTTTCTTATAGGTGGCAAAGAGGGCAGGGACGATGGGTGCGGAAGCCTTACCCTCAAAAGTCTTTTCCAAGGCTGTTGTCGTGAGTTTGATGTCACGGTTCTGCCATGGTTTCTGGAAGTTCAGCGACAGCTGCCAGCCCTCATGTCCCCAGACTGTACCTGCGGGATTGGAGTAGGCGGCATCAATGTCGAACGTGGCGCCTCGCGCCATCATGCGGTCGAAGGCGATGTGATAGTTGGTGTTGGTCATCAGACCACCGGCGTGTGCCGTGTTGACAGCGGCACAGAGTGCCATCCATAAGATTCCTTTTTTCATGTCGTATTGTTCTAATCGGCGACAAAGGTACGACAAATTTCCGAAAAAACAGAAAAAAGGATATTTTTTTTGAGCTTAAAGTTGAAAGTTTACGGTTTACTGTTTAGAGGGTGCCTTTGGTGGAGGGGAGCTCGTAATGATAGACATCACGGCGGACGGCCATTTTGAGGGCTCGTGCCAAGGCTTTGAAGATGCCTTCAATCTTATGGTGCTCGTTGTCGCCTTCAGCACGGATGTTGAGGTTCATCTTGGCGGCATCGCTGAGACTCTTGAAGAAGTGCAGGAACATCTCGGTAGGCATCTCACCGATGCGCTCACGATGGAACTCGGCATCCCAGACGAGCCAGGGGCGTCCACCGAAGTCGAGGCAGACGCTGCAGAGGCAATCGTCCATGGGTAGGGAGTAGCCGTAGCGCTCAATGCCGCGTTTGTCGCCAAGGGCTTGCAGCAGGCATTCGCCAAGAGCCAGGGCGGTATCCTCGATGGTGTGGTGCTCATCGACGTGCAGGTCGCCCTTGGTATGGATGGTGAGGTCTATCATGCCGTGTTTTCCAATCTGCTCCAACATGTGGTCGAAGAAGCCGAGGCCGGTAGTGATGTCGCAGTGGCCGTTGCCGTCGAGGTCGAGCTTGACGTAGATGTCGGTTTCCTTGGTGGTGCGGCGCACTTCTGCCGTGCGCTCTCCGCCGTAGGCGATCGCTACGGCGCGCTGCCAGGACTCTGCGGAGGAGGACTCAGCGGGTGAACCGCTGAGCACAGGAGGGACGGGTGAACCGCTGAGCACAGGAGGGACGGGTGAACCGCTGAGCACAGGAGGGGTGCTGGGAGCAGAGTTGATGCGGAGGAAGCCGCAACCGATGTTGGCGGCGAACTGGCGGTCGGTATTGCGGTCACCGATGACGTAGCTGTGGGCGATGTCGTAGTCGGGGTTGTCGATGTATTTCTGTACCAGTCCCGTACTCGGTTTACGGGTGGGGGCGTTGTCTTCCGGGAAGTGGGGATCGATGAGGATGTCATCAAAGATGATGCCCTCGCCCCGTAGGGTGTC
The DNA here is from genome assembly GCA_902775975.1 of uncultured Bacteroidales bacterium. Taxonomy (GTDB): domain Bacteria; phylum Bacteroidota; class Bacteroidia; order Bacteroidales; family Bacteroidaceae; genus Prevotella. The sequence goes on along the minus strand of CACYOC010000012.1, from coordinate 44,405 downwards.
GAGGATGAAGTTCTGCACGGGCCAGAAGGTGTCTTCCGGGAAGGCGTCGGTGCCCAGCCCGTCTTGGTTGGAGACCATGACGAATTCGTAGTCGGTATGCTGGCGCAGGAATGCCAGACTACTGATGGCACGTGGTACGAACTGCAGTTTTTCGAAGGAGTCGATCTGCTCGTCGGCAGGTTCGCGGATGATGGTTCCGTCGCGGTCGATGAAGAGAAGCTTTTTCATAAATGGAGACCCACCCCGCCCTTCCTGAAGGGAGGGGGATGAGATTAAATATTAATTATTGACTTTTGTTGCTGTTGTTCTAGGTGCTTGGCTTCTGCTGAGCCCCAGGCATAGTAAGCCGTGAAGACGATGAAGAGTCGGAGGCAGAGCAGGAGGAGGGTGATGAGGAGCCAGACGGCAGCCGTGGCGTACGGCATGTAGGTCGGCATGGTCTGAGGGTCACCCATCATAACACCTTGTTTGGACTGCCACTCTGCCAGCGTCAGCACGATGGCGGGCAATGCTACGAATGCTTCAGCAGGCAGCAGGACGATGAGTCCTAACAGGGTGATGCCTATGAGGAGGAAGAGATGACGACGTGCAGGACGCCACAGGGCGCGCAGCGGTCGCTGGGTAATGCTGCTGCCCGTCTTCCACCAGAGCAGCAGTTCTAGAAGGATGGCGATGGCTGCCAGTGGTACAAAGAAGTAGAGGTCGTAGATGACGAGCAGGATGACAGCCACCTCTGTCAGGGCTGTGAGGAGCAGGAAAGGCCATACGGCTTTCAGCGTCTGCCAGCATTTGGAGGTGTAGAGATGTCCTGCGGCAGCGATGATGCTACGGTAGCTGCGTATCTTGAGAAATATGTCTTGTTGTTGTGATTCCATTGTTTTTTTTCATTATTTGGGCACAAAGTTACGAAATTAAATTAAAAATGAAAAATTAAAAATGAAAAATTAAAAATGGAAAATTAAAAATTTGGCATTTTGCTCACTTATTCGTACCTTTGAGACAAGTCTCGAAAGTACTTTCGTTCGAAAATGCTCAAATAAATTTGGCATTTTGCTCACTTATTCGTACCTTTGTGCGCAAAAAGAAGATATGAAGAGACTGAAGTGGGGCTTCATCGGTTGTGGTGAGGTGACTGAGAAGAAGAGCGGCCCTGCCTTTTCGGAGGTGGAAGGTTCTGAGGTCGTGGCGGTGATGAGTCGTCAGGAACGGCATGCTCGCAGTTATGCCGAGCGCCATGGTATTCCCCGTTGGTTTACCGATGCCCAGGAGTTGATAGACGACCCCGAGGTGAATGCCGTATATGTCGCCACGCCGCCGTCGAGTCATGCCACCTTTGCCATTATGGCCATGCGTGCCGGTAAGCCGGTGTATGTGGAGAAACCCTTGGCAGCATCGTATGAAGACTGTGCCCGCATCAACCGCGTCAGCGAGGAGACGGGAGTACCCTGTTTTGTGGCTTACTACCGTCGCTACCTGCCCTATTTCCTGAAGGTGAAGGAACTGATAGAGCAAGGTGTCATCGGCAAGGTCATCAACGTACAGATCCGTTTTGCCACACCTGCCCGTGAGTTGGACTATGCCCATCAGGAGAACCTGCCGTGGCGTCTGCAGCCCGACATTGCGGGTGGCGGCTACTTCTACGACCTGGCCCCCCATCAGCTGGACCTGTTGCAGTATTTCTTCGGCATCATCACCGAGGCCCGTGGCATCTGTGCCAATCGTGGCGGACTGTATCAGGCAGAAGACTCGGTGAGTGCGTGTTTTGAGTTTGAGGGTGGTCTGCCGGGCAGCGGGTCGTGGTGTTTCGTGGCTCATGAGTCGGCACGTGAGGACCGTATTCATATCATTGGCGATAAAGGATCGGTCATCTTCTCCGTCTTCGACTACCAGCCCATCAAGTTGCATACCAGCGAGGGAACCCAGGAGTTGGATATCCCCAATCCGCCCTACGTACAATATCCAATTATCAAGAGCGTCTGTGAACATCTGCAGGGCATCGGCATCTGCGAGTGTACCAGTGTGTCTGCCACCCCCGTCAACTGGGTGATGGACCGTATCTTGGGAAAGTTCTGAACGGCATAGCATGATGAGAAAGGTGTTGCTGACGATGCTGCTGCTGACGAGTCTGGGCCTGTACGCCCAAGACTCGATAACGACATCGGAGCACCCCAAAAAGATGGGGTGGCTGCGCCGCCTGGTGCGGGGCTTCAGCTACATCGACACGAACTATGTGGAGCCCCAGCATTACAACTGGTCGGTGATGATGCAGGGCAACTACAACTACGACTACTACCGGCTGAGTTCGGTGGGAGACAACAAGCAGTCCATCTCCTTTGCTCCCACAGGCTCTTTCAAGGTCGGTCCGTATTTCGGTTGGCGATGGGCATTCTTAGGCTATACCTTCGACCTGCGCCATCTGGACCTGAACATCAACTCGAAGACCTTCGACTTCAGCTTCTACAGTGCGCAGATTGGTGTTGACGTATGTTACCGTCGTACCGGCTACGACTATAAGGTGCGTCATGTGAAGTTAGGCGACGGTATCGATACCTATGCTTTGGAAGATGTGCCCTTCGACGGCATCATCGTGGGTATTACGGGCGTTAACGTGTATTACATCTTCAACCACAAGCGCTTCTCCTATCCCGCCGCCTTCAACCAGAGCACCTGTCAGAAGCTGAGCTGTGGTTCGTGGATGGTAGGACTGGGTTTTCTGCGCAACAGCATCGAGTTCGACCACGAGAAGTTGCAGCAGCTCATCGACCAGCGGTTGCCTGGTCAGGAGGTGAAGTTAGACAGTGCCCTGATGTTTAAGAGTGTGAACTACCACGACTACAACGTCTCTGTGGGTTATGGCTACAACTGGGTGTTTGCCCGCAACTGGCTGTTAGGAGCGAGTTTGTCGATGGCACTGGCGTACAAGCGGACGAAGAGTGAGTCGGACAGTCGTTTCAACATCCGTAACTTCAGCATCCGCAATGTCAATATCGATGGCATTGGACGTTTTGGACTGGTATGGAACAATACGCGATGGTATGCCGGTTCGTCTATCATCATCCGTGCGTATAACTATAGGAAGTCGCAATTTGCCACCAACAATATTTTTGGGACATTGAGCGTTTATGTAGGGTATAATTTTGGGAGAAAGTGAAGACCCACCCCGGCCCTCCCTGTGTAGGGAGGGGGAAATGAGAAATTGAAAAAATGAGATAAATTGTAAATCAATAGTAAATAGTAAATTGTAAAATTGTAAATTGTTAGAATATGGAACTACCTGATTTTATGAGTTATGCCAACAAGTTCTCACAGGCGGACTTTGTTGAGAAGATTGCACGTATTGCGAAGCGTGCGGGTGCTAAACTGGTGTATGCAGCCCTGATACTGTACTATACGCTGCAGAGCGACAAGATCAGTACTGCCAACAAGGCGATGATTATCGGTGCGTTAGGTTATATGATCAGTCCGTTGGACGTGGTGCCTGACGCCATTCCCATTGCCGGACTGACCGATGACCTGGCGGTGTTGCTCTTTGTGCTGAAGAAGGTGTGGACGGACATCGATCCTGAGATTCAGGAGAAAGCCAAGAGTCGTCTGTCGAAGTGGTTTGACGATGACGAGATCGATGAGATTAACCATCTCTTCGAGGAATAGTTTCTCAATGAGTAGCGAGGATGATTAGAGAAGACCAGGTTCGTGTGGTGCCACAGGTGGCTGCCAATGAACAGTCGTTGCGCAGCTATCTTGCCGAGGAGTTTGGCTTTGACGTGCGTACCATTACCGCCGTGCGCATTCTGCGTCGTAGCATCGATGCCCGTCAGCGCACTATCTTTGTCAATCTGAAGGTGCGCACCTATATCAACGAGCAACCGACCGACGACGAGTATGTCCATACCGACTATCCCAACGTGAGCGACCGTCCGCAGGTCATTGTGGTAGGTGCCGGTCCCGGAGGATACTTCGCCGCCCTGCGCCTCATCGAGTTAGGCTTGCGGCCCATTGTGTTGGAGCGTGGCAAGAATGTCCATGAGCGCAAGCAAGACCTGGCACTCATCACCAAGACTCAGCAGGTGGATCCTGAGAGCAACTACTGTTTTGGAGAGGGAGGTGCCGGTGCCTATAGCGATGGCAAGCTCTATACCCGCAGCAAGAAGCGTGGCAACATCGAGAAGATTCTCCATGTGTTCTGTCAGCATGGCGCCTCGACGAACATCCTGGCGGATGCCCATCCGCATATCGGTACCGACAAGTTGCCGCGCGTCATCGAGAACATGCGCAACACCATTATCAGATGTGGTGGCGAGGTGCATTTTCAAACGAAGATGACCCGTTTGTTGCTGGAAGGTAACAGCGTGGTCGGTTGTCTGGCAGCTGACAAAGAATGGCATGGTCCTGTTATCCTCGCTACCGGTCATTCTGCCCGTGACGTCTATCGCTATTTAGCCGACAGCCACGTTGAGATGGAGGCCAAGGGTATTGCCGTCGGGGTGCGCTTGGAACATCCGTCGATGCTCATCGACCAGCTGCAATACCACAACCGTCAGGGTAGGGGAAAGTACCTGCCCGCTGCTGAATATTCGTTCGTGACACAGGTGGAGGGTCGTGGCGTCTATTCCTTCTGTATGTGTCCCGGCGGTTTCGTCATTCCTGCCGCCACCGACAAGCAGCAGATTGTTGTCAACGGCATGTCTCCTTCGAATCGCGGTGGACAGTGGTCGAACAGTGGTATGGTCGTCGAGCTGAAAGCCGACGATGTTGAGGGTAGCGACTCTTTGCGCATCATGCGCTATCAGGAAGATATTGAGCGCAACTGCTGGCAGCAGGGAAATATGAAACAGACGGCACCGGCTCAGCGTATGGCAGACTTCGTGAACAAGCGCTTGAGTTATGACTTGCCCAAGAGTTCCTATGCCCCCGGATTGATATCATCGCCTCTGCACTTCTGGATGCCACCAACCATCAGTCATCGTCTGCAGGAAGGTTTTAAGTACTTTGGCAAACACTGTCATGGTTTCCTTACCAACGAAGCGGTGATGATAGGTGTGGAGACACGCACCTCCAGTCCCGTTCGTGTTCTTCGTGACAGCGACACCCTGATGCACGTCCGTCTGCAAGGTCTCTTCCCCTGTGGTGAAGGGGCAGGGTACGCCGGAGGCATCGTCTCTGCAGGAGTCGATGGTGAGCGTTGTGCAGAGATGTGTGCACAGTATTTACAACAGATTGTTTAAGCGGTTGCGAAGTTGGTCGGCTTCACTTTTACGGATGGACAACACCACTTCGCAGGTGTTGTCATACGTCTGACTGATGATACGTGGCTGCATGTCCTTAACGACGCGCATCACGTCGTTCATCTGCGGATAGGCAAACGAATATCGGACGATTTCCTCGACTTGCCGCGTCTCGATGGTGGCATGGCTGATGGCGTCAGCGGCAGCCTCACGATAGGCCACAATCAGTCCGCTGGTGCCTAAGTTGACACCCCCATAGTAGCGAACGACCACGATGAGGATGTCCGTCAGTTCGTTGCTGTTGATTTGTCCGAGGATGGGTTTGCCGGCCGTCGATGAGGGCTCTCCGTCGTCGTTGGCACGGAACTCCTGACGGTCGGCGCCCAGCATATAGGCATAGCACACATGACGGGCATCGTAGTATTTCTTGCGGTATTGGGCCACGATGTCCTTCACCTCCTCGACGGTGCTGACGGGATGAGCAAAAGCGAGGAACTTACTACGCTTTTCGGTGTAGTAGCCCTCGCTAGTTGTTGCTATCGTCTTGAATTCGTCGAGCATGGGTTTTGATTCTTCGATATGTCGATATGTCGTTACGTCGACATGTCGAGTTTACGACAGTTTGTGAATTACCAGTCCTGATCGCAGCTTCGGTTCAAACCACGTCGCCTTCGGTGGCATGATCTTGCCACTGTCGGCAATGTCCATGATCTGCTGCATGGTGACGGGATAGAGTGCCAGTGCAGCACGCATCTCGCCACTATCCACGCGACGTTTCAGTTCACCCAGTCCACGCAGTCCGCCCACGAAGTCGATGCGCTTCGATGAGCGCAGGTCTCCGATGTTCAGAATCTCGTCGAGAATCAGGCGGCTGGAGATATCGACATCCAACACGCCGATGGGGTCGGTATTGTCATACGTTCCCTCCTTGGCCTTCAGGCTGAACCAGTGCTGGTCGAGATACAGCGAGAACTCATGCAACTGCTGCGGTTTGTAGATGTCCGTACCCTTGTCCTCTACCGAGAAGTTCTTCCGCAGTGCCTCGAGGAACTGCTCTGAGGTCAGTCCGTTGAGGTCTTTTACCACACGGTTATAGTCGAGGATGGTGAGCTGCGAAGCCTGGAAGCACACTGCCATGAAGTAGTTGTACTCTTCATCGCCACGGTGGTGAGGATTCTGCTTTTGTTTCTCCTGACCTACGAGGGCTGCTGCTGCTGAGCGGTGATGACCGTCGGCAATATACAATGACGGCATCTTGGCAAACTCAGCAGTGATGGTTGCCATGTCCTGAGCATCAGAGATGATCCAAAACTGATGGCGGAAGCCGTCGATGGGTGCGATGAAGTCGTACTCCGGCTTGGTGGCCGCATAGCGCATGATGAGCTCGTCGAGTACGGCATTGTCGGGATAGGCAAAGAACACCGGTTCGATATTGGCATTGTTCACACGTACATGTTTCATGCGGTCTTCCTCCTTGTCACGACGTGTCAGCTCGTGCTTCTTGATGTTGCCCTTTTGATAGTCGTCGGTATGGGCGCACACTACCAGACCGTACTGCGTCTTGCCTTGCATGGTCTGTGCATATATATAATAATGTTCCTGCGCATCCTGCACCAGCCAGCCCTTGTCTTGGAACTTCTGGAAGTTCTCGGCGGCCTTCTCATAGACGCGGGGGTCGTACTCAGAAGTACCTACGGGGAAGTCGATTTCCGGTTTGATGATGTGATAGAGGCTCTTTTCGTTGTCGCCAGCTTCAGCACGAGCTTCCTCAGAGTCCAGCACGTCGTAGGGACGGCTCTCCACTTGTTCCACCAGCTCTTTCGGTGGACGTATTCCTTTGAATGGTTTTACGATAGCCATGATTCTTTTGTTTACAGTTTACTGTTTACGGTTTACAGATTGGCCTTGATTTTCTCAATCATCTCAGCGTATTCAGCGTCAGAGAGATACACCTTGCCAGGATTCATCTGGAAGGTACCGCCAAAGTCGGGACCACCCTCATATTTCGGAGCCAGGTGGAAGTGCAGGTGCGAGAGTTTGTCGCTGTAGGCACCATAGTTGATTTTGACGGGGTTGAACGCTTTTTGCATAGCGCGTGTCACCTGAGCCACATCCGCCATAAAGGCATTGCGGTCTTCGTCAGAGAGTTCGTTGAGGTCGTTCACGTGGTCTTTGTACGCCACCAGGCAACGGCCATGGTATGTCTGTTCCTTGAACAGGAAGGCGCGAGAGACGCGCAGGGTTGCAAACTCAATCATCAGATTGTGAAGGGTCTCGTTGTTGGTGCAGTAGAGGCACTGCTTAGGATCACTTTGCATAGTAGTTTTTATTTTTATAAGTTTATAATATTTTTTTCACTCTCAACTCTCAACTCTCAACTCTTAACTCTCTATATCCTGCTCACCTGCTTCACTCCCCTGACGGTACGCAGTTTCTTGATAAGCGTCTCCAGTCGGGTGTTGTCGTCAATCATCACCTCGAGATTGCCGCTGAACAGTCCGTCGTGCGAGTCGATATTGATGCTGCGTAGGGTGAGTTTTTCCTCGCGGGAGATGATGTTCGTCAAGTTGTTGACGATGCCGATGTCGTCATTGCCAATGATGCGTAGGGTGATGACATACTGTGAAGCCCCCTTGCCGCTCCATTTGGCACGGACGATACGATAGCCAAAGCGTTTCTTCAGCTCCGGTGCGTTAGGACAGTCGTCGCGATGAATCTTGATGCCACCGCCCGCCGTTACGAAGCCAAAGACCTGATCGCCGTAGATAGGCTGACAGCAGCGTGCCAGCTGGTAGTCGATACCTTTCAGGTTGCGGTCGATGACCAGCACATCGTCTAACTTCAAACTGGTAGCCTTGAGTTTGGAGTTTTCTTCCAGCACAAAGTTGGCTGCCGTCTCCGCCTTGTTGTTACCCGTGACAGGTTGGGACCCCTGTTGTATCTCGATATATTTGTCAATGACGATGCTGGTGTCCAGTTCGCCCGAGGCAATCTGTCGGTAGAAGTCGCTCATCTCCTTGAAGCCCATCTTCAGGATGAGATGCTGCATGACGCTGTCGTCCATCTCCATCTTGCGGTTCTTGAACTTCCGTTCCAGCGTCTCCTTGGCAAAGAGTCCCTCCTTGACCTGTGTCTCCTTGAGTGCCAGACGAATCTTCGACTTAGCCCGGGAAGTCTTGACGATAGACAGCCAGTCCTGTTTGGGCTTCTGCTGTGAAGAGGTGATGATCTCCACCTGGTCGCCGCTCTGTAACTGCTGGCGTAGCGTCACCACCTTGCCATTGATGCGAGCACCCGTGCAGGCATTGCCAATCTTGGAATGGATGTGATAGGCGAAGTCGAGCACGGTAGCCCCTTTCGGGAATTTATAGAGGTCGCCCCGTGGTGTAAAGACAAACACCTCGTCTTCGTAGAGGTCCATCTTGAACTGGTCCATGGCCTCCATGCCGTCGCTGGTCTCCAGCATCGAACGGATGCCGGTGAGCCACTCGTCCAATCCTGACTCGCTCTTAACACCCTTATAGCGCCAATGGGCTGCCACACCTCGTTCCGCAATCTCGTCCATGCGGTCCGTACGTATCTGTACCTCTACCCATTTCTGTTCAGGACCGAGTACGGTGATATGTAACGACTCATAGCCGTTCGACTTCGGCACCGAGAGCCAGTCGCGCAGGCGCTTGGGATTAGGCTGGTACATAGAAGTGATGATGGCAAAGGCCTGCCAGCACTGCATGACCTCCTTACGATGCATGTCTCTCGCATTTTCATTCTCACCCCTCACCTCTAATATAATACGGATGGCGAAGAGGTCATAGACGCCCTCGAAGGCACACTTCTGCTTCTGCATCTTCTGCCAGATGCTATGGATGGACTTGGTACGTCCCTTGATATGGAACTTCAGTCCAGCCTCCTTCAGTCGTTCATCGACAGGCTTGATGAAGTTTTGTATGTAGGCGTCGCGACTCTTCTTCGTCTCGTTCAGCTTGTCCTTGATATGATAGTACGCATCGTGTTCCAGGTACTTCAGTGACAGGTCCTCCAGTTCCGACTTCAGCTTATAGAGACCCAGCTTGTGAGCCAGGGGTGCATACAGATATGCTGCCTCCTGACTGACCTCCCGTCGATGCTGTTCTTTTGTCTCCTTCTGTTCGCCGCCGCTCTCCTTCATGTCGCGAATCTGGCGCATCAGGTTCACACGGTCGGCAATCATAATCAGGATGACGCGCATGTCCTCAGCAAACGATAACAGCAGGTTGCGGAAGTTCTCAGACTCGATGACTGGATTCTTCTGGTAGAGTTCCTGGATGCGCTGCAGCCCATGAAGGATGCGTGCCACAGACTCTCCGAACATCTGACGGACTTCTTCGACCGTCAGTTGTCCTTCCTCCACGCTGGGACGTAGCAGGACCGCCAGCACACCGTCGCGCTTCAGACCAATCTCCTCGACCACCAGCTGAGCTGTCTGGAAAGAGAGTAGGATAGGGTTCAGTCCGAAGACATTGCGCTGCAACTGATGCGTCTCGATGGCTTGCATCAGGTGTTGACGCATACGATCCTCGTCGCCCTCCATGAGCGACGAAACAATCTGCTCGCGTATCTTCTGATACAGTGACAGCGTTTCTTCCCGTTCCTGTGGTGTAAATTCCAGCTTATCGGTCATGATGTTTTTTTTTGCAATCCGAGCACAAAGGTAATAAAAAAGCTTGAAATACGAAAGAAAAGCGTCAATTCTTTTGGCAATTCGGTTGATTATTGTTAATTTTGCACTCGATTTACATCATCAAGGTAACGAAAGCATTATTATTAGACAAATATTTTATGGCAAGAATGAAAGGTGCTATTGTGGTGAATACCGATCGCTGTAAGGGTTGTGTACTCTGTGTGAGTGCTTGTCCGCAGGGAGTCATCACACTGGCAAAACGTGTCAACATGCGTGGCTATCCCTATGTGGAGCCTGCGCAGATAGACAAGTGTACAGGTTGTTCGTCATGTGCAATAGTTTGTCCTGACGGTTGTATCACGGTCTATCGTAAAAAAGTGGAGGAGTAAAGCTATGGCAGAAAAAGAGACAACGCTGATGAAAGGCAACGAGGCGATAGCCCATGCTGCCATTCGCTGTGGTGCTGACGGATACTTCGGTTATCCCATCACGCCGCAGAGTGAGGTGATAGAGACCTTGGCAGAGCTGAAACCCTGGGAGACCACTGGAATGGTGGTGGTACAGGCAGAGAGCGAGATTGCCAGTATCAATATGATTTACGGTGGCGCTGCTGCCGGAAAGCGCGTGTTGACCTCGTCGTCCAGCCCTGGTGTGGCACTGATGCAGGAAGGTATTACCTATATGGCTGGTGCCGAACTGCCGGGAGTCTTTGTCAACGTGCAACGCGGAGGTCCCGGTCTGGGAACCATCCAACCGTCGCAGGGCGACTATTTCCAGGCTACCCGTGGTGGTGGTAATGGCGACTACAACGTCATTGTGCTGGCACCGAACTCCGTACAGGAGATGGCCGACTTTGTCGATTTGGCTTTTGAGTTGGCCTTCAAGTACCGCAATCCTGCCATGATTCTGAGCGATGGCGTCATCGGTCAGATGATGGAGAAGGTGGTGCTGCCTCCCCAGAAGCCCCGTCGTACGGAAGAGGAAGTTATCAAGGAATGTCCGTGGGCAACGACTGGTCGTACGAAAGGTCGCAAGCCCAACATCATCACCTCGCTGGAACTGAAGCCCGAGGCCATGGAAGCCCGCAACCTGCACTTGCAGGCTAAATACCAGGAAATCAAAGACAAGGAGGTGCGTTACGAAACGCTGCAATGCGACGATGCAGACTATGTCATCGTAGCTTTCGGTTCGGCAGCCCGTCTGACACAGAAGGCCATCGAGATAGCCCGTGCCGAAAGTATCAAGGTAGGACTGTTGCGTCCTATCACCCTGTGGCCGTTCCCCTCGAAGCAGATTGCCGAAATAGCAAAAGGCAAAAAGGGTGTGCTGGTCGTGGAAATCAATGCCGGTCAGATGGTTCAGGATGTACGTCTCGCCATCAATGGAGCGGTTCCCGTAGAGCAGTTCGGACGTCTGGGAGGTATTGTTCCTGAGCCTGAAGAGATTGTGGAAGCACTGAAGAAGTTAGAGGTGAGAAGTAAGAGGTAAGAAGTAAAGTTATGGAGAATAATATTATAGCACCGGAGAATCTGGTATATCAGAAACCCACACTGATGAACGACAACCACATGCATTATTGCCCGGGTTGTTCGCATGGTGTGGTACACAAACTTATTGCCGAGGTCATCGAGGACATGGGCATGGAGGAGAAATCCATTGGCGTCAGTCCTGTAGGCTGTGCCGTCTTTGCCTATAACTATTTAGACATCGACTGGCAAGAGGCTGCCCACGGACGTGCTCCCGCAGTAGCTACTGCCATCAAGCGCCTATGGCCTGACCGCCTGGTATTCACCTATCAGGGTGATGGCGACTTGGCATGTATCGGTACCTGTGAGACCATCCATGCGTTGAACCGTGGTGAGAACATTGTCATCATCTTCATCAACAATGCCATCTACGGCATGACGGGAGGACAGATGGCTCCTACCACGCTGATAGGACAGAAGACTTCTACCTGTCCGTACGGTCGTGATCCTGAGATTCACGGCTATCCGCTGAAGATGGCCGATATCGCCGCCCAGTTGGAAGGCACGTGCTATGTGACGCGCCAGTCGGTAGAGTCTGTGGCTTCCATCAACAAAGCCAAGAAGGCTATCCGTAAGGCTTTTGAAGCCTCTATGGCAGGCAAGGGTTCGTCGCTGGTGGAGATTGTCTCGACGTGTAACAGTGGTTGGAAACTGACACCTGTCCAGGCCAACGAATGGATGAAGGAGAACATGTTCCCCTTCTATCCCAAGGGTGACCTTAAGGATACGACAGATAAATAATTAAACACTACGAATTATACGAATTAAACGAATTGGCTATGCAGAAATAATTCGTATCATTCGTGAAATTCGTAGTCGAAAGAAAAGGAAAGTTATGAAGAAAGAAATAATTATATCTGGTTTTGGTGGTCAGGGTGTGTTGTCGATGGGCAAGATTCTGGCCTATTCAGGACTGATGGACGATAAGGAGGTAACATGGATGCCTGCCTATGGTCCTGAGCAGCGTGGTGGTACGGCGAATGTGACAGTCATTGTGAGTGACGAGAAAATCTCTTCGCCCATCCTCAGCAAGTACGATATTGCCATTGTGCTGAACCAGCCCTCGCTGGAGAAGTTTGAGCCCAAGGTGAAGGCTGGCGGTATTCTGATTTATGATGGCTATGGCATCATCAATCCACCGACACGCAAGGATATCACCGTCTATCGCATTGACGCGATGGACAAGGCTGCCGAGATGAAAAACGGCAAGGTGTTCAACATGATTGTGCTGGGAGGTCTGCTGAAGGTGGCTCAGGTGGTTAGCACGAAAGGTGTGGAGAAAGCCCTCTTCAAGACGTTGCCCGAACGTCATCACGCGTTGATACCTTTGAACATGCAAGCCATTGACGAAGGCGGAAAGATCATTCAGAAACAATGAGCCTCTCGCGCGAACCTTATTTTATATATAACGTCAGAGTGATAAAAAATGCAAAAAATACCCGCAGCATTTGTCGAAAAGGCACATTTTGGGGCTAATTTTACAAAAAATGGGTGTATTTTAATACTTTTTTGGTGAAAAACTTGGAAGTTAAAGATATTTTTTGTTACTTTGCACCCCGAATTAAAGAAAATTTAGATACTAATATTTAATAATTAACTTGTTTTATTTAAAAATGAAAAAGGTAATTTTATTGTTTGCTGCTGCTATGCTGACCGTTTCAGCTAGCGCACAGAAGACTGCTATCACTGCCAACAAGGCTGGTGATAACTGGTACATGGGAATCAATGTAGGTGCTGCTACTCCTCAGCAGAAGTTCAAGGGTGCCAATGGCAAGGACTTTGGTTTCTTCAAGGGCTTCGCTCCTAAGCTGGGCGTTCGCGTTGGTAAGAACCTGACCACCGTATTCGGTCTGGCTGCTGACGTAGATCTGTACATGCTGTCAAAGACTGACGCTAAGAACCTGATGGGCACCAAGACTTTCATCGACAACATGAACGTTGACCTGATGGGTACTTTCAATCTGAGCAACCTGTTCGCTGGTTACAAGGGTGAGCCCCGTTGCTTCGAGGTAATCGGTCTTGCTGGTCTGGGCTGGAGCCACGCTTTCGGTCAGGCAGGAAAGGCTAACGCCATTAACGGTAAGGCTGCTCTGGACTTCGCTTTCAACCTGGGTGCTGAGAAGGCTTGGCAGCTCTATATCGAGCCCGCTATCATCTACGGTCTCGAGAGCTATGGTGCTGCTCAGAACAACATCCTGATGAACAAGACTGGTTTCCAGTTCGACAGCCGTGCTGCTCTGTTCCAGCTGAGCGTTGGTGTGAACTACAAGTTCGGTACTTCTAACGGTACTCACAACTTCGCTGTTGCTCAGCTCCGCGACCAGGCTGAGATCGATGGTCTGAACGCTCAGATCAACGGTCTGCGTGCTGACGTTGACGCTGCTAACGCTGCTTCTGCTGCTAAGGACGCTACCATCGCTGACCTGAAGAAGAAGCTCGCTGAGTGCGAGGCTCGTCCTGCACAGGTGATTGAGAAGAAGGAGAACGTTCTCCAGCCGCACGTAATCTTCCGTCAGGGTAAGGCTACTATCGACGCTGCTCAGTACGCTAGCATCGAGATGGTTGCTAACTACATGAAGAACCACAAGGACGCTAAGGTGAAGGTTCAGGGTTACGCTTCTCCCGAGGGTAAGGCTGAGTTCAACCAGAAGTTGTCTGAGAAGCGCGCTGAGGCTGTGAAGGCTGCTCTCGTTAAGAAGTACAAGATTGCCGCTGACCGCATCACTGTTGAGGGTCTGGGTGCAACCGACAAGCTCTCTACTGAGAACGACTTCAACCGCGTAGCTATGTTCGTTGACACTACTAAGTAATTGAACGAATTAGTAAAATAACCTATCGAATCCCCGCAACCTTGACGGTTGTGGGGATTTTTTTTTGTTTTCTTTTGGCAATTAGGGGGAAAAGTCGTAACTTTGCAAATTAATTAGGTATAAAAAGGAAATATTGTAATCAGAAACGGTAAAAAGGAACTAAACAGATATGAAGAATCCATTGAGAAGTGCTGTATGTACGGAAGGTCGCAGAATGGCTGGAGCCCGTGCGCTGTGGGTTGCCACAGGTATGAAACATGAGCAGTTTGGCAAACCCATCATTGCTATTGTCAATTCTTTCACCCAGTTTGTGCCAGGTCACACGCATTTGCATGAGATAGGTCAGATTGTTCGTGAAGAGATAGAGAAGATGGGCTGTTATGCCGCAGAGTTCAATACGATAGCCATCGACGATGGTATTGCCATGGGACATGACGGCATGCTTTATTCGCTGCCTTCACGCGACATCATTGCTGACTCTGTAGAATATATGGTCAATGCCCATAAGGCCGATGCGATGATTTGCATCTCCAATTGCGACAAGGTGACCCCAGGCATGCTGATGGCTTCCATGCGTCTGAATATTCCCACCGTTTTCTGTAGCGGAGGTCCTATGGAGGCTGGTCGCTGGCGCGGTGAGAATGCCGACCTGATTACTGCCATGGTGAAAGGTGCCGACCCCTCCGTCACGGACGAAGAGATGAAGGAAATCGAGAGCTGTTCTTGTCCTGGCTGTGGTTCTTGCTCTGGCATGTTTACCGCTAACAGCATGAACTCGCTGACAGAGGCTATTGGACTGTCGTTGCCCGGCAACGGCACCATCCTTGCCACGCATACCAACCGCGTAGAACTCTTCAAGCAGGCTGCCCGCCAGATTGTGAAGAATGCGTTGGCTTATTACGAGGATGGCGACGAGAGTGTACTGCCCCGTAGCATTGCCACGCGTCAGGCATTCCTGAACGCCATGACGCTGGATATCGCGATGGGTGGTTCTACCAATACCGTACTGCACCTGCTGGCTGTTGCCCAAGAGGCAGGAGCTGACTTCACCATCAGCGATATTGATGCTTTGAGCCGCAAGACACCCTGTCTTTGCAAGCTCGCTC
This sequence comes from uncultured Bacteroidales bacterium, assembly GCA_902775975.1. Taxonomy (GTDB): domain Bacteria; phylum Bacteroidota; class Bacteroidia; order Bacteroidales; family Bacteroidaceae; genus Prevotella. The sequence goes on along the minus strand of CACYOC010000012.1, from coordinate 29,078 downwards.
CCAACACCCAGAAGTACAGTGTGCAGGAGTGTAACCGCGCAGGAGGTATCTTAGGTATTATGAACGAGTTGTCGAAGGGAGGACTCATCGATACTTCTGCTCCTCGTGTCGATGGCATGACGCTCGGCGAGGCCTTGAAGAAATACAGCATTGTCGATGGCGCTGTCGATGCAGAAGCCAATCGCATCTACCAGTCGGCTCCCGGCAACCGCTTCTCTACGAAGATGGGTAGCCAGAGTGCAGAGTGGGGAACGCTGGATACCGATCGTGCCAACGGTTGTATTCGTGACATCGAGCATGCCTATACCAAGGACGGTGGTCTGGCAGTGCTCTTTGGCAATATTGCCCAGGACGGCTGTGTCGTAAAGACTGCCGGTGTCGATGAGGCTTTGTGGCATTTCGAAGGTCCTGCTGTTGTCTTCGACTCTCAGGAAGATGCCTGCGAGGGAATCTTAGGCGGTAAGGTGAAGAAGGGTGACTGTGTGGTGATTACCCACGAAGGTCCGAAGGGAGGTCCCGGTATGCAGGAGATGCTGTATCCCACTTCTTATATCAAGAGCATGCACATGGGTAAGGAGTGTGCGCTGATTACTGATGGTCGTTTCTCGGGCGGTACCAGTGGGCTCTCCATTGGTCATATTTCTCCAGAAGCTGCTGCAGGCGGTAACATCGGCAAAATCAAGGATGGCGACATCATTGAGATAGATATTCCCAACCGCAGTATCAATGTACGCCTGAGCGATGACGAGTTAGCTGCCCGTCCTCAACAGCCGATGAAACGTAACCGTGTTGTTTCCAAGGCTTTACGTGCTTACGCTCAGAGTGTTTCCAGTGCTGATAAGGGTGGTGTGAGAATCATTGACTAGAAATACTAGATAAACTAGAAGTACTAGAAATACTAGATAAACTAGAGAAACTAGAAAGAAATATGTTAAAGGATAGAATTACAGGAGCGAAAGCGCTGATGCGAGCCTTACAGGCAGAAGGTGTGAAGACCATCTTCGGTTACCCCGGAGGTTCCATCATGCCCGTTTACGATGCGCTTTTCGACTACACACGTGGAGAGAAGAAATGTTTCGACCACATCCTGGTGCGTCACGAGCAGGCAGCCACCCATGCTGCTGAAGGCTATGCACGTGTCAGTGGTGAAGTCGGTGTGGCTTTGGTGACCAGTGGTCCTGGCGCTACCAATACGCTGACAGGTGTGGCTGATGCCATGCTGGACTCTACGCCTATGGTCGTCATTGCTGGTCAGGTAGCCATCTCAGCCTTAGGAACCGATGCCTTCCAGGAGGTCGATTTAGTCGGTGTGGCACAGCCTATTTCCAAGTGGTCGTATCAGATTCGCCATGCGGAGGATGTAGCATGGGCTGTGAGCCGTGCTTTTTATATTGCCCGCAGTGGTCGTCCGGGTCCTGTAGTGCTCGACTTCTCGCGCAATGCGCAGGTGGAAGAGGTGGATTGGGAACCCAAGAAGGTAGATTTCATTCGTTCCTATGTTGCTTATCCGAAGCTCAACGAGCAGGCTGTGAAGCAGGCTGCCGACCTGATCAACCATGCCAAGAAGCCCTTGGCACTGGTAGGGCAGGGTGTAGAGTTGGGACATGCCCAGGAAGAGCTGAAGGCTTTCTTGGAGAAGGCCGATATTCCTGCAGGACGTACCATGTTAGGACTTTCTGCTTTGCCTTCCGACCATCCTCTGAATGTCGGCATGCTTGGAATGCATGGCAACTATGCTGTCAACCTGAAAGAGCAGGAGTGTGACGTGCTGATTGCCATCGGCATGCGTTTCTCCGACCGTGTGACGGGCAATACCAAGACCTATGCCAAGCAAGCCAAGATTATCCACTTGGATATCGACCCCAGCGAGATAGACAAGAATGTGAAGACCGATGTGGCGGTTGTGGCAGACTGTAAAGAGTCGCTGCCGGCCCTCACCGCTTTGTTGAACCGTAACAACCATCAGGAATGGCGCGAGTCGTTCAAGGAGTTGGACGAGAAGGAACGCACGAAAGTCATCGAGCCCGCCATTCATCCCGCCAGTGGTCCGCTGCTGATGGGTGAGGTGGTGAATGCCGTTGCCGAGAAGGCTCCGCGAGGCACCGTCCTTGTGACGGATGTCGGTCAGAATCAACTCTTTGCGACCCGTTATTTTAAGTATTATGAAAGTCGCAGCATCTGTACCAGCGGAGGTTTAGGTACCATGGGTTATGGCATGCCTGCCGCCATTGGTGCTACCTTTGCCACCGACCGTACGGTGTGTTGTTTCATGGGCGATGGCGGTTTCCAGATGTGTATTGAGGAGTTAGGAACCATCATGGAGCAGCAGGCTCCCGTCAAGATGATTCTGCTCAATAACAACTATCTGGGCAACGTGCGCCAGTGGCAGGATATGTTCTGGATGCGCCGCAAGTCGTTCACCAAGATGATGAATCCCTGCTACGAACTGATAGCCCAGGGCTATGGCATTGCTTATCAGGCCGTGACCGACCGCAACGATCTGGCTGCTGCCGTCGAGAAGATGCTGACCACCAAGGGGCCTTTCATCTTAGAGTGTGCTATCAAGGAGGACGACGACGTGCTGCCTATGACGCCTCCGGGAATGAACGTCAACGACATGATGCTGGAAGTGTAGGAGAGTTGAAGGATTGAAGAATTGAAGGATTGAAGGATTGAAGAGTTGAAGGATTGAAGAATTGAAGGATTGAAGAGTTGAAGGATTGAAGGATTGAAGAATTGAAGAGTTGAAGGATTGAAGAATTGAAGGATTGAAGAGTTGAAGGATTGAAGGATTGAAGAATTGAAAGATTGAAGTAATGGAAGACAAAAAGAAACTATATACGCTGCTGGTTTATTCGGAGAACATTGCCGGTATTCTGAATCAGATTACGGCTGTGTTTACCCGTCGGCAGGTGAACATTGAGAGTCTGAATGTGTCGGCATCTTCGATAGAGGGTGTTCACAAATATACCATCACGGCGTGGAGCGATGCAGACCAGATTGAGAAGATTACGCGTCAGATAGAGAAGAAGATTGATGTTGTCAAGGCCAACTATTTCACTGACGATCAGTTGTTTATCCGTGAGTCAGGACTGTATAAGCTGACCACCGACTTGGTGATTAACAATCCGGAGATTTCGCGTACCATCCGTCGCCACGATGCTTCCATCATGGAGGTCAATCCCACGTATGTTGTCGTGATGAAGAACGGCAAGACGGAAGATATTCTGAATCTGTATTATGCCCTCAACGAGTTTGGCTGTGTCCTGCAGTACACCCGTTCTGGCCGTATTGCCGTCACGCGTTCCACGCAGGAACAGGTCAGCGAATTCCTGGAGCAACGCGAGTTGACAGGAGAGAAGTAATTTCCGCTTCCGAGAGCTCTCAGAAAAGAGGCTTGCCGATTGGCAAGCCTCTTACTATTGTTGGATTTCCGTTGCTTACTTGTTATACACCTTCTCCAGGTCGGGCTTGGTGTACCAGTCGGTAGAGAGGACTGGGTTCAGACCCCAGTTGTTAAACTGTGGATAAGCGTCCTTGATGCAGATGTACTCCAAGGGGTATTTGAAGTCGTTGGGAATCATGATGCCGTGAGGGTCTTCGCCCTGCTTGGCAACATGTACTTCCAGTCCGGTCGTATTGTTGTAGATGTACGGCTGCGTGTTGGGGTCGGTGAGACTGAAGCCCGGATCAACGGTCTTGGTCACTGTGACAGCACTGAGCTTCTGCTCGCTTGCCACCGTGTTGATGAACGTCTTGGTACCTTTTCCGAAGAGGCTGTGAACCTCCTTGTCGTCGGTAATGACACCGCTGTTGATGCCCTTGATATACAACTCGTCGTAAGCACCGCAGGCTATCACCGAGTATTCTACCGTGGTAGCATCCTTTCTGACAGCCTTGATGACAACGTCGTTCATGTCGTAGTCACCCATTTCGGTATCTTCGAAGCAGTAAGTATAAACGTTATAGACGGGATCGGGAAGAGCGATGATACCCTCGACACCACCTTCAACCTCCATCAGCAGGTCGTTGAAGTCAGTGTCTGCACCGGTCTCGAAGCACATCAGCAGTCTGTTGTTGATGGTCAGCCATGCACCGCGTGGATCTCCGTCGTTCAGCCTCTTGCTGGCAGCACCTATCATGCCGTAGCTGTTGATGTGGTCGTTCAGACGACCGTCCAGGTAGAACTCGCCGTCCTTGCCCTGGCCATTCTCTGTATAGGTGGCTTTCGAGCGTACCATGAAGCCAATCCTATAGCCCTTGGGGAACTGGAACGTGCCAATGGTCTCACCAATGACAGGATTTTTACCCCAGTACAGCAGGGCGTAAGAGTAGCGTCTGCCCAGCACGTCGTCTTCCGAATCTGTGTAGTACTGGTCGAAGCGGATAGCCTTGTACTTCGGCAGGCTCTGCAGGTAAGCCACGGGGTCTTTACCCACTAAGTCCTCATCCTTGAAGTAATAGTAATACAGGTCAGCATTATACACCTCGCAGCCCCATTTGGGAGCACCGTCCTGCTTGTAGAAGGGCGAGACGATGATGGGGTCATCACCCGTAGTGATGGGGTAGGACTTATCGTTGTACATGCCGCTGGCCTTTACCAGAGGCAGGTTTTCCTTCTTGTTGACGAAGTATGATAACACCATCTTCTTCAAGTCTGTCAGCATACTGGCTTCATACTGGATAGGTGTCATCTTCAGTCTCTTATAGCTTTGTGCGCTCATGTCGTACAACATTTCGCCGGGAACCCAGTTGCGCTGGTTGGCATACGAGGGGATAGCCTCTGCCAGCGTGAAATCACCAGTCGGCAGTTCGATGCCTTCGGGCAGTACGCGTCTGGCTGCTTTCTTGGCATTGGTATCCAGCGAAGCGACGCCGTTCTGAATCTCTCTGATGGCATAGTCGTTCTCAGAGATAAAGGCCACATAGATTCCCTCGTTGGCATCAGGAGCATCATAGTTCAGCTTCACGGTGGTGCTACCATCCAGCGTAGCCTCGTTCAGCACGCTGACGGTGGAACAGACATCACCGTCTTCGTCCAGCTCATTGGTGAACGCCAGCACCTGCACCTTCTTGACGTCGGCGTTGGCATTGATGGTCACTTCACTGGCTGTGGTCGTGCTCCACGTGTGGTTGGGGTCAAATGTTACTCCGAATACTTCTGTAGCGTGGGATGCGGTTGTGTTACCTGCTGTGCTGGTAGGCGGTGTAAAATCCGTAGACTTCGAGCAGGCTGTCAGGAGCAGTAAACTGCTGATGGCTAAGGTAATAACGCTTTTCATTTTTCTTACAATAATTTATAATATCAATATTTTAAACATCTTCTACTGTGCAAAATTATATAAATTAATAGTAATATGTACACATGTACGCGAATGTTTTGGATTTTTTAACAATCGGTGACGGCCTTATCTCGTATATTCTGCTTACTTTTGCATGCAAATTCGCAAAATATGGAAAAAATAGGACGCTATTCTTTTATGGCAGAACCGTTCCATTGCGACTTCTCCGGTCGTCTTTTTATGGGACATCTGGGCAATCACATGCTCAACGCTGCCGATTTTCATTCCACCGACCGTGGCTTTGGCATGAAGTACCTCATGAGCATTCATCGTTCGTGGGTGCTTTCCCGTTTAGCTATCGAGATGACGGAGATGCCGTCGCAATATACCAAGTTCGATGTCGAGACGTGGGTGGAGTCGGCCATGCGCTACTTCACGTCGCGCAACTTTGCCGTCGTAGGCACCGAGAACGATGCAGCAGGAGACCATCCGAAGGTCTATGGCTATGGTCGCAGCATCTGGGCGATGATAGATACCGAGACGCGTCAGCCTACCGACATTTTCGACATCGACAACGGAGCCATCAACCAGTGGATAGAGAAGGAGAAGGCGTGTCCCATCGACAAGGGCGGTCGTGTGAAGATGAGCGACGATGCCCAGCTGGTGCGTACCATCGATACCAACTACAACGATGTCGATATCAATGGTCATATCAACAGCGTGAAGTACATCGAGCATGTGCTCGACCTCTGGCCGTTAGACTGGTATCGGGAACATGCGGTGCGTCGCTTCGAGATTGCCTACGTCGCTGAGGCACATGCCGGCGATCAGCTGTCGTTCTATCGCGAAACCTCTTCCGACACGTCTGACGGCTGTCAGGAGTTCTGCGTTCGTGTCGTGCGCACCGATGGTACGGAGTGTTGTCGCAGCAAGGTAACCTTTGTGGATTGTTGAATGTGTGAAGAGCCATGGAACAAGAGACCTTTAATAAATATGTCGAGCAGTACGCTCCTCAGATAGAGACCATCCGCCAGTCGGCCCATGCGCTGCACGCCAGTGTCAACCAGACCTATGGCGACGAGTTGCCCTACGGCTATCATCTGGACATGGTGGTAAAGGGCATCCGCGAGTTCGGCTATGAAGTCTGTGCCTGCGAGCACGACGTGCTACCGTTGTTTTTCGGTGGTTATTATCACGACAGCATCGAGGACGCCCGTCTGACCTATAACGACGTGATGCACATCGCCCATAAATACCTCGATGCCGAGCAGGCGCTGATGGCCACCGAGATTGTCTATGCGCTGACCAACGATAAAGGTCGCACCCGTGCTGAACGCGCTGGCGATAAGTATTACCAGGGCATCCGTGAGACGCCCTACGCTCCCTTTGTGAAGTTGTGCGACCGTCTGGCCAACATCACCTACAGCTGTGCAGGTACCAATCCTCACAACAAGCGCATGAAGGAAGTCTATAAGAGCGAAGTTCCTCACTTCCTCGCTGCCATCAATCCGCATAGCGACGACCCTCGCTTCCAGGTTCCGCAGGACGTCGTGTACCGTATGGCAGAGTGTCTCATCGACGACCTGGAGCGTGAGGAGCAGAACCAGACGGCATGGTGGAATGAGTATTAGACGTGGAGAATATGGCAATCGGTAAGTGGATAGGAGGAATCATTGGTTTTATGAGCGGTGGCCCGTTAGGGGCACTGGCAGGAATCGTGTTGGGCGGCATGTTCGACAACATGCTTGATGCCGTCAATACCGCTGACACACAAGGAACGTTCGACGGACAGAGCGGTTTCGAGTCGCAGACCTACGGACAGCGCTACCGCCAGCAGACCTACGGTCAGCGCAACAGTTTCCTGTTTTCCATGCTCGTCCTGGCATCGTACGTCATCAAGGCCGATGGTCGGGTGATGCATTCCGAGATGGAGACCGTGCGCCGCACGCTCAGCCAGAACTTCGGTCCTGCTGCCAGTCAGCAGGGCGACGAGATACTGCGACGCCTCTTCGACGAGCAGAAGCGGGTAGGGGCTGCCGCCTTCCGTCAGACCGTAGCAGACTGCTGTCGCCAGATGTCACAGAACATGGACTATGCCCAGCTGGTGCAGCTGCTCAACTTCCTCGTCATAATTTCCCAGGCCGACGGTCGCGTCGATGCCTCCGAGGTCACTGCCATGAAGGAGTGTGCGCAGTGGATGCACCTCTCTGCCGATGAGATTGACTCGCTGTTAGGCATGGGCAAGAACGACCTCGAGTCAGCCTATCGTGTATTAGGCGTGTCGCCCTCTGCCAGCGATGACGAGGTGAAACGTGCCTACCGCCGCTTGGCATTAGAACATCATCCCGACAAGGTGGCAGCATTAGGCGAAGACGTGCGCCGTGCCGCCGAAAAGAAATTCCAGCAGATCAATGAAGCAAAAGAGCGCATTTGGAAAGCCCGAGGACTGCACTGAGGTGTTGCTGCATGCCTGCTGTGCCCCTTGTTCGTCAGCCATTGTTGAGTGGCTGTTGGCACATGACGTACAGCCCACCATCTACTATTACAATCCCAACATCTGGCCTCGCGAGGAATACGACATCCGCAAGGAAGAGAGCAAGCGCCATGCCGCCTCGTTAGGCATCCGCTGGATTGACGACGACTACGACCATGCGTCGTGGCTGCAGCATGTCTGCGGACTGGAGCACGAACCCGAGCGCGGCCGCCGCTGCGAACAGTGCTTCACCCTGCGTCTTACCGCTGCCGCCCGTAAGGCTCAGCAGCTCGGCATCCCGTATTTTGCCACCACGCTGGCCTCCAGCCGCTGGAAGAGTCTCGAGCAAATCAACCGTGCCGGTCTTGCTGCCGAGAAAATAGTCGCCAACCTCCCATCCCTTCGGGAGGGGTCGGGGGTGGGCTCCCCAACACCTCTAACCAATCTCCCATCCCTTCGGGAGGGGACGGGGGTGGGCTCCCCCTTCCCTCGCTTCTGGGCACAAAACTGGCGCAAGGGCGGTTTGCAGGATCGTCGCAACGAGTTGCTCAAGGAGTACCATTTCTACAATCAGCAGTATTGCGGCTGCGAGTTTTCCATCCGGCAGGGGTAGGGTTTGCACTACCTCTGACCTTCGGTCGAAGGTACTCTCGTTCGAAAATTCTCAAATATATTTGGAATTTTGCTCACTTATTCGTACTTTGACCGTTGGTCGAAAGTAGGCTGCACCTCGGAAAAACAAAATAAAATTGCTTTTTCTTTTGGTTTTTCGCTCGGTTTGCACTACCTTTGCACCCTAAATAATAAAAAGGAATATGTTTGAGAATTTAAGTGACAGACTTGAACGGTCGTTCAAGATACTGAAAGGTGAAGGAAAAATCACCGAGATTAACGTTGCGGAGACGCTGAAAGATGTTCGCAAGGCCCTGTTGGATGCCGACGTGAACTATAAAGTTGCCAAGCAGTTTACAGACACCGTCAAGCAGAAAGCCCTGGGCATGAACGTGCTCACAGCCGTGAAACCCAGTCAGCTGATGGTGAAGATAGTTCACGACGAGCTGGCAGAACTGATGGGCGGCAATGCCGTCGAGCTGAAGTTAGAGGGACATCCCGCCATTGTGCTCATGTCTGGTCTGCAAGGTTCCGGTAAGACCACCTTCTCCGGTAAGCTTGCCAACCTGTTGAAGACCCGCGACCACAAGAATCCACTGCTCGTAGCCTGCGACGTCTATCGTCCTGCTGCCATCCAGCAGCTGCACGTAGTAGGCGAGAGCATCGGCGTTCCCGTCTATTCCGAGCCCGACAACAAGAACGTCGTGGAGATTGCCAACAACGCCATCCGTGAGGCAAAGGCCAAGAACTACAACGTTGTCATCATCGATACCGCCGGACGTCTGGCCATCGATGAGCAGATGATGAACGAGATAGCCACGCTGAAAGACGCCGTACATCCCGACGAGACCCTGTTCGTCGTCGATTCCATGACCGGTCAGGATGCCGTGAACACCGCCAAGGAGTTCAACGACCGCCTCGACTTCGACGGCGTGGTACTCACCAAGTTAGACGGCGACACCCGTGGTGGTGCAGCCCTTTCCATCCGCACCGTCGTCACCAAGCCCATCAAGTTTGTGGGTACCGGCGAGAAGATGGAAGCCCTCGACGTGTTCCACCCCGACCGCATGGCAGACCGCATCCTCGGCATGGGCGATATTGTCAGTCTTGTGGAGCGTGCCCAGCAGCAGTTCGACGAGGAAGAAGCCAAGCGCTTAGAGAAGAAGATTCGCAAGAACAAGTTCGACTTCGACGACTTCATGGGACAGATACAGCAAATCAAGAAGATGGGTAACATGAAAGACCTCGTGTCGATGATTCCCGGTGTCGGCAAGGCCGTGAAGGATATCGACATCGACGATAACGCCTTCAAGAACATCGAGGCCATCATCCAGTCCATGACCCCCAAGGAGCGCGCCAATCCCGACATCATCAACCAGAGCCGCCGCCAGCGCATTGCCAAGGGCTCCGGTACGAAGATAGAGGAGGTGAACCGCCTCATGAAGCAGTTCGACCAGATGCGCAAGATGATGCGCATGATGACCGGCATGGGCAATTCGAAGATGATGCAGATGGCAAACGCCCTGAAGGGCAAAATGCCGATGTAAGACCCTCCCATAGACCCCATAGACCCCATAGGCCCCATAAGCCCCATAGGACTCATAAGACTCATAAGACTCATAGGACTCATAAGACTTATAAAAAGTTATGCAACTGATTGACGGAAAGGCTACTGCCGCAGCCATCAAGGCGGAGATCAAACAAGAAGTAGAGCAAATCATGGCTCGTGGAGGCAAGCAGCCCCATCTGGCAGCCGTCCTCGTAGGACACGATGGCGGCAGCGAGACATACGTGAAGAACAAAGTGCTGGCTTGCGAGGCCTGCGGATTCAAGAGCACGCTCATCCGCTACGAGGCCAACGTCACCGAGGCAGAGCTGCTGCAGTGCGTTGCTCGGCTGAACGACGACAGCGACGTCGATGGCTTCATCGTACAGCTGCCACTTCCTAAGCACATCGACGAGCAGAAAATCATCGAGGCTATCGACTACCGCAAAGACGTCGATGGCTTCCATCCCATCAACGTCGGACGCATGGCCATCGGACTGCCGTGCTTCATCTCTGCCACCCCGTTGGGCATCATCACCCTGCTGCAGCGCTACGGCATCGAGACCTCCGGCAAGAAGTGCGTCATCCTCGGACGCTCCAACATCGTCGGCAAGCCCATGGCACAGCTGATGATGCAGAAGCAGTATGGCGATGCCACCGTCACCGTCTGCCACTCACGCTCCACGACCCTCAAGGACGAGTGCCGCCAGGCCGACATCATCATTGCCGCCATCGGCCGTCCCGACTTCGTCACTGCCGACATGGTCAAGGAGGGTGCCGTCATCATCGACGTCGGCACCACCCGCGTTCCCGACAGTACCCGCAAGAGCGGCTTCCGCCTCAATGGCGACGTGAAGTTCGACGAGGTAGCCCCCAAGTGCTCCTTCATCACCCCCGTGCCGGGCGGCGTCGGTCCCATGACCATCTGCTCGCTCATGAAGAATACCCTGGCAGCAGGAAAGAAAGAGTATTATAGGTGAGAGTTTACAGTTTACTGTTTACAGGTAATCATAATTTCTAATTCCTAATTCCTAATTCCTAATTACTCATTTCTCATTACTCATTTATTCTCGCACCCCCGAAATAAAAATGAACAACGCAGAAGAGTACTATCTGAAAGGCAACGCCTATAGGAAGCAAGGGCAGTGGCACGAAGCCATCAACTGCTACCTGCAAGCCATCGAACTCGACCCCGACAGCCCTGCCGTCGAGGCCAAACGCATGCTCGACGACATCCTTGCCTTCTACCATAAAGACGCTTACAATCCCTGACGGACGAGAGTAGGGGAGAACACTTCTAAAGACCTTATCAACAAATGGAATACATGTCACAAGAAGGCTACGATAAGCTCGTAGCCGAACTGCATCAGTTAGAAAGCGTCGAACTGCCGCAAGTGCGCGACGCCATCGCCGAGGCCCGCGACAAAGGCGACCTCAGCGAGAACTTCGAATACCATGCCGCCAAGCGCGAGCAAGCCCGTCTGCTGGGCAGGATACGCTTCAAGCAGCGCGTGTTGGCAAACACCCGCGTCCTCGACACCGCACGTCTCGGCACCGACAGCGTACAGCTGCTCAGCAAGGTGCAGATGACCAACCTGCGCAACCAGGCCACCATGACCTACACCATCGCCAGTCCCCACGAAGCCAACCTGCGCGAAGGCAAGATCTCCGTCAAGTCACCCATAGCCCAGGCACTGCTCAACAAGCGCGTCGGCGATGTCGTCACCGTGCAAGTTCCTGCCGGTAGCCTGCAGCTGCGCATCGACAGCATCACCCTGTAGCAACACCATAATACCGATGGAAATAAAAAGCTTCCTCATGTCGCTCCTAAGCGTCGTCTGCGAGATGGCTCCCTATCTGCTGTTAGGATTCTTCATCGCAGGAGTGCTGCACGTCTTCGTGCCGCAGAAGTTCTATGCCAACTACCTTTCGCGCAGCAATAAGCTCTCCGTCGTTTGGGCAGCACTGTTAGGCATTCCCCTGCCACTGTGCTCGTGCGGAGTCATACCCACCGCTATCGGACTGCGCAACGAGAAAGCCTCCAAGGGCGCCATCGCCTCGTTTCTCATCGCCACCCCTCAGACAGGCATCGACTCCATCCTTGCCACCTTCTCGCTGATGGGCTTAGGCTTTGCCATCATCCGTCCCACGGCAGCTCTTATTACAGGAATCTGCGGTGGACTGTTAGTCAACCGTTTCGTCAAAGACCCCCAACCCCCATCATCCAACACCCAACACCCAACACCCATTACCCATCACCCCCTCCTCCTCGTCCTCAAATACGCCTATTACGACATGCTTCGTGACATCGGCTTGCGCCTGCTCATAGGCCTCCTCGTGGCAGCACTGATACAAGTCGCCGTGCCCGACGAGTTCTTCCTCAGCTTCGGCAGTCAGCCGTTGCTGCAGATGCTCGTCATCCTCCTCATAGCCGTACCCATGTACATCTGCTCCACAGGCAGCATCCCCGTGGCAGCGGCATTGATGATGAAAGGTCTTTCGCCAGGAGCAGCCCTCGTCATGCTGATGGCCGGTCCGGCCGTCAACCTCGCCTCCATCCTCGTCGTTCACAAGTCCATGGGGCGCCGTTTCACCTTCATATACCTGATGACCATCGTGTGCTCCTCCGTCCTCTTCGGACTGCTGCTCAATGCCAGCGGCATCGACTTCACCGTAGCCGCTCAGGACGCCTGCTGTGCGCATACCTCCGCACTGCCCAGCCCCTTCAAGATGGTCTGTGCCACCGTATTAACACTATTAATAATATTTGCCCTTATGATGAAACTATTCAGCCGTTTTACACACAAAAAGCCCTTAGACCCCGATGTTACCGTCTATTGCGTTGACGACATGCATTGCAGCCATTGCGAGGCAGCAGTCGTCCGTGCCGTCGAGGAAGTGCCAGGCGTAGAGAAAGCCAAGGCCAGCGCCTCTTCCAACACCCTCACCATCAAAGGCCCCGCCACCGAAGCGTCCGTCCGTGCAGCAGTAGAGTCCGCCGGCTACACGTTCAAAGGAAAAGCATAATTCCGCTCCACGACAAAATAATTCCGCCTTTTTCTCTGCATTCGCTGCTTCAAAATTTGGTCGTTTCGGAAATATTGTTTAATTTTGTGCCCAAAAGAACGAAAATTAATACAACAAAGACATGAAACGGACTACTTTCTTGTTAAGCATGATGATTGTTCTGACACTCACAGGGTGTAGCAACGATCATGACAATACAGACAACACCAAAGAAGACCCAAAGGAGCTCATCATCCCCCATACTGTTCTCAGCATGGAAAGTTATTCTTCCAACGATTTTTGCGATAAAGTCAGCAGCAATAAATTCATGCAGAATCAGGTAGGGGGCAATGAGACTGCTAATAAAATCCTTTCTGAAACCATTGAGACTTTTGTCGGACTACGAAAGCCCCAAATGGACATGACCTTTGCCAAAGAGTCACCCAACAGCAGCGGCTGGCAGGTACAGACGTGCACCTTCAGCTACGAGAGTGTCTCGGTCAGCGGAAACCCCATCACCCTGTCTGGACGCATCACCTTCCCCAATGCCAAGGATGGCAGTGGACACAAGGTGAAATCGCTGTCACTCTATGTACACTATTTCCTTAATCCTAAAGACGTAGCCCCGAGTCTTTCACTGACACCTGTCGATTTGCGCTATCTGTTTGACTCGGCAGTCATTGAGCCAGACCTTGAGGGTTACGGGACGTCGGCAGACCGCCCTTACTGTGGATTTTCCATGCTCGCTCAGGCACGACAGACCGCAGACTGTTTGCTGGCTGCTATCGAAATTCTGAAGGAGAATGGTGTGGAGCTCATTGAAGGTGGACACACCACGGGCTGGGGCTACTCGCTTGGTGGTCCGATAGTATTGGAGTTTGCCAGGCACTACGACAAGCAACTATCAGCCAGCCAACGGAAAAAAATCAACCTGACATCAGTATATGCCGGAGGCGGCCCATTCCTTTTAGACAGGATGATTGAACTTCTCAATGTTGACAAGAACCTTTATGCCAGGACTTTACGTTACCTCCCGCACTTCCTTAGCAGTATCCCGGAAGAGGAACTGGGCGGTTACCAGCTACGTGATTTCTTCCCCGCCTGGATGCATGAGACGAATGTAACTATTGACGGCGAGACCATGAGCTTCTTCGAATCGGTGACGAACAACAAGAGTTTTGGTGGAACATGGCCTTCGGAATTGGGCTTAGACCCGGATGTACTCTACAACCACTTCGCTGCCGACATGTTTACATCCGACGCCTCATTGAACTTGAGTCATCCCAAGACCGTGGCCCTGCTGAACGCAATAAAAAAACAATTCGACTGGGATGACTGGACGCCATCGGCCGACATTTACTTGACACACGACCCTAACGATAAGAACATTCCCTATCAACAAACGCAGGAACTCTATGAGCGACTTAAGCCATCAGGCCGGGTATCCTGGCGTAAGACTAGCGCCGGTCCGATAGGACTGATTTGGGAAGCTCACGCTGCCAACACCCTTATGTCCTGTATCTACGCTGTACTGTACGAAGAGCCACAAGAAGCCTTCCGCCGAGGTTTTTAGAATTGCAAGCGGATAGCATCGCTACACGCTCAAGGAGAGAAGCATAATTCCGCTCCACGGCAAAATAAATCCGAATAAAAAATCCCTGCCGACTAGCGTGAAGGCAGGGATTTTATTTCCATAGATCCTCTAGTTTGATGACGTGTCCTCGACTTTTCTTAATGTCTTTCTCTCCTTGGCGTATGATTCTCACCATTTCCGGCGAGGACATGATATACTCCATCTCGTCCATTGTCTGTTTCTTAGCAGATAACTTCTTGATATATTTAACGGCTTTCTTCATCAGGCCTTCGTCCTCAGCAATAATGCTCAGTTCACGGAACAGTTCCGCATTCAATTGTAATGCAGTCATAACTTCTTAACTCTTTTATTTCTGCTTGCAAAGTTAAGAATAATATCTGAATAAACAAAATAATTACGGAAAGACTAACGCCCGAGGCCTTCCTCTATCTTCTATCATTTTCCGCTCCACGGCAAAATAAATCCGAATTTATTTTGTTTTGTTGTAGTTTCTTTGTACCTTTGTGGCTGCATTGTGTTCTTCGGGATACTTTGCAAGGACATTGCGGGTGAGAATTTCGTAACGAAGATTCTGATGAGGTTTACATCCAAATAGTCGGCAAAACTAGTTTGAAACACGACCTCGCGGGATTGGGTTACGCCTTTACAGGCGTACCCTTTCCTTGTATATCGTGTTAGGGCCTGTTTGCCGACGGCTCGGATGTAAGTATGCAAGGGGTGAGGGTGCGCTCTTCATTTTCTACATATACTCATTGTTCCCGCTTAACAAACAAACTTAAAACAATGAGTAGTAATAAGGTTAAGAAATATTGTTTTTCTGGTCATGAATCATTTCCCTGTAAGTCACTTTGGCTGAAAAAGGGTTATGATTTCGTGGCGGAAGGTAATGACTTTAATAGTCCTGAGGCTGTGATTGGATTGGGCGTTGGAAAGAATATGGTTGCATCAATCCGTTTTTGGCTTAAGGCTTTTGGTATTACGGATAATGATGAGTTAACTGAATTTGGCCATTATCTTTTTGATGATAGCATGGGTAAAGATAAGTATCTTGAAGATATTGGTACTTTATGGTTACTTCATTTTAATTTGTTATTTTTAGAGGAAGCAACATTGTATAAAATGTTCTTCTGTGGCTTACAGAAAGAACGTACTCACTTTGAGAGGGAACAAGTCATGACCTATGTGAAGCTGAGAATGGTGGAGGCTGGAAAAATGACTTTATTTAATGCCAATACAGTAAAGAAAGACATTGGTGTGTTGCTCCAGAATTATACTCTTCCTCGTAAAGCACAATCCAATGAAGATTTTTCATCGTTACTGATAGACCTTGACTTGGTTCGTCAAAGTTCAGAAGGAAAGGGTTATTACTTCAATGTGGATGGTAAGCGTAAGGTGACTAAAGAAGTTTTCCTTTATGGCTTACTGAAATTGAAAGAATATGAAGGTGACAATACTATCTCTTTTGAAACCATTCAGGAAAAAGTGGGATTAATCTTCTGTATGCAGGATTATGAGACAATAGATATGCTGAAACTTTTGGCCAGCGATTTTAACCAGTATTTTACATATAGTGATGTTGCTGGCATTAAGCAAGTTCAGTTTATAAAAACTTTAGATGTTAAACAGGTGTTAGATAATTATTATGGCAAAGACATTTAGTTTATCCGCGAACATAGAAAACGGCTTTGCCGAAGGAATGCAATACCTGGTAACGCCCAATGCCCAGAATGCTATTCACAATATTGTGAACGATTTCCGTACTGGCATTCACTCTTTTACGATTATTGGTTCATACGGCACAGGTAAGTCAAGTTTTCTATTGGCTTTGGAAGCAGACTTGAAGAAGACTGGCAAGCAGAAATTTCTTTTAGATGCAAAGAATCTGTCCGATGCTAAGTCGTTTGAGATTATGAACATCGTTGGAGACTATGCTGAAATGTCGACATTGCTGAGCAAAGCTCTGAATGTGGAAGGCAACACGACCAGCATCCTTGATAGTTTGAAAAACTATTATACCCAATGCCAAAAGAAAGGTAAGTTTCTCCTGATTGTAGTTGATGAGTTTGGTAAAGTACTTGAACATGCTGCTAAAAACAATCCTGAGAAAGAGCTATATTTCTTGCAGAAGTTGTCAGAGTTGGTAAATGTCCCTTCACGGCATATAATGCTTCTAACTACACTCCATCAAAACTTTGGCGCATACGCCAAGGGATTGACTGAAGAGCAAGCCAATGAATGGACTAAGGTTAAGGGACGTTTCAAGGAAATTACTTTCGTCGAACCAGTAGAACAATTGCTATATCTTGCTTCTGCCCAATTAAAGGAAGAAAGGAAAGCCTCTGATGCAGTAAATGCTATACCGCTTTATGAATTGGCTAAAGAAACAAGATATGTGTCCAAAGACTTTCCCGTGGATACTGCTAAACAATTGTATCCCTTGGACCTTTTCTCTGCTTACACTATCACTACTGCTATTCAGCGATATGGGCAGAATGAACGTTCTCTGTTTTCATTTTTAGCTGCAAAAGGTACCAATTCTATATCGGAATTTGAACCTCAAACTCATTTGACATACAATCTTCAGAATGTTTATGATTACATATTATACAACTTCTATTCTTATTTGAAAGATGCTAATGCTGACTCAATGAGTTGGAGCACTATTCAGTTGTCCATCGAAAGAGTAGAAGGGCAGGATTGGGCTAATGAAGAGGAAATGCTTCAGGCAGTTAAACTTGTAAAGGCCATTGGACTTCTGAATCTTTTTGGTACAGCTGGTTTCAAACTGACAGAACGGAACCTTACTGATTATGCTCGCGAAGCTATGGCAATCGAGAATAGCAAAGAGATCATCCAAAAACTATCCGCCAAAAAGATTATCCGCTATGCCGCATATAAAGAACGTTTGATGCTTTTCGAGGGAACTGATGTTGACCTTGAAGCAGAGATACGCGAAGCAGGACTGATGGTGTCACGTCCTGTGACATTCGTAGATGAACTGAATGTTTTCTTTAATCGTAGAATTTCACCAGTTAAGGCTCACTTCTATCAAAAGGGCACACCACGATTCTTTGAGTACTTGATTCGTGAGGAGCCGTTGGATGCTGTACCTACTGGTGATACAGACGGCTACATTGAACTGATATTCTCTACGCACAAGAAAGCGTTGGAGGAAATCAAGAAGTTCAGTTCAGAAACTGACCATGCTCTGATATTTGCTTACTTTACAAACACGGAAGACATCATAGACCACCTCTACAACATTAAGAAGTACATGTATCTGTTGGAACGTGTACTCGACAAAAACGACAGGGTGGCTGTAACTGAAATCCAAAAACTAAAGGAGTATGAAGAGACGTTGCTCAATAAAGCCATTAGCGACAATCTCTTCTCCTATAAGAATAGGGTAGTATGGGTGTTTGGTGGCAAAGAGCAGAAAGTTGAAAGCCATCGTGACTTCAATCAATTATTATCAAGGGTATGTGATAAGGTATATTACAAGACTCCCGTGATGGTTAATGAGTTGTTCAATAAGCATAAACTTAGCGGTACAATAACTGCTGCTCGCAAGAGCTATCTTACATACTTGACAGAACATTTTTCTGAAAGTGGAATGGGATTCCCTGAAGACAAGTTTCCTCCAGAGAAAACCATCTGTGCATCGTTGTTGTTGAATACAGGCTTGCATCTGGATGGAGATTTCGCAGACGCACCAACGAACAAGGGCTTTATGCCTTTATGGGAAGCTTGTGAAGAATTCCTGAAGAGTTCAGAGAATAAGGCTCGTAAGATTTCTGAGCTAATAAAGTTGTTATCGGCTCAACCCTATAAGTTGAAACAAGGTTTCCTTGAATTCTGGATTCCTACATATCTCTTTATTAAGCGGCAGGATTTTGCATTGTATGATGCATCTAAAGGTGCGTTCATGCCCAATGTAAACATGGAGTTTTTCGACTTGCTACAAAAGCATCCTGGTGATTTTGAAATCAAGAAGTTCGCTGTTGATGGTGTGAAGTTGGGCTTCTTCAACCAGTATCGTCGTTTCATTAATCTTGGCGATGAATTTACTATCACCAATGCCAGTTTTATAGAGACCATCAAGCCATTCCTCAGTTTCTATGTTCGATTGGATGAATACACCAAGCACACTCGCAAGTTCGACCACGAATCAACGATGAAGTTCCGCGATGTATTGGCGAAGGCTAAAGACCCCGAGAAAGCTTTCTTTGAGGATTTGCCAGAGGCTCTCGGTTTTACTCAGGAAAAGCTTAAACAAGAGGAGTTCATCAACGAGTATGGTAAAATCATTCAGCGAGCCATTAAAGAATTACGTTCAAGCTATTCGCAGTTGATAGATCGTATAGAGGCAAGATTGGTGGAAGAGTTTGGCTTACAAAGCTATGATTATTCAGAGTACATCCTTGAGGTTCGCAAGCGGTTGGCTTATGTGAAAGACTATTTGTTAACAGACAAGCAACGTGAGTTCTATCACCATGTAATGACCGAATACGACAATCGCACTCAATGGTACCAGTCTATCTGTTATACTATTCTCGAACAACGTCTTGATGCTTTGAGGGATGAACAAGAGGACAAACTGGCTGATGACTTGATTTATTTGTTCCGCGAATGTGAAAAGTATTCTGATATTTCACAGAAAGCTGGTGATTCAGAGAAGAATGAAGCATACTCCTTTGATATGGTAACCAACAAGGGAACCAATGTAAGGACACAAACATACGTTTTGCCTGAGAAAGACAAATCAAAGGCTGATGAACTTGAAAAGAAAATCAGCAAGCTACTTTCTGGTGACAACAATATCGACGTATGCACATTACTGTCGATACTTAATAAGAAAATGAAGAAATGACAAAAGTAAGACATATATTGGGAATTTCAGGTGGTAAGGATAGTGCAGCCCTCGCTATCTATCTGAAGAAGACGTACCCATCTCTGAAGATTGAGTACTACAATTCAGATACAGGTTGTGAGTTGGCAGAAACAGAAACGCTCATCAACCGTCTGGAGGCCTACTTGGGAAAGATAGAACGACTCAGAGCTGCTGAAGGTAGCCCAGAGCCAACACCATTCCATCATTTTCTGAAAGCAATGGGTGGCTTTCTGCCTTCACCTCAGGCTCGCTGGTGCACCAAGAAGATGAAACTCGATAAGTTTGAAGAGTACGTTGGTGATGATTATGCCGTTTCCTATGTTGGCATTCGTGGCGATGAGGACAGAGATGGCTATATCTCCTCAAAGCCAAATATCCAAGCTGTCTTCCCTTTCCGCAAGAACATTTGGAGTATTGATGTCATCAACAAGTTCCTACACAACGAGAACTTGGAGCAGATTGTTGGTATATATGAGAAGCTATGCCCTGAAGGGTTCCTGCGTGATGAAATCATAGAGACTGTGAAGAGACCCATCACCAAGCAATTCTATTACTCCAAAAAGATGAATGAATTGCTCGACTATGATGTCAAGCTTTTCAATCATGCTGTATTCGAGTTTCTGAAAACGACAGATTATCCAGTGGGGAAACTGGATGATTTTCCACTTCTTGATAACACAGACATTTTGGTAAAGGACGACATCTTCCGTTTGTTGAGAGAGAGTGGAGTAGGAGTACCTGCCTATTATGAAGAGATACCTTTCGAGGTTGCTGGAGAGACCGGGACCTATTGCCGTAGTCGTTCTGGTTGTTACTTCTGTTTCTTCCAGCAGAAGATAGAGTGGATATGGCTCTACGAGCAGCATCCTGATCTCTTTAAACAAGCGATGGAGTTTGAGAAAGACGGTTATACCTGGAATCAGAACGAGAGTCTTGCAGACCTCATTAAGCCAGAGCGTATCCGTCAGATAAAACTCGACATCATCCGTCGCCAGAAAGAAAGCAAGGCTAACAACAAGGGAACAACCCTTGCGGAAATCCTTGGCGATGATATTATGTGTACGAACTGCTTTATATGATGTAGTTATGCTGTACGAAGTAGATTGGGCAGAAGACGGAACGTATAGACCAGGTGAGTTTAATTCGCCTGAGAAGTTCTTCAACGATTGTTTGGAGAACAGTAAGGAGTTTGACCTTCAATTAGGTTATTTCAGTTCTGCTACGATTAGTGTACTAGCTGAAGGATTTGCTACCTTTATTTCTAATGGTGGCAGGATGAGGCTTGTCATAAACCATATCGTATCAGAAGAGGACAAAGATGCTATCAGCAAAGGGGTTCATGGTGGAGTAATAGATTGTTTTGATTTAACTAATTTCGAGACTTTACGCCAAACTTTCGATGAGTATCAAAAGCAATTCTTTGAGTGTCTTGCATTCCTTATCTACGACAAACGTATTGACATCAGAATTATCAAGCCAAAAAATAAGAAAGGTATAGCTCATACTAAATCAGGTCAGTTTAGAGATGGTGATAGCACCACTTCATTTACTGGCTCGGCCAACTTTACAATTAGTGGATTGTTCAATAACCTCGAGGAAATAACAATATCCAGGAGTGATTCTGTTGATAAGATGGTGCAGAAGAAAATTGCCAGTCAACGTGAAGAGTTCGATTCTATCATGAATGGCAAAAAACGCAACATAGAATACCTATCTCCAGAGAATCTTATTTCTGCTATCCAAACCAACTATGGCGATAAGGATATTGAAGAGCTACTTGATGTGGAGAAGAAGCTCCGGAAGATTAAGGAAGAAAGAAGAATAAAAGAAAGGCAGGAGCAATCAGATATAGTCTGCGATGATTTGAATATTGAACCCCAATTTCCTTATCCATCCGGTCCAAGAGAATATCAAAAGACTGCCTTTGAGAATTGGAAGAATAATGGGCAGAAAGGCTTGTTTGCGATGGCTACAGGTACAGGTAAGACCATCACTTCGCTGAATTGCCTTTTGGAAATCTATAAGAGAAAGGGCTATTATAAAGCCATCATTCTTGTACCAACAATCACCCTCGTCAACCAATGGGAACAGGAGTGCCGGAAATTCCAATTTTCAAACATCACGAAGGTTTATTCGAAAAACCCAACTTGGCGCGACGAGGTAGAGCGTATTAGCTTTAATGAGAAATACAGGACAGAAAGAGAACCAGAAGTCTCGTATATTATTATATCTACCTACGCATCCTATTCACGGGAGAAAGTGTTCAATGTTTTGAATGGCTTTGACAAGAGGCGTTTGTTGATGATTGCAGACGAGTGTCACAATATGGGTTCTGGTTCGTTGGTGAAACGCTTGAAGGAGATTCCTTATCTTAGGAGGATTGGCTTATCTGCAACGCCAGAACGCCAATTTGATGACGAGGGCAACAAGAGACTTAATAAGTTCTTTGGAACAGAAGAGCACTATACATACGAATACAGTATGGAAGAGGCTATCCGCAATGGTGTACTCTGTAAATATATGTATTATCCTCATGTGGTTAGATTAACGCCTGATGAGATGAATGCTTATGTGGAAATATCAGATAAGATCGCTAAGTATTTCAACTACAATACGGAGACATTTGACCATATTGACGAAATCCTTAAAATGAAACTTCTCGAACGTAAACGTATTATACATAAGGCTGTTAACAAACTAGAGATTTTCAAATCAATTATTGAGAAAAGATTTGAGGAAATTGGAAATCTGAAATATTCCTTGATATATGTTCCTGAAGGTAATAAGCCTGATTATGTCGGAGCGCAAGATGACTTTGATAAAAATGAAAACATTGATGATGACAACGATGCAGATCATCTTATTGATATATATACCCAAGCAGTAACAGAAGTGGATGACCACGTAACAGTAAGAAAGTTTGTATCTGGTCAAAAAGATAGGGATGAAATACTAGATGACTTTGCACAAGGGAAACTACATGTGCTGACATCGATGAAATGTCTTGACGAGGGTGTAGATGTGCCTCGTAGCGAACTGGCAATTTTCTGCTCAAGTACGGGTAATCCACGTCAGTTCATTCAACGTCGTGGACGTGTGCTTAGAACTCATCCCGACAAGAAGATGGCTGAACTGCATGATCTTGTTGTCCTTCCTGAAGTCAATCCATATAGCGATAGTTATCGTATGGAACAGGCGTTAGTAAAGGGCGAACTTTTAAGAGTGCGAAATTTCGCTAATCTTTCAGAAAACCCTTCGTATTCAGAATTAGAATTAAGAGAAGTGTTGGATCATTATGCATTGACAATCTAAAACTATTATAGCTTATGACAAACAAAGAAAGAATGTTACACATGGTTCTTGATGACAAAAAGCTACAAGAACTCTACGAGTACGACAAGTCGGAGTATGAAGATTTGTATACGGCTATGAACTCTGAAAATGTCGTAGTGGCTGCAGTTGCTCGCATCATAAAGAACCTTGATGGTTCAACTGATGCAGCTAATCAAAAGAAAGTATATATGACAGTGTTTAACTACATCAATGACAATTACTTGCTATGATTGTTCAGAAAATAGAAATCCAGAATTTTAGGAGTTATTATAAAGACAATTCTTTCGAATTGTCTGAAGGCTTGAATTTGATAATTGGCTCCAACGGTGATGGCAAGACCACATTCTATGAGGCTCTTGAATGGCTGTTCCGTACTGATGGGACAAACAAAATGGATACCAAGTATATCTCTAAGAAAAGAAGTGAAGAACTTATGCCAAATAGTTCTGATGATGTTCGTGTAGCTATGACCTATGAGCACAAAGGCAGAATCAAAGTATTAGAGAAGATATTTCATTTCACCAAGTCTTTTGATGGAGAGGTCTCAACATCCAATTATACATTTTCTTTGATTGAAGGCACTGGAGTTGAACGTATTATAAAAGATGGTGTCGCTTTCGACAAAGATTTACCATCAGAGATGCGCAAATTCATCATGTTCAAAGGTGAACAGGACTTGAACATCCTTGAAAAGTCAAATTCCTTAAAACAACTTGTCGATGAATTTAGCGAGGTGCAGGATTTTGAAGCATATTTCTCTTTTATGGAGTTTGCAACGAAAAATGCAGAACAAGCACGTGACAATGCTCAAAGGCTTGACAAAAAGAATGCCGTTAAAATCAAAGGGCTTAATCAGACAATCGAGCAAGAAAAAGGACTATTAGCAGATATAGAACGGGAAATAGAGATTAAAGAGGGAGAAGCAGAGAACTTCGAGGGATTGTTGAAGAATATCGAGCAAAGTGAAGAAGCATCAAAACTTCTCAAGTCTGTCAACCAAAGAATAGAACGACTTTCTCAACGAAGATCAGAAACAGCCGCAAGGATTAAGGAGAATTACACCATCAATCTTCTTGATGATATGTGGATTCTTATGGGATTTGCTGAAACTGCGGAAGAGTATTCTTCTAAGATAAACACCCTTATGAACGAGCGCAAAAGGCTGGAAGACCAATATCTTGTGACGGCAGGTGTAGAGAAAGCGATAAAGGCTGCTGAAAGAGGATTTACTTCACTTCCAGCCCATATTCCTGGAAGGAAAATCATGGAGGACATGCTCGAAGAAGAGGTTTGTAAGTTCTGTGGCCGTAAAGCTGAGAAAGGAACGGATGCATGGAATTTTATGCACGCCCGCTTAGAAGAGTATAAAGCATCACTTAAAGGAAAGGCGGATGAGGGAATAGAACCATTATACAAGGCAAACTATATTGGAGAGTTGCAAAAAAGAGACACGACCCTTAATGATAATCTTGTCGAGGTAGTTAAGATGCGTCGTAAAGTTCAAGACGCTATTGCTTTTAATAACCGCTTGCACGATGATATTAAGAAGATTGATGCTAATCTTGCCTCTGAGTTCGAACAAAAGAAACGTATTCTGGCCCAGGCTGATGGTCTGACAGAAGAACAGCTTTTGGCCCACTATGATAACATATCAGACTGGATGGACAAAAAGAATCGAGCTATCAATAGGATTGATATACTGAAACGACAAAGAGAACAACACCGAGCTGCTCTTGAAGAGGCAGAACTGGCTCTCAGCAAAACTTCAGAAGGAACTGCAGCAGAGATGTATGCAAAAACGGCCTTTATTATCCAACAGATTTCTAATGCATTCAAAAACGCGAAAGAAGAGAACAAGAGAAGATTACTCGATGCCATAGAAGAAAAGTCAAATCTATTCTTGGAGAAATTGAATACAAATGACTTCAAAGGAACAATTAGAATTATCGAAAAGCAAAACGGACAAGGAGAGGCATTCTTGATGAATAATGATAGTGTACGCATATTTAATCCAAATACAGCATTAAAGACAACCTATCTGATGTCTGTTTTGTTTGCTATCGGTAATTTGTCGAGTGAAAGAGATGGTACAGAATTACCCTTGCTGTTTGATGCACCAACATCTTCGTTCACAGACACGAAAGAAAATGAATTCTTTAGAGTAATTAGCTCATTAGGAAAGCAGGTGATAATTGTAACAAAGAGCTTTCTGCGTGATGGTAGTAACGGAGAGGCCATATTAGACCTTTCAAGAATTAAAGATATCGATGGAAGTATTTACCGCATTGAGAAAAAGCGTCCATTCGATGATAAGAAATTAGGAACAATTCAAACAACAATTACCAAAATTAAGTAAACTATGGCAGAGGCATTTAATGATATAGAGGAACTTGTAAAGAAAGACGAGAAACTCATCGATAAATGGGGACGTAGAAACCCAAGGTTTGAAAAGCGATATGAGCAGAGTGTAATTCGTGTCATTTCTGATTATGGCATAGGAGCTTCAGGCAATACTGGAGCTAAAGGAAAAATCCTTGGTGCTGGTTATGAGCCTTATATTATGGCATTTTTCATAGGATTATATGAAAATAAAAGAATTCCTTTGTCCGAGGACACAGATGAAGTAAAGGGGTTAGGACAGCCATTACAGTATTGGGGGAATCTAGACTCTAAGAAATTTCGTAAGGCTTATCCTAATTTGCGTTCATATATCTTTATTGCTCTTGTTGCAAAGACTGATGTTGACTGGATTGCTCTAGACAAAGGAACTATAGATGCAAATGCCGTTGTTTCTGCTCTAATAAAAACCATGGAAGAATATGCGAACTATGGATTCTCCATAATGGAAGAGAAATTGCAAGAAGACAAGGGATATTTCTTCTCTAATAGAGCTTTCCTTGATATCTTCCTACAGTTGACAGACAAATCTGTAAAACAGATAGACGAAGAAGGAGTAGAGGAATTGTAATTCTGAAAAACTATGGACTACGTAGAAGCTTTCAAAAACCTTAGGACAAATAATAAGTATGGTCGGAAATCGCCACACAAGGCGGTTCTGATGTTGACAGTTATTGAAATGTATGAGAAAAACATCATAACAGATAATGAAATCTATTATGATGATTCTTTAAAGACATTGTTTTTGAAAGTATGGAACAAAGTATTACCAAACGAGCCACTATTCCACCCGGAAGCATACTTGCCATTCTGGTACTTGCAGAATGATAGTTTTTGGCATATCGTACCATTTAGGGGCAAAGAAGACATTCTATCTTTAATGCGCGATACCAATATAAAACCTTCAGAAGCGAAACTGAACGACTCTGTTAAATGTGCAGAACTTGATGAAGATTTGTATTTTTTGATGACGTTGCCATCTGGTCGATCATCATTAAAAAGAGCTTTGCTTGAGACTTATTTTAATCTAACTGAAGAACAAATAGAAAAGTTATCTGAAAGCTCAGATAATTCAATTGATTATTCTGTTTCTGCTCTCTCAGAATTTGAAAATATTCTATCTAAGAAAGGAGATAACGTAAAATCAAATGTTACTCAAGTGGATGAAGAGACGTTACTCCAATTTAATGGCCTTAATGAAGATTTACAAATTGCTCTTAATTACGAATATTACTCTTTCCTTAAAAAACATCGAAGAGAGAGAGAAATGATTAAGGAAGTTTGTCCAACAGTCTTTGATTTATATCATAATATCGTAAATCATCCGATACGAAAAGAAGAAATAACTCCATCTATTGCTTTCCTTTACGAAAACTTCTTATCTGACTTAAAGATTTCGTTGATGAGTGAAGATGGTGCAATGGATTTGATAGATAATATTGATGCTGCCATTGAAATCCTCCGTGGAAATAATGTGGAAGATGATAGGGCAGATATAGAAGAGGATATATATTCAACAGAGGAAATAAATGAACAGAAAGCATCTTCTTTTGATAATAAAGAAGGTGATAATGGATTGGAAGTTGAACATGTATATTTGAATTCGAGCGGAAATATTATTAAAACAATAACGACTCAATCGCTTGAGGACTCTGAAGAGGAAGAGAAAAAAGAGAACCGTAAAGGTAAACCTTGGACTGAGGATGAAGAGGAACGTATAACACTCTATTTCCAGCGAGGAATTGAAATTGTGGATATTGCAGAGAAAATCGGTCGCTCAGAAGTGGCCGTCAAAATGCGACTTGCAAAACTTGGCCTAATAGAATATACTTATGGACAAGATGATAATTCTACAAAATCTTTGGATTCTGTAGAGTCATCTCAAGCTGATTTTGCGATTGAGAATACATTTACAAGATGCTATATACTTAACAAACATGGAGAGAAAGTCTATGCAACTGAAGGTAGGCTAAAATACATTAATAGCAAGCTTTATCGTTTAAATTTTAAAGACGAATGTTTTACCGTAAAAGGTATGCTGTATAATGGTGAGGCGTGGATGAAAGGTAACATGAAAATTGTAGCTTATCCTGGTTCAAAATTATATCCAGTTATTGATGCCGTTTATGAATACGATAGGATAGTAGAAGATATTCTTGATAGTCCAGACTTTTGGGAATGTAGATTGAAAGTAAATGGAGAGTGGTATGACAATAACGGAGAACTGATTTCTGTGGCAGATGTGGATAATTCTGTTACAGATAAAACTCTTCCCGGAAAAGTAGAAAATATCTCTAAGCCCAAAATGGATCCGCAATATACAGTCAGAAAACAAGCAATCCTTCGGGCATTAGGCTATTTTAGAACACCAGCTAAAATTAAGGATGTTGTTAGAACGATTAGTCGGACAGCATGGGGCGACGCTATTATGGAGGATGACGTCGAAAAAATAATCAAAACATTATCTGAGGTTGAATGTGTTGACGGTAGTCGGTATATCTTGAGAAGGAGAAGTTAATTGCTGAATTGTGTATAGTATTTAATTATTGCTGAAATATATTTGGAACTGTCATATTTATTTCATAACTTTGCGCCCAACTAAAGGCGTAAAGTTATGAATAGGGAAATTCAATTCTTCAGTTACGAACAGTGTTTCAACTACTATACAAAGCGCATAGCAACGATTCGCCAGGCTAAGATTCATGGTGAAACTATCGTTGCTAAGCCAGTCCTAATGGTTGCTATCATCGATGGGATAGAAGCGAATGTGTTTAGAAATAATCAATTTGCCATTAATGATTGGTTGGAAGGACGGTATAATATGTTGATGTCACAATATGCCAAGGATTCGCAGTTTGATGATAAGACAACCATAGATAAGCCGTTCTGGCATTTGGAAACTGATGGCTTCTGGCATTTGAACTATCAAGGTGAAAGGCTTAGCAAAGGGCATACGCCATCAAAAGCCTGGCTAAAGGAGAATATAGACTTCGCCTATTTTGATGAATCTTTATGGATACTGCTGCAGAACAAAGTCTGGCGATTGAAACTGCGAGATTACATCATTGAGCATAAGTTGACTGATGACTTCTGGAACGGTAAGTTGGCAGCTGAAGGAGTAGGGGCTATTGCTGCTTTGCTTTTAGTGGCATAATAGCATAGCAGATGGCAGACCGCCGTAAGATTTTCATCATTACCTTTGGTCATTTCAGAATTAGTTTATATCTTTGAAGCCAGAAAATAAGACATTGATTTATGGAGAAGTTGGATTTCAACAAATATTTTGATACAGAATTTAAGGAGAATGGGGGTGGAAATATCGAGTGCTTATCGTTAAGATAATTACGAAAAAACTTTACTATTGTGGCTTACTGAAAACGAGGATAGGTTTCGCACTAAACAAAACGTACTTTCGCAGCCTTCAAAACGTACTTTCGCAGCCTTCAAAACGTACTTTCGCAGCCTTCAAAACGTACTTTCGCAGCGAACGAAACGTACTTTCGCGGCCTTCGAAACGTACTTTCGTCAGCAGCCTCATTATCAGTGAGTTATAGAGGCAAAATTGAGTATCTATGCCGTTCGCTAATCTTGGGACTGTTAAGAAAACACTTTGCAGCTCTAACTAAGGCTTTCTGCTTGTGCTGCTCCAAAACATGACCTGAAACATTTTCTTCGTCATTGTTTTGAGCCTATCCCCCTCATTTTGGGGCAAGAATCTTCTGGGATGCCGATGCACAAAGGGATTGAAGACATGAGGGGGATGCGCCAGATCCCCCTCATATGTGTCACATTACCCTCTCATTTTTAGTAAGCGTATCCGCTCTGACGCCTTGCAGGCTATAAGCCCTTCCATTTATCAGGCAACAAGGCTCTGTATTCACTGATGTCTGTATTTGGCTGCATCAGTGCCGTCCTGTTGATGACGTCTGAGATGTACTCGAAGA